>JAEUKE010000153.1 GCA_016794345.1 Myxococcales bacterium
CACGGCCGCGAGGACGAGCTCGAGCATCTTGCGGCGGTTCTCCCAGGCGTAACGCTGCGCCCAGTCGAGATCCCGGCGGTAGGCGTCCATCTCCGGCGTGCCGGCGAGGAAATACGCGAGGTCCGGGTCGAGCAGCCGCTCGTTGTGGGCGAGGCGCCTGGCGCGGCCGATGTGGATCTCCGCCAGGAGCTTGCCGATTCGGCGTGAGCCCGAGTGGAGCATCACCCAGACGCGGTCCTCTTCGTCGAGGCAGATCTCGATGAAGTGGTTGCCGCCGCCGAGCGTGCCGAGCTGGCGGAGCGCGACCGACTTGTCCGAGTGGACCTTCGGCGTGAGCGTCTCGAACTCCCGGAAGAGCGCGAGCGAGCGCACGTCTTTGTCGGGCGAATCGTGCATGGAGAAGCCGGTCGGCACCACGGCCTCGATGTCGCCACGGAGGCGAGAAAGAGAGTCGGGCAGATCCGACGCCTTCAGCGTCGAACGCACCGCGGCCATGCCGCAGCCGATGTCCACGCCGACCGCGGCCGGGCACACCGCGCCCTTCATGGCGACGACGCTCCCCACTGTCGCGCCGCGCCCGAGGTGCACGTCCGGCATCGCCGCGACGTGGTGGACCACACACGGCAAGCTGGTGATCTTCCGCAGCTGAGTCAGCGCGGCAGACTCCACCTCGTTCACGTCGGCCCATAGGAGGACGTCGACGTTGAACCCTTTCAGTCGCTGCGGCTCCATGGTGACCCCCTGGACGGCCTCCAAACCGAAGCCTGACGCGTCGTCAGAGCTCGGGCCCGGGGATTCCAGCGGGCACTTGCTCGGGCGGCACGAGCCGCGCCAGGACGCTGCCCTTGGCCGGGCCGCTCGGCGTCGTTCCGATGATGACACCGTCGGCCGTGACGCCGCCCGTTCCTCGGAAGCTCCCGCCTTCATCCACGAACGACGCGGTGAGCTGGATGCCTTCGATGGTGACCGCCGGCTGCTGGATGACGACGTCCGCCGGGAGGTTCACGAAGGCCACACCGCCCTCGCTCTCGGAGAGGCAGCCCTCGACGCGGAAGGAGTAGCCCGTGGGCGGGGGAACGTTGGCGATGAAATCCGAGAACTCGTCCTCCGTCGCGGCCTCGAGAGACGGAAGCACGCAGTCCTCCGCCGGCAGGAGCCGGCACGCCTCCGAGGCGTCACACGGCGGCGAGCAGCGGTTCGGGTCTGGGTTCCGGTCGGCGTTCGTGAACTGTCCGATGAACTTGCCGGTCGCTGGGTCCACGATGATCTGACCCCAGAGCTGCACCTGGACAGGCAGCGGATCGGCCACGTTGGCCAGGAAGAAGTAGGTCCCGCTCGGGAAGGCTTCCGTCCCACCCGCGTCGTCGCAGGAGAGCCGGAACGTGAACAGCAGGATGAGCGGGTTATTGTGTTTGTTCCCGTCCTTGTCGGACAGGCCCGCGTCGATGACGAGGGCGATGTTCGAGCCGATGGGCATCGGCTTGCCCACCGTGATCGTGACGGTTTTGTCATCGTCCGAGAACGCGGCCTGGCCGAAGAGGTTCGCCGTGGCCGGCTCGTAGGTGAAAAACTCCTCCGTGTCGGGGAGCAGGTTGCCCTCTTCGTCGGTCTCGTAGAGGACGATGCGACCGGTGAACGTGTCCCGGTCAATCGGCTCGCTGAAGCGGAGGACGACCGGCACCGTCCGGTCGGGGAGCACGCCGTCGACCAGGTTGTCGATCGAAGGGCGCGGGGGCGAGTCGTAGATCTCACACGCGCCGAACGACACGGAAGCTGTTGCTGACGCTACCGTCAGGATCGAAAGACCGCGAATCAGCCGAGCGATAGCCATGCTGCCCCTCAGAAGAAAAAGGTGGTCCGGCCTTGCAAGAGGCCGCTCCGCACCGCGTCGCCGTTCTCGTCCTGCAGCGCGTCTCCCGGGAAGAGGAGTGCGCCCTCGAGATCGAGCGCAAAGTGCTCGAGGAAGCGCCACTGCGCGCGCAGATCGAGCTCGGCCCCGTAGAACTGCCCGGGCTTGCCGCCGGCGAAGTTCACGAGATCGTCTTCGATCTCGACGCCGTCGCGTCCCAGGAGCGACGCGACCGGATCGACCACCGGCGACGGCGCCCACGCCAGGAGCACGCCGTGCCGGATCAACACGTCCTTGTGAGGCCGGAAGTCGAACTGCGGGAAGATCGCAAACGCGTTCGCGAACGCCCCCCGCGTGTCGATGGCGTCGACCGGGAAGGACTTGGCGCCCAGGCGTCGCAAGGTCTCGGTGGCCGCCGCTGCCGCGCGCGCCGTCTGGAAGTGGAAGACGTGCTCGAACATGAGCAGGCCCACGTTCATGTCCTGCGCCCAGACCATCTGCGACAGGTCCGTGCGGGCCTGCGGATCGCCGTCGCCCGAGGCATAGTCGATCTCCAGGTACGCCGAGAGGCCCGGCTTCTTCTCCTCGCCCGCGCGGACGACCGGCCAGTCATAGCGGGCGACCGCGCGCGCGCCGACCTGCAGGATGGTCTGATCGACGACCGGGTCGTTGTTGATGACCTTGTAGGCCTCGGCGATCTCGCGGGTCGAGCCGATGTTCGCGGCGCCCTCCAGCCCGAGGAACACCGGACCGAAACGGCTGATCGCGCGACCGCCGAAGATGTTCACGTTGGTCGACTGCTCGTCGCTCCAGCGGTGGACGTAATACGCGAGCGCCTCGAGGTCCTTGCCGCCCGGGAACTCCTTGGCGCGGTAGAACACGGCGCCGCCCACCTGGCGCTCGTCGTCGTTCACGAGCCTGAGGTCGTCCGAGACGAGGTGATCGTAGAGCGCGGTGACGAAGAAGCCGTTGTCGAGAGAGAGGTCGCGCTCGCCTTCCGCCTTGAAGGCCTCGAGCGGCTTCGTGCCGAAGGCGATGCGGTCGACGTAGGTGCCGCGACGCGCGATGCCGAAGCGGTTGGCCCTGCCGTCACCCGTCGCGCCCTGGATGGAGTAGCCCAGCGTGAACGGCTGGCGACCGACGCGCAGGAGCCCGATGGGCGTGACCACGTCGCCGTAGAGGCGGCGCACCTTGAAGACGTCCGAGTCGCAGAGGACGAAGCCGTAGGAGTCCGCCTTGAGCGGGTCGCCGCCCTCGCCGCCTTTGTACCCGATGCAGGGCGTCGCCTCGTTCGGGCTGCGCGTATTGACGGTGGTGCCGGCCTCCGGCTCCGGGTCGGTGCCGACGGTCCCGTTGTCGCCCCAGAGCACCCCGTCGAGGATGTCGATGCTCGTGACGATGCGCACCTTCTCGTCGTAGTCGACGCTGCCGTCGAAGCGCAGGCGGTGCTCGATGAAGCCGAGCCGTCGCTCGTTGATGGTGTTGAGCGAGATCGGGTTCACGTACGTGCCTTGCGCGCGGTACTCCGCGCCCACGGCGATGCCGAAGTCTTCGCCGAGCTCGTAGCGCTTGGGCGGGCCCGGCGGGTCCGGGTCCGTCCACGGCTCTTCCACCTGCGCGGCGGCCGGAGCCGCGGCGAACAGCAAAGATGCCGCGGCGGCGAAGATCGAAACGCGAGAGACGTGCACAGCGTGGAGCCTACACGACAAAGGGGAAAGCGGATCAGGGCACCGCGCGCTTGATCCGCGGGCCGGCCACCCGGTCGTCGCCCTTTCGAAGGGTCGTCCCTTCGCGGTCGAACAGCTCGAGCAAGGGGATGGCCTGCTTGCGGCCGAGCCCGCTCATTTCCTTGAGCGCGGCGATGGTGAGCACGCCGTTCGCCCCGAGGTGGGAGGTGACCTTGGCCCGCAGCGCGTCGACCGCCGCCCTGGCGAACCATTGCCCCCCGGTGGAGACGAGCTCCCCGTCGCGCACCAGCTTCGCGAGCATGGCCTTCGCCTCCTTGGGCCCCTGGCCGATGAGCTCGGTCAGGGCGAACTCGCCCATCCCTTTGAGCCCCGCGTCCTCGAGCGCGAAGCGCACCTTGTCGAGCGGCCCTCCGGGGACGGCTCCCCTGCCCTCGACGAACCCGTCGAGCTTGGCGATGTCGGCCTCGACCACGAGCGGCGCGCCTTCGAGCGACTTTCGCGCCGCGAGCCGGATGGCCTCCGCGGCCACGGCGGCCCCCACGCGCTCGCCGAGCTTCTGCCGGAGCGTCTCGAGCTTGAGCCCGGGGTCGAAGGGGTGCGCCTCGTGGTGGGCCGCGACGGCCCTGCGCGCGTCGAGCGCGAGCTTGGTGAGCGCCGCGCGATCCACGAACCCCTCGTCCTTCACGCGGACCACGTCTCCCTTGTCCGCGAGCTTCTCCGCCGCGCGCACGAGCGCGGCCCTGTCGATCGGAAACCGCGCCGCGAGGTCCTTCACGGCCAGCGCGCGCGGCGCTTGCTCGGTCACGAGCGCGCGCACGGCCGCCGTCGCGTCCCGCGCGGCGAGCGCCGCGAGCGCCGCGACTCGCCGCTTCTTCTGGCGGGCGACCGGCGGCCGACCGTCGAGGACCTCACCTCCTCCGACGACCGCGCCGGCAGGGCCCTTCGTCGCGCTGCCGCGGACGACGAACCGGTCGCCGCCGGCGAGCGCGATGGCCTCCTGGAGGCGCAGCCGCGCGAACACACGCTCGTCCTCCCCCTC
This sequence comes from Myxococcales bacterium, assembly GCA_016794345.1. Lineage (GTDB taxonomy): Bacteria > Myxococcota_A > Polyangia > Polyangiales > Polyangiaceae > Xiheicaenibacterium > Xiheicaenibacterium phototrophicum. The sequence continues at coordinate 4,577 of JAEUKE010000153.1, forward strand.
GCCCTCCCGCCCGAGGACCGTGAGCCGGCCCGGGCTCCGCGCCGTCCCCACGTAGACCTCGACGGACGCGCTCGGCTTGACCTCGCGGAGCAAGGTGACGCGCGCATCGAAACGTTGCGTGGTCCCGACCGCTGGGTCCGTCGTGACGACGTCGCCACGGCCGACTTCGGTGAGGTCGAGGGACGCGAGGTTGATCGCCAGCCGGCTCGGCGCGAGCACGCGCTGGGCCCCGCGGTCGTGCACGTGAAGGCCTCGAACGCTCGATTCGTGTACGCCTCTCGGCCCCACGACGCGTAACGGATCGCCGATCTGGAGCGAGCCCCGGACGAGCGTGCCGGTCACCACGGTCCCGGCGCCGCGAATGGTGAAGAGCCGGTCCACCGACAGCCGGGCTGGCGCGGCCGGGTCGGGCTGCTCGAGCGTGGCGAGCGCGCGGCGGACCGCGGCGCGCAGATCGTCGAGCCCTTCTCCCGTGCGCGCCGAGCAGAGAACGACCTCGTGCGAGAACCGCCCCGCGCAGAGCTCGCTCACCTCGGCGCCGGCCATCTCCGCGAGCTCCCGCTCGGCGCGATCGAGCTTCGTGACGGCCACGACGATTCGCTCGATCCCGAGCAGCTCGCAGGCGGCCAGGTGCTCGCGGGTCTGGGGCATGACGCCTTCGTCCGCCGCTACCACGAGGAGCACCAGCTCCATTCCGACCGCGCCCGCGATCATCGTGTGGACGAGGCGCCGGTGCCCCGGCACGTCGATCAGGCTGACCGCCGTCTCGGAGTCGAGCTGCCACTCCGCGAAGCCGAGCTCGATCGTGATGCCGCGACGCTTCTCCTCGGGGAGGCGATCGGTGTCGATCCCGGTGAGCGCCTGGACGAGCGTCGTCTTGCCATGATCGACATGACCAGCCGTGCCGACGACGAAGCGACGCGCCATGAAGGCCGGGAGCATACACTGGCCGCCCGGTGGTGTAGGAACGGCGGGGAGCCATGATGAACCTGCGCGCCCTCTCCCTCGCCCTCGTCCTCGGACTCGTGCCCGGCTGCGACAAGGCCAAGGCGATCGGGGAAGAGGTCGGGGTGGCCGCGGGCCTCTCCGCAGAGGCCCAGAGCCGCATGGGTGAGGTCGTCGAGAAGACGGCCGGCGAGCTCGTGGCCGAGTCCTTCAAGGACCCCGAGGTCAGCAAGCGGATGGACGCGGCCTTCGAGAACGTCTTCCAAGATCCGGAGGTCGACGCGTCGATGCAGCGCCTCATGGAGGCGTGCATGGCGGAGGCGCCCGTCCAGGCCGAGATCGCGTCGCTCGCCGAAGACGCGGTGAAGGATCCCGAAGTCGCGAAGAAGATCCAGCAGCTCATCGCCGGCGCGAGCTCGCCCGCCGAGATCGAGGCCCGCATGGAGAAACACACGTCGGCGGCGTTCGAGTCCCCGGCCGTGACCAAAGCCATCGAGAGCATCGTGGAGGAGATCATCGCGACCCCGGAGATCGACGCTCGCTTGAACGCCATCTTCGCCGGAGCCGATCTGCCTCCCGGCTTCGTGAGCCGCGACCTCGCGAAGACCGAGAAGGAGTTCGAGGCCAGCTACGCGAAGGCGGACGCGGCCGGCAAGCGCGAGGCGTTCCTCTCGGACTGGTCGGCGGCTGCCAAGAAGGACCCGGCCGCGACCAAGGCCGCTCGCGAGATGTTGATCGAGTGGTCCGCCGGGCTCGAGAAGAGCAAGGCGCTCCGCGACGTGGTGAAGGGCGGCCTCGAGAGCGCGCGGACAAAGAACATCCTTGCCAAGGCGATCGCGGAAGTGCTGAGCGACCCCGAGGTGAAGGCGAGCGCGAAGGACCTGTTCCGCGCGGTGATGCTCGGCGCCGAGAAGGCGGACCTCCTGGCGGAGAAGTCCAAGGCGCTCTTCGGCCACAAGAAGGTCCTCGAGCGCATGCAGCGGGCCGTCCTCGAGCTCCTGCAGAGCGAGGCCGGCTCCAAGGCCCTGAAAGACGCGCTCCTCGCTGAGCTTCGCAACGACGCCACGGGCAAGAAGCTCCAGGACGTCGTGCACGCGATGCTCGCCGTGAAGGTGCCGTGACCACGAAACCGAGGCGGCTCCTCGAAGAGGTCCGAGCGCGCCTCGGCATCATCGCGGGCCTCATCGGCGCCCTCTGGGTGGTGCAGATCGTCAACGCGCTGCTCGGCGGCGCGCTCACCCAGCTCGGGGTTCACCCGCGCACGATCTCGGGGCTCTGGGGCATCTTGCTCGCTCCGTTCATCCACGTCGGCTTCGCCCACCTGATCGCGAACACGATCCCGCTGGCCGTGCTCGCCGCCCTCGTCTCGCTCCGGCGCAAGCGCGACGTTCTGTTCGTCGGGCTCGCGTCCGCGCTCGTGGGTGGGCTCGGGACCTGGCTCGTCGCGCCCAGCGCGACGGTCCACGTGGGGGCGAGCATCCTCGTCTTCGGCTACCTCGGCTATTTGATCGCGCGCGGGCTGGTCGAGCGGCGCGTCCTGCCGGTGCTCGGAAGCCTCGCGGTCCTCTTCCTCTATGGCGGCGCGCTCCGCGGCATCCTCCCGCTCGAGGCCGGCGTCTCCTGGCAAGGCCATCTGTTCGGGCTCATCGGCGGCATCCTCGCGGCCCGCGCGATGCGCACGCCGCCCGCGCAAGCCGCACGACCGGAGCCTCGAGCTCGCATCGGGGCGCCAAGCCCCGGCGCGACCTCGGACGAGTCGGCTCGCGCGGAGGCGGAGGCGACGGAGGAGCAGAGCGAGGTCGAACGGGAGCTCGCGGAGAAGCGGCGGCGCTTGCGGCAGTGAGGCCGCGTGGGCGCCTCCTCAAGCCCGCGCGCCGAGGTTCGTCTCTCTCTCGATGAGCGAGTCGAGCGCGCGACGGGCGCGGCCCGCATCACGAACCGATCCGACCAGACGGGGCAGAGCCGCAGCGAACGAGAGCGCGAAGAGGGCGCCGAGAGCCGAGGTGGGGAGCGCGAATCCAGCGGGCTGTCCCCACACGGCGATCGCCACGACCGAGCAGACGACGACGGCGACGACGGTGACGACGGAAGGAACGATCCAGCGATCGCCCGCCTCGGACGCGCGGCCGAGCGCCGCGCGCTCCCCGGCCGCGGATTGATCCGCGGCAGCCCGCACGCTCGCGAGCAGGCGATCCGCAAGATGGGACGGCACGAGGGACGTGCCGCCGCAGTGCCTGCATTTGCGCGACGCTTGCCCTGCAGCAAACCCACACGTCGCACCGCACCCGGAGCAGATCGCCGTCTCCATCAGCCGCAGGCGCTCGGGGGTCATCGGCGCGAACACGAGGGTCCAGCCGCGGACGAAGGCCGCGAGCGACGAGAGCCATGCCCCGGCGAGCACGACGAAGAGGATCCACGAGAGCTTCGTCGCGAACGCCTTCGTCACCACGGAGGCGAGCAAGAGCCCGGTGAGCGAGATCGCGACGCCGACCGAGCCGAGGATGAAGCTCGTCGCCGCGAGCTCGTTCTGCCGATAGAAGCCCGCGACGAACCGCGCCTCGAGGTCTTTCTTGAGGGCCGCGCGGCTGTCGCCGACGTAGCGCAGCATCGCGCCGCGAAGCGCGCCGTCGACGGCGAGGTCCGTGCCACATGCAAGGCAGCGGATCGATGCAGCCTCCAGGTCGATCGCGATCGGTGCGCCGCAGGAGGAGCAGATCGGAATGGAGGCTTCGTTCGTCATCGTCGCGTCCCCTTCCCCCTTCTATCAAAGCCCGCTACTTTCTCCCCCGGAAGCGCTTGGTAGGCTGGCGCCGCCCCCGGTCTTCAAAACCGGTGTGGGGCACCCCACGGTGTCCTGGGCAGGTTCGATTCCTGTGCGCTTCCGCCGCGTCTCCGCGCCGCACGGCACGTGCGCTGTTTCGCATCTGGACAGCGGCGACCATTGCGATCACTGAACATTTGAACCATACTGCGGTCAGCTGCCACGATGCGAGCGGCCCCTCGGATCTGCTGCCTCGACCTCGACACGTTCTTCGTGTCGGTCGAGCGGCTCTTCGACCCGTCGCTCGAAGGGAAAGCGGTCGTCGTCGGCGGCAACAAGGGCGGCGGCGGCGTGGTGCTCTCGTGCAGCTACGAAGCGCGCGTGTTCGGTGTGCGCTCCGGCATGTCGATCCGAGACGCGAGCAAGCTCGCCCCCAGGGCCGTGTTCCTCCCCGGCCGGCACGACGAATACGCCCGCTACTCGGACGGTGCCCGGGCGATCGTCGAGCGGTTCAGCCCGGTCGTTCGCGCCGCGAGCATCGACGAGCACTACGTGGACTTCCACGGCTGCGAGCGGCTCTATCGCGAGCCGGGCGACGCGGACGACGACGCCACGATCGTCCGCGTCGTGTGCTCGATGACGGGCGCTATCAAGGCGGAGCTCGGCTTGCCGTCCAGCGCGGGCATCGCCGCGACGAAGCCGATGGCGAAGGTCGCGAGCGGCCTCGCCAAGCCGTGCGGGGTGCGCCTCGTCCCCTCCGGGACCGAGGCGGCGACGCTCGCGCCGCTCGGCGTCCGCAAGCTCCCCGGGATCGGCCCGGTCTCGGAGGGGCGGCTCACCGCGCTCGGCATCGCGACCCTCGGCGAGCTCGCGGCCGCCCCCGCCGAGACCCTGCGCCGCGTCTTCGGCTCCCACGCGGAGTCCATACGCGCGGCGGCCACCGGCGGCGGCGCCACCTCGCTCGGGCGCGAGCGCCCGGCCTTCCGTGAGCACGATCCGCGCGGCGAGCGGCTCGGCAGCATCTCGAACGAGCGGACCTTCGCCGAACGCAGCGGGACGGAGACGGAGGCCATCCTCTCCGGGTTGTGCGAGCGCGTCTGCTTCCGAGCACGAAAGCGCGGCGTGAAGGCGCGGACGGTCACGCTGCGCCTGCGCTGGACGGACTTCACCACCATCACGCGCTCCTCTACGGTCGACCCGACCCACTGCGATCTCGTCGTTCGCGACGTCGTCTTCTCCCTCTATCGCCGCGCGCGAGAGCGCCCCATGGCCGTTCGTCTGGTCGGCGTCGCGCTCTCCAACCTCGAGGGAGAGAGCGCTCAGCTCGAGCTCTTCGGTCGGGACGACCGCCGCGCCGTCGCGGTCGACGAGGTGCGGGAGCGCTTCGGCTACGACGCGCTCCACCTCGCCGCCAGCGTCCGAGGTGACCGGTCGCGCGCCCCCGACCCGTGAGCCCGAAGTTTCTTCCGCGGCCCCTGTAAGCCTCGGTCGGCCGGCGCGTTTCGGGTCCGCTCGCGGGAGCACCTACGGGAGGTCGCACATGATCCGAAAGGGATGGGTCCGCCTCGCGCTCGGGGCGCTCTTGAGTCTGGTCGTGGTCGCCTTCGCCGCGCCAGCGAGCGCGCAGCTCCGAGTGGCCGCGAGGCGGGAAGGTGTGACGATCACCGGGCTCGATCTGGTCGCGGAGCGGGTCGCGATCGCGATCGATCGCCAGCACGCGCAGAGCCGGATCACTCACGAGTACAGGAACCGCACCGGCGCAGTCGTCGAAGGTCAGTTCCAGCTCCGTGCCGGTGACGGCGCCAACGTCTCCTCGTTCGCCTACTGGAACGGCAGCCAGAAGATCGTGGGGGAGGTCCTCGAGCGCCAGGCCGCCAAGGCGATCTACGAGAGCACCACCACCCAGAGACGCGACCCGGGGCTCCTCGAGAAATCGGCGGAGGGGATCTTCTCGTTCCGCGTCTTCCCGATCCAGCCGGACGAGCGCAAGCGCGTGGAGGTGACCGTCGACCAGTGGCTCGAGCGCCGTGACCGCGTGGCCGAGCTCCGCATGATGCTCGTGGAGGACGACGCGGAGATCGAGATCACGATCGTTGACGACAGGCCGATCCGGAACGTGCGATCGCCTTCGCACCAGCTCGAGATCGAAGGCCAAGGCTCCAAGGAGGTGACGCTGCGCGCTGGCCCGCGGCGCGCCGATCGAACGAGCCGCGAGCTGGTGCTCCAGTACGAGCTCGGCGACGCGCCCTTCCAGCCCATCGCCTGGGTCCATCGGGACAGCGAGCAGAACGGCTACTTCGTCCTGACGCTCGCGGCGCCTCGCGCCGCGGCCAAGCTCAGCCAGGACCTGACGCTCGTGGTCGATGGCTCGGACACCGAGGCCGGCGAGCTGGCGCGCGGCGCGGCGGCGGTGCTGATCGAGCGCGCCCGCGGATCCGACCGGCTGAACGTCGTCGTGGCCACCGACGGGCTCGCGCCCCGTCGACTCGCCGACCGCCCCAGGTGGGTCAACGACGAGGTGCGCGCAGAAGGGCTCGCGCTGCTGCGGGAGGCGAGCGGCGCGCGCGTGGACGTCGCGAGCGCCCTGAAGAAGAGCTTCAGTCTGCAGGAGGGCACCGGCAGGAACCGCACAATCGTGCTCCTCTCGGGGAGCGTCCCTTCCGGTCGCGACCTCCTCGCCACGCTACGCGACGGCGACGATCCGCGCCGCGGGACGCGCGTCTTCACCGTCGGCTTCGGCAGGCACATCGACCGGGCCGCGTTCAGCGTGCTGGCCGCGGAGACTCGCGGTCGTTTCCTGCTCGTCGAGAGCCGCGACGCGCTCCGCCCGAAGGTCGACCGCCTGGCGCAGCAGATCGCCGCGCCGGTCCTCGTCGATCTCGAGCTCGAGGTGGACGGCGCAGAGATCGCTCAGGTCTACCCGGCACACCTGCCGGACCTCTACCAGGAGCAGGAGATCCGCGTGTCGGGTCGGATCCGCGGGCAGGGCAAGGCGCGGCTCGCGGTCCGCGGGCGAGCGGACAAAGACGTGCGGCTCATCGCCAGCGTCGACCTCGCGGAGTCGGTCCGCCACCCGTTCGTGGCCAAGCTGTGGGGACGCGAGCGAATCGCGCACCTCCTCGAGGACATCGCGCTCTTCGGCGAGTCTCCCGAGAGGCGCGACGAGACCATCGAGCTCGCGCTCGCCTACGGGGTGGTCACGCCCTACACCGCGTTCCTCGCGATTCCGGAGTCGGAGCTGACGGACCAGACGCGGGCGATGCTCGGCTCGCTGCGCGCGCAGAAACAGGCGCTCCTCGCGCGACACCCCGACGCCGAGGTCGCGCTCGCGGACGAGCCCTCGGGCTCGGCGGCGGGCGCCGCGACCTCCGACAGCGACGCGCGCGCCCCCCTTCCCGCCGCCGCCATGGCCCCTCCCGAGGCGGAGGCCCGCGGCGGCTGCGCGGGTTGCACCGTCGGCGGGCCGCGAGACGCGAGCCATGTCGGCGCACTCTTGCTGGCCGCCCTCGCCGCGCTGCGCCGCCTGGTCAGGGGGCGAGCTTCATGACGAAGCTGTCTTCACCCGAGATCGGGATGTGGTCCGGCCGTCCGTCGCCGAGGTCGATGTCTCCTCCGTACGCGCCGGCGACGTAGACGCCCTCCTCGGTCGCGACGAGTCGGTAGCAGTTTCGCTCGTTCTGCAGGTTCGCGGCGGCGCACTCGACGTGGTTGGGGTGGCCGAACCCGCGCGCCCAGACCGGCGCGAGCGATCCGTCGGGCTCGAGCGTGGCCTTGGTGACGAAGAGATCCGCAGGCCCCTGCGGTGAGAGCAGGTCGCCTCCGACCATCATCTCACCGCGGAAGGTGCCGAGCAGCACGATCTCGCCGCAAGGATCGAGCGCGGCGGCCCAGATCGTCTCGTTGGTGGCGGAGGTCCCGAAGCTGGCCCAGTGGGTCGCCGTCAGCGTGGTCGGATCGAGGACGGCGACGAAGCCGTCGGTCTGGCCGGAGCTCGTGGTGAGCACGTGCGCGAGGCTCGCGTCGAAGACCAGATCGCCGAAGAACGACCCCATGACGACGAGCCTTCCGTCGGGGCCGATCGCGAGCTCGCGTACGAACGCCTGGTCGCCGTCGCTCCCGCCGCCTTCGAAGAGCACGGCGTCCGAGATCGTCCCGACCGGGTCGACGCGCGCGACGAGCACGCCCGAGTTGGAGGTCACGTCGATCGGCTCGCCCACGTCGTACGAGCCGGCCTTGATCGACGTCGCCACGTACAGGGTACCGTCGGCGCTCGTCACGACCTGGATCGCATCGGCCTTCTCGTAGCCGGTGGCCAGGGGGTAGATCCACGGCTGCGCGCCGACGGAGGCGAAGAAGACGCTCCCTCCGACCGGCGGGCTCACGTCCCCGCCCGGGAGCTGGACTCCGGCGGTCGTGAAGCCCGAGACGAACACCTGGCCGCCGACCCCGAGCGCGACGTCGTCGAGCTGATCTTCTCCCGCGGCGATCTCGGCGTACGCGTCGGCGGTGATGGAGGCGGCTTCGTGCTCGACGAAGAACGCGTCCCGGTTGGCGGGCGCCGGCACCATGGCCGTCCCCACGGTGAGCCCGCCGTCGAGCGCGCCCACGACCGCCACGTGGTCCCCGTTCACCGCGAGACCGCGGGTGAGCGGAGGACCGAGCCCCACCCCTTGGTAGACGAGGGCCTTCTGGCCTCCCTCGACGACGTAGTCGCCCTCGGGCGTGAGCCAGGCCAGAAACCCGTGGCCGCCGCCGTCGAACGACGGGTAGGCCTTGCCGGCGCCGGTCATCGCCTCCGTGTATCGCCCCAGAATGACAATTCCGTCAGGATCGAGGGCGAGGCCGGTGATCCGCTGATCGGCCGCGCCGGCGAGCGGCTCGTCGACCTCGCCGAACGACGCCACCCACTCCGTCGCCCCGGGGTCGGGGCTGGTGCAGGTGGGGGGCATCCCCCCCATTCCGCCCGTTCCTCCGGCGCCGCCTGCTCCGGCGCCGCCGCCGCCCGGGCCGGTCTGGCTCGACGTGCTCCCGCCGGTGCCGCCCGCGCCGGCGGCGTCGTCGACCTTCTGGGCCTCGCTCAAGATGCAGGCGGACAGGGCCAGGAGCGGGAACAGGCCCGAGAGCAGGAGACGCGGTCGCATCAGAACGCCCCCGTCAGCGCCGCGCCGGTCGGGCCGACGCGAAGCCCCACGCTCGCCTCGTTCGAGTCGAGGACGGTCCCGGCGACCAGCAAGCCGCCCCCTACCGCGGCCAAGCCGACCCCGACCCAGAGCGTCACGGTCGAAGCGAGTCGGAGCTGGTTGTACCCGTCCGCGTCGTCGTGCAACGCCGTCCCGCAGCGCAGCTCCGCCCCGCAGCGCTGCTCGAGGTCCGAGCCCTGCGACATCGCGAGACCGCCCGTCACGCCGAACGCGACGAGCGACGCTCCGCCGAGCGCAAGTCCGACGATGCCCGCGATGCGGAGCGGCTCGGCCACGCCCGGCGGCTCGGCGCGTGTCTCGGGCGGCGGAACGTAGGTGCCGACCGACAGCGTCACGGTCTCCGTTCGACCTTCGCCGATCTCGATGACCTTCTTGTCGCTCTTGCCGCCTCGGACCGCGACGATCACGTGCCTGCCCGGGTCGACGCTGCGTCCGGCGCCGATCAGCGCGGCCGGAAGCGGCTTGTCGTCGATGGTGACCTCGGCCGGCCCCTCGGGCGGATCGAGCTGGATGACGATGCTGGGGACACGCGGCTTGAGCGCGGCCAGCTCCGCCTTGGCCTGGCTGACCGCCTCGACGTGCTGCGGCAGCGAGTCCGGCGTGATCTCGGTCCGCGTGACCTGCACGTATTTCTCCGTCGCCTCCACGAGCCGGCCCAGCCGCTCGAGGCACCGCGCGATGCGTACGCCCAGCGTCGGCACGCTCACCAGCGCCTCGGCGCGGCGGTAGCGGTCGAGCGCGCCGGCGAAGTCGCCCTCCGCGAAGAGCTTGTTGCCCTCCTCGCCCAGCTTGCGGGCCGAGTTGCGCGTGTCGTCGTCGATGGCGGGAGGCGACGAAGCGGCGGGTTGCGCCGTCGCCGAGCGCGGCGCGGCCGCGCCGAGGAGGAGGAGGCCGGCGCAGAGCTTGGAGAGCCGATTAGATGCCAAGGTCGTCGGGATCGTACGACGGAGGCTTGGGGTCCGTCGCCTGCGGTCGAACGGAAGCGGCCGAGCGGGGGACGACGGCCGAAGGGGGCGGCTTGGCGGCTGCGGCCGGCGCCTTCGCTGACGGAGGCGAAGCAGGGCTCCCCGACGCGACGGGCTCGGCGGAGGTCGCGACGTCCGGCCTGGCTGCTTCGCTCCCTCGGTTGCCTTCAGGGCTCGGCGTGGACGCGGTGGCGCGGTCGGCCGCAGGAGGATCGACGGGGGGCGTCGGCGTGGCCACGGCCCCGGTCGCGGCGGTCGGCCCCAGGCTGCGGTAAAGGAGGACGGCACCTCCGACCCCGAGCGCGGCGGCCACCCCGAGGATCGCGAGCAGGGGCGCTGTCTTCCTGCCCGTCTGCGGGAAACGAGTCGACCAGTCCGTGCGGGTTTGAACGGTGATCGCGTGGTGCGCGGAGCTCCGCGAGTCCCTCGCGACGAAGGTCGTGCGCGCCGCCTCGGCCCCGCTCGGGCTCGCGTAGGGCCTGAGGGCTTCGAGCAGCTCCGCCGCCGAGGCGTAGCGCAACATGCGATCGCGCTCGAGGCAGCGCGCGAGGATCTGCTCGAGGGCGTGGGGGACGTCCGCTCGAACCGTGCGGATGGATGGCAGCGGCTCCTCGCGGATCTTCGCGAACACGTCACCCAGGGTCTCCCCGACGAAGGCCTGCGATCCGCTCAGGAGCTCGTAGAGGATGACGCCGATCGACCAGATGTCGGTGCGTGCGTCGACGTTCTTGCTGCTTCGAACCTGCTCCGGGGACATGTAGCCGGGCGAGCCGAGCATGCTCCTCGTGCTCGTGAGCGAGACCTGCGGGGCCTCGAGCCCCTGCTCGAGCTTGGAGATCCCGAAGTCGAGGATCTTGACCTTCGTCCGATCCCCGGACCGCGCGAGGAAGAGGTTCGACGGCTTGAGGTCGCGGTGGACGATGCCGCGGGCGTGCGCCTCGACGAGGGCCTGCAGTGCCTCCACGATGTAGGTGACGGCCTCATGCACGGGCAGCGGGCCTCGCTTCTCGAGCACCCGCTCGAGATCGTCGCCCTCGAGAAGCTCCATCGCGAGGTACGGCGCGCCGTCGGCCGTGCGCCCGACGTCGAAGACCTTGGCGACGTGCTCGGAGCCGAGGCTCGCGGCGGCGCGCGCCTCGCGGAGGAACCGCTCCACCGCTTCGGGGATGGCGGCTTGCTCACGCTGGAGCACCTTGAGCGCGACACGGACGCGGAGCTCGTCGTGCTCGGCCTCGTAGACCTCCCCCATGCCGCCGGTCGCCATCGAGCGGACGATCCGATATCGGTCGGCGACCACGCCGCCGATGGGAAGGGTCCCCGTCGAGCCCATCGTGGGCTCGATCGTAGCCGACGCGACCGCCGGGCGCACCTTAGCTGCCCTCCGTGGTTGTCACGGGCTCATCACGCCGGAGCCGGCCGCTGTATTCCCTGCGTCCCACTTCACTTCCTCGCGTCCCGTCGGGCCCATCGCTTCAACGACGCTCCGACCGTGACCTTGCAGACCGCCTGCGAGCACCCTGGTTCCTGACGGATCAGAGCGCCACGCGATCTACGTTGCGCCGAACGCGGATTCTGTGACGGGCCCACAAACTGGTAGGCACAAGGCCTACCTCGGCCCTGTCGCGTCTCCTTCGGGCACCAGACGAACGCGGGCGAGGGCCGCGTGAAACTCGTCGATCAGCGGGTGGGGCGTGAGCCCCCGCGCGAGCGCGTCGAGCGCCTCGAAACGCTCCAGCTGCGCGGCCTTCCCGCGCTTGAACATCGCCCACGGGTCGCCGTGTTGCTCGCTGCAGACCATGATCGACTCGAAGTTGTCGATCTTGTCCGCCAGCGTGATGGCCTGAGCCTCCCAGGGCTTGTGCGGGAAGCGCTCGAGGTAGGCGCGCTTCCGCTCCTCCCAGCTCTTCGACTTGTCCTCCTCCGAAGCGAGGCGGACCAGCTCCGCCACCCGCGCCGTGAAGAGGCTCGCGAGCTCGGGCTCGGTGACGCCCGCGTCCTCCATGGTGTCGTGGAGCGCCCCCGCTGCGACGACCTCTTCGTCGAAGCCGTGTCGAGACAGGATGGCGGCGACACCGGCGACGTGGCTCACGTAGGGCACCCGCACGCCCGGGTACTTCCGGAGCTGGTCCTTGTGCCAGACCGCTGCCATGTCGAGGGCGCGCTTGAGGAGGGAGCCCAACGTCAGTCCGAGTCCTGTTTGGCGCCGATGCCGTGCCGGCGCAGGTATGCCCTCACGTGCGCGCGCTCCATCCCGGCGCGACGCGCCATCTCGGAGACGTTCCCCTTCGCTTCGTCTGCGAGAGCGGCGAAGTAGTCACGCTCGAAACGAGCGAGCACGTCGCGCTTCGCTTCCTGGAACGGACGGCCCTTGAACGAGATCGCGATGGGACTTCCCCCTGCGGCTGTGGCGGGGCTCTCGGAGAGCGCGCCGAGGTGCGCGGCGATGTCGACCTCTTCTTCCTCCGCGGAGAGCGCAAACGCGACGGCGACGGCGTTGCGTAGCTCGCGGACGTTGCCGGGCCAGTCGTGGCGCATCAGGCGCTCGAGCGTGGTCGTCGAGACGCGGTCGTACGCGCTCTCGTCGCCCAGGTCCTTCAGCATCTTGCGGACGAGGACGGGGATGTCCTCGACCCGCTGGCGCAGGGAGATCATCTCGATCTTCACCTGAGCGACGCGGAAATAGAGGTCGCTCCGGAAGGTGTTGGCGTTGACGGCGCGGACCAGATCGCGGCGCGTCGCGGCGAGGACGCGGACGTCCACCTCGCGGTAGTTCGATCCGCCGACGCTCTTCACGCGGCGCTCGGCCAGGGCGCGGAGCAGCTTGGGCTGCACCTCGAGCGGGAGCTCCCCGAGCTCGTCGAGGAAGATGGTCCCGCCGTTCGCCTCCTCGAAGGGGCTTAGGCGCTTGTCCACCGCGCCTGTGAACGCGCCGCGCTCGTGGCCGAAGAGCGTCGCTTCGGCCAGGGTCGGCGGGATGGAGCCGCAGTCGACGACGACGAACGGCTTCTTGGCGCGCGAGCTGCCGAGGTGGATGGCCTGCGCGACGAGCTCCTTCCCGGTCCCGGTCTCGCCCTGGATGAGCACCGTGAGGTCCGTCGGCGCGATCTTGGCGAGCCGATCGAAGATGGCGCGCATCGGTGCGCTCTGTCCGACGAGCGGGCCAAAAGCCGGGATCGCCGAGATGGAGACCTTCTCGGGGCGAAACGGCTCGAAGTGGATCTCGCTCTCGCCGATCCGGAGCTTGGTGTTGGCGGAGAGGTACACGTCCCCGACGCGCACCCCGCCCACGTAGGTGCCGTTGCGGCTTCCGAGGTCGCGCACGCGAACCCCGAACGGGGTCGCCACGAACTCGGCGTGCACGGCGCTCACCTTCGAGTCGTCGATGACCACCTGGCAGGCCGCGTTGCGGCCCACGATGATCGGCTCGGTGCCGATCTCGCACCATTCACCCTTGGCTACGCGGAGCCTGCCTCCTCGCACCTCGAGGCGTGTCTTCGACCCTGCAACGGTGGCATCAAGCACCTAGCGGCCTCCTTGCTTGCGACCTCGCGCGCGCGGAGTCGCGCGCGGAGGCTCTCGAGTGATTCGTCCTGACGAGCTGCCGGCCCAGCTGGGCTCGCCCGTCATCGTGGGCGGGCTGTCGTCGACCTCGGTCGGGTGATCCTCCGGGAACATGGCGGAGGACCCGGCGAACGAGAGGGAGACGGCGGCCGGGGGCGGCGGCGTCGTGCGCTTCTGCTGGGACGGCGGCAGCTTGGCCCGTGTGATGTTCGCGGGCTGGATCGCGCGCCAGGCCGCGAGCGCTTCCTCCGCCGAAGCGAAGCGCTTCTCCTTGTGGCGGTCGAGCGCGCGCTCGAGGAAACGCTCCACGCCCTGCGGCCACTTCTCTCCCGTCGCCTCCTCGAGGCGCGGCGCGTTGCGATCGAGCTTGAGCGAGACGAGCACCGCGGCGCTCGAGCCCTCGAACGGGAGACGCCCGGCGAGCGCGCGGAACGCCACGGCGCCGACCGCGTAGATGTCGGCCCGCTCGTCGGCGCGCGCCGCCCCGCGGATCTGCTCGGGCGCCATGTACGCAAACGAGCCGAGCGTCGCGTCGAACGCGGTGAGCGTGGGCTCTTCCTTGGGGCGCCCCGTGATCTTGGAGATACCGAAGTCGAGGATCTTCGCGCGCTCGGGCTTCTTCGGATCGCCGGTGCGCTCGATGAAGATGTTGCCCGGCTTCAGATCGCGGTGGACGACGCCCGCCGAGTGCGCGGCGGCGAGCCCCCGCAACACGTCGTCGATGATCGGGCCGACCTCGCTGAGCGGGAGGTACTGCTCGCGCTTGAGCCGATCCGACAACGACTCGCCCGTCAGCTGCTCGAACACCAAGAGGTGTGTGCCGTCTTCCGTGGTGTTGACCTCGAGGAGCTGGCACACGAACGGGCTCTTGATCGCGCTCGTGATCTTCGCCTCACGCTCGAACCGCTTCACGAGGTCGGGCTTCATCGCGGCGCGCTGCAGGAGCACCTTGATGGCGACCTCCTGGCCTTTGCCGTCGGACGCCGCCCAGACCTCGCCCATGCCGCCGCGACCGAGCAGGCGCGTGACGCGGTAGCCAGCAAGCGTGTCTCCGGGGTGGATCGGCACCAGTCCTGGATCGGCAACGTACCGGCTTTTTGCTCCGGATTGAAACTAGAAAAACGAGGAAAGCTTTCCGAGCCTTGCCCGATTGCCCAGGGGGGAAACCATGCCTAGTCTTCGCCGGGCATGCCTCGAAGCGCGGAAGACGTCGAAAACTACCTCATCAAGCTCGCCCGCCCTTACGAGCGAGCTCCCGGCTGGACCCCGGAGCAGGGCTCGCTCCTGATCCGGCTGAGCGGCACCCTCGTCGCCGTCACGGTCTCGCCGCCCATCGCGACCGTGCACGTCGAGATCGGCCCGACCCCTGAAGACGAGAAGCACCAGCTGCGCCTCTACCGGCGCCTGCTCCAGCTGAACGCGACGGACCTGATGTACGCGGCGTACGGCATCGAAGACGGCCGCGTCGCGCTCTCCGCCGCCCTCGCGCTGGAGAACCTCGACGCCAACGAGATCGAAGCCGTCCTGTCCGACATCGAGGTCGCGCTCGCCCGTCACACCGCCGAGCTGGCGAGCGCCGCTCGCGACTGACCTCCCCGGCCGCTACTATCCGCCTGAGCCTCCCTACTCCGGAGCCCCATGGGAATTTTTGCCAGACTCGCATCGCTCATCAAAAGCAACCTCAACGACCTGATCAGCAAGGCCGAAGACCCGGAGAAGATGCTGAACCAGGTCACGCAGGACATGGAGCAGCAGCTCGTCGAGGCGAAGAAGCAGGTCGCTGTCTCGATCGCCGACGAGAAGCGCCTCGCCAAACAAGCCGAGCAGGAGCTCGCGAACGCGGCGGAGTGGGAGCGGCGCGCCATGCTCGCGATCAAGGCGGGCGACGACAACCTCGCGAAGGAAGCGCTCTCCCGGAAGAAAGAGCACGACAGCCTCGCCGCCACCTACAAGGACCAGTGGCAGAAGCAGAAGGCCGCCGTCGATCAGCTGAAGACCGCGCTGCGCGTCCTGAACGCGAAGATCGAGGAGGCGAAGCGCAAGAAGAACGTCCTCATCGCACGCAAGAAGCGGGCGGAGGCGCAGAAGGCAATCCAGGAGACCATGACCGGTCTCAACAACGTGTCGGCGTTCGAGACGTTCGACCGCATGGCCACCAAGATCGATCAGATCGAGGCCGAGGCGGAGGCCGCGAGCGAGCTGCACGAGCAGTACACGGGCGACTCGCTCGCCCACAAATTCAACCAGCTCGAAGCCACCGCCGGCGCCGACGACGATCTCCTCGCGCTCAAGCGCAAGATGGGCCTCGCCCCGGCCGAAGCGCCGAAGGCTACCCCGCCCCCGGCCCAGGTTCGCGTCGAGGGCCAGGCCGCCCCGGCCGCGCCTCCCCCGGAGATGTCGAAGGAAGAGCAGGACGAGCTGGCCGCGGCCCTCGCCGAGCTCGAGGCCGAAGAGCAGCGCGAGCAGGCTCGGATGAAGCGGTGACCTCTCGCCCAGGCTGGCTCGAGCCTCCGGCGACTGCCGCGTGATCCTGCGATTTCCCCCCCGAGCCCCCCTCGGCGAGCCGAGGGGGGAACCCGCGCGTTGGGGATTTGTCGAACCGGCGCCTTGTGAGATTTTGAAGGCCCGTCCGTCTGACGAGCCCGCCCCATGATGCGCCCCGCTCTCCTGCTCTCCGTCGCCTTCGCCTTCGTCGCGGCCCCGGCCTCGGCCGCGGCCCTCCGCATCGACAAGCTGGAGAAGCTCCCCTCGCTCGACGGCGTCCCCGGCGAGTGGCCTCGCGAGCTCGGCAAGCTCGGCGCCACGAAGGGGACGGCGTCTGCAGCCGATCTGTCGGGCAAGGCGGCCGTCGCGTACGACGACAAAGACGTCTACATCGCGGTCGACGTGACCGACGACGTCTTCAAGGGCGGCGCCGGAGGGGACAGGGTCGAGCTCACGTTGGTGGTCGGCTCCCAGGAGACCACTGTCGTGCTCGTGCCCGGCCTCCCGGGAAAGAGCGCGGGCAAGGCCACGGTCGGCGGGGCCGACGTGAAGGGCGCGAAGGTCGTCGAGGCCCCGCGCAAAGGCGGCTGGACGCTCGAGGCCAAGGTCCCCTGGTCGGCCATCGCCGGCGCCTCCACGCTCCGCGTCGGGCTCCGCGGCGGCGTCTTCGTACACGACGTCGACGGTGGCTCGGTGGACGCGGTGATCGGCACCCACAACACGCAGCAGGGCTCGAGCCTGCCCGCCATCCTCACCACGCCCGAGCAGGCCCTGACGGACGGCCTGATCAAGGACAAGAAGCTCTCGTCGAGCCCCGCGTTCCAGGGGACCGCCAACGTCGTGGGCGACGGCATGCTCGAGCGCGTGATGGTCTTCGACAACTACCTCGTCGTGCTCGGCCCGACCTTCCGAAAGGGCACCGAGTACTACTACGCGGACATGAACGTCTCGGGCTCGGCGATGAAGGTGCTCGGCCTGGAGACGCGGGATCTGGACGGCGACGGCCGGCACGACCTGGTCTTCCGGAAGCGCTTCACGAAGTCCGGCAGCAAGACATCGCGCGACGTCCTGCAGGCCCAGTCGTTCGGCACCGCCGACACGCCGGAGGTCGTCTTCATCCACGAGATCGGGATCACGAACCCGAAGGGCAACATCACGAACGAGGTCGGCTTCTCGTCCGAAAATAACACGACCGTCATCACAATTCGGCCCGGGGCGGCCAAGGGCCTCGAGGAGGCCACCTACGACGAGCCCCGCGAGGCGTCGTTCGACGGGCTGCTCTTGCCCTGGGGATCGATCGAGAGCCAGACCTACAAATGGAAAGGCAAGGGCTTCACCAAAGCCTCCGAGAAGACCCGGGCCAAGCCGGCTGGTGCGACCGAGACGCCGGTCGCGCCGCCGACGCCGGAGAAGCCGCCCGCCGCGCCGCCTCCGCCCGACACCGCGAAGGTCTACGCCCTCTACAAGAAGGACCGGGGCATCAGCGGGAGCGCGCGCTTCGATCTGTCGGGCGATCTCGAGGGTGACACGAAGATCGAGCGGGTCGTCGTTCACGACGCGAAGGCGCCGGAGCTCGCCGTCTTCGGTCCCGGGCACAAAAAGGGTGCGGGCTACTCGTTCACCACGCTCCCGTTTGCTTCGGGAAGCGACATCAAGAACGTCAGCCTTCGCGACGCCACCGGCGACAAGAAGGCCGAGATCGTCGTGCGCGGCGTGCTCAAGGCGAAGGGCCCCAAAAACGAGGAGGTCGAGCGCGAGATCGAGCTCGTCTACCGCGTCAGCGCCGAGGGCGTGAAGCGGGTCTTCGGGGCCGAGGTGGGGCGAGCCATGGGCAAAAACAAGATCATCGGCTCCATCGCCTACGAGTCGCAGAAGGGCTCCTTCTTCGTCGTGCTGAGCGCCGGCAAGGCCGTCGGCTTCACCAAGGAGAGCTACCCCTTCAACCAGGACACGAGCGCGGTCGGCGGGCTCGAGCCGCTTCTGCTCCCGTGGTCGGACACGAAGACCCTCCGGTACAAGTGGACAGGCTCGGGGTTCGAGAAGCAGTGACGGATGGCCGCGTAGTCCGCTTCGCACCTGACCGACGAACTTTCGACGCGTCGAGCCGATTTGCTCCCTGCTGAGCTACGAGGGAATCGTTGAAAAGGCTTCAAAACGGCTGATCCCTGCTTTTTGCTTGGTCCTGGCCCGGCTTTCGCTTAAGGCCAGCCCTGGCAGTTCCATGCGGTCCTTCGTCGAAGTCCTTCGCGACAACGCCGTCCACTCCGATCGCGCCGTGACGTTCGTCCGCGCCAACGGGGAGGAGCGTCGGGTCAGCTTCCCCGAGCTGTGGACCATCGCGCGCCAGCGCGCGCGAGCCCTCTACGCGCTGGGGCTGAAGAAGGGCGATCGGGTCGCCCTCGTCCTGCCGGAGCCTGACGAGTTCGTCCTGACGTTCATGGGCTGCCTAACGGCCGGCATCGTGGCCGTCCCCATGTACCCGCCTCAAACGCTCGCGAAGATGGAGGCGTACGGCGACACCGTTCGCCACATCCTCACCGCGAGCGGCGCGCGCGCCCTCGTCACCAGCGAGAGCCTGAAGGCCCTCATGGGCGAGCACCTCGCCGGCACGACCGGCGCCGACCTGCTCGTCGAGTCCCAGGTCCACGGCACGCCCGGCGAGGACGAAGCCCCGGAGCCCGTCTCGCTCGACGACCTCGCATTCCTGCAGTTCACGAGCGGCAGCACGTCGAAGCCGAAGGGCGTGATGGTCACGTTCGGCAACCTCGCCGCGAACGCGCACGCCATCATGGTCGACGGGCTCAAGTCCACCCCGGCGGACAAGGGCGTCTCGTGGCTGCCGCTCTACCACGACATGGGCCTCATCGGCTTCGTGGTGGCGCCGCTCTACACCCTGGTACAGGTGATGTTCCTTCCGACGATGAGCTTCATCCGTCGGCCTTCGGTCTGGCTGGACGCGATCCATCGCCACCGCGCCACAATCACCTTCGCCCCGAACTTCGCCTACGCGCTCGCGACGCGCGCCGTGACAGACGCACAGTCGAAGGACTGGGACCTGTCCTGCATGCGCGCGCTCGGCTGCGGCGCCGAGCCGATCCAGGCGGACGTGCTGCGCGGCTTCCTGAAGCGCTTCGAGAAGAACGGGCTCGCCCCGACCAGCGCCCTGCCGAGCTACGGCATGGCGGAGGCCACGCTCGCGATCACCTTCTGGGACATCGAGAAGGAGCTGCGCTCGGACACGGTGGACGTGAGCAAGATGCGCGCGGGAGAGGCGGTCCCCGGCGAGGGCATGGAGCTCGTCGCCTGCGGCAAGCCCTTCCCCGGCCACGAGCTCAAGGTCGCCGCGCCCGACGGCGCGCCGCTCGGAGAGCGCAAGGTCGGCGAGGTCTGGGTCCGAGGGCCGAGCGTCACGAAGGGCTATTACGGCGACGCGGCGGCGACGGAAGAGGCGTTCTCCGGCGACTGGCTGAAGACCGGCGATCTCGGCTACCTGGCCGACGGAGAGCTCTATCTCTGCGGCCGCGCGAAGGACCTCATCATCCTCAACGGGAAGAACTATTACCCGCAGGACATCGAGGCGGTCGTGTCTCGTGCGGCCGGCGTCCGCGACGGCCAGTGCGTGGCCTTCAGCGTGCTGAGCGACGACGGCGGCGAGCACTGCGTGATCGTGGCCGAGGCGAAGATCGGCCCGCGCGCCGGCACCATGGCCGACATCATCGCGAGCATCGTCCAGCTCGTGCGCGCCGAGATCGGCATCGTTCCCGGCGAGGTTCACCTCATCAAGCGGGGCACGTTGCCGAAGACGTCGAGCGGCAAGGTCCGCCGGCGCGAGGCGAAGCGCCGGCTCGAAGCCGGAGAGCTCGAGCTCCTCGTCGAGGGCGAGACGTCGCCCGACAGCTTGCCGCCCCCTCCCGCAGAGGGAGCGGCCCCCATGGAGGCGAAGAGCCTCGTCCCGAGAAGCAGCAGCGCGGAGGTATAGCGGTGGGATCGACGAAGGCCGAAGTCGAGGTCAGCTACGACGTCTCGAACGAGTTTTTCCGGCTCTGGCTGGACGAGCGCATGAACTACACGTGCGCCGTCTACGAGAGCTGGGACCAGCCGCTCGAGGCGGCGCAGCTCAACAAGCTGAAGATCCTCTCGGATTTCGCGAAGGTCACGCCCGAGAAGCGGATCCTCGACATCGGGTGCGGCTGGGGCGCCTGCGTCGAGTACCTGTCGACGACCCGCAAGGTGAAGGAGGCGGTCGGCATCACCCTCTCGTCCGCGATGGCCGACGAGGTGAACGCCCGCAAGATCCCCAATGTCACGGTCGTCGCGAACGACTTCCGTACCTGGGAGCCGGCGGAGAAGTTCGACGGCCTCATCTCGATCTGCATGATGGATCACCTCTGCTCGCCGGAGGAGGCGCGGCAGGGCAAAGCCATCGACATCTACCGGCAGTTTTTCAAGAAGTGCTGGGAGATCACGACCCCGGGCTCGTGGTTCGGGCTGCAGACCATCCTGCGCAACCGCACGCCCCGGCGCGGCAAGGACCTCGAGGACATCTTCTGGGTCACGCACAACATCTTCCCGGGCGGCCTCAACCCGCGCCTGGAGGACATCATCCAGGCGGTGAACCCCTACTGGGAGGTCGTCACCTGCCACACGCGCCGCGAGCACTACGGCAAGACCACCGGCGAGTGGCAGCGCAGGCTGCGCTTGAACGAAAAGACGATCCGTAGCAAGTGGGGGGACAAGCTCTTCGAGGACTACGACCGGTACCTCGGTACCTGTGTCACCGCCTTCGAGAAGCACTACAGCTCCCTGGCGCAGTACGAGCTCCGCCGCATCGACTGAGGGTTTGAAATGGCCGACAAGAAGGATCTCTTGAGCATGTTCAAGGTCGTCGCTGCGCGCATCGACAAGCGCCAGTTCGACAACGTGACGACCGAGTCGAAGATCACCGAGCTGGGCATCGACTCCCTCTCGATGATGCAGATCGTGGGCGAGATGGAGACGGAGCTCGGCGTCATGATCCCCGACGAGGATCTGGTCGAGCTCCAGACCGTCGGCGATCTGGTGAAGAAGATCGAGGCTCGGCTAGCCTGATAGCCGGCCATGAGCGCGGTCCCCGTGGATTCACCCCCCCTGCCCCCCTCACGGAGTGAGGGGGGAGGACGGCGTCGAGTGGTCGTCACCGGCGTCGGGATGGTGACGCCGCTCGGCCACGACGCCGAGTCGACCTGGAGCGCCCTCTGCGAAGGGCGCTCCGGCGTCTCGTTCATCACGGACTTCCCGACCGAGAAGCTGCGCAGCGACATCGCCGCGAGCGTCCGCGACTACGACCCGAAGAAACACCTCTCCTCGAAGGAGAGCGACATCTACGGGCGCGTCGTGCCGTTTGCCCTCGGCGCGGCGATCGAGGCGCTCGCGCAAGCCGGCCTCGACAACCCCAAGGCGGAGGGGGAGGTTGCCCGCCCCGGGGACACGTCCCGGCTCGGCGCCGATCCGGCGCGCGTGGGGTGTTTGATGTCGACCGGCCAGGGCGCCGTCGACATCTTCGAGCAGCAGATCCTGAAGAGCGCCGAGCGCGGCCCCCGCGCCGTCTCGCCGTTCTTCATCCCCAGCGTGATGCTGAACGTCGTCTCGGCGCTCGTGAGCATGCGCTACGGGCTGATGGGGCCGAGCTACAACATCGCGAGCGCCTGCGCGACCGGCACGCACTCCATCGCCACGAGCGCGCTGATGATCGAGGCGGGCGAGGCCGACGTGATGGTCGCCGGTGGCTGCGAGGCGGCGACGCGGCTCAACACGGTCGCCGGCTTCGGGAACGCGCGGGCGCTCGGGAGGAGCATCGACGGCGACCCGACGAAGACGAGCCGGCCCTTCGACAAGAAGCGGAACGGCTTCGTCATGGGCGAAGGTGCAGGCGCGCTCGTCCTCGAGGAGGAGGAGCACGCGAAGAAGCGCGGCGCGAGGATCCTCGCGCGGCTCTCCGGCTTCGGCATGACCTCGGACGGCTACCACCTCACCGGCCCTCACGCGGAAGGGCTCGGCCTCCGCCTCGCCATCGAGCGCGCTCTCGCGCGCGCGGGCATCGGCCCTGGCGACATCGGCTACATCAACCCGCACGCGACGAGCACCCCGCAAGGAGACGTGGCCGAGGTCGCTGCGCTCCGTCAGGTGTTCGGCGACGCCCTCGCCGCCGTCCCGGTCAGCGCGACGAAGTCGATGCTCGGCCACCTCCTCGGCGGCGCGGGCGGCGTGGAGTCGGCGGTGACGGTCCTCTCCATCCGGGACCAGAAGCTCCACCCCTCGATCAACGTCGACGAGCTCGACCCGGAGCTCGCGCTGCGGCTCGTGCGGGAGCAGACGCCGGCGGACGTGCGCTACGCGCTCAAGATCTCGGCTGGCTTCGGCGGCCACAACTGCGCGCTGGTGTTCGGGCGCGCCTAGAGCCGGCGCGGCTCAGGCCTTCGTGAGGACGCGCCCGACCGCGTCGAGCAGCGACTGCGCCGTGTAGGGCTTCGGGAGGAAGTCGATCGCCTCGCTCCGGAGCCCGCGAACGCTGAGCGCCTCCTCGGTGTAGCCGCTGACGTAGAGGACCTGGAGCGCGGGGTTCTTGCTTCGAAGCTTCTCGCCGAGATCCGCGCCGTCCATCCCGGGCATCACGACGTCGGTGATGACCAGGCGGACCGGATCGGGGTTGGTCTCGAGGACCGACATCGCGGCCACCCCGTCCGGCGCGACGACCACGCGATAGCCGTTCATCGACAGGATGCGCATCGCGAATCGCCTGACTGATTCGTCATCCTCGACGAGAAGCACAGTGCCGGCGAACGAGCGCGGAGCTCGCTCGCGCTCCGCGTCGAGCCCGAGCAAGGGGGCGGTGGCGGCAGGGAAGACGAGCTCGAAGGTGGCCCCGTGGCCCACCTTCGACTGGACGCGGATGCCGCCGCCGCTCTGCGTGACGATGCCGTGAACGACGGCGAGGCCGAGCCCTGTCCCCTTCCCCACCTCCTTGGTCGTGAAGAACGGCTGGAAGACGCGGCGCTGCACCTCTTCCGTCATCCCGGAGCCGGAGTCGCGGACCGAGAGGCGGACGTAGCGCCCAGGGAGGGCGCCATACGCCGCGCCGTCTTCGAGGACGACCGCCGCCGTGGCGATCTCGAGCTCCCCTCCTTTGGGCATCGCGTCGCGGGCGTTCACGGCCAGGTTCATCAAGATCTGCGTGAGCTGACCGGGGTCGACGTTCACCAGCGGCAGCCCCGTGGCGAGCTTGCTCACGAAGCGGATGTCCTCGCCGATCAGCCGACGGAGCATCTTCTCGGTCTCGTGGATGACGGTGTTCACGTCGAGGACCTTCGGCTCGAGCACGGTCTTGCGGCTGAAGGCGAGCAGCTGCTTCGTCAAGACGGCTGCCCGCTCGGCCGCGTCGCGGATGTCGCCGAGCGAGGCGACCGACTCCTTGTCGTCCGAGAGGGTGGAGGCGAGGAGCTCGGTCTCGCCGAGGATGACCGTGAGCAGGTTGTTGAAGTCGTGCGCGACGCCGCCCGCGAGCTGCCCGAAGGCCTCCATCTTGTGCGCCTGGCGGAACTGGTCCTCGAGGCGCTTTCGCTCGGTGAGGTCCCGCGCGACGGCGGTGAAGTGGAGCCGGC
Organism: Myxococcales bacterium; assembly: GCA_016794345.1. GTDB lineage: Bacteria > Myxococcota_A > Polyangia > Polyangiales > Polyangiaceae > Xiheicaenibacterium > Xiheicaenibacterium phototrophicum. Next base: position 28,131 of record JAEUKE010000153.1, read on the forward strand.
CGCCCAAGCGAAACTCGGTGAGCGAGACCTCGGCCGGGAACGTCGAGCCGTCCTTGCGCTGGCCGACCACCTCCCGCCTCGAGCCCATGACCCGGGCGATCCCCGTCGCGTTGTAGTTGCGCACGTGTTCGTCGTGCTCGCTTCGGAACGGCTCGGGCATCAGCTCCCTGACGTTGTGGCCGACGAGCTCCGCCGGCGTGAAGCCGAAGAGCTCCGTCGTCGACGGGTTGATCATCATGACGTCTCCGCCATCATCGCTCGTGATGATCGCGTCGCGGACGCTCCGCATGATCGACTCGAGCAGCCCGCGCGTCCGCGCCTCCTCGGTGACGTCGTGGAACGTCACCAGGATCGCGTCCTGTCCCTGGTCGACGATGGGGATGGCCTCCACCTCCACGCGGCGCTGCGCGCCATCGAGCGTGAGGATGGCGACCTCCGCCTCCTCGGCCGGCGCCCGGTTCTCGGTGACCTGCTCGATGCGATCACGAACGAAGGCGTGGTGCTCGGGGGGGACGAAATCGAGCACAGCCGCCGGGATCGGCCGCCCGGAGGGCTCGGCCCCGAGTAGCCGCTTGAAGGCCGGGTTGCCGTAACGCAGCAGACCGCGCTGGTGGATGAAGATGGGATGGGGGAAGAACTCGACGAGGCCCCGGAACCGCTCCTCGCTGGCGCGGAGCTCGCGTTCGATCCGCTGCCGCTCGGTGACGTCCGTCACGGCCAACGTGACGCTCGTCACGGCGCCGTCTTCGACGACGGGTCCGACGTGCGTCGTGTAGCGACGCACGTCGCCGCTGGCGACGAAGCCATCCACCTCGTACGTCTCGGGAAGACCTGTCTCGAACACCGTGCGGATGGCGGCCTCGGCGATCGGGCGGCTCGCCTCCGTCATGAACGTTCGGACGTCCGCCCCGAGGACGTCTTCCAGCCGGTGCTCGGAGACGCGGTTGATGAACCGCACCCGGAGGTCGCGATCCACCGAGAGGATCAGCTCTGGCGTCGTCTCGAGGATCGACCGCAAGAAGCCCCCGGACTCCGGCACCGTCGAGCGGGGCGGGCGGGTGGTCGGCGCCGCGGAGGGCGCGACCTCGAGCATCACGCCGTGCCAGCTCGTGGCGCCGTCGGCTTCTCGGACCGGCCCTGCACAGATCTCGACGTGGACCTCGCCGCGTACCGGGTGCGCGACCCACCACCGTGAGCGCAGCGGAGCGAGAGCGAGAGCGGCGTGCGCGAGCGCATCCGCCAGCCTCCCCCATTCGACCGCGGAGAAGCGCTCTCGCAGGAGGTGGGGGCGCTCCGCGAGAACCGTGCTGGACGCGCCGAGGAGGTCCTCGATCGCCTGCGTCGCGAACGGCATCGAGATCGAGCCGTCGGTCCCGTGTCGCAGGGACACGACCGCGCCCGGGAGGACGCGTGCCATCGTCGCGAGCGGCTGCGCTTCGGGGAGGCTGCTTGGTCCTCCCGAGCTCGACGAACCCATCGTGTCCAGAGCCATGGTCGTTCGCCCCCAAGAAACGCGTGGCGAGCCGCGCGCAGCGCGCGCGGCGGGAACGCCCCAACGCCCGTCTCGAGCTTCCAGACGGTGCGTCCGGGACCTCTCGTCGTCTGGCATCAAGCGTGCCGTGCGCATCTCGCGAACACCTCGCGGTCCACACCGACGCGCGCCGCAAGTTCTGCCGACGAGCCCGAAGAACGTGCGGCCCGGACGCTCGCTTGACGAGCCCGCATAACATCGTTATGCATCCCGTAACCTCGTTATGCCTTCTCGCTCCCTGGAGCATCGAAGCGGTCGCCCCGAGGCGGCGCCCGCCGAGCCGACCGACCCCGCCGAGCGCATCTTTCGCGCGCTCCTCTCGGGGAGGCTCTCGGCCTCGAGCCTCACCGCGCGAGATCTCGGCGCGTTCCTGGGCAAGACAACCGGGGCCATCTACCACCGGTGGGGCTCGCTCGACGGCCTGCTCTTCGCGGTGACCCAGGCGGGCTTCGCGCACCTGGGCGAGACGATCGCCGCCGTCCACGACAAGACGGGTGATCTCAGCGCGGTCGCCGTCGCCTTCGTGGACTTCGGGCTCGCCCACCCCGAGCTCTACGCGCTCCTGTTCGAGCGCCACTTCGATTGGACGGACCTGCGCGCGCGCGGCGCCCTCGGCGGCGAGACGCCGGGGCTCGGCCTGTGGCGCGCGCTCGCAGCCCGCCTCGGCGCGGAAGAGGCGCGAATCCTCTATGCAGGCCTCGTCGGCTTGGTCTCGCTCGCCGCCAGCGGTCGCGCCAACGTCGGCCTCACCACGAAGAGCGACCGCGACGTCGCCCGAGCGAGCGCCCGCAGGCTCGTGAGCCTCCTCCTCTCCGTGTCTCGAACCAAGGAGCCCCCCGATGGTGACGATCGAAAGCCCGCTCGAGCTCGGAAGCCTCGAGCTGTCGAACCGCCTGGCGAAGAGCGCCATGAGCGAGCGCCTCGCCGACCGCGACGGCGCGCCCAATGAGGCGTTGATCACGCTCTACGAAGTCTGGGCGCGGAGCGGCGCCGGCCTGCTCGTGACCGGCAACGTGATGGTCGACCGCCGCGCGATCGGCGAGCGCGGGAACGTGATCGTCGAGGACGACCGCCACGCGCGCGCGCTCGCGGCGTGGGCGCAGGCGGCGAAATCCGGCGGGGCCTCCGTCTGGGCGCAGATCAACCACCCCGGCCGCCAGGCGCCGCGCGACGCCAACCGCGGATCCGTCGCGCCGTCGGCGGTCCCCTTGGCGGGCGCGGGTCGCCTGGCGTTCTCCCGGCCGCGCGCCCTCGAGGCGCGCGAGATCGAGGAGATCGTCGATCGGTTCGGCCGGACCGCCGCGGCGCTGGTCTCCGCCGGCTTCGACGGCGTGCAGATCCATGCCGCGCACGGCTACCTGATCAACCAGTTCCTCTCGCCGCTCACGAACCGCCGCGACGACGCGTGGGGCGGGGATCCCGATCGCCGCAGGCGGTTCTTGCTCGAGATCGTCCGGCGCGTGCGCAGCGGCGTCGGGCCGCGCGTGGCGGTGGGCGTGAAGCTGAACTCGGCCGACTTCCAGCGCGGCGGCTTCACCGAGGACGAGTCGATGGCCGTGGTGGAGGCGCTCGAGGCCGAGCGGATCGATCTGCTCGAGGTCTCGGGGGGCACGTACGAAACGGCGACGATGTTCTCCGAGCCCAGCGCCTCCACGCGCGCGCGAGAGGCCTTCTTCCTCGAATACGCCGAGAAGGTCCGCCGCCGCGTGAAGACCCCCATCTTGCTGACGGGCGGCTTCCGGAGCCGCGCGGGGATGGACGCCGCGCTCGGCTCGAGCGCGATCGACGTGGTCGGGCTCGCGCGTCCGCTCGCGGTGGAGCCGGACCTTCCTGCGCGCCTCCTCCGCGGGGACGCGCAGCGCGCCGCCGACGTCCGTCTCCCTCCGATCGGGGACAAGCGCCTCGACGCCGCCATTCAAGCGGGCTTCTACCAGACGCAGATCCGTCGCATCGCGAGCGGCCTGGAGCCCGACCGATCGCTCGGCCGGCTCGCGTCGCTCTACCGCTTCCTCGCGCCGCTGCCCGTCCCGCGTCCGGGCGCGGCCGACCGCGGCGCGAGGGTCGGCGCGCCTCCGGCGCCCACGGTGCCTTGAGATGCCCGAGCTTCCCGAGGTCGAGATCGCCGCGAGGAACCTCACGCGCTGGCTGCAGGGCAAGACGATCACGAGCGCCCACATCCCCGAGTCGCGTGTCTTGCGCGGGCGATCGGCCCGCGCCATCACCGCCGCGCTCGTCGGCCGCAAGGTGCTCCGGGTCGACCGCCGAGGAAAATGGCTGCGGGCCTCGCTCGACGACGACAGCAGTGTGTTCCTGCATTTCGGGATGAGCGGCCGCGTGGTCCGCCGCGCGCTCGACGCGCCGACCGAGCGATCGGAGCGAGCGCGCGTCGACGTCGGCGCGACGCCCGCGAGCCGCGCCAGCATCCGCTACCTCGATCCGCGCATGTTCGGTCACCTCTCGATCGAATCGGAGGACATCGCCGCGTGGACGGAGCTCGGTCCCGACCCGCTGGTCGACGGGATCGACACGCGGACGTTCGCCGAGGCGCTCGGGCAGCGCCGCCGCGCGATCAAGGAGGTCCTGCTCGACCAGACCGTGCTCGCGGGGATCGGGAACATCCAGGCAACCGAGGCGCTCTGGCTCGCGCGGATCGATCCCCGGCGGCGAGCCCGCTCACTCGAGGTGCGCGAGGTCGGCGCGCTCGCGCGGGGTATCCTCCGCTCGATCGGCGAGACGCTCGCGCGCGACGCGAGCCCGGAGGTCGTCTACGTGCGCGACGCGGCGGCGGACAACCCGTTCCGGATCTACGGGCGGGCCGGCGAGCCATGCCCACGATGTGGCGCGCCGCTCGCCCGTGTCGTCCAGGGCGGTCGCGCGACCGTGTTCTGTCCCGGCTGCCAGCGCTGACCGCGCGGATCAGGGCGTGAGGCAACGCTCCGAGGCGCAGACTCGTTCGCTCTTGTCGCAGGTGCATCGCTCGACGTGACCGACGCCCATGCCGGCCACGCACTCGGCCGCTGCACCCTCGGGAGCAGCCCCCGAATCGACGCAGACCGCTGCGCGCTGCTCTCCGGGCACGTCGGTGTCCGTCAGATACTGGCACGAACAATCGAAGGCCTCGCGCGGGGTGTTCACACACCCCGTCGCGAGGCCGATCGAGAGGACGAGACCGGTCCGGCTCAATCGCCGGGCTCGGGCTCGGGCGCGCCTTTCGGCGCCCCGCCCTGCGGCGTCGGGCCGCTGTTCTGCGTGCGGATGTGGAACTCCGTGCGGCGGTTCTTCGCGCGACCGTCGGCCGTGTCGTTCGACTCGATCGGCTTGGTCTCGCCGAAGCCCTCGCTCGTGAGGCGGTTCTGCTTGATGCCCTTCTGCACGAGGTAGTCGAGGCACGACTTCGCGCGGTCCTTCGAGAGCCGCAGGTTCAGCGCATCGGAGCCGACGCTGTCGGTGTGGCCCTCGATGGAGAGCAGGGTGATCTCCGGGTTGGCCTCGAGCAGCTTGTAGACCTCGTCGAGGATCGGGAAGCTCGCCTTGGAGAGGCGCGAGCTGCCGAACTCGAACTCGACCTTCTTGAGGACCTGAATCTCGTTGGAGCCGGAGATGCGACGGATGAACTGCGGGCAGCCGTTCTTTTCCTTGTCGGGGCTGGCGACGCCGGGCTCCTTGGGACAGGCGTCCTGCGCGTCGGGGATGTCGTCCTTGTCGGCGTCGTCCTCGGGGCAGCCGTCGTTGTCGTTGATCCCGTCCTTGTCTTCCGGAACGTCGGGGCACTTGTCGAGCACGTCGGGAATGCCATCGCCGTCGCGATCCGTGCCCGGGCAGCCGTCGGTCGTGAACGGCGGCTTGCCGTCCTCGGGCTCGGTCGGACAGAGATCGACGTTGTCCGGATAGCCGTCCTTGTCGGTGTCGATGTCGCCGCGCGTCGCCTTGAGCCCGTCCTTCGGAGGAGACGGCGGGTCGACGTCGACGAGGTTGAACCAGTACCCGACAGCGAAGCCGGTGCGGAAGTCGGGCGCGTAGCCGGGCGCCATTCGCGTGCCGCCGAAGCCGTTCAAGTAGAGCTGCTTCTTGTCGTCGACCGCGAACTTGCCCTCGAGCATCCACTCGAGCGGCGTCGTCTCGACCTTGAACGCGTCGTCGCCCGTCACCATGGCGGAGCCGAAGACGGTGAGCCCAAGGCGAATCCGGTCGTCGCGAATGGGGACGAAGCCGCCGAGACCGAACTCCCACTCGTGACCGATGTCGAAGTCGTTCACGGCCGAGTCGGGGCGGAAGTGCATGCCGGTGTCGAGCACGAGGACGAAGCTCTTCCAGTCGAGCTCGCCGGCGATGCCGAAGCCGCCGTGCGCGCTCTTGTCCCCCGTGAACGAGAGGTCGTTGCCGCTCGGCGCGAACACGTTGGCGTTGGCGCCGAGCTTGAAGAAGCCGTCGTCCACGATCACCGGCACGCCGCGCACCTCGAAGCGCATGTCGCCGGGCGCGGCCGTGCTCAGGTCGACCGCGTCGCGCGCGGCGGGCACGCTCGCGGCGAAGGTCGGGTTGCCCGTCTGGAAGAAGGTGGCGGGGAACATGACCTGGAGGCCGAGGCGCTGCCAAACCTCGAACCCGACATCGAAATACCCGGTGAGCTGGCCCCGGACCGGCGCGCCGCTCACGGCCTCCATCCTGTCGGCTTGCGCGTCGTCCTGGATGTGGTTCTCGATGCGGAACGGGTTGTGGGAGTAGCCCAGCATGAACTGCCCGTAGAACCGTGGCTTTTCGGAGAGCGCGGGGCGCCAGAGCCCCATGCCGTCGTCCGGAGCGCCACCGAGGCGAAGCCGGTCGAGGCTGAACGTGGTGTCCTGCGCGCTGGCGGGATTCGCCGCGAGGAAGGCGCCTCCGAGCGCGAGCGCGCCCACGATCCCTTTGAGCTCGCCACGCCGGCGGACCCTGGACCCCCTCGAGTCCACTGGACGCATCTTCGTCCGGTCTTTCGCGACAGTCATGAGCCCGGAGGCTACACCAAGGCCGTCGCGCGACGGGACTTTTCCTCGGGAGCAGTTGACCACGGCCCGGACCTGTGGCATTCGTCCGCGCCCTTTTCGAGGATCAGATCATGAAGCGCACCTACCAGCCCCACAATGTCAGCCGCCTCCGAACTCACGGTTTCCGTGCGCGCATGGCGACCAAAGGGGGCCGCAAGGTCATCAACGCGCGCCGCCGCAAGGGACGCGCTCGCCTCGCCCCGACGACCTTCAAGAAGTGACGTGAAGGCGAAGGGCCACGGGGTCCCGCTCTCGGCGAGCTCTCCCCTGCCCTTTCCTCCCCCCTTGCCCCCCTCCACCCCGTGGAGGGGGGAGTGACGTTTTGTCTTCCGCGCGCCGAGCGGCTCCGCAAGCGGCCGGACTTCGTGCGCGCCCAGGCGCGTCCAGACGCCCGGCTGCGCGCACCGAGCTTCCTGATCTTGCTCCACGCCACGCATGAGGACGCGCCCGCTCGCCTCGGCGTCGTCGCGTCGAAGAAGGTGGGCGGGGCGGTCGAGCGCAACCGCGCGAAGCGCCTCGTCCGCGAGGTCTTCCGTAGGAACAAGGCGCTGTTCGGCAGGGGAATCGACGTGGTCGTGGTGGCCTACCCCGAGCTGCCGGCTCGCGCTCTCTCCGAGGTCGAGGCGGAGCTCGCGTCGATCCGAGATCGGATCGAACAGAAGGTGCGGCACCTTGCACGCACTGGGCCCCGCCGCCATGCTGGACCGGCGACGCCATGAGGTGGGTCCTGCTCAGCCTGATTCGGCTCTACCAGCTGACGCTGTCGCGGGTGCTCGTCCTTTTGTTCGGGCCCGTGTGCCGGTTCGAGCCGTCGTGCTCCCGCTACGCGGCAGCCTGCATCGCCGGGCACGGAGTGCTACGGGGGAGCTTGCTTTCGGTTAAGCGCCTGTGTAGGTGTCACCCATTCCATCCGGGCGGCTATGACCCGCCCCCGCCGCCCTTACCCCCGAGGCCACAGAGGAGCCCCGGAGGCTGAGCGCCAAGGCATCGAGCGCCGAGGGCAGAGATCAGTCAGAACACCAGAGAGAGGCTCGGGCGGCGCCGCCGCACGACAACAGCGAGGCCAGGTGGCCGCTGGACGCAGCTTCGCTGGGTCGACCCGAAGAACAATGAACCCCAGAGCTCAGACCCCCATGATTCGCCGAGCGGTCGGACGCCGCGCCCATCAGGGCCGGCAGCGTCGCGCGGTCGTCGCGGGCGAGCGCCGGGGCTAGCAGGAAGCGCATGGAACAGAAGAGCGGCGGCATCGCGAAGTACATCTTTCTCGGCCTCGCCGTCTTTCTCCTGGTTCAGTACGGCTGGCCGCTGATCTTCGGAAAGGGCGACGCGCCCACGAAGCAGCCCTTCGCCGAGACGCATTTCGGATCCGTCCCGGAGGGCGACCGGCCCGAAGAGAAGACGTGTGAGCTCGGCGATCAGCGAGCCAAGTTCGTCCTCAGCTCACGCGGCGGCGCGCTGAAGAGCGCGACCATGTTGGAGCCCAAGTACGCGGGCATCGAGCTGGTGACGACGTCGAAGGAGCAGCGCATGCCCCTTCGCACCAACCTTCGCGCTCCGGAGGGAGACGAGCAGCAGGTCGCGCTCGACAACCTCGATTTCCAGCTCGCGGCGAGCGACGAGAAGAGCTGCACGTTCAGCTTCAAGAGCGACGACACCGAGATCACGAAGGTGGTCGCGCTCACCGGCCGCCCGTTCGAGCTCGCCGTCGACCTGACGGTGAAGAACCTCTCGAGCGCCAAGAAAGTGCACCGCTTCACGGTGGAGCAGACGTCCTGGCGCTCGAAGAAGGAGACGGAGTCGAGCTTCTGGGATCTCGGCCGGCGCCCCGAGTGGCTGACGGACGTGGTCACGCACACCGACAAAGGGACGAAGCGCCACATGCCCGGCGAGTTCGCGCCCGGTGAGTTCGACGAGAAGGGCTTCACGAGCGAGAGCTGGCTCCGCGCCGAGGGCGCCGGCATCTGGTCCGCGGTGTCGACCAACTACTTCGCGTCCACCGTGATCAACGCGTCTTCGGGGCCCGCTCACGCGGAGACGCTGATCGAGGACGGCGAGTACTACAACATCGCGAAGAGCGAAGAACGGTACGGTCATTTGTACCGCGCGCGGCTCGCCTTCGAGCCCAAGGAGCTCGGGCAAGGCGAGGAGGCCTCTTACTCGACGCTCGCGTTCGTGGGCCCGAAGGAGCGCGAGGTCCTCGCGGCGGTCGGCGGCGGCTCGAACAAATACGGCACCAAGGAGCTGATCGATCTCGGGATGTTCGGCGTGATCGGCCAGTACCTCGTCTCGTACACCATCTGGCTGTCGAAGCTGGTGGGGAGCTGGGGCTGGGCGATCGCGCTCTTGACGCTCACCGTGAAGCTCGCCGTCTTCCCGCTCCAGCTGCCGCAGCTCCGCACGAGCGTCTCGATGCGCCGCGTGAAGCCGCAGGTCGACGCGATCAACGAGCAGTACAAAGACGACATGATGCAGAAGAACCTCGCGCTGCAGGAGCTCTACCGGCGCGAAGGGATCAGGCCGCTCATCGGCTGTCTGCCGCTCATGCTTCAGATGCCCGTCTGGTTCGCGCTCTACCAATCGCTCTCGTCGGCGGTCGAGCTCTACCGGACGCCGTTCTTGGCGCCGCTCATCACCGACCTCACACACGCGGACCCGTACCACGTGTTGCCGCTCGTGCTCGGCGCGTCGAACTTCCTCCAGCAGAAGCTGATGCCGCCGCAGGGCATGGATCCCGCGCAGGCGAAGATGATGATGTACATGATGCCGGCGATCTTCACCGTCATGATGTTCTTCATGCCCTCCGGCCTCGGCGTCTACATGCTCACCAACACCTGGTTGGGCATCGTGCAGCAGGTCCTCGTGGAGAAGTGGGTGCAGTCCCGCTTGAAGACGCCCGCATCGATCGAGGTGCGCGAGGTCGAGAAGAAAGATGTCCCGTCGGCGATTGAACCAAGCGCCGGCATTGGAAAGGGGAAGGTTCGTGCCCGTGGATGACATTGCCTCTGATTCCCCCGGCAAGCCGGGTGAGCTTATCTCTGCCGAATCGCCCGACGAGATCCGGCCCGAAGACGACGCCGAGGGCGAAGCCCCTGCAGCCAAGGCAGCCGCCGAGCCGTTCGTCGAGGACGGCCGCGCCGACATGGTTCTCGATTTCGTGATCGACGTCCTCGCGGCCATGGGCCTCGACTGCACCGTCGACCTCCTCGAAAACGACGACGAGGACCCGCCGGAGGAGATCCGCCTCGAGATCGAGGGGAAGGACGCCGCGCGGGTGATCGGCAAGAAGGGCCAGACCCTCGCCGCGCTCCAGTTCGTCGCGAACCGCGTCGTCAACCGACCGGGCCGCACGCGCCGCCACGTCATCATCGACGCGGAGGGCTACCGTGCTCGCCGCGAGGACGCGCTGACCGAGATGGCGCACCGCCTCGGCAAACAAGCGGTCGACGAGGGCAAGATCATCACCTTCGATCCGATGACGCCGCAGGACCGACGCGTCGTCCACCTCGCGCTGGCGAAGTTCCCCGGTGTCGTCACGAAGAGCGACGGCGAAGGAGAAGCGCGCCGCGTCCAGATCATCCCCGTGCGTCGCTGAGACGCGCACCCCGTCCGGGCCGCCGTGCTGGCGGCCCGCAGCATCGTCCCGATCCCCGTCGTCATTGACACCCTAGGCGCGGCATGCATAATGCCGCGCTCTCTCGAACCCGAGGTCGTACTGCCATGCTCTCGTCGCCCGTCATCGCCAAGATCGAAGACTCCCAGCTCCGCTCCGACCTGCCGGAGTTTCGCGTCGGCGACACGGTTCGCGTCCACTACAAGATCGTCGAAGGCGAGAAGGAGCGCGTGCAGGTGTTCCAGGGCGTCGTCCTGAAGCGCCACCGCGCCGGCGTGCGCAGCACGTTCACCGTCCGCAAGGTGAGCTTCAGCGTCGGCGTCGAGCGCATCTTCCTGCAGCACAGCCCCCGAATCGACCGCATCGAGGTCGTGTCGAAGGGCGTCGTTCGACGCGCTCGCCTCTTCTACCTCCGCGACCTCGCGGGCAAGGCCGCGCGCGTCCGCGACGAGAAGGACGGCTGACAGACGTCTTGCCACGACCGAGCCGCTCCTCGGAGCTGGTGAGGTCGTCTCGCGCTTTCACCCCCCTGCCCCCCTCACCGGTGTGAGGGGGGTTCGTCGTTTCTTCGTCGAGAGCCGCGCGCTCGCGCGCGGGGACCGGCCAAGCACGGAAAATAACAGAGCACTTGATCTCGATCGGCGAGAGGGCGGTATTCTGAGCGCGGCGGTCGACTGCGATCTCGTCTCGCGCGTCCGCCTCTAGCAAGGACTCTCCATGATCTGCCCTCGTTGCGGCGCGCCCAACGCTCCTTCCGACAAGTTCTGCGCTGTGTGTGCATCTCCACTTCAACCGGGAATGGGTCAGCCGCCGATGGGCCAGCCCCCCGGTGGCTTCGGGCCGCCCCCCGGTTTCGGGCCGCCCGGGTTCCCGCCTCCAGGAGGTGGCTTTCCCCCGCCGCCGCCGCCGCCTGGCTTCGACCAGCCGCCGCCTGGCGGTGGGTTCGGTCCTCCTCCCGGCATGGGTCCAGGGATGGGTCCACCCGGGATGGGGCCGCCCCCCGGCATGGGGCCGCCGCCGGGCATGGGCGCGCCTCCGGGAATGGGCCCGCCAGGCATGGGCGGCCCGCCAGGCATGGGCGGACCTCCCGGCATGGGCGGACCTCCCGGCATGGGCGGACCTCCCGGCTTTCAGGGCTTCGACGGCGGGCAATACCCCGCGCCGCCGCCGCCGTTCCCGCCGCCTCCCGGCGGCGATCCGCACCACGACCAGTTCGGCGCTACCGCGTTTGCACCGCAAGGCGGACCTCCTCCTCCCATGGGCGGCGGGGCGCCGCAGAACTTCGGGCAGCCCGCGCCCATGCCTCCCACGAACATGATGCAGGGCTTCGACGCCGGTCGCGGCCCCAGCCAAGCGGGGCCCGCTCCCGGTGAGAAGAAAGCTCGTCGCGCGCTCGCGGGCTTCCTCGTCAGCTTCCAGGACGACCCGCTCGGAAAACACTGGCCCCTCTACCAAGGTCGAAACTTGATCGGGCGCGCCGAGACCGGCCAGGAGGTCGACGTCCCGATCGGACACGGCACGACCTCGACCAACCACGCAACCATCGAGGCGGAAGGGGGCAGGCTCACCCTCAGCGACCTCGGATCGACGAACGGCACCTTCCACAACGAAGAAGCGATTGGCTTTCAGGGCAGGCGTGAGCTCCGCGACGGGGACAAGATCCGTTTCGGGGGCTTCAGCGTCATCGTCATCAACGTTGCAGCCCGTGCCTAACGGGTGCAGTGCCTAGGGTCGCGCGGCGAGGTCGGTCCGAGCTCGCCGCCCAACCGGCATCCCCCCCCCAGCCTGAGCTTTCCCGTGGCGCGCGCGAGCGCGCTATGGGTGGCCTCACCGGAGGAAGTGACAATGCGAAGCGCTCCCATCGGCAGCACCGCGGCGAAGGTCTTCGCCCTGCTCGCCGCATTCTGCGCGCTGTTCGTCGTGCGGGCGGCCCAGGCCGTCCCCGAGGCCCACATCATGCGCATCGACCCGCGCGTGAGCCAAACGGAAGGGGCCCCCATCCTCACGTCGGTGATCGAGCTCGTCCAGAACAAGCCGCTCAACACCGTCATCGGCACCTGCTCGACGACGGGCGGCAACGCGGAGCTCGACTGCATCGCCGACAAGCTCGAGCAACCCCGCGCCCTGTGGGATCCCATCGAGTTCCCCGAGTCTTCGACGTTCTTCACCATCCTCTACGACCGGACCGACGTCCCGGCGAAGTTCATCGAGAAGAAGCGCTGGAGCGCCGCCAAAGGCGAGCCTGGCGTCGGGACGGCATGGCTCCTCCTGATCGACGCGGGCGGCACGATGGGCCCCCGCTTCGAGGAGGCCCGCGCAACCGCCAAAGCATTCATCGACGGCATGCGGGAGAACGACATCACGAACGTGATGTTCTTCAATGACCGCAACGTCATCTCGAGCTCGGGCTGGGTCGCCGACAAGGGCAAGGCCCTCGAGCACCTCAACTCGGTCCCCAAGGCGTTCGCCGCGTCCGGCCGCACCAGGCCGCTCGGCCAGATCGTGCAACAAGGCGCGACGGACGGCTTCCGCGAGCTCGGCAACGTCGGCCAGAACGTCAAGGTCCCGCTGCATCAGGCGATGGTCGTGCTCTCGAGCGGCGCGTCCGGGACGGATGCGTCGAGCGTCGGACCGGCCGCGAAGTTCCTCAGCCAGTTCATGACGAAGGGGCGCTTCCCGGAGGACAACATCGTCCAGCCGAAGATGCCCGTTCCGGTCATCTCCATCTGGTTTCCCTCGACGCAGCTCGAGGAGCTCTACGAGAACGCGCGGCAGTTCATGGAGAGCCTGCCGAACACCGAGATCGGCGGCCTCTTCTTCATCGTGCGCGACGGCGGCGCCGCCCGCGGGCCCAAGATCGTGAACGCGATCCGTGCGCGCTTCGACGCGATGTGGATCGTCAAATGGCAGGTCTCGTGCGTGGAGCCCACGGTCACGCAGACCTTCAAGCTCTTCTTCAAGAACACCGATCTGCCCATCAACGGCGACGCCTCGTACGCAAACGTCCCCGTGGGCATCGACCCGCAGGCCTGGCCGCTCGACATCGACCGCGAGGCGACCGAGCGCGCGGCAAAGGACAACCCGATCTACCCCGGCGGAACGGTGAAGATCTACGGCACCTTCTGCTGGGGCGGGAAGAAAGAGCGGGCCGAGCTCTACATGGTTCCCAAGAACCAGGAGGTCCCTGAGAGCCTCGAGGGGGGCACGCTCGAAGACGCGAAGAACGCCCAGAAGACGCTCATCGAAGCCGGGATGCGCGGGCAGGCGCTCAGCACGAGCGACTCGTTCGTGGAGTTCGAGGTCCCCGACAAGACGAAGTTCCTCTCGGGCAAGGCCGACAAGATGACGGCGCGCCTCATCGTGTTCGACAACTCGTCGAAGCGAACGAGCGCGGTCACGCGCGATCAGATCCTCACCCTGCGGGCCGCCGAGAAGCCCCTGCCCTATTTCCTCATCGGTGGCATCGCCTTCGGCGGCGTGGTCCTCATCCTGCTGCTCGTCTCGGTCTTCCGAGGCGGCGGACGTCGGCGCGCCGCCGTCGCCGCAGCCGCACCACCGCGCCCAGGCGGCGGAGGAGCGCCCATGCCCATGCCCATGCCGATGGCCGCGCCTGCGCCCCCGCCCCCGCCGCCGCCCGCGCACCCTGCCCCGGCCTTCGCGCAGCGCGCGACGCTGACGGGCAGCGCCGGTATCTTCACCGTGCTGCCCGGCATGGAGATGAAGGCAGGCAGGGACGGCGCGCTCTGCCAGATCCTGCTCAACGAGCCGCGTGTGTCGGGCACCCACGCCTCCCTCAAGATCGAAAACGGCCAGCTCTTCGTCCGTGACGACAACTCGAACAACGGAACGCAGATCAACGCTCAACGCATCGGCCCAGGCGTGTGGACGCCCGTCCCGCACGGCGCGATCCTGAAGTTTGGACCGGTCGAGTTCAGCGTCTCGCTGGAGTAACGCGCGTCGGAAATGACAGCCCCCAGGTCGCTCGAGTTGAAGATCGACGTCGCTCAGTTGAGCGACCCGGGGCGCGATCCCAACAAACAGGTCAACGAGGACTCGTGTGGCTACGCCACGACGAGGTTCGGGCACCTGTGTGTCCTCTGCGACGGCATGGGCGGCCACTACGGGGGCCAAGAGGCCAGCCGGCGTGCGATCAAGACGATCTTCGAGCAGATCGAGCTCGCGCCCGAGGGCGCGAAGCCGGTCCTGGCGCTGAAGGCGGCGGTCGAGGAGGCCGGGCGCCGCGTGTACGAGCTCGGCGGGCCTCCCGAGAACAAGGTCCGGCCCGGTTCCACCGTCGTCGCGATGCTCCTCCATGACGGCGGCGTCGACGTCGCGCACGTGGGGGACAGCCGCGCCTTCGTCATCCGTTCCGGCCAGATCTACCCGCTCACGCGCGATCATTCGATGGTGCAGGCGATGATCGACGCCGGCTTCCTGACCGAGGAGCAGGCCATCGGGCACCCCGACGCCAACAAGATCACACGCGCCCTCGGCATGAAGCCCGAGGTCGAGGTCGAGGTGCGGCCCGAGCCCATGGAGCTCTTCCCCGGCGACCTCCTCCTCACGTCGAGCGACGGGCTCACCGATCTGGCGCTCAACAAGGACATCCTCGGCGCGACCAAACAGGCGCTCGCATCGGGCGGCCTCGATCACGCCGTGGCGCAGCTCGTCCGGATGGCCAACGATCGTGGCGGCCACGACAACATCACGGTCCAGCTCGTGCGGGTGACGCACACCTCGCCCTCGAAGACGAAGTCGGGGACGACCCAGGCAGGTGGCCCGCTCACGACCCTCGCGGACGTGCCGGCGCAGGCCGCCCAGGGCTCGCGGCCCGCCGGAGCGCCTGCGGCCGCGCCCTCCGCCCCGATGATGGCCGTCGGCCCTCAGCCCATCGCCTCGGGCCCCGGCCTCTTGCCCCCGCCGCAGCTCGACACGGTCGTCGGGCGAAACCGCCTCGAGACCATCCCGATGCAGGCGGCGGCCACCGCACACGACGGAACGGCCCGGAGCGCGAGCGCCGCGACGATCCCCGGCGCGCCCCACGGTGCCGCGGCCGGCGCTTCCGTGGGCCTCGGGCTTCCGCCAGCCCAGCCGGGCATGGGCTCCGCCCTCGCCTCCACGCTCGACAGCCAGGCGCCCGGCCTGTACCGCCTCGACGGCGTGGCCGGGCTGAACCTCCCGCCGCCGTCGGCGCGGTTCGGCGGGCCGGCGCAGCCACACGCCACGCCGATGATGACGCCGTCTCCCCCTGCGGCCAGCACGCTCGGGCCCGGTTCGGCGTACGCCGGCGGCGGCGTACCGTCCAGCTCGGCGCGGCAGAGCGGCGGAGGTGTGCTCTTCCTCGTGCTCGCGGTGAGCTTCGTGGTCGCCATCGTGATCATGGCGATCGTGTGGGCGGCTTTCCTGCGCTGACGACGCGCCCGGACCGTCGCCCGCTCAGGGCGAGGACGAGAGTTCGCTTCGCACCGTCGGCTTTCGCTGCTATTCCCCTTACCGCAAGCTCATGGTCCCTGGCTTCGGTAAGCAGAGCATCACCATCGGCTCCGCTCCCACGTGCGACGTCGTGCTTCAGGCGCCCGGGGTCCAGCCCGAGCATGCCCGCATCGTCCACCAGGGAGGCGGCAAGCTCCTCTTCATCCCCGCTGGCCCGCACGTCACGGCGCAAGGCCAGACAGGCGCGCCGAGGCCGCTGCAGACGGCGGAGCAAGTCCCGTTCGACTTCCGGACGGCGTTTGCGATCGCGGGCGTCAGCGTCCCGCTGAGCCACCCGGCCATCGTCCTGATGATCCTCGCCGTCGGGCAGCACCAAGCGGCTCGCGGCCAACACGTCATCGGCCGCGATCCGGCGCGGGCTTCGCTCGTCATCCAGCACCCGAGCGTCTCGAGCCAACACGCGACGGTCATGATGGACCGCATGATGGTGCTCGATCACGGCTCGACGAGCGGCACGTTCGTCGGCACGAGCCGCGCGAAGATCAACCCGAACCAGCCGACCCCGCTCGACCCGAACGGGATCATCGCGTTCGGGCCGGTGCCCATCTCGGTGGCGCTCCTCGGCCAGCTCGCGCACGCCGCCACGCAGGGCGGCGCGCCGGTCTCGTCGGGCTCGATGCCGCCGGCCCAGCACCCTTCGGGCTCGATGCCGCCAGCCCATCACGCGTCCTCGCCGATGGGCCAGCCGATGCAGCCGGGCGTCGCGAACCCCGGCACCATGGCGCTCGTGCAGCCGCCCGGCGGCGCGCCGGGCGCGATGCACGGCGGCTCGATGGCCGGCGTGCCCTCCGGCTCGGTCCCGCAACCCGGCGTGATGAACCCCGGGACGATGGCCGCCGTGCCGGCACAGATGGCCGCCGCACACGGCGCCGCGCCTGCCGCAGGCGCGCCTGCGCCGCGCAAGAACAAGACGATCCTCGGGCACCTGGAGTTCGGTCAGGGCCAGAAGCCGGTCCGCACCATCGGCCGCACGCCAGAGAACGACATCGTCATTCAGCACCCGCAGGTGTCGAGCCGCCACGCGTTGCTCCACCAGATCGGCGGGAGCATCTTCATCGAAGATCGTGGTAGCGCGAACGGCACGTACGTCAACGGCCAGCGCATCGCGTCCGGCCAGAAGGTCGCCGTCCAGAGCGGGCAGAAGATCTACATCGGCCCGATGCCGCTGCAGATCGAGATGTCTGCGACCGGCGCGGCCGACGTCGTCCAGGAGGAGTACTCGGCCGACAAGTGGGCGGGCAAGCCGCTCTACGAGATCGAGGCGTGGAGCCTCGTGCTCGAGGTGCCGGACCGCGACGACACCTCGCAGATGAAGCGCCTCCTCGACGAGGTCTCCTTCAAGGCCCTTCCCGGCGACATGATCGCGCTCATGGGGCCGTCGGGCGCCGGCAAGACGACGCTCCTGCTCACGCTGAACGGCTACCTCCCGCCCTCGAGCGGCATCGTCCGCATCAACGGCGAGGACCTCTACAACATCTACGACACGCTCCGCGGCTCGATCGGCTACGTCCCGCAGGACGACCTCGTCCACCCCGAGCTCACGGTGTTCGAGGCGGTGCGGTACAGCGCGAAGTTCCGCCTCCCGCCCGACTACAGCGACGACGAGATCGACGCCCGCGTCGAGCAGACGCTGAAAGACCTCGGGCTCGACGGCGTGAAGAACCTGATGATCGGCAAGCCCGAGAAGAAGGTCCTCTCGGGCGGGCAGCGCAAGCGCGTCAACATCGCGCTCGAGCTGGTGACCGATCCCGTCATCCTCTTCCTGGACGAGCCCACCTCCGGCCTCGCCGCCGACGACACGACCGCGTTGATCGAGCTCCTCGCCAACCTCACGAAGGCGACCGGCAAGACGATCATCATGACGATCCACCAGCCGGCGAAGGACGAGTTCGAGAAGTTCACGCACTGCCTGGTGATGGGCTACGGCGGCGTGCCCATGTACTTCGGGCCGACGCACGGCGAGGCCTACAAGTTCTTCGGCTCGCTGAAGGAGCGCCAGGGGCAGCCGAACGACATCGACAACCCACGCGACATGTTCGACATGCTCGCGGTGCGCGAGCGGCCCATCTACGAGCGGCTCCGTGCGCAGAACCCCAACGCGTCGCGCGGGGAGGCCCGGAAGCTCGCGGCCATGGAGTGGCGCGCGGAGTTCTTCCAGGATCAGAACCCGACCTACCGGCGCATGTACTCCGGCCGGCGCGAGATCGGGGCGGGCACGAGCGGGCACGGCTTGCCGCCGGGGCGCGCGCAGACGAGCGGCCAGTTCGGCCTTTTGCTCTCCCGCTATTTCAAGTGCAAGGTCCGCGACACCGGCGGGCTCATCATCATGCTCGCGCAGGCGCCCATCATCGGGGTCCTCTTGTGGGCCGTCTTCGGCGGACAGAAGGCGACCGTGCCCGCGTGGTGCCTCGGCGCCATGCAGGAGCTCAGCGCAAAGGGCAGCAAGGAGGGCTCGGCGGAGGCCGGCGCCGAGGTGCTGAAGTCCATGCAGTCGGCCCCCGACAACACGGCGGCCATCTTCTTCCTCATCGTGTCGGCCGTGTGGTTCGGCACCTCGAACGCCGCCCGGGAGATCGTGAGCGAGCGCGCCATCTACCTCCGCGAGCGGATGGTGAACCTCGGCCTCCTCAACTACGTGATGAGCAAATACGTGCTCCTCGCGTTCTTCTGCGTCATCCAGTGCACGATGATGCTCGGCATCGCGTTCTTCGGCCTCGGCTTCCACGGTGGTCTCGTAGCCTTCGGCCAACAGCTCGCCGCGCTCGTCGCGATCGCGCTCGTCGCGGTCGCGCTCGGCCTTTTGCTCTCCACGGTCGTGGCCTCCAGCGAAGCCGCGATGGCCCTCACGCCGATCGCGCTGCTCCCGCAGATCGTCCTCGGCGGCCTCATCGTTCCGATGACGAGCGTGCCCCACCTGTCGTGGCTCTACTGGGTGATACCGGCGCGCTGGGGCTTCGAGGCCGCGATCATGCCCGAGCGCCAGAGCCTGGCGACGGACCCGGCCTGGTACATCGATCTCCAGATGAAGGAGCCGATCTCGAGCGCGCCCGACTTCATCGAAAATGGCCACTTTCAATGCGCCACGGCGCAAATCGCTGCGGACAACTACCCGGGCTCGTGGGGCTTCACCACCTACGAGCTGCAATGGCTCCCCTATGGCGTGCTCGCGGGCATGACCTTGGCGATCATGGTCGTCCTCTGCGTGGTGCTCAAGCGGCGCGACCCGGTCTGACGTGTTCTCGAGACTGAGCCCCTCGTCCAAGCTTCGACTCATGGCAGCACTCTCACCCCCCCGGCCCCCCTCCCTTCGCGAGGGGGGATTGTTCGCAGCGGTGGTGGCGTGTGTCGTGGCCGCGTCGCCCGCGCTCGCGCAAGACAGCGGCGGCGTCCCCAAGGGCGAGTCGGGCGTCATCAAGAAAGACGAGACACCCACCGAGGCGCCGCAAGACAAGCGGCAGCCGCCCAAGGCGCGCAACTTCGTCCAGCCGGACTATCCGCCGGAGGCGAAGGAGAAGGGGCTCGAGGGGCAGGTCACGCTGCAGCTCGACATCGACGTCACCGGCAAGGTGACCGGGGCCGTCGTGGTGGACCCTGCCGGCAACGGCTTCGACGAGGCCGCCCTCGCGGCGGCGCAGAAGCTCGAGTTCACGCCTGCCACGCGCGCGAACGGCCAGCCGGCCCCGTCGCGAATCCTCTATCGTTTCACCTTCAAGCTCGACGAGAAACAGCCGGGCGCCGAGCCGGGCCCCGGCACGACGCAGCCCGAGCAAGGCGAGCCCAAGCAGGCGCTGCGCGGCGTCGTGCTCGGCGTGTCGGGCGCCGGCAAGGGGGAGGAGGTCCCGCTCGCGGGCGCGACCGTCGTGCTCACCCCGGCTGGCGGCGCACCGCGCACGTTGATCACCGGAGCAGACGGCGCGTTCTCGTTCGACGATCTCCCCGTCGGCAAGGCCGAGGTGAAGATCTCCGCAGAGGGCTTCGACGGCACCTCCCTCACGGAGGATCTCGCGGAGGGCGAGGAGACGCAGGTGAAGTACCGCGTCTTCGTCTCGTCGACCGGGCTCGAGGTCACCGTGCGCGGGGAGCGTCCCCCGCGCGAGGTGGTCAAGCGCACGGTGACCAAACGCGAGATCGATCGCATCCCGGGCACCAACGGCGACGCGCTCCGCTCGCTCATCAACCTGCCCGGCGTCGCGCGCCCGCCAGCCATCGCGGGCATCCTGCTCGTGCGCGGCTCGGGCCCGCAGGACACGCAGACGTTCATCGACGGCACGCCGGTGCCGCTCATCTACCACTTCGGCGGGCTCTCCAGCGTCGTCCCCACCGAGATCCTCGACAAGATCGATTTCTTCCCCGGCAACTTCGGCGCGGAGTACGGGCGGGTCACGGGCGGAATCGTCGACGTCGGCCTCCGCAGTCCGAAAGACGACGGCTACCACGGCATGCTCCAGACCGACCTGGTCGACACGCGCGGCCTCGTCGAGGGCCCCTTCCCTGGCACCAAGGAGTGGACGTTCCTCGTCGCCGGCCGGCGCAGCTACCTCGACGCCTGGCTCGGCCCGACGCTCGAGGCCGCCGGCGCCAGCGTGACGCAGGCGCCGGTCTATTACGACTACCAGCTCCTCATCGAGCACAACTCCGCGAACGTGGGTCGCCTCCGCGTCGGCTTCTTCGGGAGCGACGACGCGCTCGAGCTCCTGGTGAACGAGCCCAGCCCGAACGAGCCAGCGCTCACGGGCAACGTGGGCCTCCACACGGCCTTCCAGCGGCTGCAGGTCCTGCACGAGAAGGATATCGGCGAGCGGGATCGCATCCGCAGCGTGGTCGGCTTCGGCCACGACGAGTTCGAGTTCGGGCTCGGACCGCTGTTTTTCAACCTCGACGTTCTCAGCCTCAACACGCGCGCCGAGTGGTCGCATCGATTCTCGAAGGAGGTGCGGTTCAACGCCGGGATGGATGTCTTCTCCGGCAACGCGACTGTGAACCTGCGCATCCCGCAGCCCAACGCGCAGCCCGGTGAGCCTTCGGGCGGCCCGTTCTCGACCCGCACGTTCATCGATCTCGAGAGCACCCAGTCGTATTGCTTCCCGGCGCTCTACACCGAGCTGGAGCTCGAGCCCGCAAAGGGGGTCCGCATCGTCCCGGGCATGCGCGTGGACTACACGAGCATCAACTCGAGCTTCGACTTCAGCCCCCGCGTGAGCGGCCGGTTCGATCTCACGCACGAGTTCCCGAAGACGACGCTCAAGTCCGGCCTGGGCCTCTACCACCAGCCGCCCGCCTTCCAGCAGATCGTCGAGCCCATCGGCAACCCCGAGCTCAAGTCCAACCGCGCCGTCCACTACGCGCTCGGGCTCGAGCAGGAGATCACGAAGCAGATCGACGGCAGCGTGGAGGGCTTCGTGAAGCAGCTCGACTCGGTGGTCGTCGGCGCCTCGGCCGCCGACAACTCCGGCGTCAGCTACGACAACCGCGGCCTCGGCTACGTGGTCGGGAGCGAGTTCCTCCTCCGGTACAAGCCCGACGATAGATTCTTCGGCTGGGTCGCGTACACGCTCTCGCGGAGCGTTCGTCAGAACGGCCCCGGGGAGCCCGAGTACCTCGTCAACTTCGACCAGACCCACATCCTCACGATGCTCGGCAGCTACCAGCTCGGTCACGGGTGGGAGATCGGCGCGCGCTTCCGCCTGGTCAGCGGCAACCTCATCGACCCGAACGTCTGCAACCCCGACTCGGAGGGCTGCAGCCCCACGCGCATCAACTCGATCTACAACGCGCCGAGCGGCGCCTACGTCGCCATTCCGCTCGGGAACAACACCGAGCGGCTCCCGTTCTTCCACGCCCTCGACCTCCGCGTCGACAAGCGTTGGAAGTTCAAATACTGGCAGTTTTCCACGTATCTGGACGTGCAGAACGTCTACAACAACCAGAACCCCGAGGCGGTCGGCTACAACTTCAACTACACGGCGCGCGAATACGTCAACGGCCTGCCCATCCTGCCGAGCATCGGCATCCGCGCGGACTTCTAGCCTCTCGACGAGACCGACACCTCATTCCAGACCGAAACGATATGGCTGCCATTTCACCCCCCCGGCCCCCCTCACGCGGTGAGGGGGGAGCACGTGTGAAGCCGGCGCGCTGGGGTGCGGCCTTGGCCCTCGCCGGTTCTGCTTACGCGGCCTGCTCTGCCCCGTTCGATCCGCCGGACTACATCAACACGCTCCGCGTGCTCCTCGTCCGCGTCGACACGCTCGACGCCGACATCGACGCGGACGGCGTGCCGGACCCGACGCCGACCCCCGTGGGCTCCTACGCGCGCCCGGGCGAGACCGTCACCTTCAAGATGCAATACGCCGACGGCCGAGACTTCGACTCGACCCAGTCGGTCGCGCCCGTGCTCGTGGCCTGGATCGGCGGCTGCTGGAACCCGCCCGGCAACGACTACTACGGCTGCTACGAGGTCCTCGGCCAGCGCCTGCAAGGCCTCCAGGCCGGCGAGCTCCCGCCCGAGGTAGCCGTCGCGCCGGGCCTGACGGACTTCTCGATCACCGTCCCGACCGATGTCCTCGACGCCGTGGGCGAGCCCGATGCAGGCGGCCCCCGCGTCGCGCAGGGCTTCGTCTTCTTCCTGGTGTGCGCCGGTACGCTCGGCCCCGTCCAGCAGAGCGGAGACACGGAGGCGGGCAGCTTCCCCATCGGCTGCTTCGACGGGAGCGGCCGCGAGCTCGGCGCCGAGGGCTTCGTGCCCGGCTACACGCAGGTGTTCGTCTTCGACGACGGGCGCCGCAACCTGAACCCCGTCGTGACCGGGCTGTCGTACGACGACCAGGTCTTCGCGGCCGACGCGCCGCCACCGCAGATCCAGCGCTGCGCCGTCAGCGAAGAGGAGCGGCGAAAGTCCGGCTGCGCCGCCACCGACGAGTTCACCGAGTGCACGACCGTCACCTTCGACGTCGCCGTGCCCGACGACGTCGCGGAGATCGATCCCGGCGCGCTCGATCCGAACGGCGAGCCGCTGCGCGAGGTCGTGTGGGTGAGCTACTTCACGGACGGCGGCCAGTTCGACTCCGCCACCAAGCTCGTGAGCGACTCCGCCAAGGGCATCCAGCGCGGCCACGAGACGGCGTGGGTGCCCCCGGAGGAGCCGGGCCTCTACACGGTCTGGGCTGTCGTCCGCGACAACCGCGGCGGCAGCACCATCGTGCAGCAGCTCGTCGAAGTGACGGAATAGGTCGCTGGGCCGCTCGAACTGTTAATGGTCGGCGGCGCGGAGGTTGCAGAACGGGCGCTCATGCGCTCTTCGGTCCTCGCGTGGCTCACCGTCCTGGGCTTGGCATCGGCGTCCTGCACGCCCGAAGCCGACCAGCCGAGCCGAGAGCCTGGATCCGACCACACCCAGGCGGCCACCTCGCCTTACGTCCCCGAGCCGGGAACGACCTGGCAATGGCAGCTCAGCGGCAAGATCGACACCTCCGTCGACGTGACCGTCTACGACGTGGACCTCTTCGAGACCTCCGACGAGGTCCTCACCGAGCTGCGCGACGGGGGCCGCAAGATCGTCTGCTACTTCAGCGCCGGCTCTTACGAACCGGGACGACCGGACTCGGCGGACTTCCCCAAGTCCGTGCGCGGCAAGGAGCTCGACGGTTGGCCCGGCGAGCGATGGCTCGACGTCCGAGACGACGCGGTCCGCGAGATCATGACGGCGCGGCTCGACCTCGCGAAGAAGCGCGGCTGCGACGGCGTCGAGCCCGACAACGTCGACGGGTTCGAGAACGACTCGGGCTTCGACCTGTCGAGTGACGATCAGGTCGACTACAACCGCTTTCTCGCAGAGGAGGCCCACGCGCGCGGCCTCTCGGTCGGGCTGAAGAACGACATTGGCCAGCTCGAAGAGTTGGTCGACGACTTCGACTGGGCGCTCAACGAGGAGTGCTTCACCTACGAAGAATGCGGCGCCTACGAGGCGACGTTCATCGCCGGCGGAAAGGCGGTCTTCCACGCCGAGTACGTGGAGGAGGACCGCTTGGAGGAGGTCTGCGACAAGACCCGACCGCTCGGCCTCTCCACCTTGATCAAGCGCCTGGATCTCGACGCCTGGTACGCCGCCTGTCCAGAGTGATCGCCGCGGCCACGGCCCGTCAGGGCTTCGCGGTGACGTGTTTGTCGTCCGGACCGGGCATGGGCAGCCGCGAGGCGAACTTCTCGCCTAGGTTCATGAGGCGCTCGCTCCCCGCGTGGCCCTTCGAGCAGCTGCCGGACGCGTAGGCATTGAGGCGGTGCTTCAATGGCAGGGACCGGCAAGCGGAGAAGCTCTTGCGAATGAGGCGCAGCCCCGCGCCGAAGCACTTCTTGCGGTCCTCGAAGAGGTCCTTCTGCGTCCAGCCTTCGGGGGTCGTCCCGTCTCCGATATGGATCTGCATCAGGCACGCCGAGAGCCCGCTGTCGCACCGCGTGCTCGACCCGCCCTTTCCTCGGTAACAGGGGCCCTTGTCGACGTCCTTCGCGAAGCCGCTCTCGTGATACGCAATGGCGAGGAGCAATGCCGCCGTCCGAGCGCGGCCCTTCTTCCCGCCGAACAGGGGCTTCGTTTCGGGGTGATACGTGAACGCGTAGAGGTCTCTCCCGATATCCGCGTATCGCTCCCGGCGCTCTTCGGTCGTCTCCTCCCATCCGGGGAACGGGTCGGTCTTCTCGGCTCGCTCGGGCGGCGCGAACGCCACCATGAGAGCGAGCAGCCAATCGGCGACCTCGCTTGTCATTCGACCGGCGTGCCCTCGCTCGCGTGGGAGGGCAAACAATAGTCGTCACGGATCCACCGAGAGCGGAAGGCTGCACTCCCACAACCCGCACGACGGAGCCGATGATCAGCCCGCGCGCTTCGCGGCGGGCTCCTCGGGGCCAGCGACCTCCGCGGGGGGCGGCGCGACGCTCACGGACCGCGCGCGATCGCGCTGCCGCCTCGCTCGGAGGTTCATGATCTGCTCGCGCTCGAGCCCCATGGCGCGGAGGAAGGATCGCGTGAGATCGAAATGGTCCTCCGAGACGTCGTCGAGATCGGCGACGGTCAGGCGAAGCAACGTGGCGTCGGTGCGGGCGACGACGACGTATTCGTTGAGGTCGCCCGAGAGCCCGGCCCCGCCGAGCACGAGCTCACCGGGGCCGAAGGCGGCGTGGATCTCGGGCGCCACGCGGCGCTCCACCTCGACGATCCCCGCGACGACGAAATAGATGCCGCGCCCCGCGCCGCCGGGCCTGAGGACGATGTCGCCTCGCGAGACGCGGACGGTCTCGCCCCGCGCGGCGAGCTCGGCCAGGGCCTGCACGCTCGCGCTCTGGAAGTGGACCGAGCTCCTCAGCGCAACGAGGCGCTCCACCATCGTGCCTTCGACGACGGCGGCCTCCAGAGCCTCCTCCGGAGAGAGGCTCTTCGGCTCGAAGCCGCCGTCGGCGCCGAGCTCCTGACGGAGGGCGTGCACGGCCGAGGCCTGGACCTGGCGAACCTGCGAGGCGTATTCGAGGTTGTCCTCGAAGATCTCCAGCCACTCCTCGCGCTTGATGACGAGCAGATCCGTGCGGGTGAGCGCGGTCGCCGTCCGGCTCCGCGGGCGCTGCAGGTTGACGTCGATCACGCCGATGATCGATCCGCCCTGGAACCGCCAAGGCTCCTCGCTGTCGCTCGTCAGCTCCACCTCGCCATCGATCACGAAGAAGATCGCGTCGGACTCGGTGCCCTGCTCGTAGATGATCTCGCCGGGCTCCGCGACGGAGTCCTTCATCACGCTGACGAGCTGGCGCGCGATGGCCGGCGGAGGCCGCGTGGGCATGAGCACGCGCAGGAAGAGCTCGCGCTTGACCCGGGTGGCGCGATCGATCTCAGCCATTTGCGGACTCCCTACGCGACCGGGTGGGCGCCGCCCCGAGCCGGCCCAGCGTGGGGCGCGCGTCGAGCGCGGCCAGAGCGTCGCGCGCCAGCACGATGGAGCCGAGGTCGAGCGCGTGGTAGGCGGTCAGCGCGGCGATGAGGGTATCCGTCTCGGACAGGAGCCCGCGCACCGCGTCGTCGTGCCCGGCTGGGCTCGAGATCCGGACCAGGTCGTCCGGCGAGTCTTCGACGGCCGCGCGCGCGCGGCGAACCGCCTCGCGCGCGTCGAGATCGTCGGCCACGAGCTTGAGCAGGTCGCGGGTCTCGCGGGCGCCGACCGGGAGCGAGTCGAGGAACTCGAGCGCGTTGCCGCGCGCGCGGTTGTCGCCGCGAACGATGGCGCGGTGCACGCCGAGGAGGTCCTCGTTCCGGTGGGCGATCTGCAGCGCGTGGAAGGCGCGCTCGAGCGACTGGCTCATCTTGTCCTGGAGGAGGGAGATCAAGGCCTGGCCGACGCTCGTATCGCCGGCGCGCCGCCCCTCCGTCTCCCGCTCGAGCGCAGCGACGAGACCCTTCATCCGGAAGTGCTCGACGAGGTTCTTGTGGGCCTCTCGCTCGAACAGCGCCTTGTCGAACCTGAGCCGCTCGTTCTTCGGCGCGGCGCCGGGCTGCGCGATCGAGCCGAGCGCGCGCAGCACCTTGTACCTCACCGCGCCGCTCTTCTCGCTCTGGAGGTGCCTGGCGAGGAAGTCGACCACGTATTGGGTGCGCAGCCGCGCGAGCGTCTTCGGGATCTCCATCCGGACGCGCTCCGCGGTCGCCTCGCTCTCGAGCGCCTCGGTGAGTGGGGCGACCGCCGTCTGCCCCATCGACACGATCGCGTCGCGAACGACGGCCCGACCGTCGCGTGCGCCGAGCTGCGAGACCAGGTAGGGCAGGAAGCGCTCGTCTCCCGTCTTCTCGATCGCGAGCGCCGCCAGCGCCGCGACCCCTCGCCGCTCACCGTCGCGCCGGAGGATGATCTCCACGATGGGCAACCACCGCGCGTCGCCGTGCTCCCCGATGACCGACAGGAGCGCGCTCCTGCCCTTCACCCCGTCCTGACCGTCTCGAGACAGCAGCGCGTCGATGTGAGGGTTCGCGAGGAGATCGCTCTCACCTCCCCGCCGGGCGAGGAAAAACGCCGCGCAAGCGCGCACCGCGTCGTTGTCGTCCTGGAGGCCGCGCGTGACCGCTCGCTCGTGCCCGGCGACCGCGAGCGCCCGGAGCGCCGCCGAGCGGACGCCGACGTCCTGGTGCTCGATGAGGCGCTCGGCGAGCTCCCGCCAATCCTGCCGGTCGGGCGTGGCGACCACCGCGAGCGCCCGCTCGAGCACACGCGGAGAGTCGTGGTACAGGATGAGCGCGGGCAACACGCGCGAGCGGTTGCTCTCCGCGAGCACGTCGATCCCCGCCAGGACGCGGTCCTCGTCGCGGCTCGAGAGCGCCTCCATGACGGTCTCGACCGACGCGAGGTCGAGATCGTCCGCGCCGGTGCCGCCGGGCAGCTCGCCCCGCGCGAGCGCGCGACGGAAGAGATCGACGTAGGGACCGCGGAGGAGGATCGCGGTGCCGACCCACAGGAGGGCACACGCCCCCATGACCAGCCCGAGGCTCCTCGGCGCCGAAAGATCCATCGACGCGAGCACGAGGATGCCGCCAGCCGTGACGGCCTGCGTCCCCCGGCCGAAGACGGTGTCGATCACGGGCTTCGCTTTGTCGCGGATCTCGCTCGGCAGCGGCAAGAGCAAGAGCTCGCTCGAGACCCGGTGGAGGCTGTGGCGCAGCGACCCGTCCGCGCCCTTCGCCGCGAACGCGATGGCAAACCCGCCGCCGAGACCCGCGAGCGTCCCCGAGAACGCGAGCAACACCGGGAGCACGAGCAGCGCGCCCGTGACGCCCAGCCGGCGCATGACGGCCCCGGTGACGAAGACCTGCACGACGAGCGCGACCGCGTTTTGCCCCGCGTAGAAGAGCGCGAAGAACGAGCCGAGCTCGCTCTTCGGGAACTGGGCGGCTGCGGTCGACTTGAAGAGGTAGTCCGCGACCAGGACCGTGGCCGTCCCGAACACGGTCAGGGCCGCGACGAGCACCACGTAGCGTTCCTTCCTGAGGACCGAGAAGTCGCGCATCCAGCCGAAGGCGGCGCCGCTGCCTCCCGTCTGGTCGGCTGCCTCGCCCGACGGGGCCGTGGCCACCATGAGCGCGGCTCCCACGAACACCGTGGCGGCGAGCACGAGGAGCGCACCGGTCGAGATGAAGCGGAGCGCGAGCGCGGCCGCGCCGCCGCCCACCGCGGCCCCGAGCACGCCCCCGGACGCGATCGGTCCGAAGAGCCGCTTGCCCTGGGCCACCGTGAAGAGCTGCCCCGCCATCATCCAGAACTGCAGCGGCAGCACGGTCCCGATGACGCCGCTGCCGAGGTAAAGGACGAAGACCGACGTATCGGTCACGGGCCGCAGGTAGAGCAGGACCGCCCCGTAGGCGCAGGCGAGGAGCGAGAACACGAGCGCCGCGCGGCGCCCGAAGCGGCTCGCGAGCGCGGAGCTACCAGCGCCGGCCACGAGAGAGAGGCCCGCGAGGAGCGCGTAGACGAACGTGAGCCTGTCGGGCGGGAGCTTCGACAAGAAGAGCGCGTCTCGCGCGGTCTCGATGACGGTGTGAGCCGCGATGATCAGCGCCAGCACCGCGCCGGACAGGAGCGCGATCCGCCCCTCCCCAGGGCGGATGTCCACGGCTCGACGGAGCTTCACGCCCCTGCCTCGTCGTCTCTCGGCTTCATTCCGCGCTCGGGCTCGTCCCTGTCGAGGCGGGCCTGCCCAGCCCCGACCGGCGCATCCTAGTACCTCGCCGGAGTGGTTTCGACCGGTTCCTCCCGCCCCCACGGCGGGCGAGGGGGATGGGAGGAACCTCCTGATGGGGTCTCTTCGTGCTCGGCTCTCGTTTCCTCATGGGGCACCGCTCGAAGTCGATGCGTCGCGGCACTCGTCACTGGCGAGCCGTTCGACCCGTGGGGGCCTCGCCTGGCACCGATTGGGTGCTATCGTCCCGCGAATGGAGATCGCGAACATCGGCAGCGAGGGCGTCGAGCGACGGCTTCGGAATGCGGTGACCGCCTTCGGCTTCGCCCTGCTACTCGTGGTGGGCCTGCGTCTCTTCCACGCCCCGCCCTGGGCGTTCGGCTTCTTGCTCCTGCCGTTTTATGCATCGGCGCTGCTGGTCTACCAGGGGCTCTTCAAGACGTGACCGTACATGGCCGCGCAGGGGCTGCGCGACGTGGGTGACGGTGCCGAGAAGATCGCCAACCCGGCGGCTGTGGCGCTGCTGCGCCAGCGGGGTCGCAGCGTCTTCCTCTTGAGCTGGAGCACGGCCATCACCGCCACGGCCGGGGTCGTCGCGGCCGTGGCGATAAGCTGAGCGCGCTTCGAATCACTCCTCGAACAGCTCGACCTGGCGGTAGACCGACCAGGCGTCGGTCCCCGAGGTCACGTACTTCTCGAGCGCCTTCATCGCCTCGGCGTGATGCGGGATGCGCTCCATGTCGGCCCACGAGCTCTCGAGATCGCCGAGGCTCTCGACGTGTGCCTCGAGCTCGATCGTGGAGCGCGGCGTGCCGAGCACACCCTCGAGCACCCGAACCGTGGACGCTCGCCATCCGACCCGCTGACCGACGTCGATCTCCCACTGCCGGAGGATCGAGAGGACCTCTTTGAGGTGCCCGAAACGGGTCTGGAAATGCCACCGCACGATGTACATGGTTGTCTCCTCCGGCAGGGGAGGGTCGCCCATCGAGGTCTTCAGATCAACGGTACGGCGCGAGGCCGTGGTAGGGTGGGTCCGCCTTGGCCCCGCCCCGCCCCTCGAAGAAGGACCTCGCCCTCGCTCTCCTCGAGCAGTCGAGCATCTTCATCCACCTCGACCCCCGCCGCGACAAGGTGGTGGTGCCGCAGTCCTTCCGCGAGCAGCCCGAGCTCGTCCTGCAGTTCGGGCTCAACATGCGCATCCCCATTCCAGACCTCGAGCTGACGGAGGAGGCGATCGCCGGGACCCTCAGCTTCGCCCGGCGACCTTTCTGGTGCTGGATCCCCTGGGAGGCGGTGTTTGCGATCTTCGACCAGCAGCGCCGCGGCCTCACCTGGCCGGAGGACGCCCCGGCCGGCAGCAAGCTCGCGAGCGCCATCTCACGGGAGGAGGTCGCGCAGAAACCGAAGCGACCGCACCTGCGCGCGGTCTCGTTCGACGACGCGCCCAAGCCGGAGGCCCTCGAGGGCGAAGGGACCTGCGCGCTCTGCTCGACGAAGTGGGTGGAAGACGCCTCGAACTGCCCCGTGTGCGGGGCCAGCCGGGAGGAGGCCTTCCGCCCCTCGGCGCCGCCCGCTCCCGCGCCGGCGGCGGCGCAACCTCGGGTGGACGGCTCGACCCCCGAAGGCGAAGGCGGCTCGGAGCCTCCCCCCGACACCCCGGCGCCCCCGAAGCGGCCGCACCTGCGGCTGGTCAAGAAGTAGCAGCCGGCAAGAACCGCTGGAGGACCTCCGCAGCCGTCACGGACAGGCGGCCCGAAGCGAGCACCTCCTCCAGCTTCTGGCTCCGCGAGACCGCCGCGGACACCGCCAGGTACGACGGCAGATAGCCGGCCTCGCGGCCGAGCCCACCGCCGCGGACCGCACGCGCCGCGATCCGGATCGACGTCTCGGTCGAGGCGCCGCTGCCCAGGAGCAATCGGACGATCGCCGGGAAGGGCTCCCCGCGGTGCGCCGCGCGCGCCGCGACGTGGCGCAGCGCGAGCTCCCGCGCGCGTGCGCCCCGCAGAAACCCGCATCGGTGCTCGAGCAACAGGGCGTAGCCCTCTTGCCCCTCGGACCCGCCCGCCGAGCCCACCTCGAGCAGGGCGGAGCCGAGCACGGAGGCGCGATGCATCGGCAGCAGATGACCGTGGACCTCGTGCATGACCGTCCGTTCGACGTCGGTCAGGCTCACGTCTCGCGCGGCGGCGATCTGCAGGAGACGATCCCCCGCAGCTGCGAGGGGCGCCAGCGAGGCGACGACGGTGATCCGCACCGGGAGGCGCAACCTCCCGAGCTCCGCGCGCGCGCGCCTCACGAGCGACCTCGGGTCGGACTCGTCGTCCGTGCGGACGACGGGCCCACCCGACGTCTCCTCTTCTCCTGCACCCCATTCGGCCGCGAGGCGGTCCGCCTCTTCCATGACAATTTTGTCATGATCGAAGCGACGCTGCGCGAGCGCCGGGAACGCGGGCGTCTCCCTGGCGCCGATGAGCTCGGCCTCGAGCGCCAGCTCACCAGCGCGCTCCTGGTAGAGCCGGCCTAGCGCTCCGTTGCCCTCCGCCTGCTCGACGAGGCGGGCAGCCACCTCGGGGACGTCCGACAGGTCCGGAGCCGGCGCGTAGGTGAAGGCCGGCGACTCGGCGTCCCCGCGAGCCCAGGCCCGCTCGAGCCGGGCGACCTCGCTCCCGAAGTTGTTCGGGGAGAGAGCGCCCAGGAGCTGCACGCGACGGGCGAGCTCGCGGAGGCTGCGATCGGCGTCGCGGAGCGAGGGGGGGACCATACGACTCTCGCTCGCGTTATACGCGACTGCCCGCCCGGGATCAGGTCTTCTTCTTGGTGCTGTCCCAGGCGTCGCGGATCCGCTTGCGGAGATCGGACACCGCCTCGTCCACGGCGCGTTTGGCCTCGT
This sequence comes from Myxococcales bacterium, assembly GCA_016794345.1. GTDB lineage: Bacteria > Myxococcota_A > Polyangia > Polyangiales > Polyangiaceae > Xiheicaenibacterium > Xiheicaenibacterium phototrophicum. Next base: position 59,384 of record JAEUKE010000153.1, read on the forward strand.
CCCACTCCTTCTCGGTGGAGTCGCCCACGCGCTCGATGCTCGTGCGGAGCTGCTCGCGGCGCCGCTTGACGTCGGCGAGCGCCTCCTCGAGGTCGCGCTTCGCATCTCCGGTCGCCTTCGCGGCGCGCCTCTCGAGCTCGGTGATCTCGTCGTCGAGGCCGACAAGCTCACGGCGCCGCTGGTCGCGGTACTCCTCCCGATCGGCGTAGGCGAGGTCCTCCGTCCGCGCCGCGTGGCGCGCCCGCGCCTCGGCGAGCTCACGCTCCTTCTCCGCGACGTCGGCCGAGGCCTTCGCTCGCGCGTCCTCCACGTCTTTCGCCGCCTTCCGCCGCGTCGCTTCGAGGTCTCGCCGCAAGGACTCGACCTCTCTCGCGGAGTGGTCTTCGCAGGCGACCAGTCCGACGGGAAGAAGCAGCGAGCCGAAGACGAGGAACGTGGAGGTGGATCGGATTGCACGCATGATGTTCTCCTTTCGCGATACGAAATGCCGCGGAGCGGCGCCGCGGTTGCGCCCGAGAATCGACGACCTCACGCGATCGCCCGCCGATGCGCGAGGCGAGCCAATGCGAGGACGACCAACGCGCCGAGCACGCTGCCGATGAAGCCGCTCGTGTGCAGGGCGAAGACGCCGTGCCCGCTGATCAGCGCAGCCAGGAGGCCTCCGACGAACGAGCCCAGGAGCCCGAGCCCGACGGTCGGGAAGAAGCCCATCCACTGCGGGCCCGGAAAGAGGGCGCGCGCGACGAGCCCGACGATGAAGCCGAACAGGATGAAAAACACGATTGCGATCAAGGTCTCCATTTCTCTTCTCCTTCACGTGAGCGATCCGCGCGTCAGAAGCGCGCTTGCAGGCGCACGGCAGCGGCCTGCGGGACCAAGAGCCAGCCGGCGTCTTCGGCCTTCAGCTGACCGCCGAGCGGGAACCCTCCGACGGCGAGCTTGTCGGCGAGCGATCGCGGGACGCCGCGGGCCAGCAGGTAGTCGCGGCGCTCGTCGTGTGTCGCCAGCGTCCAGAGGAACGGGCTCGGGCCCTCCACCGGAAGGCGCGGCACGAAGAGCGGATCACACCGATCGGCGCGTGTCGCGGGTGAGAGCTCGTCGCAGGCGCGTGCGTCGTCCGCGACGAAGAGCGCGAGCAGCGCGGCGACGAGACCCGAGGCGAGGCAAGACGAACGACAGCTTCGACTCCACATCGAAGTGCTCCTTTTCGTTTTGAATGAGGCTGCGTCACACGCGGCGAGCGTGCCGACGCGGCCCGTCGAAGGTTCGGAGTCGACTCAAGCAGTGGTCATGCCACCGCAAAAATCCCGCGAATCGGCCGGGCTGGGGCGACCGGACACGTCGTCTCGCACGTGCGGCATCGCACGCTCGGGCTCTGGCGCGCACCTCACCCGAGGCGCTCTGCACCAATCGCCGCGGATCCCGGGCGGCACGAGCTCAACCTCGCCGTCAGCTTCGGCTGCTCGCTCGCCATCGCCTGGCACGCGCGCAAGCCGCAGCTGCGACGCGGCCACGCGATGACGAGCGCGGTCGTCCGCTCCCTCGTGGCCGAAGGCGCGGGGTTGCTCCTGCCGGTCGGGCGCACGGCGCGCGAGGCGGCGTCGACGGAGCCGCCCTCTCGCCGCTGAACACGCCGGCCGGGCACCGCGCCCGTCCGGGCGGGTCACCCGCGAGCTCGACGCGGATGCGTGCTGCGCTCAGAGGAGGTTCGCGGCCAGCTCGGCCAGCTCGCTCCGTTCGCCCTTCGTCAGGACGACGTGGGCCGCGATGCGCTCCTTCTTGAAGCGCTCGGCCACGACGCTGAGGCCGTTCGATGCGTGATCGACGTACGGGTTGTCGATCTGCTGGGGATCGCCGGTGAGGACGATCTTGGTGCCCTCGCCGCAGCGGGTGATGATCGTCTTCACCTCGTGCGGCGTGAGGTTCTGTGCCTCGTCGACGATGAGGTACTGATTCGGCAGGCTCCGCCCGCGGATGTAGGTGAGCGGCTCGACCTGGATGGTCCCCGACTCGAGCAGCTCGAGGAAACCCTTGCTCGACCGGGCGCCCTTGGTCCCACCGTTGGAGAAGAGGAACTCGAGGTTGTCGTAGATGGGCTGCATCCACGGGTTGAGCTTCTCGTCCACGTCCCCGGGGAGGTAGCCGATGTCCCGACCGAGCGGCATGATGGGCCGGCTGACGACGAGGCGGGTGTACGTGTTGTCCTCCGTCGTACGCTTCAGGCCGGCGGCGATGGCGAGCAGGGTCTTGCCCGTCCCGGCCTTGCCGAGGAGCGTCACGAGGCGGATCGAGTCGTCGAGGAGCACGTCGAGCGCGAAGCTCTGCTCGCGGTTGCGTGGCCGGATGCCGAGGATGCCCTCGCGCGCCACCCGGAGCGCGACGACCTGCCCCTTGCTGCCGTCGAAGCGGCCGAGCGCCGTGTGCCCGGGGGCGCTCGTGTCTCGAAGCATGACGGGAGCGTTAGGATAAAGGACCGTCCAGCGCCCTGAGGAATCGTGGGGCGGCTCCACCCCGCCGTCCTGAAAGAACGCGTCGATAAGCGAGCCGTTCACCTCGATATCGAGGAACGGCTGCTCGAGCGGGTCGTCCTCGACGCGCTGGTTCTCGTACGTCTCCGCGGTGACCCCGAGCGCGTCCGCTCGGATGCGGAGGTTCGTGTCCATCGTGACGAAGACCGTGGGCTTGTCGGGGTCTTTGTCGCGGACGTCGATGGCGGTCTGCAAGATCGCCTGGTCCTGCGACTTCTTGTCGAAGCCGACCGCGAGCGTCGGCCGCTTCTCGGGGATCCAGATGCGCAGCGTGCCCCCGCCCTCGAGCGGCACCCCGCGCGAGAGCGAGCCCTCGTCGCCGCGCTGCTCGTCGAGGAGGCGCGAGATGGTGCGCGCGTTCCGCCCGCGCTCCGTGGTCTCTCGCTTGAACTGGTCCACCTCCTCGATGACGTAGATGGGGAGGATGACGTCGTTGTCCTCGAACTTGAAGAGCGCCCGAGGGTCGTGTAGCAACACGTTCGTATCGAGTACGTAGTTTTTCTTCATTCAGGCCACCGCATGAGCGCGTCGTGCGCCGCGTGCTTGATGCACTCCGAGAGGGTGGGATAGTTGAAGACGGCGCCGTCGACCGCGTCGACCGTCGCGCCGGTGCCGATGAGCACCTGCCCGATGTGGATCAGCTCGGTGGCATGATCGCCGATCGCGTGCGCGCCGACGAGCTTGCGTGACCCGCGCTCGAAGACGAGCTTCACGAAGCCCATCGAGAAGCCGTTGATCTTCGCGCGCGCGTTGTGGTCGAAGTCGCCCTTCCCGGCGACCACGTCGAGCCCTTTTTCTATGGCATCCTCCTCGGAGAGACCGACACACGATACCTCGGGGATCGTGTAGATGCCGTAAGGAAGCAGCTTGGAGAGGCTGCTCTCTTGGGGCGACGCTGGTTTCCCACCGAACGCGTACCGGACGGCGAGCCTCCCCTGCTCCATGCTCGTCGAGGCGAGGGCAGGGAACCCGATCACGTCGCCGGCCGCCAGGATGCTCGGCACCGACGAGCGGAACTGCTCGTCCACCGCGACCGAGCCGCGGACGCCGAGCTTCACCCCAACCTCCTCCAGGCAGAGGCCGGTCGTCGCGCCGCTGCGCCCGCCGCAGAAGAGGAGCTTGTCGCAGAGGACGCGCCCCCCGCGTTTGAGCGTGACGACCATCCGGCCGTGCTCCCGCGCGATCTTCTCGGGCGAGTCCTCGAATCGGACGTCGACCCCCATCGCGACGAACGAGACGCGCAGGGCCTCGCTCATGTCCCGATCGAGGAAGGGCAGGAGCTCGTTGCGCTTGTCGACGAGCGTGACCTTCACGCCGAGCGACGCGAAGATGGAGGCGTATTCGCAGCCGATGACCCCGCCGCCGAGCACGACGAGCTCCTTCGGCATGCTCTCGAGCTGGAGGATGGTGTCGCTGTCCTCCACGTCCGGGTCGCCCCAGGGGATCTCGGGCGGTCGGAACGGCACCGAGCCGGTGGCCACGAGGATGCGCTCGCCCGAGACGACGCGCTCGCCGTGCTCGCTGTCGATGCGGACCTCGTGTGGTCCCGAGACCCTCGCCGATCCTCGGACCAGCTCGATCCCCGCAGCGGAGAACGCGCGCTTGATGCGCTCGACCTCGAGCCGCACGACGGCCTTCTTTCGCGAGAGGAGCTTGGGGACGAAAAGCGACTCGTCGATCGTGACGCCGACGCCGTAGACCTCGCGGTGCTCGCGGCCGGAGAGGAAGACCGCGGTCTCGCGCAGCGTCTTCGAAGGCAACGTCCCCGTGTGCACGGCCGCCCCGCCCGGCTCCGGGGCTCGCTCCACCACGAGGGCGCGTCTGCCGAGGCTCGCCGCGGCGACGGCCCCGCGCTCCCCGGCGGGTCCGGAGCCGATGACGATCAAGTCGTAGTCGTGGGCCACGCCCCGCCGAGGGTAGTACAGATCCCACGTGGGGCTGGGGAGAACTTGTCCCCCACCGGAGGGGAGGGCGCCATGTAGTATCCGCGGACACGGACGTGGCCACCGAACCGCGCGAAGACCAGGAGCACGCGCCGCCTCTCACGTTGCGAGACGCCCGCGACGCCGACGCCGACGCCGTCATCGCGCTCATCGGCTCGGTGTTCGCGGAGTACCCCGGTGTCATCCTCGACGTGGACGGCGAGATCCCCGAGCTTCGGCGGATCGCCAGCTGGGCGCGCGACGCCGGCGGCACGTTCTGGGTGGCCGAGCGGCAGGGACGGATCGTGGGGATGTGCGGCGTCACGGCCACGGCGCACCCAGGCAGCTTCGAGCTGAAGAAGCTCTACGTCGCCCGGACCGAGCGCCGGAGCGGCCTCGGCGCCACGTTCCTCGCCCGGGTCGAGTCCTTCGCCTCCGAGCGCGGCGCGCGCCACCTGGAGCTCTGGAGCGACGTGAAGTTCGAGACGGCTCATCGCTTCTACGAGAGGCGCGGCTTCATCCGCGGCGCCACGCGCCGCCTCGGGGACAAGAGCGACACCGTGGAGTACCACTTCCGAAAGGAGCTCGCGAAATGAGGTCTCGTTCTCGCGCTGCGCTGTCTTTCCTCGGCACGCTACCGAGCCGCGTGCGCGGGGCCCTCGACGTCATGACGCAGGACCCGGTCGGCCCCGCCAACCTCGCCGACAAGCTGGAGGATTGGGCCGACCGTGACCCGGAGCGGATCTACATCCTCTTCGAGAAGCAGCGGATCACGTTCGGGGAGATGCGAGACCGGGTCCGGCGGCGAGCGGCCTCGCTCGCCTCGGCGGGCGTGCGCCGAGGCGACTCGGTCGCGGTGATGATGCACAACGCACCCGAGCTGCTCGTGAACGCTTTTGCCATCGCCCGGCTCGGCGCCGTGGTGAGCCTCATCAACACCAACCTCACGCACGACAGCCTGCGCCACGCGATCCTCCAGACGAGCCCGCGCGCGATCGTCGCGGGCCGCGGCGAGCTGCCCGCCGTCCGCGAGGCGCTCGGCGCCGGTCTGGCCGGGCTCTCGGTCTTCTGGGAGGAGACGCGCGCCGGCCACGGCACGGAGGACACGAGCGGCGCCAGGGAGATCGCGGCGCTCGACGCCGAGCCCCTCCCCCTGCCCGACCCGGTCGTGACGCTGGGCGACGATCTCTACGCGTACATCTTCACGTCCGGCACGACGGGCCTGCCCAAGGCCGGCAAGATCACCCACGCGCGCGCGTTCACCGCGGCCTACGGGTTCGGCCGCTTCACCCTCGGCCTGGGCGAAGGCGACGTCCTCTACGTGTGCCTCCCGCTGTTCCACAGCTCCGGGTTCCTGATCGGCGCCGGGTCGACGCTGCTGACCGGGACGACCCTCGCCCTCGCCCGGAGGCTCAGCGTGAGCCGGTTCTGGGACGACGTCTGCGACCACGAGGCGACCGCGTTCGTCTACATCGGCGAGGTCTGCCGGTACCTGGTGAACGCGCCGCCCCACCCGCGCGAGCGCTCGCACAAGCTCACGCGCATCGTCGGCAACGGGATGCGGCCCGACGTGTGGCAGACCTTCGTCGAGCGGTTCTCGCCGGGGCTCGTGCACGAGTTCTACGGCGCGACCGAGGGCAACGTGAACATGACGAATCTGTTTGGCATCTCCGGCTCGGTCGGCCGGATGCCGCCTTTCCCCTGGCTCGACAACGCCTTCCTGGCAAAGTTCGATCGCGATCGCGAGGTCCCCCTGCGCGACGCGCGCGGCCTGTGTATCCCGTGCAAGCCCGGGGAGGTCGGCGAGCTCCTCGGGCGGATCGACCCGAGCCGCGTGACGATGCGCTTCGACGGCTACCTCGGTGACTCGGCGACCGACTCGAAGATCCTCCGCGACGTGAAGGCGCCCGGGGACGCCTACTTTCGCTCCGGGGACCTCTTGAAGAAGGACCGCCTCGGCTTCTATTACTTCGTCGACCGGATCGGCGACACGTTCCGCTGGAAGGGCGAAAACGTCTCGACGAACGAGGTGGCGGACGTCGTCATGCGCCACCCGGTGGTCGAGCTGGCCAACGTCTACGGCGTCGCCGTGCCGAGGGCCGACGGCCGCGCGGGCATGGCGGCCATCCTGCTTATGCCGGGGAAACACTTCGAGCCGCAGTCGTTCTACGAACACGTCATGGGGGCGCTGCCGAGCTATGCGGCGCCCTGTTTCGTCAGGCTCCTGGGCGAGGCCAACGTGACCGCGACCTTCAAGCTGAAGAAGACGGACCTCATGGCGGACGGGATCGATCCACGCAAGACGACGGATCTCCTCTTTTATCGCGACGACCGCGGGCGGACCTTCGAGCTGCTCGACGAGCGCGCCTACGACGCCCTCGAGCGGGGCGATCTCAAGCCATGAGCACCGAGCGCCCCTTCGGGACCTGGAGCTCGCCCATCACACCGGCGCTGATGGCGCGAGGGGGGACGCGGCTCGCCTTCCCCGACGTCCTCGCGGACGGGACGCTCTCCTGGATCGAGTCACGTCCCGCCGAAGGGGGTCGATCCGTGCTCGTCCAGCTGGCGCCCGGAGCCGAGGCGCACGACACCCTCGCCGCCCCACACAGCGCGCGCACGCGTGTCCACGAGTACGGCGGGCGCGCGCACCTCGCCCTGCCCGGCGCGCTCTATTTCGTCGAGGCGAAGGGAGGCGGCCTCTTCCGAGGGACCGCGGACGGTCAGGCCTCCGCGATCGGGGAGGCCAGCGGGGTTCGGCTGGCCGAGCTCGTGAGCGATCCGGGTCGCCACCGCCTGCTCTGCGTGGGCGAGCAAGAGCGCGAGGGAGGCGAGCCCGAAAACGGGATCGTCGCCGTGTCGCTGCGAGACGGGACGGTCGACTGGGTCGCGCGTGGCCACGACTTCTTCGCCGCGCCGTCGCTCGGCCCGAGCGGGGACCGGCTCGCGTTCCTGGCCTGGGATCACCCGACGATGGCGTGGGACGCCGCCGCGCTCTACGTCGCGGACGTGCTCGCGGACGGCACGATCGGCGCGCCCGAGCGGATCTGCGGCGGCGCGACCGGCGCGGCCTTCCAGCCCACGTGGAGCCCGGCGGGCGAGCTCTACTTCGCCCTCGAGGACGGCGAGCGCTGGACGCTCCACCGGCTCGCGAGCGGCCGCGCCGAGCGCGTCTGTGACGCCGGGGTCGAGCTCGGGGCGCCGCTCTGGAACCTCGGCACACGCCTCTTCGCCTTCTCCGACGCGCGCACCGTGATCGCGACCGGCCTCTGGCAGGGCCGCTCCAAAATCGTGCGGATCGACACCGAGACGGGGCGCTGCGAGACGATCACCGACGAGCTTTCCCACGTGGGCGAGCTCGCCTGCAACGGCGCGACGGCGCTCGCGCTCTGTGGCTGGGCCGGCGGGGGCTCGCGCCTCGTCGCGATCGACCTCCGCAGCGGGGCGCTCTCCGTCGTGCGCGACGTGCTCGAGGGCGTGCTCGACCAGGCCTTCGTCTCCAAGCCCGAGGCCATTTCCTATCCGACGTCGCGTGGGGACGTCGCCCACGCCAATCTCTATCGACCCCGGAGCCCCGATTTCCACGCGCCAGCCGGCGCCCGCCCGCCGGTGGTCGTCCTCGCGCACGGGGGTCCAACCGGCTGCGCCAACACGGAGACCCAGCTCTCCGTCCAGTTCTGGACCACGCGTGGCTTCGCGGTGCTCGACGTCAACTACCGCGGCTCGACGGGCTTCGGCCGCACCTACCGCGAGATGCTCCGCGGCCAATGGGGCGTCCTCGACGTGGACGACTGCGTGGCCGGCGTGCGCCACCTGACCGAGCGCGGGGAGATCGACCCTTCTCGCGCGATCATCCGCGGAGGGAGCGCGGGCGGCTACACCGTGCTCCAGGCGCTGACGGACCACGACGTGTTCCGGGCCGCCGCCTGTCACTACGGCCCGAGCGACCCGCGCACCTTCGTGAGCGAGACGCACAAGTTCGAGAAACACTACGAGAAGTACCTCTTCGGCGAGGGGGAGGCGTGTGCGCGCGCGCTCGAGGAGCGCGCGCCGATCCGCAAGGTGGAGCACATCCGCGCCCCCGTGATCTTCTTCCAGGGCCTGGAGGACCCGGCCGTCGTGCCGTCGCAGACGTCGCGCGTGTACGACGCCCTCGAGGCGCGAGGGATCGAGACCGAGTACCACGGCTACGCAGGCGAGCAGCACGGCTTCCGGAAGGCCGCGACGATCGAGGACGTCTGGCAGAAGGAGCTCGCGTTTTACCAGCGCGTGCTCGGGCTCTGAGCCGACCGCTGAAAGGCTGCTCGACGGCTTCTCCGCGGCACGTCGTGCCGCTACGTCCCCAGCCATGAAGGAGAGTCGCCGGAGAGACCTCACACGCGCCTTCGTCACGTTGGCGCTCTCTGGCGGCTGCACCGTGGTGCCACCACCAGGCTACGCCGAGCTCACCGAGACAACCGAGGCCGAGAAGATCGTCGCGACCCCGCTGCGCATGTTTGGTTGTGCACCGTGGTCGTACGATCTGCCCGACGGTGGCCAAGCCGTCGTGGCGTCCAACGCCGGAGACGACTTGCTCGACGACGCGTTCGCCTTTCGCGTCTCGACCGCCGGCGTCTCGCTCCGATGCGAAGCAAACCGTCTCGGAGCCAGGCTCCGTTGTCGTGGGTCGGACGAGCCGGCCATCCAGCTCGAGCTCGGAGCCGCGAGCGGGTGCGCCGAGCTCGACCGGATCGCGTTCTCTTCTCGGGCGTCGTGTTGGCAGGGTGTGGTCCGCGTGGGCGACACCTCGTTTCCGTTCTCCTACGGAACGGTGGAGTCGTTTCCTTTCAACCAGGTGGCCTGGCTGGACTCGAACGGGATCCCGACCTTCGCGTACGACGGCGTCGTCGAGATGCAGGTCACGCTGCATCGCGGCCCACCAGCGCAGGCGACACGAACCGGCGATGCCCTCACCGCCTCCGCGCTCGCGCTGCACTACTGGAGCCACACCACCTTCTGCGACTGACGTGGTGCTCCTCCTCCGAGCCTGCATCGGTGCGGCGATCAGCCTCGGAGCTTCTTCAGCGCGTCCTTCGCGGCTTCGAGCGTGATCGACCGCGCGGCCACGATGACGTCCGCCACCGCCGCGACCTCCGCGCCGACCGCGCCCGCCGTCGCGGCGACGCTGCGCGCGTGGAGCGCCATGTGCCCTCGCTGGATTCCCTCGGTCGCGAGCGCCCGGAGCGCCGCGAGGTTGGAGGCGAGGCCAGCCGCCGCGGCCACCATCGCCAGCTCGCTCGCGGTCTTCACGCCCACGAGCTTGAGCGCCGCCTTCGCCCCGGGGTGCACGCGAATGGTGCCGCCGACGATCCCGAGGGCCATCGGGAGCTCGATCTTGCCTTCGAGCGCGCCCGAGGCGTTCGCGCGCCAGGTGGCCAGCGGGCGATACACGCCGCTCCGGGCGGCGTACGCGTGCGCGCCTGCCTCGACGGCCCGCCAGTCGTTGCCGGTGGCGATCACGACGGGGTCGATGCCGTTCATGATCCCCTTGTTGTGGGTCGTCGCGCGGTACGGGTCGCGCTCGGCGAAGATCGAGGCCTCCACGATGCGATCGCGCACCTCCGCGCCCGAGAGCTCCGGCGTCGCGAGCATCTCGGCCGGCGCGGCGCAGCGCACGCGGACGCACCGGCGCTCCGCCAGGTTCGTGAGGATGCGCAGGCCCGGCCGGCCACCAGCGATCTCCGCGACGCGGCTGGAGATCGACTCGGCCATCGTGTTGACCATGTTGGCGCCCATCGCGTCGCGGCAGTCCACGTGGAGGTGCACGACGAAGAGCCCCTCCCCTCGATCGAACGACTCGATCTCGCGGGCGCCGCCGCCGAACTTCACGATGTCGGGGAACGCGGCGTTCGCCGCGGCGAGCAGCTCCTCCGCCGACGCGGTGATCTTCGCCTTGGCCGCCGCGCCGTCCTTCACGTCCCAGAGCTGGATCTGGGCGGTCGTGATCGGCGGGTCGGCCTCGCCTCGGAAGCCCCCGCCTTCGCGAACCATGCGAGCCGCGTTGCTCATCGCGGCAACCACGCTCGGCTCCTCCACAACCATTGGCACAATGACGTCATTGTCATTGATGCGGACGTTGAGACCGACCGCGAGCGGCAGGGCGTAGAGCCCCACCACGTTCTCGATCATCTTGTCGGCGATCTCCTGGCTGAGCCCGCCGGTCAGCGCGGCGACCTCCGCCGCGTCGAGTCCCGTCCGGCGCGCGAGCTCACCGCGCCGCTCTTCCATCGTCCGCTGATAAAAACCCGAGATTCGCGAGCCGGTTTCCATGGCGGAGCGGAAGCTGCCTGCGCTGCGCTCCGAAGTCAAAGCCGCTCCCGCCCTCTCCCCCTCGACGAAGTGGAGGGGGCCGGGGGGAGGAAATCGCGGAGCCGACGTCGGCCAGGAACGACACGCTTGCTGTCCCTCCACCCGCTTGACTCCCCCCAACGGTCAGAGCTCGATCTGGTAGTCCTTGATCTTGTAGAGCAGGGCGCGGTGGCTGATCTCCAGCACCTCCGCCGCCTTCGTTCGGTTGCCCTTGGTCTTGGTCAACGCGCGGCGGATGAGGATCTCCTCGATGAGACGGGCCGTCTTCTTGATGGACAGCTCCCCGCTCGCGAGGTGCATCTGGATCGGGTCGTTCGCCTCGCGGATCCTTTCCGGCAGATCGTCCGGCGCCAGCTGGTCGCCCTCCGCCAGGACCATCGCGCGCTCGACCGTGTTCTCGAGCTCGCGGACGTTGCCGGGCCAGTGGTACTGCACGAGCAGCTTGCGCGCCTCAGGCGAAATTCCCCGGATCTTCGTCGCGAAGCGCGCGTTGTTGCGCGCGATGAAGTAGTCGAGCAGGAGCGGGATGTCCTCGCGCCGCTCCCGGAGCGGCGGGATGCGCAGGGTCAGGACGTTGATCCGGTAGAACAGGTCCTCGCGGAACCGGCCTGCCGCGATCTCCGCCGAGAGGTCACGGTGGGTGGCCGCGAGGATGCGCACGTCGACCTTCACGTCCTTGTTGTCGCCGAGCCTGCGCACCGACTCCTCCTGGAGCACGCGAAGGAGCTTCACCTGCAGCGGGAGCGGGAGCTCGCCCACCTCGTCGAGGAGGAGCGTGCCGCCGCTCGCCTGCTCGAAGAGGCCCGCGCGGTCGGCGTGGGCGTCCGTGAATGCGCCGCGGCGATGCCCGAAGAGCTCGCTCTCGAGCAGGTTCTCGGGGATCGCCCCGCAGTTGATGGCCACGAAGGGACCGCCCTTGCGGCTCGACCGGGCGTGGATGGCCCGCGCGACGAGCTCCTTGCCGACCCCGCTCTCTCCGGTGAGCAAGGCGGTGGTCTTGAAATCGGCGATCTTCGCCACGGTCTTGAAGACGGCCTGCATCTCCGCGCTCTTGGCGATGAGGCCTTCGAACTTCGCCTTGTCGAGGATCTCCTGCCGGAGCGCGCGGTTCTCACGGCGCAGCGACTCCCGCTCCTCCGCCTTCTTGAGGGTGAGCAAGAGCTCCTCCGGCTTGAAGGGCTTCTGGATGTAGTCGTATGCCCCGGCCTTCATCGCCTCGATGGCGAGGTCCACGCTGCCGTAGGCGCTCATCACGATCACCGTGACGTCGCTGCCCTTCGCCTTCAGGGTAGCGAGGAGGTCGAGCCCGCCCATCCGCGGCATCCGCACGTCGGTCAGCACCGTGTCCGGCCCGAACGTCTCGAGCAGCTTGAGGGCCTGCTCGCCGCTGTCGGCGACCTCCACCTCGTACCCGTCCCGCTTCAGGAACGAGGCCGCGACGAACCGGATGTTCTCTTCGTCGTCGACAACCAGAACGCGCCGCATCTCTGCAACTTTTTCTACATTCTAACTTCGCATTCTGCAATTCGTTCTGTGTCGGTCCCGTCATTTTCGCGGCGCCGCGTACCATTCTACGCGAGAAAAAGCGTGCTCTCGCGACGCTCCGAAACGTTTTCGGCCTACCAACCGGCGCGGGGTCGGCCTAAGAGCGCGAGCTGGACGGACGCTCCCGTCCGCTGCAGCAAGGGTTACCCGGATGAGCCTCTTCGAACGGATCGGATCCTCCTCTCTCGTCATGCGCCTTCTGTCGGACGACCGCGTGATGCGCGTCACGAACGGCGTGCTCGACGCGAAGAACCGCGTGTCGGCGGCGAAGGACCTCGCGAGCCAGGCGCTCGTGGTGCTCCGGGATGGGCACGCGCTCCCCACGATCGATCCGGCGCTCGAGGGCAGCGGAGACGACGTGGTCGTCAGCAAGAAGAGCAAGACGAACGGCCACACGAACGGGCACACGGCGCACGCCTACTCGCCCGCCGCGGAGGCGCCCGCATCCACGCCTCGAGCGGACGCGGCGAAGCCCGTGGGCCCGCGTGACGACGACGAAGCCGCGCTCGCCGCGTCGATGGCCGAGCGCGCCAGCCTCTCGAAGGTCGGCGGCAAGGACGTCTTCGACAAGTGCTTCAAGTTCATGACCGCGGACAACGCCCGCAAGATGGGCGTCTATCCGTTCTTCCGCCCGCTCGACTTCAACAACGGGCCCGTCGCCCAGCTCGAAGGCCGCGAGGTCATCATGCTCGGGTCGAACAACTACCTCGGCCTGACGACCCACCCGAAGGTGCGCGAGGCCGCCAAGCAGGCGATCGACAAGTACGGCACGAGCATGACCGGCTCGCGCCTCGTGAACGGCTCGATGCGCCTGCACGAGGAGCTCGAGACCAAGCTCGCCGCCTACCACGGCAAGGAGGCGGGGCTCGTCTTCACGACCGGCTACCAGGTCAACATCGCCACGATCAGCGCGCTCCTCTCGAACCGGACGAGCGTGGGCGTCGTCGACAAGGACGTGCACGCCTCGATCTACGACGGGATGCGCCTCGCGCAGGCCGCCAAGGCGCGCATGGTCCGCTACAAGCACAACGATCCGGCCTCGCTCGACCAGGCGCTGAGCGAGCTCGAGAACGCCGAGGGCGCGATGGTCATCACGGACGGCGTCTTCAGCGCGCAGGGCGAGATCGCCAACCTGCCCGGCCTGGTGGAGGTGACGAAGAAACACGGCGCTCGCATCTTCGTCGACGACGCGCACGCGCTCGGCGTCATCGGGCCCGGTGGTCGCGGCACCGCGGCGCACTTCGGCGTCCAGGATCAGGTCGATCTCATCGGCGGCACCTTCTCGAAGTCGCTCGCCTCCATCGGCGGCTGGCTCGTCGGCGACCGGAAGGTGCTCGACTACGTCCGCCACTTCGCCTTCTCGTACCTCTTCGCCGCCAGCGCGGCGCCGCCCTGCGTCGCCGCCGCGCTCGCCGCGCTCGAGGTCATGGAAGAGGAACCCTGGCGCCAGGAGAAGCTCCGCGAGAACTTCACCTACATGCGGACGGAGCTCGCCAAGATGGGCTTCGAGCTCGGCACCACGCAGACCGCGGTCATCCCGATCTACATCCGGCAAGACCTCCGCACGGTGATGATGTGGAAGAGCCTGCTCGACGACCACTCGATCTACGTGAACCCCTTCATCCAGCCGGGCGTCCCGCCGAAGCAGCAGGTGCTGCGCACGAGCTACATGGCCACGCACGAGCGCCATCACCTCGATCGAGCGCTCGAGGCGTTCCAGAAGGTCGGCAAGAAGTTCGGCGTGATCTGAGGTCGTGATGGGGACGAGCCGGCGAATCCGTCTCTTTTGAGCTACAATCGGCGCTCGCTTCTTCGAAGGAGATTGCCGTGAGACTTGCTCGCATCCGTCCCCTCACCTTGTGCGGTTCCCTGGCTTGCCTCCTCGCGCTCGCAGCTTGCCAGGCAGGTGAGACCACAGAAGACGGCGGCGGCGGCCAGGGCGGCGGCGGCTTCGAAGACGGCGACAGCGACGGCGACACGATCCTGGACAGCCAGGAAGGCCGAGCGGCCGGCACCGACACCGACCTCGACACGATCCCGGACTACCTCGACACCGACTCCGACAACGACGGCATCCTCGACGCGAAGGAAGCGGGTGACGCCGACCTGACGACCGCGCCGCGAAACAACGACGCCGACGCGACGCCGGACTTCCAGGATCTCGACTCCGACGACAACGCGGTGCCGGACGAGCTCGAGGGTGTGAACGATCCCGACGGCGACGGCCTGTACGACGCGGCCGACCCGGACAACGACGGCGACGGCGCGACCGACGCGGACGAGATCGCCGGCGCCGGCGCCGACTGCGACGGCGACGCCAGCGCCGACGCGCAGGGCAACTCCATCGCCCCGCAGGACTGCGACGGCGACGCCACCGCGAACTGGTACGATCTCGACTCCGACGGAGACGGGATCTCGGACGCCGCCGAGAGCGCGATCAAGGACACGGATTCCGACGGCTTCCTCGATCGGTACGATCTCGACTCCGACAACGATCAGATCCCCGACGCGGTGGAGGCCGGCGACGCGGACGTCGGCACCGCGCCGCTCGACACGGACTCGGACGGCACGCCCGACTTCACCGATCCCGACTCCGACAGCGACGGCGTGAGCGATCTCGACGAGCACCAGCTCGGCACCGATCCGACCGACCAGGACAGCGACGACGACGGCGCCGACGACCTGATCGAGACCGCGGCCGGCACCGACCCGCTCGATTCGGGGGACAACCCCCAGGCAAACGGCGACTTCGTGTTCGTCGTGCCCTACGAGGAGCCGACGACGCCGCCGGACGACACCCTCGAGTTTCGCACCAACATCCAATACGCGGACCTCTATTTCTCGATCGACACGACCGGCTCGATGATCGAGGAGTTCGACACCCTTCAGTCCACGCTGGTGAGCATCATCAACACCCTCCAGTGCGCGGCGACGGGCGATCCCTGCGTGCTCGATCAGGACTGCGGCGCGGGCGAGGTCTGCTTCGACGACCAATGCATCGAGGACCCCAACCTGGGCCAGGGCTGCGTGCCGAACATGTGGACCGGCGTCGGCCACTGGAACGACATCAACACGTTCCACAACGTGCTGAGCTTGCAACCCGACCCGCCGATCACCGCGGCCCTGATCGATCCGGGCACCTACCCGGGCGGCTCCGAGGCGATCTACCAGCCGCCGACCTGCGTCGCGAACCCGATGCTCTGCCAATCCATCCCCGCGGCGACGCTGAACTGCGCCTCGAGCGGCATCGGCTGCCCCGGGTACCGCTCGGACGCCATCCGGCTGTACATCCACGTCTCGGACGCAAATGACCAATGCAGCGGCGGCGGGTGCGCCAGCTACAACGCGACCATCGCGGGTAACGCGCTGGTGCAGGCCGGCATCAAGTTCGTGGCGCTCTACGGCACCGACGACGGCTCCGGGCAGCTCGCCGCGTACAACGCCCTGGCGACCGCCGCGCAGTCCCTCGACGGCATGGGCAACCCACTCGTCTACGCCGCGGCCGACGCGGCGGTGCAGAGCAAGACCGTGCAGGCCGTCCTCGACATCGTGAAGGGCAAGCCGCTCGACGTCACGATCGCCGCGGAAGATCAGCCGAACGACGCAGGCGACGCGCTCCAGTTCATCGACTACTTCGAGACGAACACCTCGGGCGTGGGCGCGTGCACCTCGGGCCTCACCACCGAAGACACGGACGCCGACACCTACGACGACGCCTTCCCGGATCTGCTGCCGGGCACACGGGTCTGCTGGGACGTGCACCCGGTGCCCGTGAACAACACCGCCCCCCCGACCGAGCAGCCCCAGCTCTTCATCGCCAAGGCCAAGGTGCTCGGCGACGGCTCGCTGGTGGACGATCGGAAGATCTTCTTCCTCGTGCCGCCGAAGCCTGCCGAGATCCCGCAGTGACCGCGGGGCCGCCGCGCGGGCTCGGCCCGCCCGGCAGCTTGTCGCACCAGGCGTCAACGCGCGTTCACGCACCTCGCGACCTTCCCAGTCATTTCGCCCGATTCGTGCTGGTACGAGATCTGCTTCGGAGGCCCCCCATGCCGTCCTTGCGCCTCGCTCGTTGGTCCTTTGCGATCGTGATGCCCGTCGTCTTCGGCGGATGCATCTTCACGGGCAACGATCACGATCACCGCTACTACTGCGAGGGGCCCGGCTGCTATGCCGACGACGGCAATGGGGCCGGGGCGAGCGGCGCGGGCGCAGAAGGCGCGGGCGGGCAGACCTCGGACGGCGGAGGCGGACAGGGACAAGGCGGCGAAGGCGGCGCCCCGCCTTCCTGTGATCCGAACGAGGTCATCTGCGGCTGCAGCGAGGCCAGCGCCTGCCCGGGCGACCTCACGTGTGTCGCGGGCCAGTGCCTCGTGACGTGCGGCTTCGACTACGACTGCGGGCCCGGCCTCGTGTGTGGCAACGGGCAGTGTGTCCCCGGCTGCGACGACGAGACCCCTTGCGGGGCGGGCTATGCCTGCGTCGGCGGCGGATGTCTGCTCGATCCCCAGAGCCCGCAGTGCGTCGACTCGACGGCTTGTGACGGTCTCGAGTGCATCGGCGGCCTCTGCACAACGGCGTGTGCCACCCACGCGGATTGTGGCCCCGGCCAGCTTTGCGACGGGGCGACGAGCGGCTGCGTCGCCGATCTCGCGCCGGTTCCGCTCTGCGACGACACGACGCCGTGCCCCGGCTCGGGGCAGGCCTGCCTCTCGGGGATCTGCCATTACGAGTGCATCGACGTCCTCGACTGCAAGCTGATCGACGCGCGCTTCGACGCCTGCGACGAGGGGTTCTGCAAGACCGACCTCGAGGCGAGCCCCGAGTGCACCGCCGCGAGCCCTTGCGCCGGCGGGGAGGCGTGTGTGTCGAACCTCTGCGTGCCGGCCGGCTGACGTCGGTATCGCTCCCCAGCGGCGCTCGGCGTATAGGGTTACCTGATGCGCCGTCGCTCTACGCTCTTCTTCTTCGGCTCGGTCCTCGCCGGGCTCGGCGCCTCGCGGGACGCGGGCGCGGACGGCGCCTCGATCGCGGTCGTCGATCTGCAGGGCGCGGTGATGCAGACGGAGGACGGCATCCGCGCCCAGGCGACGCTCAAGAAGCTCTTCGACAAGCGCCAACAAGACCTGGACGCGAAGCAGACAAAGCTCGCGAAGATGCGCGAGGACATCGAGCGACAGTCCAAGGTCCTCTCGCGCGAGGCGCTCGCGCGGCGGATGGACTTCTGGCAAAAAGAGATGATTTCGCTGCAGACGGTCTTCGTCGACTACAACAAAGAGCTCTCCAAGAAGCAGGCCGAGCTCACGCAGCCGATCATCCAGAAAATGGTCGCGATCATCGGGAAGCTCGCGCGCCAGAACGGCCACGATCTCGTGCTCGACAAACAGGCCGCGCCCTATGCCCGCCCCGACCTCGACCTCACGGACAAGGTCGTCAGCATGTACAACTCGGGCGAGTCGGGTTAGCCATCAGGCGTGCAACCGGCCGAGACGACGCGGATCGACATCCACCAGATTCTCTCCATCCTGCCCCACCGCTTTCCGTTCGTGATGGTGGATCGGGTGACGGAGATCACGGCGGGCAAGAGCATCCGCGGGCACAAGTGCGTCACGTACAACGAGCCCTGGTTCCCCGGCCACTTCCCGCAGCGCCCCATCATGCCGGGCGTGCTCATCCTCGAGTCGCTCGCGCAGACGGGCGGCATCCTCGCGTACGCGTCGGAGCCGTTCGACGCCTCGCGCAGCCTGATGTTCTTCCTCGGTATCGACAAAGCGAAGTTCCGCCGCACGGTGGAGCCGGGTGACAAGCTCGAGCTCTACGTCGAGGTGCTGCACCACCGCTCGAACGTCTGGCGCATGCGGGGCGAGGCGAGCGTGGACGGCGTGCTCGCGGCCGAGGCCGAGCTACTCGCGTCCGTCGTCGATCGGCAAGGCTGAGCCGGGCGGCGCCATCGGACGCTGCGCCTTCTGCCTCAGCCGGCGGCGAGAGACCACGATCGCGAGCACGACGAGGGGCGTCACCGCGAGCCCAGCGAAGACGAAGCCGGCGATGCGCATGCCCTTCGAGCTGCCTCGCACGTCCTCCACGAGCGCGGCCTGCGTGCCGGGGTAGAGCTCGACGCGCCCGAGATCGCGGTCGGGCTCGATGACGAACGGACCGTCCGAAGACGACAGCGCTCCCGCGACGAACACCGGCGAACCGCCCAGGAGCAGGACCTCGACGACCTCGAACTGGTGGAAGCTCCCGCGCGCCGCCCCCGCGGCGCGCGACAGCTCCTCCGCCGTCGCGCCGAGCACAGCGGGCGGCTCGTCCATCGTGGTCGTCGTCTGCTTCGCGCGGTTGCTCGCGACCCATCGATCGAGCGGCAGGCTCAGGCGCTGTCCGTCCGCGACGATCCCGATGTCCGAGAGCCCGGCGCGTTTGGTCGTGACGAGCTTCGAGTCGTAGTGGGTCTTGTCGTCCGAGTCCTGGTACCAGGTCACGTAGTAGAGCCGCGCCTCGGCCGCGACGCAGGCGGTCTTCGAGAACGGCGCCGCGACGACGCGCCCGTCTTCGATCACACCCTCGACGCGCAGCGCGGCCCCGCGCTCGATGGGCGTCGGCGGGCGAGCCAAGAGCTCACCCTCCGCTGCCTGCTCGTTGGCCTCGCGAAAAAACGCGGCCGTGCCCGCCGACCAAATGGCCAGCCAGAGGAGCGCGATGACGGCGAAGATCTTCTCGTTGCGTGACATGAATCACCAGGGTCCGTGGCCGGCCTCACGAGGAGCCCGGCCGACGGCGCGCGAGAGGAGCACGCTGCCGAGGGCTCGTCCGACGTACGGGAGCGCGCCCACCGTGCCAAGCCGATCGAGCACCGCGCTCCGAGCCGCGAGCGGGAGGAATCGGAGGGCGAGGCCCGGCGCGCGCGCGACCTTGGGCACCATGGACATCGCGAACCGTATGTCGGGCCGCACTGGGTGCTGGGCGAGCGCCGCCGACGCGAGGCGCTCCTCGAGCAGGCCCTCCTCGATGAGCGACCGCACGTCCCCCCGCGAGGCGCTCTGCACGAAGCGCCGGAACGCGTCCGCGGCGGCGAGCAACCCACCGTGCGCGGCGTGGAACGACCGCTCGTAGCGCAAGAGAGCGTCGCGGTGTCCCGGGTCGCTCGCGTATGCGGTCGCGTCCGCCAGGAGGCGCGCCGCGACGAGCCCGATGCCGACGCCGCTCCCGTGCGCCGCGTGCACCTGACAGGCGGCGTCCCCCACGAGCGCCACCCCCGGCGCGGCCAGCACGTCGAAGGGCCGTCGCACCGGGATGGCGCCGCGCCCGCCCCACAGCTGCTCCCCGAGGAACGGCGCGCGCTCGACGAACCGATCGAGGAGCGCCCCCGCGTCGGGCACGCCGAGCGACGGGATCGAGCCGGTGAGGACGCCGACCAGGTCGAGCGAGCGAGTCGTGAACAGGGTGACTGTCGAGTAGCCGCCGGCGAGGCCGGAGAAGGCGAGATCGTGGCCCGGCTCCGCGCCGTGCTCGCGCAGAAAGGCCCGCAGCCCTTCGGGGTCGCGGACCGCAAACTGATACTCCGCAGCCACGCACCGGCTGTGCTCGTCGGGCATGGGGCAAGCCGCGGCGAGCTCGGGGACCCGTCCGCGGACGGCGCCGCCGATGCCTGTCGCGTCGACGAAGAGCGAGGCGGCAAGCTCACGCGAGCCGCCCTCCGAGGCCACGGTCACGGAGCGGACGCGCCCTCGCTCGATCGCCACGCCCGTCACCGCCCCGCGGACGACCTCCGCCCCGGCCGCGATCGCGTCGCGCGCGAGCCCGTCGACGAGCCTCCGCATGTCGACGTGCAGGATCGGCGGCGCCGCGATCGAGAGCCGCCCTCGCGCCTCGGGCGCGATCAGGTGGAACCGATGTCCCTCGACGGCGCCGCCCCCGAACAGACAATCGCCGCCCGGCGGCGGGAGCCGCGCCGCCTCGAAGCACCACCGCGGGACCGCGTTCATCCAGCGGGCGCCCGTCTCGCCGACGGCGCGTTTGTCGACGGCGACGACGTTTCGCCCGGCTCGCGCGAAGAACGTCGCCGCCGCCGCGCCCGCGCTGCCGAGACCCAGGACGACGACGTCGGCGACCATCGGGGCGCGAGCCTATCTCAACGCGGCGCCGCTTGGCTGCCGACGTGGACGCGGGCTCAGGCCGGCGGCACCGCCTTCGGATCCATCCAGAACACCTCCCAGTGATGACCGTCCGGATCGTAGAAGCTCCAGCCGTACATGAAGCCCTGGTCCTGCGGCGGCATCGCGGGAGCGCCGCCGCTCTCCAGCGCCTGCTTCACCAATCGATCGACCTCGGCCTTGCTGTCGCAGGCGATGGCGAGGAGCAGCTCCGTGGTCTTCGAGGTGTCGCACGGCTCGCGCTTGGTGAAGGTCTTGAAGAACGGTTCCGTCAGGAACATGACGTAGCTCTGGTCGTTCAGCTCCATGCAGGCGCCCTGCTCGTTCGTGAACCGCGCGTCGAAGCGGAACCCCAGCGCCCCGAAGAACGTCTTCGTCCGCTCGAGATCTCGGGCCGCGAGGTTGGGGAACACCATCCGCGTTCGCCTGGGCTGGAGCTCGCTGTGCAGCATCCACCTCACGCCGAAGCGGTCGACGAGGATGCCGAACTTCGCGCCCCAGAACGCGTCGTGAACGGGCATCTCCGCCGTGCCTCCGGCGGCCAGGCGGTCGAAACACGGTCCGACCTCCGCCGGGTCCTCGAGCTCCAGCACCTGGGTGCCGTTGCCCGAGGCCGGGTGCGGCGTGCCGCTCACGTGATCGGCGACGAGGATCGCCGCGTGGCCGAGCGTGAGCCGGCTGTGCATCACCTTGTTCTTGTCCTCGGGGCGGACCGCGGTCGGGTCGGGCATCTCGCCCCACCGCATGATCCCGCTGACCTGGGCGCCGAGCGCCTCCTTGTAGAACGTGATGGCCTCCTCGGCGCGACCGTCGAAGAAGAGGTGCGGGGAGATCGCTTTGATCATCGGCATTGTCGTCTCTCTTTCCTCGTCGGGATCAGTCGGCGCGGTAGGCGCGCTCGATGGTCGCGATGTCGAGCTTCGACATCGGCATGAAGGCCTGGACCACGCGCTCCACTCTCCGTTTGTCCGGGTCGGAGAGCATCCGGATCACGGCGCTCGACACGACCTGCCAGGAGACGCCGAACCTGTCCTTGAGCCAGCCGCAGCGGCTCTCTTTCCCGCCCTGGGTGAGGCGCTCCCAGTACCGGTCGATCTCCGCCTGCGTGTCGCACGAGATCTGGAACGAGATCGCCTCCGAGAACGTGAACAACGGGCCGCCGTTCAGGGCGGTGAACGACTGACCGGCGAGGTGGAAGGCCACCGTCATCACGGACCCCTCGGGGCGCCCGGGGCCCTCTTTGCCTGGCTTGCCGTAGTGGGTGATCTGGTCGATCCCCGCGTCGTCGAAGATCGAGACGTAGTGTTTGGCCGCCTCTTCTGCCTGGTCGTCGAACCACAGGCAAGGCGTGATCTTGCTCAGAGTCGCCATGGTGCTCTCCTCTTTCGTGCCGTGTCTGAACGTTGGACCGTGGCCCGGCAGCGGACTCATCGGTCGGAGGAGAAAAAAAGCGACGGTGTCAGGCCGGTAGATCGAGCGGAAGCCCGAACCGCGGGAACAGCGACTCCACGTCGAGGAAGGTGGTCCACCGCGCGACGAGCCCGCCCTCCACCTCCAGGACGCCGATGCCCCACGCGCGATGGCCTGGCCCGGCGTAGCCCTCGACCTCCGCGGCGCGGCGGTACTGCGCGAAGCCAAACGTCCCGTTTGCGGAGACGGGGATGATGCGCGAGCCCCGGCAGCCGCAGCCGCGACCGGAGAGCCAGCCGCCCACCGCCTCGCGCCCCGAGAGCCACAGAGAATACGGCGGCATCGAGAACGCGACGTCCTCCCGGCAGAGGGCGGTCAGCGAGTCGACGTCGTATCGTTCGAACGCCTCGACGAAACGCGAGAGCAAGTCGGCGCTGCGCTCGTCGGTCGCGCCCTCGTAGCTCGCCAGGTCGACGCCGCGCTCGCGCAGCGTCGCGCGGGCGCGCTGCAAGGCGCTGTTCACCGACGCCACCGACAGGTCGAGCAGCTCCGCGATCTCCGAGGCCGAGCACTCGACGACGTCGGACAGGAGCAAAACGGCGCGCTGCTTCGGCGGCAGGTGCTGGAGCGCGGCGACGAAGGCCAACCGGATGCTCTCGCGCAGGAGCGCTCGCCGCGAGGGCTCGCCGTCGTCCAGCGCGCGCGCGTCGGGGACGGGCTCCAGCCAGTGCCCGCCCGGCAACGCGACAAGCTCGTCGAAGATCGTGCCGGCGGGGCCCTCCTCGATGGGGCGGGCCCGCCGCTTCTCCGAGGTGAGCGCGTCCAGACAGACGTTCGTGGCGATCTTGGTCAGCCACGTGCGGAGCGACGCGCGACCGTCGAACCGGGAGAGGCTCCGCCACGCGCGGATCATGGTCTCCTGGACGGCGTCGTCGGCGTCGACCACCGAGCCGAGCATGCGGTAGCAGTGGCCCGTCAGGGCGACCCGGTGCGCCTCGAGGCTCTCGGCGCCTCCTGGCTCGGTAGGTGAGGTGGCCACGGGGCTCAGCCTACTCGGTGACCGCGGCTTCGCAATCCGCCGTGTCCATCGTGCCCGGCTCGTACTTCGACTCGAGCCAGGTGACGAGGCACCGATCCGGAGGCTTGCCTTCGTTCCAGATGCGCCCACCCTTGTGTTTCTCGCTCAGGCGCGGCTTCCGCACCAACGTGAGCCTCTCCACGGCGAGCTCGCCGTTCACGACCTGGTGGGTGAGCTCCGGCTCCAGCCCGCACACGCTCCGGTAGTTGGACTCGCGTTCGATCTCGGTCGTCGCGCGCTCGAGGTTGCCCGAGAAGAGCGTGTCGTCGTCGCTGTCCTCCGGCTTGAGGCGGAGACCGTATTGCCCGTAGATGCGGAGCGGGCGCGCGCCGTCGCCGTGGCAGTCGAGCGTGCCGCAGCGCCGCTCGAGCAGCGTGGAGACGGCCGCGAAGTCCTCGTACGGCGGACAGTTGAGCTCGTTGTTCGCGTACTCCGGCAGGCAGCTGGCGAACGCGAGGGCAGCGCCACACGCGCCGAGGAAGCCCATGCCCACGCGGACGAGCTTGCTCGCGCTCACGACCCACCTCCGCCGGCGTTCTGGCCGCTGTCCTGCGCGGTCTTCGGGGGCTTGCCCTCGCAGTCCGCGCGCTGGTCGGGGATGGGGTTCGTGTCCCCCTCTTCGTTGCAGACCACCCAACCCACCGAGTCGGTCGCGCGCCCCTTCAGGGTGTGGCAACCGGCGCAGGAGCCGTCGCGGCTGATCCAGCTCGACATCGCCTTCACCTTGAGCTGCGGGTTGCCCTGCGCGTCCGTCAGGACAGCGCCGTCAGGACCGTACACGGGGCAGTAGATCTCCGCGTAGAGCGGGAACTGCGGGTCGAGCTCGCCGTGCTCGCGCATGAAGTTGCCGTTGCAGTTCGTCGTCATCTCGTAGACGTCGCCCACCGAGTCGTAGAGGACGACCTTGGCGTTCTCGACCGGCACGAGCGTCTGCCGATCGCGGAAGACCGTGCCGCCGATGACCAGCTGCGGATCGGCCCCGTAGTAGACGCCGTGGCAGAGCACGCAGGGCTGCCCCGGGCGGTGGAACGGCCCCACGGGCGTGTCGGGGGACTCGCCGCCGAGCGCTTCGATCTGCGCGTCGATGATGGGGTTGTTGCACCCCGCGAGCGCGAGGAGCAGCGCACCGAGCAAGGTCCTCGTCATTCGATATCGACCTCCGCGACGACGGCGCCGAAGACGCCCCATCGCTCGAGGATGAAGAGGTGGTTCAGGTAGCGCGTGTACACGGCGTCGCCGTTCAAGCCGAGCCCCCAGTTCTTCTGCTCGCCCATCGCGAAGCGCACGCCCGCGCCGCCGCTGAAGGACATGAGCGGTCCGAGCTCGCGATCTCCGGTCCGTACGTTGGGAAGCTCCAGGCCGGCGGACGTACGGCGCGAGGCGTACGCGAGCTGCCAGAAGTCCGCCCCGGTCTGCAGGTGGGCGCGGATGTGCGGCCAGAGGCGGACGTTGGGGTGGACGTCGAACAGCCACTTGCCGTCCGTCGTGGTGGCCTTGACGCCCCAGGTGTCGATGTAGAGCCGCTCGTCGATGCGGAACGTGCTCGACTCGAGCCGATGGGCGACCCTCCCGTAGACGGCGTACCGTTGCCGATCCGTCGGGAGCTGCTCGAGCACCCGCTCGCCGTTGCGGACGCGATCGACCTCCGCCGACGCCAGGCCCACGGGGATGAGCGGCGCGATCTCGGGGTCGAACATCGGCACGTAGCGGTACGGCTTCGACGTGTCGCCCGTCTGGAAGATGGCCGTGACGCCAGCCGTGACCACGGTCGCCTTGTCGGCCACGATGCTGACGGCAGCGTCGACGCTGTTCTGGTAGATCGTGGTCGAGAACGTCTCGAAGCTGGTCCCGGCCCGACCCTGGATGTCGTAGCCGAAGCCGTAAGCGAGGCTCGGCGTGACGCGCTTGTCGAGGAGGTCGACCGAGGCGTTGATGCCGGCGGCGATGGATAGGTAGTCCGGCTCGATGGAGGCCCCGCCCCCGAGCCCGAGCTTGAAGTCGCCGAACTTCTTGAAGCCGTTGATGCCCGGGACGTAACGCGTCTCGGTCCAGCGAGGGGAGGCGCTCGCCACGATGTCGGTCGACGCGGTCGACACCACGTCGACGAGGAAGCTGCCGCCGAAGCCCCAGCCGTCGGTCGGGCTCTCGACGCTCGTCGAGATCGCCGGCGAAAACACCTGCGTGTTGTCGGTGTCGTAGTAGCCCGTGACCTCGAGCCCGACCTTGACGTTGATGGCGGAGCCCGTCCCCTCCCCGATGCATTTCGCGAGCTCCTCGCGCGACTTCGACTCCTCGAGGCACTTGAGGATGCGGTTGTCGGTCACGCGCGACGACGCCGGCACGAGCTTGATGTCGACCGACACCGTCGCGCCCTCGTCCAGGGTGACGTCCCTTTCGAAGGTGACCGTCTGATCGCCGACCTTGCCCGAGGCGGTGATGCGGCGCTGGCCCGGGTCCGCCCACAGCTCACCGCCGAGCCTGTCGTTGGGGACCCGATCACCGTCGAGCGAGACCTCCAGGTTGTCGGCGCGGGCGGGCGGACGAAGGACGAGCTTCGGGACCTTGCCGCGCAGATCGTCGAAGCGGTCCTTCGCGCCCTTGGCCGACTCGTGCATGCCGAGGCCCGGGCCTTGCTCCGAGACGGCCTCATAGTCGGCGATGGCCTGCACCCATTTGCCCGCACGCTCCGCGCACTGCGCGCGCAGGTACTTGGTGCTCACCCGGTCCTCCGCGCCGAGCGAGTCCGTCGCGTAGCCGACGCAGAGCCCGAACGCGCGGTCGTCCTGGGCCTTGAGCGCCTCCTGGAAGTAGAAGTAGGCCTCCGCCGTCTTCCAGCCGCGTGGGGCGCGCATGCCTCCGGGGTACTTCTTTCGCTCCTGGTCGACGACCGCGGGCCCGGTGGGCTTGCCCTTTCGGGCCTTGTCCCACGCGGCCTTCACGGCGCCCTTGTCGAAGCCCTTGATGAGCTCGACCTTGGGGTTCTCTTCGATGGCGAGCTTGAAGACCTCGACGGCGTCCTGGTCTTGTTTGAGGCCGCCGGCGAGGACGGTGGCCACGGCCACGAGGACCTTCGCGCGAACCTTGGCGCTGCAGCTGCCTTCCTGGCAGGTGGTCGACGCGAGCTGAAGCTTCTCGAGGGCTTCGACGAACTGCTTCTTCGGGTACTCCGCCTCGAACACGCTCGAGATGAGCACCTCGACCTCCGCGTCGTTGGCGGAGGTGTCCTGAGCGTGCGCGGTGCCGCGCGTGAAGCCAAACGCCAGCGCGAGGGCAAACGCCGCCCCAGCGAGCCAGCGCGGGGCACGACGGCAGGAGCGCAGAGAGCTACGATTCACTCGGGAAAGAGGCTCGTGTGAGCTTCGAAGGAGGGGCGCCGGGGACGCGCTTGAGGAGACCGCGGCGCGCCGTTAGTTGCAGCCGCAACCGCTGCCCGTGCCGCCGCTGCCGCCGGTGGCCCCCTCCGAAATGGCGTGGAGGTGCTCCTCCCCCATCGTGGAGAGCGAGCCGGCCGACATCGTCGGATGGGCGAGCTTGCCGCGCTCGTACGGGGCAACCGGCGCGCACCCGCTGGTGAACGCGACGACGCCGAGGACAGCGACGGCGAGGGAGACTCGACCGCACCGCACGAGGAAGGACCGGACTTTCATCCGCATGGTCGACAGTATACCGCAACGCGCCCCCGGCCCGCGCGTGAGTTGCGGCTCGGGGCTCAGTTGCCACCCGCGCCGCCGCCGCCACCCGCTCCGCCGACCCCCGCTCCTCCGCCGACCCCGGCCCCGCCCCCCGTACCGATGCCGTCGAGCTTCATGCCGCAGCGGACCCACTCCTCCACCGTGGCGAGGTCCTGATCGTCTTCGGTCGAGTTGGGGGCGTCCGTCAGGCCCGCGGTCGGAGGCATGGGGTTGCCGCCGCCGACCCGCCCCGTGAGGTTGCAAAGGAACCAAGCGTTCGCGTTGCCCTCCTCGATGTAAGGATCGCCCGCGTCGTTCCGGAACGCTGCCAGCGTCGCGTAGAGCTCGTCGGGCGTGGGGGCCGCCGAGATGGGCAGGATGGCTCCCCCTTGTGTGTTCGGGCCATGGCAGTTCGGCTGGCTGCAGCCGCCGCCGCTCCGACCGGCGACCGCGCCCGTGAGGATGGGGAAGACGTCGTCGCGGAACGTCTTCGTGCAGCCTGCGTCGTCGAGGACGACCACGCACTTCGTGGCGTTCTTGCGCTGCGGGCCCCCGGGCGGTCCGTACGGGCAGTCGTCGTCGCGGTTCTCTTCCACCGTGTTGTCGGGGCAAACCGCGTCCCCGACGCTGCACGAGCCGGAGCCGAGCCCGAGCAGAGCGGCCACGACCGGGAGGCAGAGGAACCACCGCGAGTGCATTCTCGGCCCCATGGTGCCCCAGCGAGCGAGCCGCGAAAAGGGTTTCGAGCGTCTCGTCGGGGTGGTCGGCGGTTGTGGCCGAGCGACCCATGCATTGGGTAAGCTCCGCCGCGTCAAGGAGAGTGAAGGATGAGCAAGTCTCGCGTTGTGACACGCATCGTTTCCCTCGTGGCGTTCGGCTCGGCGCTCGCGTTCGCGGCCGCGTGCGGCGGCGGTGGTGGGGGCAGCAGCGGGGGTGCGACGCAACCCGACGCCGAGGGCAGCGGCACCGACGGCGCCAAGCCCGCAGCAGCGGGGAGCGCCGCCGAAATCCAGGGCGCCTACATCACGGGCGACGGACCGAAGTCCCTCGCGGACGCGAAGGGCAAGGTCGTCATCGTGGATTTCTGGGCGACCTACTGCCAGCCCTGCAAAAAGTCGTTCCCCAAGTACCAGGAGCTCGTGGAGCAGTTCGGCGGGGAGCTCGCGGTCATCGCGGTCTCGGTCGATGAGCCGGGCGACGTCGACGAGGCCAAGCTGAAGGAGTTCGCCTCGGGGACCAAGGTGAAGTTCCCGATCATCTGGGACAAGGAGCACAAGACCGCGGAGGCCTACAAGCCGCCGAAGATGCCGACGAGCTTCATCATCGACAAGGAAGGCAACGTCGCGCACCAACACGCGGGCTACGAGAGCGGCGAAGAAGAGAAGATCGCCGAAGAAGTGAAGAAGCTGCTCGGAAAGTGAGCGGCCGCGGTCGCCGCGGGTGACGACGCCCGTCGTCACCCGCGAGGCCTCCCGGGGGGGGCGTGCCGAGCGCTATTCCGAGCGACTCGCGCCGCAGCGCTTGTCCCCGCGCGTGACGACGAGCACGTCGTAGTCGCCCGCGGCGAGATCGCGCGGCACGACGGCGGTGCCTTCGAACTTTCCGTCTTCGTCGGTCGAGAGCGAGCCGATGACACGCCCGGGCGTCTCCTCCGACGCCACCACGACGTCCACGCGGACGTTCGCGCACGCCCGGCTGGACTGCGACACCTTGCCCGAGACGCGCAGCGTGTTGCCGCGCCTGACGGTCTTCTCGACCACCGAGAGCTCGATCGTGGAGGCGGGCAAGTCCGGGTTCGAAGGAGCCGGCTGCGTCGGATCCGTGCCGGTCGGCGAAGGCGTCGCGGAGGAGCCGCTCGGATCCGAGCTGCTCGAGGACGAGCCGCCGCCGGTGCCTGGCTGTTCGTCCGCGCGATCTTTCTGGGCGAGCTGCTGGCCCGAGCTCTGCTCCGCCCCTTCCGGCCACGAGTACGGATCTTGTGGGGGCTGGTGCGGAGGGCGTGAAGGATCCTGGCTCTGGTCGAGGTTCAACGCGGCGCCGCCGAGGTCGATCCGGTGCCAGAGCGAGCCGTCGTTGACCTCCACCCAGGCGTGGGCCTCGTTCACCACCATGCGGGCAGGGATGCCGATCTCGAGCGCCGTCACGAGGAACGCAAACGCACGATGACGGCAGACGCCCTTCTTCGAGAGGGCGAGATCGAGGTAGATGTCGTTGTTCGTCTTCGGCGGCTCGTTCGACGGCTGAAACGCGCGGAAGTAGTCGACCATCTTGGAGACGACCTGCTTCGGGCGCATCGACTGCGAGATGCCGATGGCCTCGAAGACGCGCTGGGCCTGCTCGCGGTGGGGGGCGAACGTCTTGGGCAAGGCGCCGGCGAGCTCGACGAAGCTCACGTCGGCGAACTCGCTCCCGAACGTGCTCCGCGGGATGGCGAGCTGCATGACGACGCGCGTACGCTTCCGCTCCGAGCCGCGGATGAACCAGTTGTCCGCTCCGTCGTGGAGGAGCGACACCGTGGCGTCGGGCGAGACGTGCATCTTGAGGACACGCGCGCCCGGCCCGACCGTGGGGATGCGGACGAGATCGTCCGGCAGGAGCTCGACCGAAAAGTCTCCATAAAACGACTCGTCATCGGTGCCGGCGGTCCCGCCGATCGAGATCACGCTCGTGGCCTTGGCCGCGACGCCGAGCACGTAGTCCTTGTCGACGGTGTCGAACGCGCGCAGTCGCTTGAACGGCGCCGTCGAAGGCGAGAACGGGTCCTCGTAGTTCTCGATGTTCGGCTGCCGCGTGTCGCGATCCGGCTGGTAGGTGCTCTCGGGGCCGTCGTCGGTCGTGCCCCCGGTGTAGAGGTGGCTCGCGTCCGGCGGCTTGGCCGGGTCGGGCGCAGTGGCGATGCCGCTCGGCGTCTCGAGCGCGGCGGGCAGGTTGCCGTCCAGCGTCGTGGCCGCGAGCCGCACGTCCTCGTTCGGGTCGGGCGGGACGAACTCGTGCAGGCGCGACCCTTGATGGATGCCGTCCTGCGCGCCGGCCGGCTGCCCGATGCCGGCGAGGAGCGCGAGCGCAGCCAGCCACGCGACCGTCCGCACCTGCCTACCCGACCTCGTCCTCACCGCTCCCATCGACGTGGTCATGAAAGCACGCCCGCGCAGAAGTTCCAGCGGGACGATCCGCGGGCGCGCGATCAATGGCGCGGCGTCGGGCGCGGGCGGCCCGCCGGCGCGAGCGCGCGGGCCGGACCGCGGTGGCGCGGCCCGGGCCCCGGGCGCGCCGCCGGATCGGTCAGGTTGCGCATCGACGCGACGATGTCGGTCGAGGCGCCGCGGGCGTACAGGTCCGCCTCGGCCACGTCGAGGGCGAGCTCGAACAGCTCCGTCCGGGCGAAGCGACCGACCTTGCCGCTCACGAGGCGCGGCAAGACGGCGACGATCCGCCGCATCGCGTCCGCGAAGCGGCGAGGCACCGCGAGCCGCTCGATGATCGGCTCGAGCAGCTCCGCCGAGGCCGCGCCGCGGTCTCGCGCGCCGTCCATCGCTTCCTTCAGCGGCTCCAGGAGGAGGAGCGTCCAGAGGACGGCGTCGTCGAGCGGGCGCTCCTCGGCGATGCGATTGTCGGCGTACTCGAGCAGCCGGAACACGCGGTCGCCCGGTGAGCCCTCGGAGCCGAAGGAGTCGTAGAGGAGCGCCGCGAGCTCCGGCAAGAGGACGTCGAGCACACCCGTCTCCCAGGCGAGGAAGATCGTGCGCCGGGCCTGGCCCCCCCGCATGAGCCGGAGGATCTCCTCCGAGATGCGCGGGCGCGCGGCGAGCTCGAGCGCGGAGCGACAGGCCACGATGGCGTCGTAGACCTGCGGGGCGATGCCGAGGTCCAGCCGGCCCGCGAACTTGAGCGCGCGCAGGATGCGCACCGGGTCTTCACGGAAGCGCACCGTCGGCTCGCCGATCGTGTTCACGACGCGCCGCTCGACGTCCGCCAGACCGCCGGTCCAGTCGAGGATCTGGCTCGCCTCGAGATCATAGAAGAGCGCGTTGATCGTGAAGTCGCGACGCGTCGCGTCCTCGTGGGCCTCGCCGAAGACGTTGTCGCTGCGGATGAGGAGGTGCGTCGAGTCGTGTGGCCTCGGGTCCGCTGCGTCCTCTTCCGATTCTTCGTGCGGGTTCCGGCGGAACGTAGCGACCTCGATCACCTTGCCGCCTCCGAAGAGGACGTGCACGAGCCGGAAGCGCCGGCCGATGACCCGCGAGTTCCGGAACAGGTCGCGGACCTGCTCGGGCCGCGCGCTCGTCGCGACGTCGAAGTCCTTCGGCTTGCCGCCGAGGAGCAGGTCCCGCACGCAGCCTCCGACGAGGTAGGCCTCGTATCCGTGCCGAACGAGGCGGCGCACGACCTTCTGCACGTCGGGGTCGATCTTGTCCTCGTCGAGGCGGACGGCATACCGCGGGTGGACCGCCGGCGGCTCCGCGCTTCGCGGACCGTCCTCCGGCGGAAGCGGCTGAGCCTTCACGGCGGGCAACGTCTCGGCCGCGGGCAACCGCGACTCGCCGCCTTCCGCGGGCGGCCTCGTGGAGCTCGTCTTCGTGGACCGACGCACCTTCGAGCGGCGCGTCCCCACTGGACGTGCCTCGTCCACCGCGGCGTCGACGACAGGAGCCTCGGGAACGGAAGATCGTTCCGAGGAGCCCTCGTGGGGCTCACCGGCGGGGAGATCGGTGGGAAAAGTGGTGCGCCCAGGGGGATCGCTGGGATCGCTCGGAGTCATAGAGTCCTGACGGGCGCCAGGTGGCGCCTGCCGCCGCTGTACCTGACCGGAATAGCAGACCCCGCACCGCGGGGCAAACAGTGCCCGGCCCGGGCGCCCTGGGTCGGCTCACCACGGCGAGTCAGCCCGCAGCGGCCTCGGGTGTCGCCGCGAGCGCGGCGGCGAGCGCCGCCATGGTCGGGAACCGGTCGGGCGGACGTTTTCCCATCGCCCTGAGGATCGCTGCCTCCAGGGACGGCGACACGCCACGCACGACCGGAGCGGGCGCCGTCGCGTGGAGGTGAACGAGCTCGATCCAGTTCCGGCCACGAAAGGGCGGCTCCCCCACGAGCAGCTCGTAGAGCACGACGCCGAGCGAGTACACGTCCGCTTCGGGCGCGCCGACCGCGCCCTCGGCCTGCTCCGGCGCGACGTAGCCGGGCGTCCCCACGAAGCCCGTCGTCACGGTGATCCGTCGGCTCGCCGGGATCACCGACTCGTCCCCGGTGATCCAAGCCGAGCCGAAGTCGACGATCTTCGCGATCTCCCGGCCGTCTGCCGCGTGCTCGAGGAAGATGTTCTCCGGCTTCACGTCGCGGTGGACGACCCCGGCGGCGTGCGCGGCCTCGAGCCCGCGCGCCGCGCCAATCGCGATGCGGAGCGCGCGCGACGGCGACAGCCGCTTCTGCGACGCGAGGAGATCCGCGAGGTCCACGCCGACCAGGTGCTCGGCCAGGAAGAAGTGCAGCCCGCCGGACTGCGCGGCGGGCGCCAGGACCTCGATCACGTTGGGGTGACGTACCCGAATCGCGGCGCGGGCCTCGCGGTCGAAGCGGGCGCGCGCGTCCTGTCGGTCGTCGGCCTCGGGGCGGAGCACCTTGGCGACGGCGACCGGGCGCTCTCGGTGCGCGGTCGAGCGGGCGAGGTAGAGATGGGCGAGGCCGCCGCTCGCGAGGTACTGCGAGATCTGCCAGCGCTCGCCCGCCAGGACGAGCTCGGTCCCGACGAGCGACTCCGGCGCGATGCGCTGGCTCACGCGGCCTCCGTCTGGAGGAACGCGGGCACCGGGACCGGGCCACGAGGAAAGCGCCGGGGGTCGAACGTCTCGGCCAGGTCCGCCGCGGGGTCACCCTCGCCGCGAAGGGTCTGGCCGTACGCGCGGGCGAGCGCGCCGAGGAGGTCGGCCGGGCTGCGGCCGAGCGCGCGCTGCCCCGAGACCGTCGAGCTCTGGCTCCGCTTCGCGAGGCGCGCGCCGTCCGCGCCGACCAGGAGCGGGACGTGGAGGTAACGCGGGGGCTCGGCGCCGAGCAGACGTGCGAGGAGGGCTTGCCGCGGCGCGCTCGACCGGAGGTCGTCGCCGCGGACGACCTCGGTGATGCCCATGGCGAGGTCGTCGACGACGACCGCGAGCTGGTACGCGTACACGCCGTCGCCGCGGCGGAGCACGAAATCCCCCACGGCCTGGGCGACGTCGGCCACCACCAGGCCCTCGACCGAGTCGATCACGCTGACAGGACCGTCAGGAACGCGCAGCCGGACCGCAGGCGGGCGCTTGAACGCGCGTGGCTCCATGCCGAGCTTCGCACACGTCCCGGGGTAGCGCGGGCCCTCCTCGCCTTCGTGCGGCGCGCTCGCGACCCGTGCGATCTCGGCGCGGGAGCAGTCGCAAAGGTAGGTGTGTCCGCCGCGGGCCAGGAGATCGAGCGCGGCCTCGTAGAGGCCATGCCGCTCCGATTGCCGGTACGGCCCGGCGGGGCCACCCGAGACCGGCCCCTCGTCGAAGCGCAAGCCCAGCCAGGTGAGGTCCTCGAGCTGCTCCGTCTCCGAGCCAGGGATCGTCCGCGGCGGATCCAGGTCCTCCACGCGACACACGATCGCGCCACCGGCACGCCGCGCGGCGGCGGCCGCGAAGAGCGCCGTGACCGCGCTGCCGAGGTGCAGCGAGCCGGTCGGGGACGGGGCGAATCGGCCGCGATAGGGCACAGCGTTTCTTTTTCACTCACCGGCGGAGCCGGCGCAAGCTACGCCTACGCCACGTGGACGCAGACTCGCAAGCCGAAGAGCCGGGCTCGTCACCGGAGCTGGAGCGCCCCCGCTACGCGCTCCACGGCGGCCTCTTCCTCGCCACCTTCGCGGCGACGCTCCTGACGGGCGCCCTCTACGGGCAACACGTCCCGGAGGACGCCTCGTTCATCCAGACGCTCGCCGCGATCCCGAAGGGCTGGCGCTTCGCCGTGCCGCTCATGGCCATCCTCCTCGTCCACGAGCTCGGCCACTACTTCGCTTCCCGTATCCACCGCGTGCGCGCGTCGCTCCCCTACTTCGTTCCGGCTCCGTTCCTGAGCCCCTTCGGGACCTTCGGGGCGGTCATCGTCATGCCCGACCGCATCCGGCGCCGGGACGCGCTGCTCGACATCGGCGCGGCAGGTCCGCTCGCGGGCCTCGTCGTCGCGATCCCCGTCGTGCTCTTCGGCCTGTCCACGAGCGTGGTCGAGCCGCTGCCTGCCACTTACCAGATGGAAGGGCAGAGCCTCTTTTACCTCGCGGCCAAGCGCATCGTGCTCGGTCCCATCCCCGACGGCAGCGACGTCATGATGAACGCCACGGCGTTCGCCGGCTGGACGGGGCTCTTCGTCACCGCGCTGAACCTCCTGCCGATCGGCCAGCTCGACGGCGGACACATCGCCTACGCGCTGGTCGGCCCCCGGTGGGATCGCTGGGCGGGCTGGGCGCACACGGCCCTGCTCGGGGTCTTCGGCTTCAACCTCGTGCGTTTCCTCGTCCCCGCGATGCAAGGCGGCGGGAGCCTGTCGCAGGCGTTCGGCAACAGCTCGTTCTGGCTCTTCTGGTTCCTCATCCTGGCGTGGATGCGGCGGCGCACCGGCATGAACCATCCGCCGACCGACGAGGGCGAGCTCTCACCGAAGCGCCGGCTCGTCGCGTGGGGCTGCCTCGTCCTCTTCGTCCTCTTGTTCATGCCGACGCCGTGGGCGAGCTACGGCTCACCGGCGCCGGAGCCCGACGACGTCAAGGCTTCGGAGGGAACTTCGCCATGAGCGCGCGACACACCGGCTCCGGCGCGTAGTGGCTCACGTTGCCGCCGTGGCTCGCGATCTCACGCACGAGCGACGCGGAGATGAACCCGTAGTTCGAGCGCGTGGGCAAGAACACCGTGTCGACCGTCGGGTCCATGTCGGCGTTGGCGTGGGCGATCTGCAGCTCGTACTCGAAGTCGGTCGCGGCGCGTAGCCCGCGGACGATGACGCGCGCTTTGACCTCCTTGCAGTAGTGGATCAAGAGGCCGTCGAAGCGATCGATCCGCGCCTTGGGGATCGGCTTCACGACCTCCTCCAGGAGGGCGACCCGCTCCTCGAACGTGAAGAGCGGGTGGCGCGTGGGGTGCACGCCGATGGCCACGATGACCTCGTCGAAGAGCTCCGACGCGCGCTCGATGAGATCGAGGTGGCCCTTGGTCACCGGATCGAAGCTGCCCGCGTAGACGGCGACGGTGCCCATGTCACTCCGCCTCGTTCTTCGGCGCGCCGCCGCCGGCCGGCTCCTCGGAGGGCGGACCGCCCGCCCCGAGCTGCTGCATCATGATGCGGAAGCCTGTGTCGTCCTCGAGCCACATCGTACGGCCGCCGTCGGCCAACGTGAGCCTGTAGTTCGCCAGGATGAAGGCGCCGA
Source organism: Myxococcales bacterium (assembly GCA_016794345.1). Lineage (GTDB taxonomy): Bacteria > Myxococcota_A > Polyangia > Polyangiales > Polyangiaceae > Xiheicaenibacterium > Xiheicaenibacterium phototrophicum. The sequence continues at coordinate 94,458 of JAEUKE010000153.1, forward strand.
GCACGCCGTCGAGGTCTTGCTTGAAGCCCTTCTCGATGTCCGCGATGGGCGTCGTCATTCCGCCGTCGCCCAGCACGCCGGGGACCTTGCGCAGCTCGAACGAGCCGAGCTTCAGGAGCGGCACGATGCCCTCTTTGAGGTCGGGCGCGGCTTCGACCGGGGAGAGGTCCTTCGGCAGCACGCCCGCCTTCACCCAGCCGCGCTCGTCGAGCGCGATGGGGAAGCGCAGCGCGCTGTCGACGAAGAGCGACGCGGCCGAGCCGTTCGTCGTGCCGATGGGCGTCGACATCATCATGCCCTCGCCGCGCGCGTAGTAGAGCGGGATGCGCGTGGCGTGCGGCGGCGGCGGCGGCGCGTAGGCGCGCGCGACGAACTGGTGCCCTGCGTAGTCCATCGTCGCGTTCACGCGTCGGAGCACGCTCGATCCGAGCAACGCGCCGATCGGCGCGTTGAGCTCCTTGGAGAGGCCGGAGAGATCTTTCGTCAGCGCCGGGACGTCGCTCACCTCGAGCGAGCCACCGAAACGCAGCGAGACCCAGCTGGGCTCCGCGCGCGTGGCGCTGTCGATCACCACGTCGGCGATGCCGGTCGAGACCATCGCGAGGGTCTGGACGCCGTCGACCTCGATCGGGATGACCAGGAAGGGCGCAGGGTTCACGTTGGCCATGTCGACGGCCGCGACCTGCGCGCCCGAGATCGCGAAGGGCGTCCGCCCCTGGCCGCGACGCGCCAACCCCGCGATGGGCTTGGCCCAGTCGTCGTGAACGTCGGGGTCCTCGAGCAGCGCCTCGAGCTCGTCGGCCGCCGGCCCGAGGTCGCCCCGGTACCAGTACGCGCGACCGCGGATCCCCCGCGCCTCCGCGCCGGGGATGTCCTTGAGCAGCCGGAGCGTCTCGTCGAACTCCAGCCGCGTGAGGGCGATCCGGCCCGCGAGCGTCTTGATCTCGGTGTCCTCCGGCGCGGCCGCGAGCGCCTTGCTCACCGCGTCGTGCGCCTCGTCGATGCGGCCCTCCGAAAAATCGGTCTGGGCGCGCTTCAGCCATTTCTCCGCGGGGACGGAGCGGTCGGGGCCGACCTGCGCCGCGCCGGCGCAGCCGGCGAGCGCCAGGCTCCCTGCGAGGAAGAGGGCCAGCGCCGCGGTGGATCGGAGACCTCCCTCACGGCGTGAGGAGGATCGGAGGGGTGATTTGGCGGCCATGGCGGTCTCGGCTCGGAGGTTCGGTGCGGGTCAGCGGCCCATCAGGGCGCCTGTGTCGAGAGAGGCTCGACGAGCAGGATGCGATCGGTCCGGAGCTCGCGCCGGCCCCGGCCGGGGAGCAAATAGCCAATCGCGCGCGGCGGGTCGAGGTCGGAAGCGAGCTTCGTGATCACCATCGAGAGCTCCTGGGGCTTCTTGCCGCTCGGGCGATAACGAATCCGGACGGGCGAGCCGGCCGCCTCGGCGCGCTGGAGCGCGGCGAGGATCGCCGGGCGCGCGTGACGCGACTCCACCTCGGTGTGCCACAGATCGCGTGGCGTGGCGGGGCCGAGCTCGGTCACCAGGCGACCGAAGACGTGCCGCAACGTGCGCACGTCGTCGCCCGCGCGGTGCGCGCGTCGCTCGGGCGCCCCGAGCGCGACCGCGAGCGACTCGAGCGAGTGGCTCTCGAAGCCAAAGACCCGGCGAGACAGGACGAGCGAATCGAGGAAACAGGCGAGCTTCTGGGCCCGCCCCGCGCGCGCCAGCTCGGCTTCCAGGAAACGCACGTCCCAGATCGCCGCGTGCGCGACGAGCACCGCGCCGTCGAGAATGGCGCCGACCCGCGCGGCGACCTCCGCGAAGGTCGGCGCCCCGGCGACTGCGTCCTTCGTGATTCCATGCACCGAAGGCTCCCAGACGCGCGCGTCGTCGGGCCGGACGAGCGTCTCGAGCCGGTCCTCGACAACGCTGCCCACCACGCGCTCGACGCAGACCTCGATCACCCGATCGCGGCCCGGATCCAGCCCCGTCATCTCCAGATCGACGAACGCGAGCGGCGCTTCGGCGAGCGGGAGATCCCATGGCGGCCCCGACGGCGGGGCGGCCCCGTGGTGAGTCGGCGCCGTCATGGCACGATGGTGAGCTTCAGCGCGTCGTCGCAGAACGCGACGAGCTTCCAGCCCTCTCTCTCGCACAGGAAAAAGTCCACGCAGCCGGTGAGGCAGGGGTTGGGGCAGGTCTCCGCGGCCACGGCGGGGCAGTCCGGCTCCTGCAAGTCCGGCGTGCAGCCCTCCGCCTCGGTGCTGTGGTCGATGACCACCGGGGCGCAGCCCCCCTCCCCGGCGCCGCCGGCCCCGCTGCTCGTCGCGCTCGCGGACGTCACGGGGTTGTTCGGGCAGCGCTCGACGCGCTCCCAGTCGCCCTGCACGCAGTCGTAGAGGGCGGCACAATACACGTCGTCACAGGTCCCGCCGCGACCGATGGGGCAGCCGTCCGCGGGGATCTCTCCGCAGAGCAGGACGCCCGGGCTGTCGCAGGCGGCGAGGGCGAGCCAGATGGCGACCGAAACGCGACGCACATGCGTCTGATACCCCTGCTTTCGGCGCGCCGCACGCGACAACCCACGGCCGGGCTCCCGTTTCGTCTACTATGCGGGCGCGATGTCCCTGCCCCGTCTGCTTCCCTCCCTCGGCGCAGCGCTCCTTCTCGCGTGCTCGCAGAGCGGCAGTCAGCCCGCCCAACCGACGGAAACGAGCCCTCTCACGAGCGGCGCAAACGACGAACAGGCCTCTGCCGAGGTCGCAGCCGCGAGCTCGGCAGAGCCCGAGCCCGGGTCGGGAGCCCCCGGCGAGCCCGCGGGCGACATCACGAACGACCCGCCCGACGGCGGCGTGGTGATGAACAACGCCACGACGGCCAAAGATGCAGGCGGCAGCGACAGGCTGCGGCCCATCATCGACCTCATCGCGCAGAACCGCGAGAAGTTCCGCGCGTGCTTCGACGAGTGGGGCCGGCAGAACCCCGGGCGTGAGGTGAAGATCACCCTCACCCTCAAGCTCAAGCCGAGCGGAGAGCTCACGAGCGCCGCGTTCAAGGCCGACGAGAGCGATCTCAAGGACGACAAGATGGAGGCCTGCATGGCCAAGGCCGCCGGCGAGCTGAAGTTCCCGGAGTCGCCGAAGGGCATGGACACCACCTACAACCACCGCTTCAACTTCAAGTCGCGCAAGTGACCCACAGCGAGCCGCGTGGCTTCTCGGTGACCGTGCCTCCGCCGGTCGTCGGTCCGTCCCCCGTCCCGCCCGGCAAGGCGTTCTCGGGCCGCAACGCGTACGCGGAGCTGCTCCGCGATACGCGCGGCATGAAGCGCGAGCAGCAGCAGGCGCGAGACGCCTGGTTCGCCGGCCTCGCCGCCGAGCGAAAGGACGAGATCCTCTTCGAGCTCGAGATCCTCCTGAAGGGCCTCGCTTGTTTCGCCAACCCGCGCAACCACCCGGGCGCGGGGCGCCGCCGCACCTTCGTGTCGCTCGATTTCCGCGAGCACCTCGGGCAAGCCCAGGGCGGCGTGCTCCGCATCGTGCAGCTCTCGCGGGCGCTGCTCGGCGACCGCGATCGGGCCTTCGTGTTCAACCGGTACCTCGAGACCGTCTTGCCCGAGGACAGCGCGCGCACGCGCCTCTCGCTCTCCTCGCTCGCGGAGCAGCAGACGCCGGAGGAGAGCCTCGTCGTGATGCGCCAGGGCCTCACGAACGTGGTCGAGGTCATGAACGGGCTCTTGAAGCTGCCGCGTGTGCCCTTCCGGCTCTTCTACTCGATGCTCGCGACGGCCATCCGCGAGAGCGCGCAGTCGACGTTCTTCAACCCGCTCGCCGCGCTCGAGTTCCGGCCGGAGTTCGACCGCATCCCTTCCGGGCAGGTCCTCGAGCTGATCCAGAGCGTCACGGGCGAGCACGCGCACAGGCTCGTCGCGCTCAGCTTCCTCTCGCTCTTTCGAATGCTCCGCTACCTGCGCCTCATCGACGGCATCGCGCTCGATCACACCGATCGACGCGTGGGCGGGCGCGCCTACCTCGTGCTCTCCGTTCTCCGGAGCGACGCGCGCGCCCTCTCCGGCTACCTGCGCCGGCGCGCCGGCGGCCTGCTCGCGGACGGCTTCCAGCGCGACCTCCTGCGGGTGCCCGCCAGCCAGATCGGCGCGCGCTTCGACGAGCTCAGGAGCGAAGGCGATCGGCTCGTCGCGATCAAGGGCGCGCTCACCGGCGTCGCCTCCAACCTGCGGCTCGAGCTACGCCGAACCTTCGAGCACGACCTGCCGCCCGTGGAGGCGAGCCTGCCGGAGGCGGAGCTCCGAGCGCGGCTGCGCGAGGTGACGAAGAACCTCCGGCCGGCCATCCAGAACGCGGTGCTCTTCCTGGGCAAGGCGCTGAAGCGGACGCTCGAAGAAGGCAACGTGTTCGACGATCTCGCCGCGCGGCGCGCCTCGAGCGACAGGCTGCGTCGGGACGTGTGGATGTTCGCGCAGATCGCCCGTGCGTTCGCCAGCAAGGCGCGCCACGCCGACCCGACGATCGATCAATGGAGCAAGCTCCAGAGCTTCGCGTTCGTGCGCGAGTTCCTCGGCTACTTCCGCGCGATGGGCTACCCGCTCCTGCGCGTCGGCGACTACCCGCGCTTCGACGCGTTCATGAGCGCCATGAACGGGCTCAGCGAGACCGATCTCCTCGACCCGCAGCGGCTCGGCCACGCCATCGACGAGGCCGAGGCGTTCCACGAGTTCCTGATCGATCTCTTCAACGCCATCAGCGAGCGCGAAGAGCTGAAGGACATCCCCTTCGACCGACACGCGGCCGCGCGGGCGCTGCGCCTCTACCTCGGCGACTGACCCCTGTCTCGGCGACAAAGCACGAAAAGTGGCGTCGTCATCGAGTGACGAGCCACTTTTCTTGCCCCCATCTCAGGGTTTCAAGCTCCCAGTCGCGGCAAATCAATGCCGGTATCGACAACCCCGGGTCGTCCAGCAGCAGGACGTCGATGCAAGGGGGGTACTGCTTAAGCGCGCATCGACAAGGACCCACGCGCGAGCGCGTGTGGGTTACCCGGTTTCACCGCGACTGGAGCTTGCCGAGCGCGTCTTCGGTCAGGTGACCGTCGTACGGCTCAGCAAGCTGCCACGCTCATTCCGATTCGTCAGACGAAGCGGCAACAGGCGCAGGCGCCGCTGGAGCGGGCGCGGCCTTCGCCTTGCGGGGCGCAGCCTTGCGCGCCGCCTTCTTCTTCGGAGCGGCCTTGCGCTTCGCAGCCTTCTTGGCGGCCTTCTTCGGGGCAGCCTTCTTGGCAGCGCGCTTCGGAGCGGCCTTCTTCGCCGCCGCCTTCTTCGGCGCAGCCTTCTTCGCCTTGGCAACCTTCGACGCCTTGCCGGCGGCCGGCTTCTTCGCCGTCTTGGTGCCCTTCTTCACGGCCTTCTTCGCAGTCTTCTTAGCAGCCATCTGCGTCCTCCTGTGGCGCTGCACTTTGTCTCTCGAGCTTCGCTCGCATCGCCCATCGCGCCTTCGAACCAGTCGACGGCCGCGCCGAACGAGGCGTTGTTTAGATTCGCTGGATTTCGTCGAGAAACGTCATGTGCAGCAACAGATGTTGCACGACGTATATTGCCACGCATGGGCATCGTCAAGAAATTTTTTCGAGGCTTGATTTGGTACACCCACCAACTCCTCCGAGGAGTGCTCCGCAAGCATTGCGGAGGTTGAACGGGGGCACAGCGGCGTCAACGTCACATTTCGATTGACGCCGTCTCTTCGCCATGCATCTGCGAGACGTTCGCCGGTTGGCTTCGGTGACCTCGAACCGCCCAAACCGGGCGCGAAACTGCCGATTCGCGCCGAGCGAGACCGCCCCCCGGCCGCGGGCTCCGCTCCCTTCCTCGAGCACGCGAAGCCAGTTGAATGCCACCCTCGAGGTCGCTTACGGTGCGCCGGAGGTCGGCTCGCCAGTGCGGCGAGCCAGGAGGATGACGATGCTCAGCAGAGGTCGTAGGACAGGCGGGCTAGCAGCACTGGCCCTGCTCTTCGCGCTCGGTGCCGGCTGCGGACCCAGCCAGGAGGACTTCGACGCGAAGGTCCGTGAGGTCGAGGACCTGAAGAATCGCCTCGCGGCGGAGCAAGCCGCGAGCAAGAAGTCGCAAGGCGAGCTCGCCGACTCCAAGGCGCGGATCGAGCAGCTGAAGGAGCAGCTCCGCGCGGCCGGCGTCGACATCTCGAACCTGAACGCGAACCTGGAGCAGCAGGCTCGCGCGCTCGAGGACTACAAGAAGCGCGCGGAGCAGCTCGAAGCGATCCGGCAGCGCTTCGAGCTCCTCCGGAAGAAGCTCGACGAGCTGACGAAGTTCGGCCTCAAGGTGCAGATCCGCAAGGGTCGCATCGTGATCCAGCTTCCGGGCGACGTCCTCTTCGACTCCGGCAAGGAGACGCTCAAGAAAGAGGGCAAGGACATCCTCTCGAAGGTCGCGGACGTCATCCGCAACGACAAGGGCCTCGCGTCTCGGACGTACCAGGCCGCCGGCCACACGGACAACCAGCCCTTCAAGGGCGGCTTCAAGGACAACTGGGGCCTCAGCGCCATGCGCGCCCGCGAGGTGCTCGTGTTCCTGGTCGCGCCCCCCGGCAAGGACAACAAAGATGGCGGCGGGCTGAACCCGGCCACGTGGTCGGCAGTCGGCTACGGCGACACCGATCCGGTCGCCGACAACTCGAGCACGGAAGGCCGGCAGCAGAACCGCCGCGTCGAGCTCGTCATCATGCCGAACGTCGACGAGATGATCGATCTCAAGACGATCACGAAGTAGTCGTATGGGCCGCGGCGCGCAGCTCTCCGCCGGCGACCGCGTCGCGGCCATCGACATCGGGACCAACTCGGTCCTCCTGACGATCGCCGCGGTGGGCGGCGCCGGCGCTCCCCTCTCGCCCCTCGCGGAGCGAGCGATCATCACGCGGCTCGGCGAAGGCGTCGACAAGACGCGCCGCCTCGCCGACGCGGCCGTGGCGCGCACGCTGGACGCCCTGACCGAATACGCGACCGAGATCCGCGCCGCCGGCGTCACGCGGCTCGAGGTGGTCGGCACGAGCGCCATGAGGGACGCCGCGGGCGGCGGCGCCTTCGCCGATCGCGCAGCGGAGCTCCTCGGGACGCGCCCGCGTGTCGTCTCCGGTGACGAAGAGGCCCGCCTGACGTTTGCCGGCGGGCTCTCCGGGCTGGCGCTCGAAGCCAAGCGGGTCCTCGTCTTCGACATCGGCGGCGGGAGCACCGAGCTCATCATCGGGACCACGGAGCCCATCTCGGTCGACCGCGCGGTCAGCCTCGACATCGGCAGCGTGCGGCTCACCGAGAGGCACGTCCGCTCCGATCCACCGACGTCCGCGGAGCTCGCGGCCGTGGACGCCGACATCGACGGCACCATCGCGTCGTTCGGCGCCGATGCGGTCGACGCCGTGGTCGGCGTGGCCGGCACCGTCACGTCGATCGCGGCGATCGCGAGGCGCGTCGACCCCTATGACGCTTCCGTCATTCATGGGATGCGCCTCTCCGCCGAGGAGGTCGACGACACCGCGGACCTGCTCGACCGACTGAGCGTCGCCGAGCGCACCAGGCTCCCGGGGCTCTCGCCCAAGCGCGCGGACGTCATCTGCGCCGGCGCCCACATCTGCCGGGGCGTCGTCCGCCTGGCCGGCGCCAAGGAGCTCGTCGTCTCCGATCGGGGCGTGCGCTGGGGCCTGCTTCAGGCCATGCTGTCCACCTAGCGAGCGAGACCCGTTTGACAAAGGGGGCCCCGCCCAGTAGAGTGCGCGCGCTTGGCGCAAACTGCGCTGGGTAGCCCAGAGGTCATAGTCCGCATTTCTGCGGATGGAATTGGCCTCGTCGCCCGCAGCCTCCTTCGAAAAATCGAGGAGGTTTTTCCGTTCACTCCGTGGAGGTCGCCTCGTGCGTCCTCCGCCAAAGAGGACAGTCGTCCTTGCAGGAATGGATCCAAGCGGGCGCTTGTTGTGAGTACCACGTGCAAACCACCCAAAGTCGCCAAGTGTCGCGAGTCGCCACGAAACAGGCAGGCCCTGCAGCATCCAAGCCCAAGGTTAAGAGCCCCGCGCCCAAGGCGGCCGGCCGCGCGTCGAGCGCGAGCCGAAGCGCCACACGGCCGGCTCCGAGCACCGCGGAGCCACGCAAGGCCCCTCGCGGCGCGAAGAAGCCTGCCACCGCGGAGCCCACCTTGACGGCTGAGGCGCCGGCTCCCGAGCCTCGCCAGGATCGCCCTCGCGAGCTTCCCCCCGAGCCCAGTCCGGCTGCAGCTCCCGCTGCCGCCGATCCGGCCGAAAGGAACGTCCCCATGCAGGCAACCGGCGCAGAGTTCAAGGTCGGCGACAAAGCCGTCTACCCCCGCGGCGGGGTGGCGGAGGTCATCGGCATCGAAGAGCTTGATATTGCAGGCAACAGGCAGCGCTTCTACGTGCTGCGACTCCTGCAGAACAACAGCAAGATCAGGGTCCCGGTGGGCAACGCAAACGCCGTCGGGCTCCGCCAGCTCATCAGCGAGCAGGAGATCCTGGAGGTGTTCGACATCCTCCGGGAGCGAACGATCGCCTTCGACAAGCAGACCTGGAACCGGCGCTACCGCGGCTTCATGGAGAAGATCAAGACCGGGTCCATCTACGACGTGGCGGAGGTCCTCCGCGACCTCTACCGCCTCAAGACGGACAAGCAGCTGTCGTTCGGCGAGCGTCGCATGCTCGACGAGGCCCGCTCGCTCATCGTGAAAGAAATCGCGATCGCGCGGGACCAGACGGAAGACCAAGTCAAGAACGAGATCGAGGCAATTTTCCTCACCAACTGAGGAGGTTCGATCCTCGATCGAAGGGCAGCCGCTCTTGCTATCGTGAGCGCACCGCGCGTGCGCGGCCCCGATAGCGGATGCGACTGCCCTTTTCCTTTGCCGCTTCACGTCGGTGGGACGTGCGCTGGCCCTCGCAGGGCGCGCTACGTCGCGTGTGCACGCTCTTGTTGCTCACGTTCCTGGTGCTCGTCGCCGGCAGCCCCGCGCGCGCCCAGACCGAGCCATCCGCGACGGCGTCGGCTAGCGCAGCCGAGCCGGTCCCGGAGCCGCCCAGGCCTCCGCCTCCCGCGCCGGCCCCGCCGCCTCCCCCGCCGCCGGCTCCCTCCGCCGCGCCGAGCGCCGAGGTGCCCGCCGCCGCTCCTGCGCCTCCGCCGGCGCCGAGCGCAAACGCCCAACCGTCCCCGCCTCAGGCGCCGAGCCCCGAGCCCGCGGCCGAGGTGCGGCTCGGCGAGACGGTCGCCTTCACGCTCCGCACGAGCGGAGGCGGCAAGTCCGCGGCAGAGCGCGCGTCGGCCGCTTCGAAGGCGCTGAAGGCCGCGTTCGAGACGGCCGGCCCGGAGGACGTCCACGTCGAGCGCTCGGCGGACATCGCCATCGTGTATCTGGGCCAGGCGCCGATCGTCCAGCTGACCGCCGGCGACGCGAGCGTCGCCGGCGACGCTTCGCTCGACGTCCACGCCGACGCGGTCGCAGCCAGGCTCAAGAGCGCGGTGGTGGCCGAGAAACAGCGGACTGCCCTGGCGAACCGGATCTTCGCGGTCTGCCTTGTCGTCTTCTTCGCCGTCGTCGTCCTCTACTTGTGGCGTCGCATCGGCGACTTCGCCGAGCGCGCGAACGGCTGGCTGGAAGACAACCCACACCGGGTGCCGGAGCTGCGGGTCCGCTCGCTGATGATCCTGAACCCGGCGGCGTTCCGAAGCGGCCTCGCGCTCGCGATCTCCGTGGGCAAGTGGGTGGGCCAGCTCACGCTCGTCTACCTGTGGCTGGTCGCGGGCCTCTCCTTCTTCGAGACCACGCGGCCGTACACGGATCGCATCAACGGCATCATCCTGCAGCCGTTCCTGGCGCTCGCCTCGCGCGTGGCAGGCTCGCTGCCCATCACGGTCGTGGTGGCGATCGCCGTGCTGGTCGTCGCGATCGTGTTTCGCGTCGTCGGGCTGTTCTTCGAGAGCGTGCGAGACGGCTCCACGGAGCTCGAGTGGCTCACACCCGAGCTCGCGCGGCCCACGAGCATCCTCGTCCGCGCGGGCTTGGTCCTGGTCACGCTCATCTTCGCGGCGCCGGTCCTGACCGGCAATCCGACCGGCGCGCTCGCCACCGGCGGGGTCCTCGGCCTCGGCGCCATCGGCCTCGCGTCGGTCCCTCTCGTGGCGTCCTGTGTGGTGGGCGCCGTCGCCGTCTACGGCAAGCGCCTGCGCCCTGACGAATACGTCAGGATCGGAGAGCAGACCGGACGTGTTGTCGAGGTCGGACTGCTCGACGTCACGCTGGAGGACGCGGAGGGGAGCGAGCTGCGCGTTCCCCACCTCTACGCGCTCACGAGGCCCCTGACCGTGCTCGGCCACGCGCCGCGGATCGCGGTCCAGGTCACGGTCGAGCGGCGCCTCGCGACGCTCGAGCTCTGCGAGCGCCTGCTCATCGCGATCGCCCCGGCGGGCAGCGAGCCCCGCGTCGAGATCGACAGGGTCGACCTCACCTCCGCCACGTTGACGCTCAGCGTGTGCAGCGCCGCGCCCGACATCCGCGGCCACCTGCACCTGCTCGCGTTGAGCGAGCTCGAGCCACACGAGGAGGACGCCCCCGCGCAGGACGTCGAGGAGCCCGGGCCATGAGCCCGGTGGCGGCCCTCATGGGCCTCCTCGTCGTCGCCTACTTCGGCAGCATGCTCGTGGGAGGCCGCGCGATCCGCGGCTACGGCCTGCCGTCGGGGACGGAGTTCCTGCTCCTTGGGATCTTCATCGGCCCCAAGTTCATGGGCTTGCTGACGCGCAGCGGGCTCGCGAGCTTCGAGCCGATCATCGTCTTCGCGCTCACCTGGCTGTCGCTGATCGTCGGGCTGCATTACGGCGTGATCGGCGACAAACGCGTCTCGTCGCGTCGAATGCTGGCCGGCCTCGGCATCGCGACGCTCACGCTGGGCGTGACGTCGGCCGCGGCGGCCGCGTTTGCGATCGCGGCGACGGACGTGCGCGGCAGCGATCTCGCCATCCTCGCGCTCGGCTGCGGGGCGGTGTCGACCGAGACGACCCGCCACGCTGTTCGATGGGTGACCGAGCGCTACGGACCGACGGGCCCGCTCTCCACGTTCGTCGCCGAGCTCTCGGAGGCGGACGACCTGGTGCCGGTCGGCGCGCTCGCCGTGTTGTTCGCGCTCGTGCCGCAGTCGGACGCCATCGCCCTGCCGCTGCCCTGGTGGGCGCTCGTGCTCATCACGCTCGCGGCAGGCGGAGTCATGGGCGCGACCTGCGCCGCGCTGGTCGACGTCGAGCCGAGAACCAGCCAGCGCTGGGGGATCCTCCTCGGCTGCGGGCTCATGGCGGTTGGGACCTCCATGCGCCTCGGCCTCTCTGCCGTCAGCGCTGCCTTCATGATGGGCCTCGTCACCGCGCGGCTCGCGAGCTCGCGGGCCGTTCTCTTTCACATGGTGGGAACGACCGAGCGCGCGGTGATGTTGCCCGCCCTCGTGCTCGCCGGCGCGTGCGTGACCCTGCCGGACCTCGACGGCTTCGCGGCCGTCGCCGTGGGCGCCGTCATGGTCCGCCTGCTGACGAAGCTCATCGTCGCCAAGGTGGTCGCGCGCGTAGTGCCGGCGACGGCCCCAGCCTCGCTGGGCCTCGGCCTGATGCCGGCCGGCGTCCTGACGATGGCCGTCGGCCTCGCTTGCACGCTGCGCTTCCCCGGCCCCGTGGGCGACTCCGTCCTCGCGCTCGCCGCGATCAACGTCGTCCTCGGTGAGCTCGTCGGCCCGGTCATGCTCCGGCGGACGCTGCGCCTCGCGCGCGAGATCCCCGACGCCACGCTCACGCCGGTTCCCATCCAGCCGCGGCCGCGGCCGGCCGATCGAGGCAGGCGCGGTTCACGCGGGTCTCGGGGGTCCTACTCGGGCGCCGACCGCACCTCCGACTCGGGGGGGGCTCGATGAGCGCGGTAGCGCCCACGACGAAGAGCGCGAGCGTTCGCGTCGTCCAGGCAGCCGCGCTCGTGGTCGTGCTCGGCGTCCTCTTGCTCGCGACCCAGCTCGCGCCGGAGGCGCGGAGCGTCGTCGGTTCCATGGCCGGGCTCGGGGTGCTGCTCCTCGCGGGCACGCTGACGAGCGAGCTGATGGAGATCCTCAAGCTGCCCCACCTCTCGGGGTATCTGGCGGCGGGCTTCATCTGCGGGCCGCACGTGCTGCACCTCGTCGATCACGACACCGTTCAACGGCTGCAGCCGGTGAACGGCTTGACGCTCGCGCTCATCGCGCTCGCCGGCGGGGCCGAGCTGAAGATCGAGGTGATCCGGCGCTGCGCGCGCTCGGTACTCTGGGCGACGGTCACCCAGTCGACGGTGGTCTTCTTCGCCGCCGGCGGCTGTTTCTTGGTGCTCGCGCGGTACACGCCCTTCGCGCAGCTCGAGCCAATGGCGCTCTTCGCCGTGGCGGTGCTCTGGGCCATCCTCGCGGTCTCGCGGAGCCCCGCGGCCCTGCTCGGCATCTTCGCCCAGGTGAGGCCCAAGGGACCGCTGGCCGAGTTCTCTCTGGCCTTCGTCATGCTGTCGGACCTGGTCGTGGTCGTCATCATGGCGACCGCGATCGCGCTCGTCCGTCCGCTGCTCGACTCGGGCGCCGAGATCTCGCTCTCGAGCCTGCGGCTCTTGGGCCACGAGCTGCTCGGGAGCACCGCCCTCGGCGTGACGCTCGGGTTGGTCCTTGCGGCCTACTTGCGTGTCGTGGGCAAAAACCTCCTCTTGATGCTCCTCGGGCTCGGGGTCGGCATGTCCGAGCTCCTCCGCTACATCCAGCTCGACGCGATGCTCGCGTTTCTGGTCGCTGGGTTCGTGGTCGAGAACGTCAGCGCACAAGGGCCCAAGCTGCTGCGTGGTATCGAGAACACGGGCGCGGTCGTGTACGTCATCTTCTTCGCGCTGGCCGGCGCACACCTCGACGTGCCGGTGCTCCGCACGCTCTTGCCGGTCGCGCTCGCGCTCTGCGTCGTGCGCGGGGTCGCGAGCTTCGGCGCAGCCCGGCTCGGCAGCTACCTCGCCGAGGACGATCCCATGGTGAGGCGCTGGGGTTGGTCGGGCCTCGTCTCGCAGGCAGGCTTGACGCTCGGCCTCTCGATCGTCGTGGTGCGCGCGTTCCCGATCATCGGGGACGCGTTCCGCACGATGGCCATCGCGGTCGTGGCGATCAACGAGGTCGTCGGGCCGATCCTGTTCAAGCTCGGCCTCGATCGAGCCGGCGAGTCGCGCGGCGCCGACGAGCCGGAGGCGGCGCCGAGCTCGGTCGCTTGATCAGGGCGGCGAGGTCTCGCCGTCGCGCTTGAGGACGCGGACCGGGCTGAGCGGCGGCAACACGAGGTGAACGCGCCAGCCGCCCTCTTCGTAGACACACGGGATCTCCGCGCGCTCCTCCGCGAGCAGTCCGACCGCCGCGACCACGGCGTAGGGGCCCTGGATCCGCGACGAGAGCTCGCGCGCCTCGAAGCGAGACACGAAGCTCGCGGGCGCGATCATGAGCTCGGGCGCGATGCGTTTGCCGCTCGCGGCGCTGTACCGCTCCGCGCGCTTCTCCAGCTCGCTGCGCGCTTCCTTCGAGAGGAGGCCAAACGCCGCCTTCGCCTCGGTCGGATCGCCGTCACTGTAGCGGCCGAGGTGGATCGTGAGCTCGCGGACCGCGCCCTCCGGCGTCGCGTCGGGGCGCGGGCGCGAGCAGGCGGCGAGCGCCCCCAGCCCGAGGAGCAAGGCCCAGCGCGCCTGCGGCGCACGGGGGCGCTGGCGCCCGGGACGCGGCCCTTCAGCGTCGCGCATCGTCCCCTCTCCAGGTGCTCGAGAGCGTGCCGGTCTGCCGCATGGCCTCGTAGAGGACGATGCCGACGGCGTTCGCGAGGTTGAGCGAACGAACGGGGCCCGCCGTGGGGATGCCGAACACATCGTCCGGGTAACGCTCGAGGATGTCGGGCGCGAGGCCGACGCTCTCCTTCCCGAAGACGAGCGCGTCTCCGGGCTGGAAGCCTGCGTCGAGGTAGCTCCGCTCCGCCGTCGCCGAGAAGAGGCGCAGGCGCGCGGACGGGTGCGCGTGGACGAAGTGATCGAGCGTGAGGTGCTGCGTGAGCTCGACGAGGTGCCAGTAGTCGAGGCCCGCGCGGCGCACGGCGTGCTCGTCGATGCGGAAGCCGAGGCGGCCGACGAGGTGGAGCGGGCTCTGCGTCGCGGCCGAGAGCCGGCCGATGTTGCCGGTGTTCTGCGGGATCTCCGGCTCGACCAGGACGATCCGCAGGGGCGGCGTCACCGGCGCGCAGCGGAGGCGCGGTGTGTCGTTGGAGCTCAACGGGCCTCCCCCTGGCGCGCGGGTGCCGGCAGCGGATGCCCGGCCTCCTTCAACGCCGCGCGGAAGATCGTCTCCTCACGAGCCGCTGCCTCGATGTTCTCGAGCGCGGCCTTGAAGTTCCCGTCCAGGGCAGCGGTCGCGGCGCGCTCGACGCGGGACAACGTGAGCAAGAGGTGCGGGTGGGCCTTGGCCACGGCCTCGGGCACATCCATCTTGGACGCTGCCCTGGTGCGCGCCTCGGCGACGATCTGGACCACGCGCGCGAGCTCCTTGTCGGTCAAGCGGGCGCGGAGGGACCGAGCGTCTCGCGAGCTGCCCTCGACGAGGAGGCTCGCTCGGTCGAGGTAGCTCCCCGCGTGGGCCTCGGGCGCGAGGGACGAGACGGCGGCGAAGAGCGCCGTCGAGAGGAGCAGCCGCCTACGCATCGGGTGTGGTCCTACCCTCGTTCGGCGAGCGCCAAAAGCCCCCGCTTGGCGGCCTCTTGCTCGGCGGACTTCTTCGAGCGGCCCCGCCCCTCGCCGAGCATCTGCCCCATGGCCTCGACGCGGACCAGGAACTCGCGCCGGTGGTCGGGGCCGCTCGTCTCGACCAGCTCGTAGCGGGGCGACGCGCCGCCGAGGGCTTGCACGCGCTCCTGCAGCTCGCTCTTCGGATCCCGCGAGAACAGGAGCTCCGTTTCGGCTCGAGCATGGATGGCGCGGACGACCTCCCGGGCCTGCTCCGGCCCGCGATCGAGGTACACGGCTCCGATCACGGCCTCGAGCGCGTCTGCGAGCACGTTTGCCTGGTGACGCTCCCCTGCTGCGTCCGCCCCCCGACCCAGCAAGAGCGCGCTGCCGAGCTCCACCTCGCGCGCGAAGGCCGCGAGCGACTCGGTGCTCACGATGCGCGAGCGCATGCGGGAGAGCTCCCCTTCCCGAGCGTCCGGGTGGGCGTCGAAGAGCGCCTCCGAGACACACAGCTGCAGCACGGCGTCTCCGAGGAACTCGAGCCGCTGGTAGTCCTCGCGCCGGCCCCGTTTGGCCTCGTTGGCGTAGCTCGGGTGCGTCAGCGCTTGCTCGAGGTGAGGAAGGTCGGCCGTGTCCCCGAGCAGCGCTCGGAGCGCTTCGGGAAGCGCCATCGGCTACTCCGGCTCGCCGCCGTGGCGGCGGGCGAGGCTGTCGGTCTCGGCGGCCAGCTCGCGGTCGAGCTCGGTCGTGCCGCCGGCGTCGTGGGTCGACCAGGTGACCCGGACGCGCCCCCAGCCGAGGAAGATATCGGGGTGATGATCGCGACGCTCGGCCACGAGCGCGAGCGCCGTCACGAAGCCCACGCCGTCCGGGTAGG
Source organism: Myxococcales bacterium (assembly GCA_016794345.1). Lineage (GTDB taxonomy): Bacteria > Myxococcota_A > Polyangia > Polyangiales > Polyangiaceae > Xiheicaenibacterium > Xiheicaenibacterium phototrophicum. The sequence goes on from JAEUKE010000153.1 coordinate 110,148, forward strand.
TTCCGAAACGGAAAGTCCGCTCGAGCAGCGCCTCGGTGGCCCGCCAGCCGCCCTGGGCCGCGAGCGCGGCGAGATCTTGCTGGGTCAGGCGGCGCCGGCTCATGCGGCTCGGAATCTACCACGGGCGAGGGAACCGGGGAGGCGGGACGGCTGTCGGACCCACCGTGCGCTATGCTCTCGCCGGCTCCATGAGGACGCTCGTCGCCTGCCCCTTCTGCCGGGAAATGTTCGAGCCCGGAGAGCGAAAGCGTTGCCCCGAGTGCGACATCCCGCTCGCCCGGCTCGAGGACCTCCCGAAGACACAGGTCGTCGGCGACGAGGTGGAGGAAGACCTCCCCCCCGACGAGGAGACCTTGCCCTGGACGTACCTCGGGCGCTTCCGAGGCGCGCTCATCCTTCTGTCGGTGCTGGGCATCGGCGCCTTCTTCCTGCCGTGGGCCACCATGCTCGCGCCTGAGCACCGCACCCTGGGCGGGCACGACTTCGCCCACTACCTCGGCTGGATGTGGGCCCCGCTCGTGTCCTGGCTGGTGCTCCTGCCGCTCGTGCTCTCGCGTCGCAGCATCTACAAGATGCGCGGCGCGCGGCTCGCCGTCGCCTTCCTCTCGGCGATGGTGGTCATGACCGTCGTGGTGCGGGTCGCCTTCCCTCCCCGCGGGACCGCGCTGGACCCCGTCAACCTCGAGTGGCGCTCGGGCACCTGGATCACGCTCGCCCTCGGGATCGCCGGGCTCGCGCTGGCGTCCCAGTTCGGCGGGCGCATCGACGACCTCACGACAAAGACGCAGCGCCGGCGGTCCGACGACGTGCTCCACTGAGGACCGCGCGGCCCGAACGGCCCGCGCCCTCGCTCAGCGCAGCCCGCCGGGCCCCTCGACCGGGACAGGGCTCGCCACGCGCTTGCTGCGCGGCAAGACGCCGGGGCGCTTGGCCTTCTCCACGTCGCCTTGTGACGTGACGGTGACCATGTCGCAGAGCTCCGGGTTGAGCTCCTTCAGGTGATCGGGGCGCAGCGCGCCGAGCAGCTCCCCCATGGCCTGGCGGATGCGCTGGTCGACGAGCGCGGCGCGGATGCCGGGCGCCTCGAGCTCGATTGGACGCGTCATGGCGCGCATCGTCTGGCGCTTCCACACCACGGCGAAGCGCGAGCCCTCCTTCACGGGCGTGGGGACGAGCTCGCCGTCTTTCACCTTGTCGGCTGCCGCGTAGAGGCCCGGGTCGTAGTGGGAGTCCTCCGAGGTGGAGCCGTCTTCGTTCAAGATGCCGAGGTTCCCGCCCGAGAGATGGGTGGTCTTGTCGAGCGACTTCTCCCGCGCGATCTCGTTCCACTTCTTCGGGTCGGGCGCTCCGCCGCCGAGCTCCGCCAGGATCTCCTTCGCGTCGTCCTCGCTCGCGACGAGGATGCGGTGGACGCCGATCCGCTTGGGGGCCGTGAACTTCTTGGAGTTGGCCTCGTAGTAGGCCTTGATGTCCTCCTCGGTCACGCTGCCCTTCTCCTTGCGGAGCACCTCGACGAGCTGCGAGCGGAGGACCGCGAGCGTGCGGTCGCGGATGTCCTTGCGCTTCTCCATGCCGCGGGCGCGGGCCTCTTCGGCGAAGAGCGCGTCGCGGACGAGGACCTGCTCGAGGTAGTTGCGCCGGACCTCTTCCGGCGTGCTGCCGAGCTTCGCCAAGGTGGCGCGCGGAGCCTCCGCCAGGGCGCGCTCGAGCTCCGCCAGGGTGATGACGGACGATCCGACGCGCGCGACGATCACGTCGGAGCCGGCGGGCGCCGGCGCGGACGTCGGCGCCGGCTGCGCGTTCGCGACGTTCGGGCGCGCCGGCTCCGAGGCGGAGAGCGAGAGCACGGCGAGGACCAAGCCTCCACCGAGCACCGCCGCCGCGCCGGTCACCAGGGCGCGATACGAGGACGAGCTCACGCAGGAAGCTCTGCTCTAGCCCCGGTGCTCCGTCAAGCTGCCCGACCCGACCCGGCAGCCGGTGGCCGCCGAATCGCGCGCCGAGGCCCCCCAGCCGACGCGCCCTCCGACGTGATCCGGGCCTTCCTGAGCGTGGGGCCGTCGATGCCCACGAACTGGTACGTGTCCAGCGCGAACCCGTACGCCTCGTGGATGCGGCGCACGCCGTCCACCACGGCGTCGCTCGAAGGGACCGGCTTGGGCGGCTTGCAGGCCTTCCGGATGGCAGCGACCGGCTCGCCGAGGTCGAGCAGCGTCTGGACGCGGAGCAGGACGTCGATGGGCTTGAGCGGCTCGCCGGTGGCCTGCGCCGCGCCGTCCTTCAGCTCGCGCAGGATCCGGCGGCGCTTCTTCTCGGTGCGGCCGTCGCGGAGCGGACGCGCGCCCTCCGCCAGGAGATCGTTGAACAGGCGCGCCGCCCGCCGCTTGCGGACCGCCTCCGGGCTGCCCCGGCGGTTCTCTGGCTGATCGGTCTTGCCCTTGGTGGCGCGGGTCCGCTTCATGACAGCGGAGACATTCTTGCACCGGCGCACCGCTCAATCAAATCAACGTGCGCTTTCGGGCGACTTCGAGCGGACATATTACGGCCGTCTCCGCCATCTCAAACCAACGTTCCGGTCGCTTCAATCGACGCAGCTTCTCCAGATCGACAGACCGACGAGCAGCGCCAGGAGCGGAAACGCGAGGCGGACGAAGCCCACGAAATCGGCGAGCACCCCCTTGGCTGCGCGCCGCGTGAGCTCCTTTTTCCCCACGACGAGCGCACGCTCCTTGGCGATGACAGCCCTCTCCTCGTCGTCGACCGGGTCGTCGCCCTCCAAGAAGTGCAGATGATGCTCCGTCTCGTGGTCGATCGTCTCTTCGATCTCCGCTCTCACGTCGAAGCTCTCGTCCAGCCGCTTTTCCTCACGAAAGCTCCGGTAATAGAGCCGTATCTCGGGCGACGCCGGGCCGATTGCCCCGTCCCCCTCGAGCGCGCCCGGCGTGTAGCAGCCGAGGAGCGGGGAGCCTCCGTCGTCACAGGCCGGCACGCCGAAGTCCACCACGACCGGGACGTTCCGCACGCCGCGCGCGCGGAACACGCGTTTTGTCGTCTCGCGCACCCACCGCGCGAACGTCTCCTCGTCCGGGAAGCCAGCGACCTCCGACTCCGGCCGCTCGGGATCGGCGAGCGGCGCCAGCGCGTCGAGCTCACGGTCGGCCGGGACCGGGTGCTCGTTGCGCGCGCCGCACGCGCAGACCACCTCGGCCATCGAGCGAGGGGAATAGTGCGCGCGCTCCCACAAGGCGGCGATCGCCGTCCAGGCTTCGTCGTCGGCCCGCTCGAGGCCGGACGCGATGGCCCGCGCGGTCTTCGATCGCCCGAGCTCCCGCACGCCGAGCGCCGTGATCACGGCCCGGCTGAGGTCCAGCGGGCCGTTTGCTCGGGCGAGCACCTGCGCCTCACCCACGGTCCGCGGCGCCAGGCGGATCGTGCGCGCGGCGCCTTCGTCCGAGAACACCGTGGGGATGGCCCACCGGCGATCGAAGTCGAACGGCGCGTCGAGCTCCGGATCGTCGAGCTCGTCGTCGACGAACGGCCCGATCTCGAACGCCTCCGACGGCGTGAGCGTCACCGGCTCGCCGCAGTTGTGGCACGGGAAGGTCCGCGGCCCCTCCTCGACGAGACCGGCCCGGAGCACGAGCGCGCGCAGGAGGTGAGCGTCGCGCAGCTCGAGATCGTCGAGCGCGATCACCTCCCCGTCTTCGTCGGTGATCGCACGCGGCGCCGCGAGCACCGCGAAGGCCCTCGCGATGGGAGCCAACGTCTCGCCCGGATCCGCGGCCGCGGCGAGCGCCTCCTGGGACAGCCGCACCTTGCGGCCCGAGGGCAGCGTCACCCGAGGCGGCACTGCGCGCTTCGACCAGCGTTTGTCGCGCAGCGCCTCGCCCTCCTCGATCCGGATCAGCGCCGGAAGAGGCGCTTGAGGAAGCCGGTCTCGCCGCGGCGAGTGGGCTTTGCCTCGTCGAGCGAGGCGAGCTCCGCCTTGGCCTCGGCGTTGTCGGGCTCGAGCTCGAGGACGCGACGGTAGTCGCTGAGCGCGCCCGGGTCGTTGCCCAGCTTCTTGCGGATGCGACCCCGGACGAGGCGAGCGAGCGCCCTGTCGTCGCGCTCCCGGATCAGATCGTCGAGCTCGACGGTCAGCGCCTTCAGGTCGGGGTGGGGCTCGAGGGAGCGAGCCCACACGCCGATCAGCGAGATCTCCTTCGCTTGGTCGGAGTCCAGCTGGCCGTCGCCCTCGAGGCGAGCGAGCGCGAGCACGCAGATCTCGGCGGCCGTGGAGGGATCTTTTTCGTCGATCTTCTCGCGCGCGAGCTTCACGAGCGCTTCGTGGGAGAGGCCGCGGACGGCGTCGGCGATCAGGCGGCGGCTGGACTCCTCGCCGCCGGAGGGCTCATCGACGATCGCCGCCGCTTCGGTCGACGCTGCGTCGGGGGGGACGCTCTCCGCAGGCTCCGCGGCCTTGGCAGGTGCCTGGCCGGCCTCGTTCGTGATCGACGGCACGCTCGAGCGAGCCGTCGCGGCCTCCACACCTCGCTTCGACGAAGGCGGGGGGACCTCCGCGCTGGCCTGCTCCGGGCCGAGGGCGGCGGGCGGGACCTGCACGACCTCGACCGGAGGAGGCGGCACCGACTCGCCCTCGTCGCGCGGGACGATGGCCCTGCCCTTCACGTTGAGCGACCGAACGGAGCGTTGGCCCTGCACGCGCTCGTCGAGCGCGGCGCCCTTGCGGTGCACCTCCGAGCGGAGCCGCACCTTGGCCACGCTCTTCGGCTTGTCGCCGAGGCCCACGGGCAGGCCCTTCCCGAGGTCGAGCAGGCGCGTCAGCATCATCGTGTAGACGAAGTTCCGCACGACCTGCTGCGAGCAGCCCTCGATGGTCTCGAGCTCCGCGAGCGTCGTCGGCTCGAGGTTCAAGAGCTCCACCACGAGCGCCTCGTCTTCACAGAGGTCGAGCCGATCGAGCGGCGCCTCGGGGTGCAGCTTGAGCGGCGCGTTGCCGAGCAGATCGAGCGTGGCCTGGTAGAGGGTCGAGGCCTGACCGTGCTCGCGGATGCCCTGACAGATCAGATCGAGCGGCTCGAGGCTCGCGGGCTCGCCGCCGTAGTCCTGGAGCGTCTGCGCGCCCTCGAAGTAGCGGAAGGTCGTCTGCGCAGGCAGGCCGAAGAACCGCGTCATTCGCGCGCGGAACTGTCGCTCGAGGGCCGCCTCGAGGGCGGCGGGCTCGACGTAGCCCGAGAGCACCAAAAGATCACCGAGCAAGCCGCCCTTCATCGCGGCCGCCCCCTCGACGGTCTCGGCGCTCACGACGCCGTCCTCCACGAGCAGGGCGCCGAGACGGGCGAACTCGTCGCCCTCCTTGATCTTGATGGGCGCGCCCCGCTCGAAACGGATGGCGTGGGTCGTCCCTCCGGGCTCGATCAGGAACAGCTCACCATCCAACCGCCGCTCGAGAGCGAACACGGCCAAATGTGCGAACGGCGTCTGCGCGAGCTCCCCCTCCGCAGTCGGGGGGGTGTCGGGGACCATGGGTTGCCACGCTACCACAGCTCCGCAATCACTTTCGACCCTCGGTGGAAAGGCTCTACGCTTCGGGGATGGCCCGCGCGCACGTCCTCGTCCTCGACGACGAGAGGTCGATCCTGACGACCCTCCAGAAGGCCCTCTCGCTCGAGGGCTACACCGTGGATGTCGCCGGAGGCGTGAAGATCGCCGAGGAAAAGCTGGCCAAGACCAGCTACGACATCGCGCTCTTCGACGTCGCGCTGCCCGACGGTGATGGTGTGACCCTGCTCCAGAAAGTGCGAGCAGGTGGGAACGACCTCCCCGTTGTCATGATGAGCGGACACGCGACAGTCGACGCCGCCGTGCGGGCGACCCGTCTCGGCGCGTTCGATTTCCTCGAGAAGCCCGTCTCGACAGACCGGCTCCTCCTCGTGCTCGAGAACGCCCTGCGCCTGACACGTGCCGAGGCAGAGGCCAAGGTCCTGCGAAGGCAGGCCGGCCTCGGCGAGCTCATCGGGCAGAGCCGCGCGATGCAGCAGCTCCGCGAGCAGGTCGAACGCGCGGCCAAGGCGACCGCCACGGTGCTCGTCATCGGTGAGCGCGGGACGGGCAAGGAGCTCGTCGCCCGCGCGATCCACGCCGCATCCAAGCGCGCGAAGGGCCCGCTCGAGAAGATGAACTGCGCGGCCATCCCGAGCGAGCTCTTCGAGAGCGAGCTGTTCGGTCACGAGGCCGGCGCGTTCACCGGCGCGACGAAGCAGCGGCGCGGCAAGTTCGAGCGCGCCAGCGGCGGCACGCTCTTCCTCGACGAGATCGGTGACATGCCCCTGCCCATGCAAGCGAAGCTCCTCCGCGTCTTGCAGGAGCGAGAGATCGAGCGCGTCGGCGGTAGCGAGATCTTGAAGGTCGACGTGCGAGTCGTCGCAGCCACGAACCGCGACCTCACCCAGATGTGCTCCGAAGAGAAGTTCCGCGCCGACCTCTACGACCGCCTGAACGTCCTGCCGCTCCAGCTGCCCCCGCTCCGCTCGAGGCGCGACGACATCCCCGAGCTGTGCTCGCACTTCTTGTCCCTCGCCATGGCGGCGAACGACAGGCCGGGCATGCGCCTCACGGAGGCGGCGATCGCGGCGCTCTCGGCGCACAGCTACCCGGGCAACGTCCGCGAGCTGAGGAACGTGATCGAGCGACTCGTCATCCTCTCGCCCGATGAGACGATCAGCGACGCCGAGGTCCGGACGTGCCTGGGCGGCGGCGCGGTCCCAGCAGGCAACCTCTACCGCGCAGGCGTGCCTTTCCGGGTCCTGTCGGAGGAGGCCGAGCGGGCGATCCTCGAGCAGGCGCTCACGCATCACCAGGGCCAGATGGCCGCGACGGCGCGCTCGCTCGGCCTCGAGCGCAGCCACCTCTACAAGAAATGCAAGGCGCTCGGGCTGCGTCGGGCCGACAGCGAGCCCGACGACGTCGAGTGATGGGTCACTTCGCGGCTCGGGCAGCGACGGTCTTCTCGAACGCGCGGGCTTGCTCCGCGAGCTTCGGTTGGCCGAGCTTGTCGTAGCCCTTGGCGAGCTCGCGGTAGATCTCGGCGAGCATCGAGGGAGGCGCGCCGGCGACGATGGCGCTGTTGTATTCGTAGACGGCCGTGACATGCCGGCCCGTCTTCGCGAGCGCGCGCGCGTAGAGCCGGTGGACCTCCGGGTTCGCCAGATCGACGAAGACCGCGCCTTCGCCGACCTTCGCCGCCTCCTCCCAGCGGCCGCGGGCGACGAGGCCCTCGAGCAGCCGCCCCCAGGCCGCGCGGTCGTGTTGCTCGAGCAGGACGTAGCGCGAGAGCTCGGCGATCTCGGTGCGCTCGTCGCCAAGCTTCCGCGCGATCTTGATCAGGTTCGCGACGGGCTCGGGCTGCGAGGGGTCGAGCTTGCTCGCGGCCGCGAGCGCGTCGCGTGCGCCCTTCGTGTCCTCCATCGCGAGGGCGATGGACGCGAGCTTCATCCGCACCGCGTAGCCGTCGTGTTTGTTCGCGATCATCTTGTCGAGGTGTTGTTTGGCGGCGGCGGCGTTCGCCTTCTCGTCGCCCTCCTTCTCCAGCGCCAGGTCGGCGAGGATGTAGCTCGCGTCGGGGTTCGAAGGATCGACGCGGATCGCCTCGGCGAGCGCGGCCTGCCCCTCTTTCTGCTTGCCCGCGCGGAAGCGGGCGATGGCGAGCTCGACGAGCTTGCGTCCATCGGCCGGCGCCTTCTTCACGGCGTCCTCTGCGTCCTCCAGGCTCGGCGCATGCAGGTCGGGGACGTATTGTCCGTCGTAGCGAGCGAGCTTCTTCTGCAGCCACGCTCGGTACTCGCGATCGAGCTCCGCCGCGCTGACGCCGAGCGAGGCCTGCACGACCTCGGGCGTCTTCTGGCCGTTCGCCCACTTCGGCATCATCGAGACGACCTTGTCCCAGCCGTACCTCTCGACCATGAAGACGACGATCTGGCTGGCTGCGTAGTAGGCCATGGTCACCTCCTCCACGCTGTCGACGTGGGTGAAGGCGCGGTTGAAGCCGGCGACCGCGGGGATACGCCCGCCCTTCAGCGCGGCGTAGAGCTGCGGGTCCTCCTCGCGTTGCCACTCCGGCCGGCGGACGATGGTCTCGTATTCGCTGAGGCCCTCCGTGTACCACCGCGGGACGTGGTTCTTCGACAGCTGGATGGCGAACACGTGGCCGAGCTCGTGCCAGAGCACGTTGCCCCAATTGAAGGGCGCCGCGCGCGGGCTCATGAACGCGAGCGTCTGACCAAAACAGACGCCCTGGATCCCCACGTTCGGTAGGCCGCTCGTGCGGACGCTGAAGTGCTCCTCGTCCGCGTAGAGCTCGATCGACACGGGTGTCTTCGGCGTGAACTGGTAACGCTTCACCATCGAGCCCCACGCCTCCTCGAGGAGGCGCGGCACGTAGCGCTCGAGCACGGCCTGGTCGTCCTTCGCGTAGCGCATCCGGAAGGTCTGCCCCTGGACCGTCAGGTATCCGTTTGCGATGTCGCGCTCGTACAGGTTCAGCGTGTTGAAGACGCGGACGTTGAACTTGTCCTTCTCCCAGGCCTTCCGCAGCGCCTCGACCCCCTGGTCCTCCTTGCCCGCGCGGATCAGGTTGAGGCCGAGCGCCGCATAGGCCTTGGCGTCCCGTGGGTCGAGGTTCGTCGCCTTCTCCATGAAGGAGACGATGTCGTCATACCGGTGCTCCCACTCGGCGAACTCCCCTACCACCTGGTAGAAACGCGAGTACTCCGGGTTCAGGCCGAGCACCTTCTTCTCGAACGTGTCGAAGCCCTTGGGGTCGTCCGCCAAGAAGCGGATCGCGGCCTTCATGCTCAGGAGCTCGAGGTCGTTCGGGTTGGTGGCGAGCCCCTGGTCGGCGGCCTTGTCGGCCGCCTCGATGTCGAGGTCGCGCAGGGCAAGCCCGGCCTTCACGAAGAACGCGCTCGGCAGCGCCGGGTTCACCGAGAGGGCTCGGCGCAGCTCGCTGTCGGCGCCGTCGAAGTCCATCGCGTTCTCCAGCATGACGCGCGCCTTCATGACCCGGACGCGCGGGTCGTTCGGCGCGAGCGCCTCCGCCTCCTTCACGACGGCGCCGGCGCCTCCCGGGTTGTATTTGTCGAGGAAGAGGTCGGCGCGGCTGAGGAGCGTCTCGATCCGGGTCTTGCCGCCCGCCTTCTCCGCGTCGTTGTAGGCGTCGTTTGCGTCGCGCGCGCTGCGGAGCAGGTGCGCCGCGCGGCCCACCATGGTGAGCCCGTCCGCGTCGGTGCTCTTGATCGTGTCGTTGTTGTAGTCCTGAATGAGCGTCATGAGCGGCGCCCGCGCGTCCGCCCGCTTTCCCGTCTGGATCAGGTACTCTCCGAGCAAGAGCCGAGCGCGCCGCGCCTCGGGCTCCGCCTCGACGTCACGGAGCGCCGCGATCGCGTCGGCGACCTTGCCGCGGGCGGCGAGCGCCTCTGCCCGGAGGGCCACGGCGGCGGGCTTCAGCGCTTTGTCCTTCGCGGCGCGCTCGGCGCTCTTCTCCGCTTCGGCGTATTTGCCCGTGCGCAGCTCGATCTCGGCGCGCAGCAGGTCCGCTGCGGCGGCGTCTTTGCCCGACGCCGGCTTCAGCGCCTCCAGGGCTTCGGTGTAAGCCCCCCGATCCACGAGCTTGCGGACGTCGGCGAGCGAGCCCTGCTCCGCCGAGGCGGACACCGTGGTGAGCGTGAGCGCGAGCGCCGCCGCGAGACCGGCGGAGGAGACGAGTCTTCGCATGAGCGGCTAGCTTACCCGGCGCGAGCGCCGGAGCCAGTCACCCGAGCGCGCGGCGGGCGACGGCGAAGAGGGCGTCGATCACCGCGTCTCGTGCGCCCACGGCCGGCGCGCGCGCGTAAGCGAGCCCCGCATCGCGCGCGGCGGCCGCGCCGTCCACGTCCAGATCGTAGAGGGTCTCGACGTGCTCGGAGATGAACCCGATGGGCGCCACCACCGCGGCCCGCGCCCCGCGTGAGGCTGCCTGCCGCATCACCTCCACGAAGTCCGGCCCCAGCCAGGGTCCGCCCGAGGCGCCCTGGCTCTGGAAGGCGACCTCGACCGGGTAGCCACGCGACACGAAGCGCTCGGCGACGCGCGCCGCCATGGCGCGGAAGTCCTTCTCGTAGGGATCCCCCGCCGCGATGACGCGGGTCGGGAGCGAGTGCGCCGTGAGGAGGATCTCGGTGCGCGCGGGCTCGCTCTCGCCCAGGCGGACGAGCGCCTCCTCGATTGTCGCGGCGAAGGCGTCGAGGAGCGCAGGCTCCTCCCCCCAGGACGGCGCACGAATGACGGTCATGTCATTCATCTTGGCGGCCGCTTCTTCGACCGCGCCGTGGTAGACGTGGACCGACTGCGGCGCGAGCGGGAGGCTGAGCACGCGCTTGGCGCCGAGCGCGGCGAGCTCGCCGAGGACCTCCGCCGGGTACGGGTGCCAGAGACGCCCGGCCGCGCGGCAAGGGACGCCGAGCCGCGCTTCGAGCAGCTCCGCCTGGCGTCGCGAGGTGGACATCAGCGGGGACGGGCCGATGATCTCGTAGCGGCGGCGGACCTCCGCCACGAGCTCGGGCGGAGCGGGGTGCCCGCGCCGCACGTTTCGGAGGAAGGCCTCCAGATCGGCGAGGTCCGAGATCGTGCCGTGGCAGGTGAGAATGACGGCGTCGGTCACCGCGCGTGCGTATCGCGACCGGCGCTGGCTTGGAAGGCTCATCTCGGGGAGCGCCGCCTGCGCGGTCGCGCGAGTCGACGCCGAGGTGACCCCTTGGTCACGCTGCGTGTTCTTCCTTGCGCGACCCGCCGGGCGATGAAACAACCGTCCTCGCCGAGGCATGGCAAAGCGAACGATCGTCGTAGGGGACCTGCACCTCGTGCGCGACACGCCGAAGGGCGCGGTCGAGGACGCGGTGCGGCTGGTGACCGAGCACCCGGGAGCGAGGCTGGTCTTCCTCGGGGATCTGTTCGATCTCTCCGCCGACCACCCCGGCGCGCCTCGGGCTCGCGCCCTGCGCGACGCGGTGCAGACACACGCGGGCTTCGCGCGCGCGCTCGGCGAGCACGTGGACGGGGGCGGCGAGCTGTGGGTCGTCTCCGGCAACCACGACGCGGCCGCGGGAGATCCGGACGAACGCGACGCGCTCATGACGGGCCTCAGGCTCGACGGCGAGCGACGCGACCGCGTCCGGACGTCGCCCTGGTTCTTCCGGGAAGGCGGCGTTCACCTCGAGCACGGGCACCTCTTCGATCCGGACAACGCCACGGCGCACCCGCTCGTCGCGGGGGCGCGCAGCCTCGGCGTCCACTTCGTGGAGGAGTTCATCGCGCCCACCGGGGCGTTCCGCTACCTCAACGCAAACGACAAGACGCCGCTCTGGCTGCTCGCGTCGGCGTTCCGCTGGTACGGCGTGCGCGGCCCGTACGTCGTCTACAAGTACTTCGACACCGCCTTCCGGGCGATGGCTGCGAGCGGCGCGACCTTCGATGCGCGCGCCGCGGAGGAGCGGGAGATCGGCGCGCGCCGTGCCGAGACCTATGCCGGCCACCACGGCGTCTCGGTCGAGCTGCTCGAGGCGCTCGACGGCATCCGCGCGGTCCCGACGATGTCGAGCTCGCTGGCCACGTTCCAGCGGCTCTACCTCGACCGGGTCGGGGCCACGGTCGCGATGATGTCCGGGCTCTTCGCCCTCGCCGCGGGGAAGCGAGCCGCCGGCCTGTCGCTTCTCTCGGCAGGCGCCCTGGCGATGGGCGCGTCGTGGGCGGCGGGCTTCGATCGGTACGGCGGCAGCGTGCCGGAGATGCTGGCCCGCGGCGCGGAAGACGTCGCGCGCGCGACCGGCGCGAAGCTCGTCGTCATGGGACACGCGCACCGCGAGGCGCTCACGGAGTCCTACGCCAACACGGGCAGCTTCTCGTTCCCACGCGACGCGCCGGGCCGTCCGTTCCTCGAGATCGAGACGACCGACGGCGCCCCGCGCGCCGTCCGCCGCTACCTGCGCGCCTCCTGACCCTTCGCGTGCGCGGCGATCGTCCGCTCGGCGAGGTCGGCCACGCGCTCGGCGTCCTGTCGCCCGAGCTCGGTCTCTTCTCCGCGCATCGCCCGCCTGAGCGACTGCCGGAGCGCGGCGCGCATGAGCACGCTCCCGCCCCCGCAGGCGCGGCAGACGATGCCGCCCGCGGCCGGATCGAGCAGCGCGCTCGATCCCTCGGGGCACGGAGCGGAGCAGCGGACACACGAATCGAGCTCCAGCCGGTAGCCGAACGCCGCGGCGAGGGAGAGCCCCGCGACTGCGAGCACCGCCGTCGCGGCCGCGGACGGCCCGTCTTCGATCCGGTCGAGCGCCGCGTCGACGAGATCGAAGGCCACCGGCTCCGGCACGTTCGCCGGGGCGAGGGCGCGCAACCAGCGCAGCAGCCGCGACGCCGCGTCGAGCCGCGCGGGGTCTTCCACCAGCGCGAGGCGGGCGCGCACGATGGCGAGGTCACGCAGCTTCACCGCGTCCGCTCGCGCCAGGATCTCGAGGCGGAGCTGCAACGTGTGGAGAGGCTCGATCGGGCCGAGCCGAGACTTCGGCGCGCGCGCGCGGCGCACCGAGACCGAGACGGCCCCGCGCTCACGCGTGAAGAACGTCGCGAGCACGTCCTGATCGCCCACGTCCACGCGGCGAACCAGGAGCGCGGGCGTGTCGACCACGCGCTCGACGGCCGCCTTCGTGGGCCGCGGCACTCAGCCGAGGCGCGTCGCGGCCGCGGCGCTCGACTGCGACAGCTCTCGGGGGACGCCCTGACCGCGCGGCTTGAGCACGATGCTGATCGCGACGGTGAAGAGGATGAGGAGCAGCACGAACGCGATGGCGACGCCGACGCGGCGCCCGGGCGAGCGGCTCTCCGAAGCGGACGAGAGGGGCAGCGGCGTCACCCAGGCGACGCGGCGGCAGGCGGTGTAGCGCGCGAGCACCTCATCCACCGAGGCCTGGACTGCGCGGGCGTAGGCCTTGAGGAAGCCGCGGACGAAGACCTCCCCGGGGAGGTCGTCGAAGTGGTCGCCTTCGATGCGCTCGATGGAGACGATGGGAATGCGCGTGGCGCGCGAGACTTCCTCCACGCTCATGCCACGCGCTTCGCGAATGCTCCGGAGGTACCGGCCGATGGAACCCGAGCCGGCGTCCAGCGAGCTGGATGCAGTCCAAGGACCGACGGAGCGCAGCGAAGTTGAATCCATAGGCGGATCCTGACGGAGGCAGAGTGGTAGCGGATCGTGCTGCAAAATGCCTCTTGACTTTGCGGACGGAGATCCTTTTTTCACTGTCCCGATCCGCTACACGGGTTCAGATGCTCGCTCGGCGCGTGCTCGGCCAGGGTTTGCTCGCCACGGAAGGACCGAGCGCGCGGGTCACGGGGCCGGGCACGAAGTCAGGGAGCGGGCGCCGGGCTCGACGAGCCGGAAGGTGCGGGCGGCGGCTCGGCAGGCGCCGGCTCCGCAGGCCGAGGCGAGTCGGACGGGCCGAGCTGTCGCAGCTGGCCCTCGCAGCGCGTCCCCGAAGGTGTGGTCTTGCCGAGCTCCGTGCACTTCACGAAATCGGCGCGCGCGTCCTCCTTGGAGCCGAGCTTCATGGCCGTCCGGCCGCGGGCCTCCCACGCCTCCTGGATGCGACCGCAGCGCGCGTCGGTCTCGATCGCGCGGGTGAGCGCCGCGCGCGCGGCCTTCGCGTCGCCTTTCTTCTCGTACGCGAGGCCGAGCCGGAAGTTGCCGACGCAGAAACGAGGCTGCGCGGCCACCGACCGGAGGAGCGCATCGACCGCTGGGTCGACCTGGCCTTTCTCGAGGTAGGCCCAGCCCAGGTTTCCCCATGACTTCTCGGGGGAGCCGTAGAGGATGTCCTCCGTGAGCGGCTTCAACACCTCGATGGCGTCGTCGTAGCGCTTCTCGTGGACGAGGATGACGCCCAGCGTGTTGCGCGCGTCCCGCATGTCCGGGGAGGACTCGAGCGCCTTGCGCGCGTACCGCTCGGCCTCGGCGAACTGACAGTCCGACGACGCAGGGTCTTTCTCGCAGAACGCGAGGTGGATGATGGCGCCGAGGTAGGCCGCGTCCGCGTTGTTGGCGTCCGTCTCGAGCGCCTCGCGCACCTTCGCGAGCGCCTCGCGGAGGTTGCCCTTGCCGTATTCGTCTCGAGCGACGTCGTAGACCGCGACGCTCTTCGGGTCCGCCGCGGCGCCGTCGTTCGATGCGCAGGCGGGACCGAGCGCCGCCAGCGTCACGAGGATAGCCAGCTCTTTTCGAACCTGCACGGAAGTTCCGGTAGCGTAGCCGACCGATCGCGTCAACCGAGCCCCTCTCGCGTGTCGGCCCACGTTCGGCCGACGGACGAGCGGGACGGCGCGCTCGGCCTCATCGACCTTCGTCGAGCTCGCCGCGGATCTCGTCTTTCACGCCGAGCAGCGCGAAGAGCCGCCGCAAGGCGTCGAGGTCCGGGATCTCGAGGCGCTCGTCCGCCACGCGGAGGTACTGGCCCTCGCGCAGCTCCTGGACGACGCGCTTCACCGTGTCCACGTCGAGCCCGACGCGGGTCGACAGCTCCATCGGCGAGATGGAGAACGCGACGGCGTGCCCGGGCGACTCGCTGTGGTCCTTCTGGGCGAGCTTCAGGAGCGCGCTCACGACCTTCGACTGCGTGTCGCTCAGCATCATGATCTCGATCTGATCTTCCGCGTCGCGGAGCCGGCGCACGAGCTGCTTCACCAGGCGGCCCGCGACCACGGGGTTGCGCTCGAGGAGGTTCTGGAGCGTTGCCTGATCGAGCGAGAGCGCGAGGCCCGAGGTGAGCGCGATGGCCGTGGAGGAGCGCGGCGCTCCCGCGAGGAGGGCCGACTCACCGAACAGATCGCCCGGCTTGAGGACCATGAGCGAGCGCTCGACGCCGCGGACGCGCTTGATGAGCCGCACGCGGCCCTCCTCCAGGAGGAAGGCGCTCGAGCCCTCCTCACCCTCCCGGAAGATGACGTCTCCGACCTCGAAACGCTTCCCGAACCGAGCGCGAAGGCGCTCCCCCTCGGACAGGGGCTCGTGATCGTCGAGCACGGAGCCGTCCATGTCGAACGCCGGCGGCTGCGACGGCTCCGCGGCGTCGCCTTCGGCGGTCGCTCCCGGCTGACCTTCGGGATGCGCATCGGCCATCGCCGCAGATCCTACCAGTATCGAGTGGGATTCGTGGTTCACCTGGGGATCGCCGGACCGAAGGAGGGCTTGGCGTCGGGCTCCCGAACGTACACGGGTTTCAGCGGGCCGAGCGCCCTTTTTTCCGAGAGCCAGGCCTCGCCCACGAGCGCCACCGAGCTCGCACACGGCAGGTCGGCCGCCGGCGCGCGGACGATCGCGGGCGACGTGCCGAGGGAGCCCAGCTCGAGGGCGACCGCCCCCACGATCCGGGTGTCGGCTTCGGCGGCCCACGCCTCGAGCTCCGCCTGCGCCTCGGCTCGCGAGAGGTGACGCGAGGAAGCGAGCGGGTGCCCCGCGCGATCGTACGAGCCCAGGTACACCTCACCCTTCTTCGCATCGAGGACCGCGGCGATCCGAGCGACGCGCTCGTGGGGGCGCGCGCGCAGGGCCGCGTGCACCATCGACTCGAGCGAGCCGACCGACACCGTCTCCAGCCCGAGCGCCGCCGCGACCCCCGCCGCCGAAGCCACCCCGACTCGCACGCCGGTGAACGAGCCGGGGCCGACGTCACACGCCACACCACACAGATCCGTCCGGCTCGCGCCGGCCTGCGCGAGGGCCTCGTCGATCAACGAGAAGAGCGCTTCGGCGTGCGCCTCGAGCACCTCGTGTGTAGCGAGCCCGAGCACGCGGCCGGCGCCGACGAGCGCGACGGAGCCACGAGGCGTGGAGGTCGAGATGCCGAGGACGAGCTTCACGTAGGCGAGGAACCCGGTCGGGCGCTAGGTTGTCTCAACGGACCGCGGCTCGGCATGGCGACGACGGACCTAGCAGACCCAACCGGACGAGACAAAGGCCTGGGAGGCGTCTTTGTCGTCGTGTCGTTCGTTGCGCACGCGTTTTTCCTGGTGACCTTCGCGGCGCTCGGCGGACGCGGCGGTGCCAAGGCGGAGGCGGCGCCGCCCGCAGCGACCTTGGCCCCAGCCGTCGAGGTGCTCGAAGACCAGGACGATCCACAGGCCGTGTCGGACGTCGCGGTGGACGAGCTCGCGGGCAAGGCGGGTGCAGCGCCACCGCCTCCGGCCGAGCCCAGCGAGCCGGCGATCGAGCTCCCTCCTCTGCCCGCGACCGCGCCGCGGCTCCCACCACCGCCGCGCTCACCGGCCTCGGCTCGCCCGAAGCCACAGCCGTCGGCTTCGCCGGCCGCGTCGGGGAGCGCCGAGGCCACGCCGGCCGCGAGCGCGTCGGCCGGACCGGGCGGAGACGGGCCCGGCTCGTCGCCGGACGACGGCGCGGGTCACGCGCGGAAGGCGCCCGACGTGGCCGCCCGGTTCAACAAGGAGCTTCCCACCTACGCGTCCCCGGTCGAGGGGTGGGCCGAGCTCGGCGACGGCGACGCCGGCGCGGTCACGTTCACCCTTGCGCTCGACGAGCACGGAAAGGTCGTCGCTGACAGTCTTGTCATCACAAAGACGAAGCCCGCGCCTCCCGCGCCGCTGGTCGAGTCCGTCCGGCGCACCCTGCTGGCGTTGCGGATGACGCTCGCGCTGCCCGACCACCCGGTGCGCGCCGGGCGGCTCACGCTCACCGTCCGCGCCAACGTGAAGCGCGGCGCGCCGCGCCCGGACATCCAAAAGTTCCGCATCGCGTCGGAGTACGAGAAGAAGAAGGGCCGAGGCGAGTTCGAGCTCGAGAGCGGCCTCCTGGTCACGTTTGCGCTCGAGGTCGTGGCCGTCGAGGTGGACGGCGGCGCGCCGAACTGAAGCGGCCTACCGCTCGAGCCCCGCCCACGCGCCCGCGCAAGCCAGCGCGAAGGCGACCGGCCCGAGCGCGAGACCGAAGACAACGGCGACCGGCGCGGCGAGACCGAGGAGCACGACGAGGCCGACGATGGCGACGGCCGCAGCGAGCGCGGGCTCGAGCACCCCTTGCGCCGACGACGCGCGCGCGACGAGGAACCCGGAGACGGGGAACGCGCCGAGCGCCGCGGACCCGAGGAGGACGAGCGGTGGTCCGCTCCTGTCGAAGCTCACCTCCTGATCGACGGCCGCGAAGTCGACCCCCGCGCCGTGCCCCACGAACACCGAGCCGGCGATCATCGCGGTCAGCACGCCGGTGGTCACCAGAGCGCCGAAGAAGATCCACCGCAACATGAGCGGACGGTCGGGGCGCTTGAGCAGCGCGAGCTCGAGCTCTTCGATGGTCGGGGGCGAGAGCGGCAAGAGGCGCGACAGCCGCCGCTTGTATTTCGGATCGCCCATACGCAGGAGGTCGCGTCGAGCGACGAGCGCAGCGAGGCACGCCGACACGACGAGCGGCAGAGCCGCCCAGAGCGCGCTCTCGCCGCGTGAGAAGAGCAAGTAGTGGACGAGCGCGGAGAAAAACACCACGACGAGGAAGGCGCGCGTGAAGGCCTGGCCTCCGAGGCGGCGGCGCCGCTCGCGGCCGAGCGCGAAGCCCCACATGCCCGTGAGCGCCACCTGCGCGGAGAAGCCGGCGAGCGCGCGGAAGACCGAGGCGGAGCTCACCGCGACGCTCGACAGGTACCCGACGGTCTCACACGTACCGAACCCCGCCGCAGCGCCGATCGCCACGCGCATGGCGTCGTAGGGGACGCGCATGCGGTCCGAGCGAAGCCCCGGGATCGCGGCCGCGGCGCGCAACGCTTCGTTCACCGGCCCGACGACCAGGAACGCGTAGGCGATGGCGACGAACCCGCTCGCCGGCTGCGCGCCGAGGTCGAGCCCGGAGAGCCGCACCGCCGCGAGCTGCGCCGCCCTGGACGCGAAGTAGGCGACGACCCCCAGCGCGAGCGCGATGAGCCCCGGTCGGAAGGGCTGCAAGCTCCCCTTGTCGTCCCGGGCTACGAACGGCCCGACGATCGCGAGCGGCACCACGCTGGCCGCGCCGATCACGAGCAGCTCGACCGGGCGCATCAGAAATGCAGGCCGACGTTGCCTTGCAGCGCGAAGCCCGCCCCGTAGCCGGTGCCGCCTTGCGCGAGCGCCTCGGCCTGCGAGTCGGTGACGTCGGGGCGTGAGGTCCGGAGGCTCTGCACCTCGGCCGGGGAGAGGCCCGCACGCGAGAGCCCCATGAAGTCGAACGACGCCACCAGGCCGAGCGCGAGCAGCTCGACGGGGTAGAAGTCCACCCCTGCGCCGGCCCGCACGTAGAAGCCGTTGATCCCGATCGACTCCGGCACCACACCGTCGAGGTTCGTCAGCGCGGCGTAGCCCGCGCCGATATCGAAGCGCGGCTCGACGAACCCGACGGGGATCTTGAAGCCGACCTCACCGCCGATGCGCGCGGCCTGCCAGTCGGGGAAGAAGCCGAGCCGGCCGCGGACGCCGAGCGTGAGGAAGATGATCTGCGCGCCCAGGCCTGCGCTCACGACGCCGCCGTTGGCGGTCGTCTCGGTGAAGCCCGCGCTGAGGTCGGCACCGTCGATCTCGAACGTCTGCAGGCCGAGGTGCTCGTAACCTCCCTGCGCCTCGATCCAGAACCAGGACACCCCGCGCCCGGAGTCCTTCTCCTTCGACTCGTCGAGATCGCTCGTGAGCGTGGTGGGCGGAGGCTTCTGTTCCGCCCCGGGCTGCGGCGGCGGCTGCCCGTTCATGGGCGGGGGCGGCGTCAGCCCGCCCGCGTTCATCCCTCCCCACGGGTCGGGAGGCGGAGGCTGGGCCGGCGCGGCGGAGGACGGCGCAGGCGCGGTGGGCGCAGGCGCGCCCTGGGAGAATGACGGAGCTGTCACGAGGCACAGCGCCAGGCCGACGGCGCCTGCGGCCGCGGACGATCGGGGGCTCACGTATCCTCCTTGGGGGGCTCGGCGACCGGCTCACCGGGGACGCGGTAAGTGCCGCCGAGCCAGCGCTGCAGGTCGACGAGCTTGCAGCGGGGTGAGCAGAACGGAAGGCTCGCGCCCTCGCGCGGCGCGACGCGTTTGCCGCAAATCGGACACTCGGCTTGCGAGCCCTGCATCGTGCTGAACGCTAGCACGCCGATGGCGACGGCGCGGTCGGGTGATGCGTCAGAGCGCGATCTTCGCCGAGGCCGGAGGCGCCTCGTCCGCTTCTTTTTCCGCGTCGCGCTTCGCGCCGCCCGTGAGGACAGCGTCGAGCTCGAGCAAGAGCTCCCGCGCTCGCGCGGGCACCTGCTTCGGGATCTCGACCTGGATGACGGCGTGGAGCGCGCCGCGTCCGCGGCCGTCGATGCGCGGGACGCCGCGACCGCGCGTGGTGACCACCTCGCCGGGCTGCGTGCCGGCGGCCACCTCGACCTCCACGGTGGAGCCGTCCGGCAGCTCGACCTCGCGGGTCGCGCCGAGCGTGGCCTCCGCGACGCTCACCTTCACGCGGGTGATGAGATCCTGGCCGTCGCGTTCGAACGCGGGATCCGGCGCGATGTCGACGTCGACGAAGAGATCGCCCGCAGGGCCGCCCTGGGTCCCCGGCATGCCCTGCCCCGGCACCCGCAGGCGCTGACCGCCGTCGATGCCGGCAGGGAAGGCAACGACGACCTTGCGCACCTTCTCCACGTTGCCGCTGCCGTGACACTCCGTGCAGGGCGTCTTCACCACGCTGCCTTCGCCGCCACACTCAGGGCAGGTCTGCGTGAACATCACGAAGCCGCGCGCAGTGGAGACCTGACCGGCCCCGCCACAAGCGCCGCACGTCTTCCGCTTGGTCCCCGCCTTCGCGCCGCTGCCTTCACACGCCTCACAGGCGACCGGCGTGCGGAGCGAGACCTCGCGCTTGCAACCCACGAAGGACTCCTGGAGCGTGAGCCGCTGCTGCACCCGCAGGTCCGCGCCTCGGGCGGGACCGTTGCGCCGGCGCCCACCCCCACCCGGCCGCGCGCCGCCGAAGAACTCCGAGAAGATGTCCTGGAAGTGGCTGAAGATGTCGCCCCCGAAGTCGGGCATCGACCCTTCCACCCCGGCGTGACCGAAGCGGTCGTAGCGGGCGCGCTTCTGGTCGTCCGAGAGGATCTGGAACGCCTCCGTCGCTTCCTTGAAGCGCTGCTCCGCCTCGGGATCACCCTGGTTGCGGTCGGGGTGATGTTTGAGGGCTGCTTGCCGATAGGCCTTCCGGATATCGTCCGAAGCAGCGCCCTTCTCCACCCCTAGCACTTCGTAATAACAACGCTTTTCAGTCATGACCGGGGAGACCGGCGAGGCAAAAATGGCGCCTGCCGGCGGCGGAGCCGTGCGGCGACCATAAGGCTCTGGCCCTGCAAGTCAACTGCCACAAAAGGCGAGCGCCGCACCGAGGTGGTGCGGCGCCTCGCGCTCGTCCAGTCTCGCGGGGCGAGCTCAGCTTCCGCGGCGCTGAAACGCCGGGGTGTCCCAGTCCGCGTCGAGCGGGGGAACGAAGCTGGAGCGCTCGCGGCCGGACGCGCCGAGCTCACGCGCCGGAGCACGCCTCGTCGGGACCGGAGCCGCTGCCTCCTCCGCCGGGTGAGACGATCGGGCGCTGGCGCGGCCGACCGACGCGGGCGCCTGGGGCGCGCGCTCGGCGAACCGCTCCGCGAACGACGCCTCCCGCGCGGACGGGGCGGCGAAGTGCATGTCGCGAACCTGGTGGGAGGGCGTCGTCCGGACCTGCATGGCCGAAGGCTGCATCTCCTCGAGCTGCCGATCGAAGCCGGTCGCGATGACGGTGACCTTCATGAGGTCGCCCATGTTCTCGTCCACGGCGGCGCCGAAGATGATGTTCGCGTCCTCGTGCGCCTGCTCCTGGATGTAGCTGGCCGCCTCCTCGATCTCCTTCATCTTCATGTCGGGCCCACCGACGATGTTGATGAGCACGCCCATGGCGCCTTCGACCGAGAGGTCGTCGAGGAGCGGCGAGTTGACCGCCGTCTCGGCGGCGAGGCGGGCGCGGCCCTGGCCCTTTGCGCAGCCGGTGCCCATGAGCGCGCGGCCCATGTTCGACATGACCGTCTTCACGTCGGCGAAATCGACGTTCACGAGCCCGCTCTGGGTGATGAGATCGCTGATGCCCTTGATGGCCTGGTAGAGGACCTCGTCCGCCTTGCGGAAGGCCTCGATGAAGCTCAGCTCCTCGTCTCCCATGGAGAGGAGCTTCTGGTTCGGGATGGTGACGAGCGTGTCGACGTGCTCCGCGAGCATCGAGAGCCCGATCTCCGCGCGACGCGAGCGCTGCTTGCCTTCGAAGAGGAACGGCTTGGTCACGACGCCGACCGTGAGGCAGCCCTCTTCCCGCGCGAGCTGCGCGATGACGGGCGCCGCGCCCGTGCCGGTGCCGCCGCCCATGCCGGCGGTGACGAAGACCATGTCCGCGCCGGAGATCATCTCCTTCAGGCGCGTCACGTCCTCGAGCGCGGCCTTGCGCCCCTTGTCGGGATCCGCGCCGGCGCCGAGGCCACGCGTCACGCTGCCGCCGATCTGCACCTTGTTCGGGGCGAGGCCCGCGGCGAGCGCCTGGGCGTCCGTGTTCACCACGATGAACTCCACGCCCTCGAGGCCGAAATTCATCATCGTGTTGACGGCATTCCCACCGGAACCGCCACAACCGATGACTTTGATGCGGGCCTCGTACCCGCTCTGATCATCCGCGAACTCAATCGAGAAACTCATCGGAACCCTCCCGGGGGAACGCGACTGGAGACCTGGGTCTCTGAAAAGGGCCCGCCTTTCGAGCGGACCTGATTTGCGACGATTTGTTTTCTGAACCGCTTGGACAGGCGCCTCTTCCCGTCTTCGGCGGAGGACCGCTGGGGCCGGTCAAGTCAAGACAACGGACAACTCAAACGAACTTCTCAAACGTGATACATGCCGCGTTCAGACCCTCGATCTGAACGCATGATGCCTAGAATGCCGCCCGGAGCCAATTCCAAAAACGCCCCGGCTTCTTCTTCTGGATCTCCTCGCTGACGGCGAGGTCGTCCTCCACGACGCGAGGCCTGACGGAGCGAATGAGCTCCGCCGGACCGACCGACCGCTCTCGCGCCTGCGTGAGCGCCTTGGCCCCGAACTGGACCAAGCCGACGCCGGTCGCGAACTGCGGCCCCTGAACCAGCTGCGAGATGCCCTTCACCCCGACCGGCACGCCGAGCCGGACGGGCATCCCCAGGATCTCTTCGGCGAACTCCATCATGCCCTCGAGCAGGACGCCGCCGCCGGTGACGACGACGCCGGCCGAGAGCTGCTCGAGCAGGCCCGTGTCTTCGATGCGCTTGCGGACGACCGCGAAGATCTCCTCGACGCGGGGCTCGATGATGTCGCTGAGGACGCGGCGCGGGACGCGGCGCGGCAGGTGCCCCCCGACCCCGGGCACCTCGATCTCCTCTTCCTCGCCGACCATCCGGCCGAGGGCGCAGCCGTAGTTGCGCTTCAGGCGCTCCGCCTCGCCAATCGGGGTGCGAAGCCCGGCCGCGACGTCGGCGGTGACGTTCATGCCGCCGGCCGGGATCACGCTCGCGTGGGCGATGCCGCCGTCGACGTAGAGGATCAGATCGGTCGTGCCGCCGCCCATGTCGACGACGGCGACGCCGATCTCCTTCTCGTCCTCCGAGAGGACGGCCTCGGCGCTCGCGAGCGAGCCGAGGACCACGTCCGCGACGGTCAGGCCGCAGCGCTCCGCGGTCCTGACGACGTTCTGCACGCAGCTCGTGGCCGCCGTGACCAGGTTGACCTTCACCCCGAGCCGGACGCCGCTCATCCCGACCGGATCGCGAATGCCGTCCTGGTTGTCGACCGTGAACTCGCGCGGCAAGACGTGGAGGATCTGGCGATCCGCGTCGACCGGTATCGCGCGCGCGCCCTCGAGGACACGCTCCACGTCCACGCGGCCGACCTCGCCCCCGCTCACCGCGGCGACGCCGTCGGAGGCGATGCAGCGCGTGTGGCTGCCGCCGATCGACGCGTAGACCGTCCGGATCTCGACGCCGGCCATGGTCTGCGCGCTCTCAATCGCGTCGCTGATCGATCGGACCGTCCACTCGATGTTCGAGACGACGCCCTTCCGAAGACCTCGGCAAGGCACGTTGCCGACCCCGAGGACGGTGATCCCATCCGAGTCGACCTCGCCAACGACCGCGGACACCTTCGTGGTGCCGATGTCCAGGCCGACGACGATCTCCGACTCATCCGCGCGATTCTTCACGGCATCCTCATGCTGAGACGCTCGGACGCTGCCAGAACGGGCGGAGCCGGTACAACTTTGCGACGTGCGTTTGGTGGGACATGGTGACCCCCTTCAGCGCATCCGGACGACCACGCGGTCGGGGCTGCCCTCGTTGTCGAGGAAGACGACCGAAGCGTCAGCTTTCCGCCTCGAGAGCTCCAGGAAGACCCGGTCGGCCTGCTCGAGCTTTCCCTTGAACGGGGCGTGACCGAGCGCCACCACGATCGCCTGCCGGCCGACCACCACCGAGAGGCTGCCGTCTTTCTCGAGGTGGACCTCCTGGACGGGGTAGCGAGCCGTGAACGCGGCCTTCGCGGCCTCGTCGAGCAGATCGAGCGCGCGGACGATCCGCTTCTCGGTCCCTTCCCGGTCGGCCACCACCACGTCGGGCTCGAGCCCGGTGATGACGGGCAGGTCGACCGGGTCCTCGGCGCTGACCTCTTTGAAGACCTCGCCGCCGCGCGAGGCCAAGAAGAGCCGCTCGCCGATGGCCACGACCGCCGCGGGCTCGTGCTCGACGACCTTCACGACCACCGAGCCGGGCAGCTTGCGGCCGACCGTCGCGCTCTTGACCCACGGGTCGCCCTCGATCTTCCGCCGCGCGTCGTCCAGATCGAGCGCGAAGACGTTGTCACCGAGCGCGATGCCGGCGGACCGCGCGACGTCCTCCGGCGAGAGCCGCTCGTTCCCCTCCACCGCGACGCTCTTGATGGAGAACCGCGGGCTCGTGAGCATGTATTGTTTGGCGCCCCACGCGACGCCGACGGAAGCGCCGACCACCGCCGCGACGCCGAGCACCACCTTCAGGAAGGCGAACGCCGAAAAGGCCACGCGGCGGACGCGCGAGCCTCCCTTGGGCGGCACGCTCTTCTTGGCGGGCGGGCGCACGCTCGCGCTCTGCGCGACCGGAGGCCTCGGCGACTCCGCGTCGGCGGCGGAGTCGATGCGCGTCCGCTTGTTGCGGGGCGGCGCTCCGCTCATGCGCTCGGCTCCTTCTTCGCGCCCTCGAGGCGCGCCTTGAGGCCGGCCAGGGACGCGTTCACGTCGCCGGCGCCGAGCGCGATGACGATGTCGCCTTCGCGGGTGAGCTGCTCGAGCACCTCGGGCAGCTCGGCCTTGTCGGCCACGTAGTGCGCGTGGTGATGGCCGTGCTCGCGGATCGACTGCACGAGCCGCTCGGCCGAGACACCTTCGATCGGCGCCTCGCCTGCTGCGTAGATGTCGGTGACCACCAGCACGTCGGCCTGGTTGAACGCCCGCGAGAAGTCGTCGAACAGGTCGCGCGTGCGGCTGTAGCGGTGCGGCTGGAACGCGACGACGACGCGGTGCTCCTCGCTCGGGTAGGCCCGCCGGGCCGCGTCGAGCGTGGCGCGGATCTCGGCCGGGTGGTGGCCGTAGTCGTCGACGAGCGTGCGGCCCGCCGCGCGGCCCACGACCGTGAACCGCCGCGCGACGCCACCGAACGTGGAGAGGGCTTGCTTCGTGACGTCGAGCGGGACCTCCAGCTCGTCGGCCACGGCGATGGTCGCGAGGCAGTTGAGGACGTTGTGCGCGCCGGGCATCCGCACCGTGAACCCGCCGAGCGAGACCCCACGTCGGTAGGCGTTGAAGCTCGTCTCCAGCCCGCGGAACTGCACTGCGCGCGCCGAATAATCCGCTTGCGGGTTGAGCCCGTAGCTCACGTATCTCCTCTGGATCTTCGGGAGGATGTCCTGCACCTGCGGGTGGTCGAGGCACAGGACCGCGAGCCCGTAGAACGGGACGCGCGCCGCGAACTCGATGAAGGCGTCCTTCAGGTTGGCGAGCGACCCGTAGTGGTCGAGGTGCTCCGGATCGATGTTCGTGACCACCGCGATCGTGGGCGTGAGGCGGAGGAAGCTCCCGTCGCTCTCGTCCGCCTCGGCGACCAGCAGGTCGCCCGCGCCGAGCCGCGCGTTCGAGCCGAGCGCGGCCATCTTCCCGCCAACGACGACGGTCGGGTCGAGGCCGGCGGACCGGAGCACCGTCGCGACGAGCGAGGTGGTGGTGGTCTTTCCGTGTGAGCCGGCGATGGCGACGCCGTATTTCAGCCGCATCAGCTCGGCCAGCATCTCCGCGCGGGTGATGACGGGCGTGCCGAGCGCGCGCGCCTCCACGAGCTCCGGGTTCTCCGGCCGGATCGCGCTCGAGTAGACGACCACGTCGGCGCCCGCGACGTTCTCCGCGCGGTGCCCCGTGTCGATACGGACGCCGATGCCCTGCAGGCGCTGCGTGGTCCCCGAAGCCTTCAGGTCCGAGCCCGAGACGTCGAAGCCGAGAGACCGCAGGATCTCCGCGAGCCCGCTCATGCCGACGCCGCCCACGCCGACGAAATGGATGTGACGAACGCGTCCTCGAAACACTAGCTTCTCCTCGTGGCTTGGGGGCGGCCCGCGAGGCGGAGCAGATCCTCCGCCACCGCGCGCGCCGCGTCGGGTGCCCCCGCCGCGCGAGCGGCGTCGGCCATTCGCTTCCTCAGCGCCGGGTCTCGGGCCAGCGTGAGGAGCTCGGCGCCGAGCCGCTCGGGCGTCGCCTCGTCTTGCGTGAGCGCGACGGCCGCGCCGACGCGCTCGAGGCTCTTCGCGTTCTGGAGCTGGTGCTGATCGGCCGCGAACGGGAACGGCACGAGCACGCTCGCGCGCCCGGTCGCGCAGAGCTCCGCGAGCGAGCTTGCGCCGCAGCGCTGCAAGACCACGTCCGCGGCGCGGAGCTCGGCCCCGACGTCGTCGATGAACTCGACCACGCGGTAGGATCGCTCGGGCGCACCGGCGCGCTCGTAGGCCTCGCGCGTGTCATCCCCTCTGCCCTTCCCCGCCTGGTGGACGATGCGGGCGTGGGGGACTTCGCGGACGAGGGCAGCAAACGCAGCCGGCACCCGCTCGTTCAGGGCCTTCGCGCCCTGGCTCCCGCCGAGCACGAGCACGGAGAGCTTACGCTCCTCGGGGAGATAGGCCGACGACTCGATCGAGCGCCGCAGCGGCACCCCCGTCTTGAGCCCCACGTCGGAGCGGAAGGCGCGGTGCAGATCACCGAACGCCGTGTAGGCCCGCGCGGCCAGGGGCGACAGAAGCTTGTTTGTCAGCCCGAGGACGGCGTTGGGCTCGAGGATCGCCAATGGCACCCCCGCCATTCGCGCGGCGAGCGCGATGGGGCCACCCGCATAGCCGCCGACCGAAAAGACGACGTCGGGCCGCCGGCGCTCGATGAGCCGGCGCGACTGCAAGAGGCCGCGCACGGCCTGGACCGCGCCTCGGGCGAAGCCGCCGATGCCGCCGCCTCGGAGCGGCGCGACGTCGACGAGCTCCAGCTCGCCGCCGGCCGCAGGAATGGCGCGCGTCTCGATGCCGCGTGCCGTGCCGACGTAGAAGACCTCGGCCTCCGGCGCGACCGCCTGGACGGCCTGCCCGACCGCGATCATCGGGAAGACGTGACCGCCGGTGCCGCCGCCTGCGATGAGGACGCTCACCACTCTGCCGCCCCCTGCTCGGCGTTCGTGAGCACGACTGCGGTCGCGCTGGGCAGCGGCTCGAGCGGCTTCTGCGGCTCCTTCTTCTTGTTGTCCGGGGCGATCCGACGCCGCGGCCGGGAGATGCCGAGGAGCACGCCGATTGCAGCGGCGTTCACGAGGAGCGAAGAGCCGCCATAGCTGATGAAGGGCAACGTGAGGCCCTTGGTGGGGAGGATGGCCATCGCGACGGCGAGGTTGGTCAGCGCTTGAACACCGAAGAGCGTCGAGATGCCGAAGGCGAGGAAGCTGCCGTAATCATCGGCCGCGTTGAGGGCCACCTTCACGCCGCGCGCGACGACGACGAGGTAGGCCGCCGCGAGGCACGCGATACCCACGAACCCGAGCTCCTCCCCGATGATGGCGCTGACGAAATCCGTATGGGCCTCGGGAAGGTAGAGGACCTGGAGGCCGCGGCCGAGGCCTTGCCCCCAGGTCCCCCCCGACCCGAAGCTCATGACGGACTGGAACGGCTGATAGGCCAAGCCGTCGCGGTGCGCATCCATATCGATCCACGCGACGTACCGGGCGTACCGGTAGCTCGTGAATCGAATCGCTGCCGCGGCCCCGAGGCCGAGCAACATGGTGAATGCCGCGATGTACGGCACCTTCGCGCCCGCGACGAAGAGCATCGTGAAGGTAAGGAAGAGGAGCACGACGGAGCTGCCGAAGTCTGGCTGCTTCAGACACAGCAGCATGAGGACGCCACACACGAACAGATGGGGGAGGAAACCGACTGCGAATGACTTGATTTGGTCCGCCTTCTTCGAGAGCGAATAGGCGAGCCAGAGAACGATGGCGAGCTTGGCGAGCTCGGCGGGCTGGATGTGGATCGGCCCGAGGTTGAGCCAGCGGTCCGCGTTGCCGGCGCGGTGGCCGAACCCGACGACCGTCAGCGTGAGCATCCCGATGACCGACAGCAAGATCGGGTACGTGAGCGCCTTCAGCCGGCGGTAGTCGATGCGGCTGGCGACCCACATGCCGAAGAGCGCGAGGGCGCCCCAGATGGCCTGCCGCTTCAGGAAGAACTCGGGGTCCTTGTAGCGGGTGGTGGCTTCGACCGCGCTGGCCGAATACACCATGACCACGCCGAAGCCGATGAGGGCGATGACGGTCGCCGCCAGGAGGGAGTCCACCGGTCCGTCGGGGCTCGAATGGAGCAGCTCGGAGATGGGGGCGAGCGGCTTCTTCTCGGGCGGGGCCTCCGATTTCGCCGGTCGATTCTTGGGGAGCTCGCGGGTCTTCTGCATGCTCACCTCAACTTCATCGACGCAAGCGCGACGAGGGCCAAGAGAATGGAGATGATCCAGAACCGGACGATGATTTTCGGCTCTGCCCACCCCTTCTTCTCGTAGTGGTGGTGGATGGGGGCCATGAGGAAGATTCGGCGCCCGGTCATCCGGAACGAAATGACCTGGGTGATGACGCTGACCGCCTCGATGAAGAAGATGCCGCCCAGGAGGACCGAGAGCAGCTCGTTCTTGGTGAAGATCGCCAGCATGCCGAGGCCACCGCCGAGCGCCAGCGACCCGACGTCCCCCATGAAGACCTGGGCTGGGTACGTGTTGTACCAGAGGAAGCCTATCCCGGCGCCGATGACCGAGCCGCAATACACGCTGAGCTCTCCTGCGGAGGCAACCTTGGGGATGCCGAGGTAATCCGCCAGGGAGAGGCGCGCGATCGTGGCGCCGGCGAGGTACGCCCAGATGAGGTAGGTGCCGGCGTTGATCATCACCGGACCAATGGCCAATCCGTCGAGCCCGTCCGTCAGGTTCACCGCGTTCGACGTCGCGACGACGACGAACACCGCAAACGCGACGTAGACGTAGAGCGGCAGCTCCAGCGAATACTTGGGGAACGCGGCGAACGGGAGCGCCACCTGGGTCTTGATCGCGTTCCAGTCGGGGGGCATCCGGTCGTCGAGCAAGAAGGTGTACCCGATGGCCGCGCCGCCGATGAGGCCTTGACCGATGAGCTTGTACCGCCCCGCGAGGCCGCCGGAGCTCTTGCGCTTGATCTTGAGGTAGTCGTCCAGATAGCCGATGAGCCCATAGCCGGCGGTCACGGCCGTGGTCGCGAGGACAAACGGGTTGCGCAGGTCGGCCCAGAGCACCGTGGGCACGAGGAGCGACAGCAGGATGAGCGCGCCGCCCATCGTGGGCGTGCCCGCCTTGACGAGGTGTGACTCCGGCCCCTCCTTGCGGACGACCTGACCGATCTGCTTCCGCCGCAGCTCGCGGATGAACCACGGAGCCAGAAGGAACGTGATCACCATCGCGGTGATCGTGGCCATGATCGTGCGGAACGGAATGTACCGGAGGACGTTCAGCCAGCTGAGCCAGTCGTAATGGTATTTCAGCGGATAGAAGAGCTCGTAGATCACGACGCCCCTCCTCGGCCTGCCGCCCTCGCGGCGAGCCCTTCGCGCGCGACCTCGCGGTCGTCGAACGCGAGCGTCGTGCTCCCGACGATCTGGTAGGTCTCGTGGCCCTTGCCCGCGACGAGCACGACGTCACCCGGCCGGGCTTCCGCGATGGCCATGAGGATGGCCGCGCGCCGGTCGAGCTCGACCGCGTAGGGCGCTCCGGTCGCGCGCAGGCCGTTCACGGCGGCCTCCGCGATCGCGCGCGGGTCTTCGCTGCGCGGGTTGTCGTTGGTGACGAAGACGTAGTCGGCGCCGCGGCCTGCGGCCTCGCCCATGAGCGGTCGTTTCCCGGGATCGCGGTCGCCGCCGCAGCCGAACACGCAGACCACCCGCCCCTGGGCAATGGGCCGCACGCTGGCCAGCACACGAGCGAGGGCATCCGGCGTGTGGGCGTAGTCGACGAGCACGACGACGTCGTCGCGCGAGGGATCGTCGCAGCGCTCAAGGCGACCGGGGACCGCGACCGGCGCGGAGAGCGCGACGCCGATGACGTCCGCGTCGTAGTCGAGGCAAAGCCCGATGGAGATCGCGCAGAGGAGGTTCTCCACGTTGTGCGCTCCGACGAGGGGGCTCTCCACACGGACCTCGCCGGCCGGCGTCGCCGCGGCGAGGGAGATGCCCGACGGGCCCATTTCGAGGCGCGTCGGGTAGACGTCCGGCGAGCCCACGTCCGCGGCGCTCGCGTACCGGAGGACCCGAGCGCCCCTGGCGACGGCCGAGGCCAGCGAGGGCCCGAACGGATCGCGGACGTTCACCGCAGCCGCGCCCGGGCCGAGATCGGCGAACAGCCGCCGCTTGGCAGCGCCGTAGGCCTCCATCGTGCCGTGGTAGTCGAGGTGGTCCTGCGTCAGGTTCGTGAACGCGGCCACGCGGAACCGGACGGCGTCCGCGCGCTTCGCCGCGAGCGCGATGCTCGAGACCTCCATCACGAGGTGCGTGGCCCCGTGGTCGCGCATCTCGCGTGTGGCCCGCGCCAGCTCGTCGGCCTCGGGGCTCGTGTGGACGCTCGGCTTCACCCAGCCCTCGAACTCGGCGCCGAGCGTTCCAATGGTCCCGCAACGCCCGCCCGCCCCGTTGACGAGCCCGCGCGTCAGGAGGGTCGTGGTCGTCTTCCCGTTCGTGCCGGTGATGCCGATCACGTCCACCCCGAAGCTCGGGTGCCCATAGACGGCCGAGCTCGCGATGGCGAGCGCGAGCGGAACGTCGTCCACCTCGACGACCGGGACGGAGGTCGAGAGCGCGGCGCCGCGCTTGACGATGACCGCGGCTGCGCCTCGCTTGACCGCCTCGACCGAAAAGGAGAGCCCGCTGACGCGCCCACCCTCCCGCGCGACGAAGACGTCGCCCGGCTCGATGGCGCGGGAGTCGTGGCGAACGCCCGAGACGAACACGTCACCGCTGCCGGACTCGAGCGTAGCGCCGGGGATCTCGCGCACGACGTCCCGCAGCCGCATGGCGGGCGGCGGGGTCGAAACGGGGGGAGAGCTCGGCCTTCTTTCGGTCATCACGTGGGCGGTTCGAAGATCAGGCGAATGGTCGTCCCCCGCTTGGCAGCCGCGCCGGCGGCGGGCTCCTGCTTGAGCACGCGGCCCGTCCCCTCGATGCGAGCCGAGAGCCCGAGCGCGCCGAGCTGTTTGATCGCTTCCCGCGCCGGGAACCCGGTCAGGTCCGGGACCTCCACCTCGCCGGCGCCGAGCGCGCGCGCCGGGCGCTTGGGCTGAGCCTCGGCGGGCTCGTCGGACCTGGAGAGCGCCTTGTACGCGGCCTCGGCGGGGTCGGCGGTCTTCGCGATCTCCTGCGCCTTCTTGTCGTCCGTGCCCGAAGGCGTCACGCCGGTGTAGCGGAGCGCCATCTCGGCGACGCGGCGGAAGACCGGCGCGGCGACCGAGCCACCGGCGTAGGTGCCGGCCATCGGCTCGTCGATGGCGACGGCGATCGCGAAGCGCGGCTTGTCTGCCGGGACGAACCCGACGAACGAGGCGACGTAGTGCGTGTCGGTGTAGCGACCGGTCTCGGCGTCGATCTTCTGCGCGGTGGCGGTCTTGCCGGCCACCTTGAAGCCGGGGACGCTGGCCTCGACGCCGGTCCCCTCGCCCTCGGTGACCGAAACGAGCATCTCGCCGAGAAGGCGGGAGACGGCGGGACCGACGGCGGCGCGCCGCACGCGCGCCTTGGGCTCGTCGAGCGTCGCGCCGGTCGAGTCGGTCACGCGCTTCACGAGGATGGGCTCCATGAGCTTGCCGCCGTTTGCGATGGCGCTCACGCCGAGGGCCATCTGCATCGTCGTGACGCTGATGCCCTGGCCGAAGCTCGCCGCCGCCGTCTCGACCTGGACCCACGGCCGATCGCGGGGCCTGAGCACGCCGACCGACTGCCCGGGCACCGGGAGGCCCGGCGGCTCACCGAAGCCGAACCGGCGAAGCCCCTCGTACAGACGCTGCTGGCCGAGCCCGAGGCCGATCTTGGCGCTGCCGATGTTGGAGGAGAACTGGAGGATCTGGGTGGGGGTCAGCCACTTGTGAACGTGCGTGTCATGGATGACGATATTGTCAATCGGCATGTGCCCGTTCTCGCAGTAGATCGGCTCCGTGGGGCTGATCGACTTCTGCGCGAGCGCCGTCGCCAGCGTGAAGATCTTCATCGTCGAGCCGGGCTCGTACCGATCGACCACGGCCCGGTTGCGCCTGTGGTCGGGGTCGGCGCCCTGGTAGTCGTTCGGATCGAAGCCGGGCGCGCTCGCCATGGCGAGGATCTCGCCGCTCGCCGGATCCATCACGACGATGGAGCCGCCCTTCGCCTCGTACGTGCGCAGCGCGGCGTCGAGCTCGCGCTCGGCGGTGTGCTGGATCGCGCGGTCGATCGTCAGATGCACGTTGTGGCCGGCGAGCGCCGCCTCGTTGTCGAGGCCTTCGCTGAAGATGAGGCGCCCGGAGCGATCGCGGAGGCCGTGCACCTCGGCGGGCTTTCCTTTGAGCTCCTCGTTCAGGCTCAGCTCGAGGCCTTCGCGGCCGTCGCCGTCGGGCGCGACGAAGCCGATCAGCGGCCCTGCGAGGCCCTTGTTCGGGTAGAAGCGGTGCCCCTCGCCCTCGATCTGCAGGCCGCGGATGGGATCGCGTTGCGTCCGATCGGAGAGAGCGCGCACCTTCTCGACCTCGTCCTCCGAGACGCGGCGCTTGAGCCAGAGGAAGCGGCGGCGCCGGGCGATCTTCTCCCGCACCTCGTCTTTGTCGAGGGAGAGCGCGGCGGAGATGCGCTCCGAAAACTCCTCGATACGCCTCGGCACGTACTTCTCCTCGATACCGCGGAGCATCTCGACGGCATCCATCGAGATGCTCGGCACCTCCACGCTCTCCGCGAGCGGGGCGCCGTTTCGGTCGTAGAGCGTGCCACGCTTCGGCTGGATGTGCAGGCGGCGCTGGCGCTGTTTCTCCGCCATCTCCAGCCAGGCGGCGCCGTCGCGATTCTGGATCTTGTCGGCGCCGGAGAGGACGAAGCCGAGGCCGAGGCCCATCATGCCGCAGAGCATCGCCATGCGGAGCTTGATCCACTTCGCCCGCTCGGGCCGCAGGTTCCTCATCCGAGCGGCGCCCTCACGGGCCCTCCGGTGCGGGCGCCTCACCGGGCGCTCCCGGTCGCATCCGCGAAGCAGGGACGACGGCGTCGGGCAGGACGATGACGCGCTCGGGCGGCGGCGGCGTCATGCCGAGCAACGTTCGGGCGACCATCTCCACGCGATCGGGCGTCCGATAGCTGGCGGCCTCGAGCGACAAGACGCGCTTCACCTCCCGGAGCCGCGCCTGCTCCTTCCGCGCCTTGCCCAGCTTGTAGCCGAGATCGACGGTGCGCCCCCTCAAGCCGAGGTGGACCACGAAGGCCACGACGGTCGCGAGGACGGCGAGCGTCCACAACGCGACGAACGGTCGCTGCCTCATTCGTCCGCTCCTTCTTCCGCGCCGCCGCCCACGCGCGCGGCGCGGAGCTTGGCGCTCCGAGATCGCGGGTTTCGGGAGAGCTCCGTGTCCGTCGCGGTGATGGGCTTCTTCGAGAGCGGCCGCCACGTCGACCGATCCTGGAACGCTCGCTTCACGATGCGGTCTTCCAGCGAGTGGAAGGAGATGATCGCGAGCACGCCGCCGGGGTTCAGCACGCGCGGCGCGGCCTCGAGCAAGGCGCTCAGCTGGTCGAGCTCGCCGTTCACCGCGATGCGCAGCGCCTGGAAGGTGCGCGTGGCCGGGTCGACGCCGCCGACGCGCGCCGGGCCCACCGCGCGGATGACCGCGCGTCGCAGGTCGGTCGTCGTGACGAGCTCGTTCGCTTGCTCGGCCTGCTTGATGCACCGAGCGATCCGGCGCGAGCGGCGCTCCTCGCCGAGCTTGAAGATCACGTCGGCGAGCTCGTCGTCGGACAGCCGCGCGATGAGCTCGAGCGCGGTCTCCCCGCTCGTCGGATCCATCCGCATGTCGAGCGGACCGTCGTGCCGGAAGCTCATGCCGCGCTCGGCCTGGTCGAGCTGCATCGAGCTGACCCCGACGTCCGCCAGGATGCCGTCGACGCCGGTCACGCCGATCTCGCCGAGGACACTCGCGACGTCACCGAACTCCGCCTTCACGGCGCGGAAGCGCGCGCCGAACCGCTCGAGGCGCTCCGAGGCGAGCGCGAGCGCGCTCGGATCCCGGTCGAGGCCGATGACCTTGGTGCCCGAGACCCGGAGGATGGCCTCGCTGTGGCCGCCTGCGCCGAGCGTGGCGTCGACGAAGACCTTCCCCTCGGCCGGGTCGAGCGCCGCGAGCACCTCGGCGCGGAGGACGGGGACGTGCGGGGCTTCCGGCGGCTCGGGGGGTGCGGATCGCATGGGGACGACGTTGAGGACGTTCACGGTTTCACCAGGTCGAGGCCGCTAGAGGCCGAGCTTGCCCATCGCCGCCCGAAGGTCGCGCAGGTCGGCGGCGGACTTCTGACGCGACATCGCTTCCCACTGCTCCCTGGACCAGAGCTCGGCCTTCTGGCCGTGCCCGAGCCACAGGACGTTCTTGGAGAGGCCCGCGTGCTCGCGGAGGTTCGGCGGGACGAGGATCCGACCCTGCTTGTCGAGCTCGCACTCGACCGCAGCCGACACGTAGAACCGGCGGAACTCGATGACCTGGGCGTCGAAGGCGTTGAGCTGAGCGAGCTTCGCCTCCAGCTCCTCCCACGCCTTGAGCGGGTAGACGTCCAGACAGGGGTCCCCGAGCGCCGGCGTCACCACCAGGCGCGGGTCGCTCCCGCTCGCGAGGACGTCCCGAAAGCGCGCCGGAAGGCTGGTGCGCCCCTTGTCGTCGATCGCGTGCTCGAAGTGACCGCGGAACATCGGTTGGCTCGGAGGAGCATGGGCTTGCTTGCCACTTCCTCCCACTGCTGGCGGCCACGCTACGGAGACGCCCCGATCGTGTCAACAGGACGGGGCGTTTTCTGGAGCTGGTCGCGCACATGTGCTACCGGCAACGCCTTACATAAGGCGGCCCTTCTCGGCAAAGTTCCTTGAGAATCGGGCGGCGTGGGAGAAAGTGGGGACAGATTCGTCAACCAGCCCGTTCAAAGCTGTTGACAGTCGTCTCCTGCTCGCCGGCCCACCGTTCGTCGGCCGGAGTGGACGCGACAAAACGACGGCGTCTCAAGATGACGTTTTTGTCATCTTGAGACGCCGTTTGTTCGTGCGTGCGCGCGCGCGCCGCCGGCCCGCTGCTCTGCGCGGCCGGTTGCTTGCCCGACGGCCGCTGCTGGGCCGGCTACTGCCCGCTGAACGAGAACGGGATGTTGATCGTCGCGCCTTCGTCCGAGGGCGGGAAGCTCCACCCCTTGACCGCGCCGGCGATGCAGCTCGCGAGCCCCGGGTAGTGGGTCTCCGCGCCGCCGGCGCTGACGCTGCTGACCGAGCCGCTCGGGGCCACCTTGAGCGAGACGCTGACCTTGGCCGTGCTGGGCGCGTTCGACGAGCGCGCGTCGTAGGCTGGCAGCCAGCAGCGACGCGTGATCATGGGCTTGTTCCGGCTGACGACGCCGTTGATCTCGCCCTCGGTGAGCGCGCCGCCGTTGCTCGGCGGCGGATCGCTCGTCGACGGGCCGCCCGGCGTGGGTTGGAAGCCCGTCTTGTCGATGGGCGACGAGTCCGTGGGCTTGGAGCTGGGCGTGGAGCCAGCCGGTCCGCGCGGACCGGCGTTCCCCTGTCCGGTCGGGCCGGTCGCCGCGGATGCTCCCGGCTCGGGCGTCTGCGAGCCCTTGTCGTTCACACCGGGCGGCGGAGGTGGGGAAGCGCCGAGGGGCTGGTCCGCCGTCTGCGTCTGCGTCGCGGCCGCGACAGGGCTGTTCTGCGCGGCGCCGTTGGGACGCAGGAAAAGCGCCCAGGCGGCGACACCGCCAAACGCGGCCGCCATCGCGATGAGCGCCCAGGCGGCGGGCGGCAACCCGCCCCGCTTGCGGCCCGCGGACATGCTCTGCGGGGACAGCTCGCTCACCGGGGCCGAACCGACCGAAGGCGTCCCGGAGCCGGCGAGGCCTGCTGCCGTCGTCACGCTGAAGGCGGCGTTTGCGGTCGTTCCGCCGTTCGCAGCGCTGCCATTCACCACCGCGCCGTGAGGCGCGCTGCCGTTCAGCGAGGGAGCGTTGATCGCGGCGCCCGAGACCGCGGCCGGCGCGACGGCCGACGAGAACGGGTCCGAGGGAGGCGCGGCAGCCGGAGCCGCGGGCGAGCTCGAGCGGACGAGATCGAACGGGAGGCTGGGCGCAGGCGGGGGCAAGGCTGCGCCGAGGCCACCGGAGAGCGAGGCCGCCGCCGCGGCGGGCTTCGCCTCGGGCGAGGCCACCTGGGATATCGACACCTGCGATGGTCGCGGCGCCGGCGGCACGACAGCCGGCAGGCTCATCCGGCTCGCGCGGGTCTGCTTCGCCTCGTCCACCAGGGCCATGAGCGGCTGGATGCTCTTGATCGCCTGCCACTCGTCGAAACCCTCGCGCCACACGAGCGAGTCACCGTCGACCTGGCCCGCCGCAGCTTTGTCCCGAAGCACGGCAAGCCGCACAGGACCGAGCGGGACGCCGCCGATGCCGACGTACCAGTCTTCCGTGGGGAGCGGCTGAGACGACGGCGACCGAGGCGCGGTCGCCACGGCGCGCGCGAACCCGGCATGGAGGCCCGGGCTCGAAGGCGCGTGCATCCCCGGGCCCGACCCCGGAGGGGGCGGCGGGCGCGAGCTGCGCGCGCCCGCGCCGCTCAGCGACGCGCGAGCGGGCGGAACGATCCGAGGTGCGTTGGGACGCGGGGCGGCGCCGAGCGCGGGTCCGGCCGGCTTCGGGTCCGGATGGAAGAACGGGGATTGCCGGATGACCGTGGCGCCTTCGTCCGCGTGGCCCGCGTCGTCCCCGGGGGCCGGGGGGCTCTCCGCGCTGGAAGCTTCCACCGCCGCGCGCGGCGGGGGCGTCGCGCGGATGGGCGAAGGAGCGCTGCCAGCGACCTGTTCGGCCGGGAGCTTCTGCGAGACCGAGCTCTCGGTCACCGTCGCAGCCACCTGGATCATCTCGCCGCAACGGCGGCACTTCATCCTGAGGGTGCGGCCAGCGACTTTGTCATCGCTGATCTGGTACTTGGCCTTGCAGTTCTCGCAGACGAACTTCACCAGCGCGCCGCCTCCGGAGCTCCCGTTACTGTAGACGATCGGTCCGACCTTGCCCATGGATATTGGCGGCACGATCGGGCCGGGCTCAACCGAAGATCCGCCGCCTCCCCGCCTCGCCGCTCGGCCGCGCCGAGGGCGAAGTGGTGCCGCCCGACGAGGCGATCAGAGCAGCGCAACGATGTGCTCTTTGATGGTGCGTTTCGTCTCTTCGTCGGGGGCGACGCTCAGGGCACGCTCCCAGGCCTCGACGGCCTTGTTCCGGAACCCAGCCTGCTGATAGAGGATGGCGAGGTTCTTGATGCTCGCGAAGTGCTCGCTCTGGATCTGCACGGCCCGCTCGAGCTGCTCGATGGCGTCGTAGATTCGGCCCTTTTTCCCGTACAGGAGCCCCAGGTGGAAACGCAGCCGGTAGGCCAGCGGGTCGATGTTGACTCCGGCCTCCAGGAGCTCCGCCGCCTTGGCGATGTCCCCCGCGTGGTACGCCGCCACCCCTTCCTTGAGGAGGCGCTCGGCCTGGGCGCTCATCTGCTCCTGATCGACCTCCTCCCGGCGCGCCTCGAAGGTGCGCTCCACGAGGTTGATGAGCTCGTTCACCTTGAAGGGCTTCTCGAGGAACGCGTCGACGCCGTAGCTCTGCTTGGCGTCTTGAGCGATGCGCCAACCGCGGTAGACGGCCGAGACCATCACGATGGGGATGTGCCCGTAGCGGCTCGAGCCCCGGATTCGCTTCGCGATATCGAACCCGTGAACCTCGGGGAGCATGGCGTCCAGAATGACGAGGTTCGGCGCCTCGAGCTTCACCATCTGCAGGGCGAGCTTGCCCCGGTCGGCTTCGACCACCTCGTGGCCTCGCTCCTCGAGGATCTTCCGGATCATCCGGCGGATGTCCGGCTCGTCGTCCACCACGAGCACTTTCTTCTTCGAGCCCTGCGGGGGCGGCCGGCTGGAAGGCCGGGGTAGCTCCTTCGCTACCGAGAGCTCTTCGGTGAGGTCGCCGAAGTCCGCCTCGTTGACCTCGGCGTCGACCACCTTGCGCATCTTCTCGTC
This sequence comes from Myxococcales bacterium, assembly GCA_016794345.1. Taxonomy (GTDB): domain Bacteria; phylum Myxococcota_A; class Polyangia; order Polyangiales; family Polyangiaceae; genus Xiheicaenibacterium; species Xiheicaenibacterium phototrophicum. Next base: position 148,123 of record JAEUKE010000153.1, read on the forward strand.
GACGACGACGGTCTGTTTGGTGGCTTCGAAGGTGGACGTGGAGGGCCGGAACATGGCCGTCTCGGTGTCGGCCTCCTTCGCGCGGAAGACGTGCGGCTTCGCCGTGTCCGAGCGAGGCAGCGGAGGAGGGCGCGGGACCCTCGGCGCCGCGGGTGAGGGCAGCGAGGGCGCCGGCTGAGGCGCTGGAGCCGTCGGCTGGGCCGGGCGAATCGGGGGCGCGTGGGACGCCACGGCCGGAGCCGGAGCAGGAGCAGCGGCCGCGGGTCGCGTCGCGACGGCCGGCGGTGGGACCTTCGTCTGGTACTTCGCCGGGTCGAGGCCGGCTCGCTCGATCACCTCGGGCGGACAAGCAGGCGCGACGTAGTGTGACTCCCCGCGATCACGCGCGTCGTACGCGTCCCGGATCGTCCTGAGGAGCTGCCCTTCGAGGGCGATGTAGGCGAAGACGCGCTTGCCGGTGACGAACTCGAGCTCCTCCAGGACCTTGCGCTCCTCGGGGTTCGCCATCGCGAGGAAAACGCGGTCCGGACGCTCGAGGACCGGGAGCAGCTTGTGGACCAGCGCGATCTCTCTCGGGATGGTCTTCAGGTGCTCGAGCAGGATGCAGACCTGGGTGAGATCGATGCCTGGCACCCCGCGCTGCGCCGACAGCGCCTTGAGGGCCTCGAGCTCCGAGACCAGTCCCTCCTGGATCAGACGCGTCGCGAGCGGCGGCGCGCCGGGGCGTTCTTGGGCGAGCACGCGATCGAGATCGGCTTGGTTGATCGCCTTCTGCTCCAGCAGGATGCGGCCAATTGCCTTCTTCGGTTGATCGGTCACCGTGCGAACCCTCGAGGCTACGCTGCTTGCGACAGACTAGCCACTCTCTCCGGAGCCGGCGAGCCCGGCCTCGGTCCAGCGCGCACGAAATGACGAAAACGTCCCGGCCACGATGGCCTCCCGCGCCTCGCGCGTGAGCTGGCCATAGAGGTGCAGGTTGTGCTCCGACAAGAGGCGCAGCGCGAGGATCTCGCCGGCGAGGAACAGGTGCCGCAGGTACGACCTCGCGTACCCTCCCGCGCAGGCGGGACAGGTGCACTCCGGATCGAGCGGGAGGCGATCGTCTTTGTAGCGGGACTGCTTGATGACGATGCGCCCCCGGCGGAGGAGCGCCTGCCCGTTGCGCGCGTTGCGGGTGGGCAAGACGCAGTCGAACATGTCCACGCCGGCCGCGATGGCGGTGACGAGATCACGCGGGGTGCCGACGCCCATCAAGTAACGCGGGCGCCTCGGATCCAGGGCTGGCGCGACCTCGGGGAGCGCCGCGTGCATCGCCTCGATCGGCTCACCCACGCTGAAGCCGCCGAGCGCGAGACCGTCGAAGGGGAGCTCCCCCAGCTCCGCCGCGTGCCGCTGCCGGAGGTCGACCTCGCAGCCGCCCTGGACGATCCCGAAGACGGCCTGGTCGGGGCGGCGCGCAGCCAGGCAGCGCTTGGCCCAGCGGGTCGTGGTCGCGCACGCGCGCTCGAGCTCCGCGCGCGGCGCGCCGCCCGGCGGGCAGACGTCGAGCTGCATGGCGATGTCGGCGCCGAGCAGGCCCTGGACCCGCATCGCCTCCTCGGGCGTGAGCGCGTGCCGAGAGCCGTCCAGGTGGGACCGGAAGACGAAGCCGTCCTCGTCGACCGTCCGCCGCTCCGCCAGGGAGAACGCCTGGTAGCCGCCCGAGTCCGTCAGCATGGCGTGGGGCCAGCGCGTGAAGGCGTGGAGCCCGCCGTGCGCCGCGACGGCCTCGGCGCCGGGCCGGAGCCAGAGGTGGTACGTGTTGCCGAGCACGATGCGCGCTCCGGTGGCCGCGACCTCCCCGGGCGTGAGCGTCTTGACCGAGCCCTGCGTCCCCACCGGCATGAACGTGGGCGTCGGCACCGGACCGTGTGCCGTCTCGAGCAGACCGGTGCGCGCCGCGCCGTCGGTCGCGAGGACTCGGAAGGAGAACCCAGGCGTCACGAGGCCTCACCTCGCCAGAGCAACATGGCGTCACCGTAGCTGAAGAACCGATAGCTCGACCCGACCGCGTGCGCGTACGCCTCGAGGACACGCTCGCGTCCGCCGAAGGCCGAGACCATCGCGAGGAGGGTGGACCGAGGCAGGTGAAAATTCGTGAGCAGGACGTCGACGACCCGAAAAGAGAACCCCGGCTGGATGAGCAGCCGCGTCCGCCCGGCGCGGGCCGCGATCTCGCCGCCGCCCGCGATCGCCGCCGACTCCAGCGCGCGCACCGTGGTCGTCCCGATGGCCACGACCGGCGCGCCGCGCGCGCGCGCGGCCGCGATCGCGCGGACAGTCTCTTCGGGCACCGCGTAGGTCTCCTCGTGCATGGGGTGATCGTCGAGGTCGTCGACCTTCACGGGCTGGAAGGTCCCCAGCGAGACGTGGAGCGTGACGCTCGCCATCACGATGCCGCGCTCGCGGAGCGCGCCGATCAGCCGTTCGCTCAGATGCAGCCCGGCGGTCGGCGCCGCCACCGCGCCGCGCTCGCGTGCGTACACGGTCTGGTAACGCGACCGGTCCTCCGGCTCGTCTTGCCTGCGGATGTAGGGAGGCAGCGGGACATGGCCGGCGCGGTCGATCGCCTCGGCGACAGGCTCGCGCTCGCAGCCGAGCCGGACGCGAAGCGAGCCGTCGGCGAGCACCTCCAGGACGAGCGCCGAGATGTCGCCCTCGAGCGCGAGCGTCGCCCCCGCACGGATTGGCTTGGAGGAGCGGCCGAGCGCGCGCCACACCTCGTCCATGTCGCCCCCGGCCTCCCGCTCGAGCAACAGCACCTCGACGCGTCCGCCGGAGGGCTTGGTGCCGAAGAGCCGAGCCGGAATGACACGGGTGTCATTCACGACGACGAGCGCGCCCTCGGGCAAGAGCGCCGGCAGCTCGAGCACCGCGCGGTCCTCGAGGGCGGCGCCGGGCTTCACGACGAGCAGGCGCGCGCCGTCGCGCTCCGCCGCCGGGTGATCGGCGACGAGCCCCTCGGGCAGGTGGAAGTCGAACAGGTCGATGCGCACGCGAGTGGGGGAAGGCGCCCGATCAGCTCGCGAAGGGCGGGTAGGTGATGCCGAGGCGGGTCATCTTCCGCCAGAGCGTGGTCGCGCTGATGCCCAGCGCCTCCGCCGCGCGGTCGCGGCTCCCCTCCATCTCGCGGAGCGCAGCCTCGATCGCCTGCCTCTCGGCCGCGTCCACCACGTCCGCCAGGGTTCGGCCCCCGGCGCCCGGGCGCGTGGTCTGCGTGGGCGTCGGCAAGACGTCGTCCACCGTGATGGCCCCGCCTCCCGAGAGCGCGACGGCCTGCTCCACCATGTTCTCGAGCTCGCGGACGTTGCCGGGGAAGTCGTAGCCCATCAGCGCCTCGTAGACGCCGTCCGCCAGGCGCGCGCGCACGTTCATCTTGCGGTTGTACTTCTCGAGGAAGTGCGAAAACAGCATCGGGATGTCTTCTTTGCGCTCCCGCAGCGGCGGCAGGACGAACCGGGCCACGTTGAGGCGGTAGTAGAGATCCTGACGGAACCGTTTCTCTGCCACGGCCGTGAGCAGGTCCTGGTTGGTGGCGGCGACGATGCGCACGTCCACTCGGATGGGCTTGTTCTCGCCTACCCGCCTGATCTCGTGCTCCTGGATGGCCCGGAGCAGCTTGGCCTGGAACGAGAGCGGGGTCTCCGTGATCTCGTCGAAGAAAAACGTGCCGCCCTCGGCCTCCTCGAAGAGGCCCTTGCGCGCGCTGATGGCGCCCGTGAACGAGCCGCGAGCGTGACCGAACAGCTCGCTCTCGAGCAACGTCTCGCTGATGGCGGCGCAGTTCACGGGGACGTAGGGCCTGTCGGCGCGCTTGGAGTTCGCGTGGATGGCCTTGGCGACGAGCTCCTTGCCGGTGCCGCTCTCCCCTTGGATGAGCACCGTCGCGTCCGTCGGGGCGACCTTCACGATGCGACCAAGGACGTCGCGGATGGCCTGCGACCGCCCGACGATGTTCTCGAACTTGTAGCGCTCCTTGAACTCGGTCGTGAGGAGCTGGACCTGCCCCGCGAGGGCGCGCTTCTCGATCGCGCGCTGGACCTTCACGAGGAGCTCTTCCTCGGTGAAGGGCTTCTGGATGTAGTCGAACGCGCCGAGCCGCATGGCTTCGACCGCGCTCTCTATCGTGCCGTAGGCGGTCATGACGATGACCTCGGTGTTCGTCTCGGCCTCCTTCACGGCGCGGAGGACGCTGATCCCGTCCTGCGAGCCCATGCGGAGGTCCGTCAGCACCAGGTCGAACGCGCCGCGGGCGCCGAGCTCGGCCCCGGCAACGCCGTCGCTCGCCTCGTCGACCTCGTAGCCGGCGCCCCGCAACATCATGGCGAGCGTCGTGCGCATGTTGCGCTGGTCGTCGACGACGAGAACTTTTGCCATGCTCCCCGGCAGTTTCTACCGCAGTCCCACGGATTCGGCCACCCTCGCCAGACCATACGGGACGGACGAGAGAACGCTGAAGTCGGGGCGCGCGATCAGTCGCGGAGCTGCTCGGACAAGTAGTTCTGCTCGCCCAGCTTCTCGATCAGGCCGAGCTGCGTCTCGATCCAATCCACGTGCTCCTCCTCGGCGGCCAGGATGGAGGCCAGCATGTCCTCGCTGGTGCGGTCGCCCTTCTCGCGGCAGAGCGCGATCCCGTCGCGCAGCCGGGCGATGGCGCGGTGCTCGAGATCGAGGTCGCACCGGAGCTGCTCGGGCACCGTCTCGCCGATGTGGAGACGATCGAGCCGCTGCAGGTTCGGGAGGCCTTCCAGGAAGAGGATGCGGTCGATGATCTCGTCCGCGTGTTTCATCTCGTCGATGGACTCTTCGCGGATTTTCTTGGCCAGCGCCGAGAAGCCCCAGTTTTTGCACATCTTGGCGTGCAAGAAATACTGGTTGATGGCGACGAGCTCGCCGGCGAGGACCTCGTTCAGGAGCTCGATGACTTCGACGTGGCCTTTCATGCTGGGCAGGCTCGTCAAAGATGGGCGGGAGGTCAAGTGGGGTCGTCGCGCGCTCAGGCCGCCGGCAACACGCTCGGCGGCGGTCCGGGCTCGGCCTCCGCGCTCGGGCCGTCCGCGAGGTAGGGCAGACGCCGCCCCGATGGCGCGGGGCACGCGGCGATCATCGCGTGGATGTCACGACGGCAGGAGCCACAGCGAGACCCCGCGCCGGTGCACGACGTGATCTCTTCGACGGTGCTAGCCCCGTCCTCGATGGCTTGTCGGATGGCCCTGTCGGTCACGCCCATGCAGCAGCAGACGAACATGCGCTATTGAACTTAGCTTTCAATATCGCTTTCGGCAAGCCCCCAAAAAAGGCCGAGACGAGGTCGCCGGCTCCGCCGACCTCGTCCCACCTCCCCCCTGCTCCGGGCGCGGCCGGGCCCCCGGGTGGCTCACATCGCCAGGCCGCCGTCGACGTCGATGGTGCGGCCGTTGAAGTACTCGCATTCGATGACGAAACGCACGCCGAGCCAGATGTCCTCGGGCACGCCGATGCGCCCCACCGGGATGGCCGCGACCAGCGCGTCGCGCGCCTTCTGGTTCATCCCCTGGGTCATGGGCGTCTCGATCATGCCGGGCGCGATGGCGCCGACGCGGATGCCGAACTTGGCGAACTCGAGCGACCACGTCTTGGTGTTCGTCGCGAGCCCCGCCTTGGCGGCCGCGTAGTTGGACTGCCCGCGGTTTCCGTGGCGAGCGATCGAGCTCATGTTCACGATGACGCCGCGCTGCTTGTTCTCGACCATCGTCGCCACGACGTCGCGGACCATGAACGTGGCGCCGGTGAGGTTCACGTCGATCACCTGCTGCCACTGCGCCGCGGAGAGCTTCTGCACCTGCCCGCTCTCCTTGTCGACCTTCACGAGGAGCCCGTCCCGGAGGATGCCCGCGTTGTTGACCAGACCGGTGAGCCCACCCATCGCGGCGAAGGCCTCGCGCGCGCAGGCCTCGGTCTCGGCCTCCTTGGAGACGTCGAGGCGCCGGACGACGAGCTTGCCGCGGGCGCCCTCGCAGTCGGCCGCGAGCTTCGCGAGCCCCTCTTCGTTCACGTCGGCCGCAACCACGCTCGCGCCGGCCTCGACGAGGCGTTGCGAGATGTGAGCGCCGAGCCCTTGGGCCGCGCCCGTCACGATCATCTTGGCGTCTTCTAGTCGCATGGCCGGGAGCCTACACCAGGGACCCCGGTCATCGATTCGGCCGATCGCTCAGGCGTGGTCCTTCATCACCTCGGCCAGCGCCGAGAGCGCCTGGGCGTGCAGGCGGCTGAGCCAGCTCTTCGAGACGCCGAGGCTCTGGGCGATGTGATCGAAGCGCTCCCCCCCGAAGTAGTGGCGTTCGATGATCGCGCGCGCGCGCGGCTCGAGCGAGGCCACCGCGTCGCGGAGAGCGCGCGCCTGCCGCGCTAGCGCGAGGATGTCTTCGGGGCTCGGCTCGCGCGGAGCGCGACCCGCACGCGGCACCGCGGCGTGCTCGCCCGTCGACGTCGGCTCGTCGGCGAAGGGCGCCGCGAGCGCGGTCACCATCGCCGCGGCCTGGGCGGCGAGCACGCGGCGCAGGTGCAGGGCGTGGCTGCTCTCGGGCAAGGCGGGGTCGGGCGGACCGTCGATCGAAGCGCGCGCGACGCGCTCGGCCGCGGCGAGCGCGTAGGCCCGCGCGGAGAACATGCGCCCGTGTGTCTCCCGACGAACGCTGTCGAGCATGGCCCAGCGGAGGCGCGCGCGCGCGAAAGGCACAAACGGGCCTTTGCGCGGATCGAAGCTCTGGGCGATCTCCACGAGCGCGGCCTTCCCCGCAGCTTCGAGCTCTTCGATCTCGCTGAGGATGCCGATCTGCCGCGCGAGCCTGTTGGCCACGCCGGGCACGGCCGGGAGCGCCTCGCGCACGAGCACCTCGATCTCGGCGCGGGTCTTCTCCGGCAGCGAGCCGGCATCTTCCTCGTGGAGAGCGACTGCGCCGAGGGCGTCGACCTCGGTCGGAGGGTCGGCGATCCCTTCTTCGCCCGCCACGGGCAGCCCAGCAGGAGGATCCGAGGACACGTCAGCGCGTGGGCTTGACGGAGTAGAAGACCTCGCCGCTCCCGTCCACGTCGCGGGGGAAGGCGGCGCGCACGAGGCTCGCGAGATCGCCGTCCTCCGCGGCCGACTCGAGCATGCGCTCTCGGATCCACGCGAGGTCCGCCTCCGGCATCGTCTCGCGGAAGGGCGCCAGCGCGGCGTCCACCTGGCTCTCGAGGAAGACACGTGCCCCTTGTGGAGTCGACGAGAGCGGGGCCGAGGAGGGGGCGGCGTCGCGATCGGGCGCGGTCACGACGTCGAGCGTAGCGCTATTTGGCGGGCGGAGCAGCCGGCCCGTTCATGCAGACGTCGAAATCCGAGAGACGCTTCGCGCTCATCGCGCACTGGAGCGAAGCCTCCTCGGCGAACTTGCCGACGAGGCTCTGCTCACAGCCCTCACGGAACCGCTCCGCGAGCGTTCGCGCGGCGGCGTCGATGCGCCCCTTCACTGTGTCGACCTGCGACTGCGACAGCTTCGGATCGAGCTTGGACGCCTCTTCCACGCGGACGAGCTCGCCGTATTTGTCGGCCAGGGCCGCGCAGTCCTTCCGGAGGATCTCGCGCGCCCCCGCGACGGACGACGGCGGCGGCTCGCCGGGATCCGACGAGGCGGCGGGACCGTCCGTCGGCTCGGGCTCGGCCGTGCCGTCCGACGCGGGGCTGGTGGCGACCGTGGGCTCGGGGCTCGGGGACGAGCAGCCGACGAGCGCGGCGAAGGAGAGCCAGCAGGCGAGCGGGCGCATACCCGGATCTTGTCACGCCTTTTCACGCGGATGCCAAGTGCTGTCTTGCTCCCGTGTTGGTAGCGTGGCCGCCATGGTACGGGCCGCTTCGCCCATCGTGCTCGCCGGGTCGCTCTCCCTCCACCCCGTCCGGCTCGGGGCTCAGATGCACGAGGCCGGGTACCGGGCGCTCGGTATCGATTGGCGTTACGTGCCGTTTGCGGTCCGATCGGAAGACCTCGCCGGAGCGCTCGCGGGCATGCGCGCCCTCGGCATCCGAGGCTTCGGCGTCTCGATGCCGTTCAAGCTCGAGGTGGTCCCGCTGCTCGATGCCCTCGACGATCTCGCCGCCCGGATCGGCGCGGTGAACACCATCGTGAACGACGACGGGAAGCTGACAGGGTTCAACACCGACGCCGAGGGCGCCGCGCGTGCCCTGGAGGAGATCGCCGGCGATCTCCGGGGCGCGCGTTGTGTGGTGCTTGGCGCCGGCGGGGCGAGCCGCGCCGTCGTCCACGGCCTGATCGCGCGCGGGGCGTCCGTGGCCGTGGCCAGCCGAAGGCCCGAGGACGCACGAGCCCTGGCCGCCTCGGCGGGCGCGTCCACCGTGGCCTGGGAGCACCGCGCCGACGAGCGCGCCGACATCCTCGTGAACGCGACGAGCGCCGGCATGGACACCGGGAGCGGCCCTGGGCCGAGCCCGCTCGCAGGCTTGCCCCTCCCGCGAAGCCTCCTGGTGATGGACATCGTCTACAAGCCCGTCGAGACCAGCCTGCTCGCCGACGCGCGCGCCGCGGGCTGCCGGACGATCCGCGGCGACCGCATGCTCCTGCACCAGGCGGCGCGGCAGCTCGAGCTCTACACGGGCCGGGACGCGCCGCTCGCCGCGATGGACGCTGCGCTCCAAACTGGACGGTAGCCTCCGGCACGCGAACAATTGCGCGCGATGCGGCTCGCCCTGCTCGCCTTCGTCTCGGGTGCCATCGTCCTCGGCGGCTGCCGCGAAGAGGATCGGGCGCCGCCGGCCCCGAGCGCCGAGGCCGCCGCGGCGGCCGCGACCACCTCGCAGGCGCGTTCGCAGGGCGAGACCGGCGCGTCCCCATCGACGAGCGCCGCTGCGAGCGCCTCGCTCGGTCCGGCGCCGCCGGCGGGCCAGGCCCCGCCCGGCATGGTGGAGGTGCCGGCAGGAGTCTTCCTCATGGGCGGAGAGAGCCCCGAGAACACGCCGGTGCACGAGGTCGTCGTGGCGCGGTTCTACCTCGATGACAAAGAGGTCACGATGCAGGCCTACGGCGCGTGTGTGACCGCGGGCGCGTGCAAGCCGCCCGGCGTCGACAACCCCTTCTGCAATGCGCTCTTTTCGGACCGCGGGGATCACCCCGTCAACTGCGTCGATTGGCAGAACGCCGACGCCTTTTGCCGGCACGTCGGCAAACGCCTGCCGACCGAGCCCGAGTGGGAGTACGCCGCGCGAGGCGGCGCGGAGCAGCGGCCCTACTCCTGGGGCGTCGAGGAGCCCGATCGCCACCGGTCCTGCTACATGCACGAGGGTGGCTCGTGCCCCGTCGGCGCGCACCCGGCCGGGGCGTTCGGGCTCCACGACATGACGGGCAACGTCTGGGAGTGGACCGCGAGCTGGTACGGCCAGTTCCCGGGTGAGGCCGCCGCCGGCACGACGAAGGTCTACCGCGGCGGGAGCTGGAGCCGGCGCTTCGCGAAGTGGATGCGCAACGACTTACGGAACCGTTACCGTCCGGACGAGCACAGCGCCTCGCTCGGCTTCCGCTGCGCACGAGATGGCGTCCCCCTCACCTGCCCCGCCGAAGCAGAGGGCCGAGACGGGCGCTGCGTCCGCGTGTCGGGCACGCCCCTCTGCCCGAAGGGCGAGTCCTTCGCCGAGGGCAAGTGCAGACCGGGGGGAGTCGTGCCCGCGCACGATCCGAGCCAGCCGGCCGCCGCCGCGGGCTCGGCGGTGCCGAAGACCCAGCCGGCGGCGGCCGTCGCGCCCGAGCCCGCCGCCTCCGCGGCCCCCGTCCTGGGTCGCGCCCGCGCGCCGCGGTACGACGCCGACTGCGCGCAGCATTTCCCGGGAGCCCCGGTCGCCTACAGCTTCACCGGCGGTAGCTTCCACGATCGCGAGCCGATGGTCCGCGCGTCCGGCTGCAAGAAGCGAGACGTCGGCGTCGGCTGGACGAGCGCCTGCTGCGCGAACTGAGCCGCTGCGCACGGACGAGCCCGGCGCGCAGAACACGGGAGTCGGCGCGAGCCCGCCTCCGTAGGCCCGTGCTATGGTGCGCGCCCCCCGAAGGTCCGCGAAGGTCACGATGGCTCGCTACGAAATCCGCGCGCTCCTGCAAGGCGACGAAGCCGAGCTGCATCGCGTGGCGAAGCACCTGAACTCGGTCAACCTGCCGAACGATCGCGCGCGCATCGAGGAGATCGTCGATCTCTCCTACCGGAGCTTCGCCGGCCTCGTGAAGGCGAAGAGCGAGCGCGAGTACGTGTTCGTCCTCGTCGACCGCGAGAAGGACGTGATCATCGGCACGTCGATGATCCTCGCCCAGCTCGGGCGGCGCGGCGCGCCCTACATCTATTTCGACGTCATCGACGAAGAGAAGTACTCCGCGACGATCGACAAACACTTCCACCACACGATCCTCCGCATCGGCTACTCGTACGATGGCCCCACGGAGATCGGCGGCCTGGTGATGGACCCGGCCTACCGCGGCGACAGGCTCGGCACGGTCATCTCCTACGTGCGCTTCCTCTACCTCGGCGCACACCGCGACCTCTTCAAAGACGAGGTCGTGGCGGAGCTCCTGCCGCCCCTCGAGGCCGACGGCACGAGCCACCTCTGGGAGGCGCTCGGGCGCAAGTTCACTGACATGAGCTACGCCGAGGCAGATCTGCTCTCCAAGAAGAACAAGGAGTTCATCAAGGGCCTCTTCCCCGAAGGTGTCATCTACGCCTCGGTGCTCGCCCCCGACGCGCAGGCCGTCATCGGGAAGGTGGGCGCCCAGACCAAGGGTGTCGAGAAGCTCCTCCGGCGCATCGGCTTCCGCTACGCGCACCGGGTCGATCCGTTCGACGGCGGGCCGCACTTCTCCGCGACGATGGACGAGATCGAGCCGGTTCGTGAGACGCAGCGCGCCACGCACTGGGTGCCCCTCGGGAGCGACTCGGTCGTGCGCAAGGCGCTGGTCGCGATCGAGATGGATGTCCCGCCCTTCTTCCGCGCCGTCCCCGCGAGCGTCTCCATCCCGCTCGACCGAGAGTCGCCCGTCGAGATCGCCCAGGACGCCATCGATCACCTCGGACTGCGTGAAGGCCGCGAGATCATCGTGACGCCCTACACAGACGATCCCCGTCGAATCCCGCCGCCGACGACCTCGAACCGCGGGTTCTTGCCTCGGGGCTGACCCGTCCCCATGAAAGGACGGCCATGAGCACGATCGCGATCTCCGGTAGCAGCGGGCTCGTCGGGACAGCTCTCTCGAACCACCTCGTTTCGGGCGGCCACCGCGTCGTCCGGCTCGTCCGCGGGCAGGCGCGCCCGGGCGAGGTCACCTACGACGCCGCGCGCGGCGAGATCGATCTCCGGGCGCTCGAGGAGGTCGACGCGATCGTCCACCTCGCCGGCGAGAGCGTCGCGAGCGGGCGCTGGACGGACGAGCGGAAGCGCCGCATCGAGGAGAGCCGGGTCGCCTCCACCGCCCTCCTGGCCCGGACCGCCGCCCAGCTCGACAAGAGGCCGGCGCTCGTCTGCGCCTCGGCCATCGGCCTCTACGGCCCCGACTGCGGGGACCGCTGGCTCGACGAGTCGTCCCCCGCCGGCGGCGGGTTCTTGGCGGGCGTGTGTGTGGCCTGGGAGGCCGCGGCGGAGCCGGCGCGCGAAGCCGGCGTGCGGACGGCGCACCTGCGCATCGGCGTGGTGCTCGCGAGCGAGGGTGGGGCGCTCGCGAAGCTCTTGCCCGTGTTCCGGCTCGGCGGCGGGGGCAAGGTCGGTCCGGGCACGCAATACATGAGCTGGGTCGCGAAGGACGACGTGACGCGCGCCTTCGGCTACGTGCTCGATCGGCCCGAGCTCTCGGGCGCCTTCAACGTCGTCGCGCCGCAGCCCGTGACGAACGCTGAGTTCACGAGGGCACTGGCCGGCGCGCTCAGCCGCCCGGCGATCGTCCCGGTCCCGGCGTTCGCGCTCCGTGTGGCGCTGGGACAGATGGCCGACGAGACGGTCCTGGCCAGCCAGCGCGTGAGGCCGAAGCGGTTGCTCGAGGCAGGTTTCACCTTCTCCCACCCCGACATCACGTCGGGCATCGCCGCCTCACTGCGCGCCGCCTGACGTCGCGGTCCGCTCACTGGCGGAAGCATCGTCGCGGGTCCAAGCTTCTGGGACCGACGACGTCCGAGGGAGACATGGGAGAGACGCACGTTGTTTTCTGGGCGCGATCTTCCCGACAGCTCCTCGCCGCGCTCGCCGTCGCCTCGAGCGGCTGCGCCGCCGCGCAGCCGCGAGCCGACACGGCGTCAGCCGCGCTCGCGGACGCACCGGAGAACGCCGCCGAGATCGCGCGCGACATCGTACGCGGCCGAACGGGTTGCCTGCTGGAGGTGCGGCGCTTCCGGTTCCACCCGAGCGGAGCGGCGATCGGTCGCCTCGCGCAGTGGGGGCCGTCGCTCGAGAAGCTCGGCCTCGATCCGCTCTTCGACGTCGACCGCGCGTTCGTCACCTCCGAGCACGCGCTGAGCGACGCGGGGCTCGCGGTGCTCGAGATGATCAAAGGCGACGCCGAGATCGCGCGAGCGCTCGAGGCGAACGGCACCCCCGACGGCGCGCGCGCAGCCTTTCCGTGGAGCTACGTTCGGCTCGATGACGGCGAGGCCCGCGTGGTCGCGCTCGTGCGGCCAGGCCTGCTCGTCGTCGCGCCGACCTGGCAGAAAGATCGCCTCGGGCCGCTGCGGACGCGCGCGCGCTTGCCGCGCATCGTCGGGAGAGGCGCGGCGCAGTTCTTCGCCTTCGATCCCGCCTCGAGCCTCGGCAGCGTGCCGCAGTGGCCCTCGACGATCCGGGCCGCACACGCCGAGCTCGCGTTCCGGGGCTCGGGCGGCGCGCGCGTCGCCTTCTTCGCCGAGAGCGTGTCGCGCGCGCAAGCGGCGGCGGACGCCGCCGCGCTGACGGAGGAGGCCCACCGCCTCCTCGCGGTGAGCCTCGGCCTCTTCGAGATGCACCTGCTCGATCCGCCGACGTTCCGGTCCGAAGGGACACGCGTGGTGATGGAGACGGACCTCTTGCCGACCGACGTGGACTGGATCCTGCGATTCACGGGGGACCGATGAAGACAGCATGGCTCATGGTGGCTGCCCTCGGCTGCGCCCAGCGGCCCGTCGGGCAACACGCGTTCCTCGGCGAGCCCTTCTCGGACGAGGCGCTGCGCTCCGCCTGTCCGGTCGAGGTCGAGGCGCTGCGCGCCGAGTGGCAGCACCGGCCGGAGGGCCCGCCAGCCGTCGCGGGCGCTCACCCCACACGCGTGCTCCTGGACGTGCGGGAGCGCGCGGCCGACCTCGAGGTGGCCGGGCTCTCCATCGACCGAACGACGCCCGCGAGCCCGAGCCTCCGGTATCGGAATCGGGACGACGAGCCGACGACCGAGGCGCTCTACGCAGGCTTTCGCGGCGCGAACGCGTTCCCCGAGGTGGAGCTGTGGCTCGAGCCCGGCGCGGAGCTCACGGTGCGGGTGCTGCTCCGGCGGCGCGTGGAAGGTGGGCTCTTCGACTCGCTCAGCTACTGCTTCGAGAGCGCGCTGTACGGCAAGATCGAGGGCGACACCAGCTACGCGCGCCTCGTCGTCGAAGACCCCGGCGACGGCACGAAGAACTGGCTGACCCTGGAGCAATACTGAGGGGGTGGCCTCACTTCTTCTTCTCTTCGTACTTCGCCGTCTTGCACACCTCGATCGCAGCGAGCTCGTCGTCGAGCGTCAAGGTGCCCGGCTCACTCATCGAGTTGCACTGGAAGTTGTAGGGGCCGAGCTTCTTCTCGAGCCAGCCGATCAGGCGGGGCCCCTTGTCCTCCGCGACCTCGTAGAGGAACGCCTCGGGCTCGTCGACGTGTTTCTTTGTCACCTTCTTCTCGAGATCGGCGCGCTTGAGCCGCTCGACCTTGATCTCGTCGGTCCACAGGATGAAGCCGAACTTCTCCTTCGAGTCGGGAAGAAACGCCCCGCACGCGCGCGCCCCGACGAGCGTCTTCAGCGTGGTGCCCTCCGGGAGCATGAGGGAATAGCCCTTGAACCCGAAGCACTTGTCGAGCGGCGTCTCGACGAGCTTCACCTCGGCCTTCGTCGCCGGGTTGGTGAGCTTCCCGGCGCGGACCGCCGCCACGCTCGGCGGGACGGCTGGCGCGGCGCTGGCCGACGCGCGGCTCGCAACGCTGGCCGACGCCGGCGCGGCCGAGCCGACCGCGCTCTTCCCGGGCTCGGGGCTCTTCTGGGAGGAGGGACCGGCCTCGGTGGCGTCTTTGCAGCCCGATACGGCGAGGGTGAGCAGCGAAGCGGCGATGATCTCGGTGAGCCTCATGCCGGACTCCTACCCGCCGCGCCGGCTCATCCCCCCAGATACTTTCTGCCATCCAGCAGATCCGCGCTCTGCTCGAGCAGGCTCCCCCCTCGCGGACGAGGGGGGCTGGGGGGGTGAACGTGCAGCGTCGACGTCATCGAGCACCCTGACGTCCCTTTCTCAGCACACGGCTAGACCTTCGAGATCCGCTCGCCGATCTCCTCGTGGGAGAGGCGCCCCGCCTTGGCGTCCTCCGCGAGGGAGGACAGCTGCTCCTTCGCGGCCTTCTCCTTGGCGTTTGCCTCGGCCTTGTCGGCCTCGTAGGCCTTCTTGCCCTCGGCCTGCGCCTTGGCGAACTCGGCCTTGAGCGCCGCCTCGTCGAGCGTGCCGCCCTCCAGGAAGTACTTATGGAAGACCTTCCCTACGGCGTAGGTCGACGCGTAGCTCATCGCGGCGCCGATGACGCTGCCCCAACCGGGAAGGAACTTGGCGAGGTTCGAGATCGCGATGCGCGCGCCCGTCCCGACTCCCGCCGCCGCGAGCATGCTCTTGGCCTTCTTCATGTCGACCTCCCGGCCGTGCATCGCGCCGATGTCGCGCACGAGGCAGACCTGGAGGTAGACGACCGCGAGATCGGTGGCGAGCGAGAGCCCCGGCCACGGCGCGGCGCCGAGCACCGCGCTGATGATCGAGCACTTGCGGGTCTCCGACGTGATCTTCGTCTCGCGCTCGGCGGGATCTTCGATGAAGGTGAAGTAGCTCTTCTTCTCGGCGAGCTTCTCCTTGAAGAGCCGGTCGAGCTCGCGATCACGCGCCTCCGAGATCGCGAGCTTCTTGCGCAGCCGGGCGAGGAGCGCCTTCTCCTCCTCCGAGCAGTCGCCGTCGGCGAAGGCCAGGCTGTAAGCCGACTTGTACGTCTCGTCGCGCGCCTCGGGCGTCGACAGGAGGGCCACCTGCTCGTCGAGATCGAACGTGTCCTCGAAGATCTCCTTGGCGCCGATCACGTCCGACAGGCCGGTCGCGTCGAGCGCCGACTGGATCGCCTTCTGCTCCTCGTCGTGGAGCTCCTTGTCGGCCTGGGCAACGGCTACGAGCACGTGGAGGCTCGCCACGGCCTCCGATTGCGACATCGTCATGACGCAAGGGGACCCGAGCCGGCCCCGCTCGTCAACCGCCCGCGTCCGCCTCGGTCGCTTCCACCGGAGCGCCGGCGTCCGCCGCGCCCTTCGCGCCTTCCGCGTCCGGCTCCGCGGCGTCGCGGGACCCGCTCGGACGCTTGCGATCGTCGGACGCGACGAGGCCGTCCTTCATGGTGACGACGCGCGGCATGGACTCGGCGAAGGCGAGGTCGTGGGTGACGACGACGATCGTCGTCCCGTGTTTCTTGTTGATGTCGAAGAAGAGGCGCTGGATCGCGGCGCCGGTCTTCGAGTCGAGGTTGCCCGTCGGCTCGTCCGCGAGGATGAGCTTGGGCGAGAGCACGAGCGCGCGCGCGAGCGCCACGCGCTGCTGCTCGCCGCCGGACAGCTCGCCTGGTCGGTGCGTGGCGCGATCCCCGAGGCCGACCTCCTCCAGGAGCGCGCGCGCCGGAGCCTGCACCTCCGCGTGTGACATGCCCTGGATGAGCCCCGGCATCATCACGTTCTCGAGCGCGTTGAACTCGGGCAAGAGGTGGTGGAACTGGAACACGAAGCCGATCATCCGGTTGCGGATGGAGGCGAGCTTGGACCCGCTGAGCCCCGTGAGGTCGTCCCGCCCCAGGCGGATGCGCCCGCGCGTCGGGATGTCGAGCGTGCCGATGCAGTGCAAGAGCGTGCTCTTTCCCGCGCCGCTCGAGCCGACGATGGCCAGGACCTCACCCTGGTCGATACAGAGGTCGATCCCGCGGAGCACCTCGAGCGACCGTCCCATGTGGACGAAGGTCTTGTGGAGGTCCTCGACGACGACGATGGGCTCGGGCATGGCTCTGTTCTCTACTCGTGGCGGAGCCCCTCGACGGGGTGCAGCCGCGCGGCCGCGTGGGCAGGATAGATCGTCGCCACGGTGCAGATGGCGAGGGACGCGATGGCGACGATGGCGTAGTCGCCGAGGTCGACGTTCACCGGCAGCCTGTCGATGTAATAGACCTCCGGAGGGAGGCGCGCTCCGAACCACTTGAGGCCGGTGCACGTCGCCAAGGCGATGCCCACGCCGAAGAGCGTCCCGATGGCGCCGATGACCACCCCCTCGATCATGAAGACGTTGCGGATGTGTGCGTCGGAGGCGCCGAGCGCCTTCATGACGGCGATCTGCCGGCCCTTCTCCGTCACCATCAACAGGAGCGTGCAGATGATGCAGAAGCTCGCCACCGCGATGGCGATGCTGAGGATCATGAAGGTGGCGATGCGCTCGAGCTGGAGGGCGCTGAACAGGTTCTTGTTCATCTCCTGCCAGTCGCGGACGCGGAGCTCGGGCGCCTTGTCCGCGCCTTGCCACTCCTTCATGGCGGCTGCTGCGGCGGCGTCGACAGCGGACCTGTACGACGTGACCTTCTCGGGATCCGTCACGCGCACGTCCACCTGGGTGATCTTCTCCTCCAGGCCGAAGAACTTCTGCGCCTCTTCGAGCGTGATGTACGCGTGGCTCGCGTCGTATTCGTACATGCCGCTGTAGAAGATCCCCGCGACGCGGAACTTCCGCGTGCGCGGCATCACGCCCATCGGACCGAGGTCACCCATCGGCGAGAGCAGCGACATCTCGTCGCCGACGCACACGTGCAAGCTCTTCGCGAGCTCCCGACCGAGGATGATGCCCGGCCGCACCGGGTTCGGGCTCCGGCGCGCGGCCTTCACGGCGGGGTCGATCGACGGGTCCGGATCCAAGAGGTCGAAGGTCTGCTTCTTGCGGACGGAGCCGTCGGGCAAGCGGCAGATCACCTCGCCGTCCGGCAGGTTCGCCAGCGTCTCGGTGTCGGTGAGGTAACCGAACTTGCCGACGTCGATGTTCTGCTCGAGATCGATGACGGTGCTGATCGTCGCCGGGTCGATGCCGCGCACGAGAACGCCGGCGGTGTTGGTCGCGCTGGAGCTCATCGCGTCGCCGCCCACGACGGGCGTCGCGGCGCCGTTCGGGCCCAGGCCGAGCCGCACGCGGTCGACCACCTCTTCCCAGTCGGTGAAGCCACCGGTCGCGCCCGAGTCCACCACGACGTGGGCGTAGTTGCGGAGGATCTTCTGCTTCAGGTCGTAGCCGAAGCCCCCCATGATGCTCGTGACCGAGCAGAGCGCACACGACGAGACGCTCACGCCGAGGATGGAGAGCACGCTGATGATGGTCAAGAACCCGCTCTTCGTCGCGCGCACGTGACGGGCGGCCACGAACGGCACGAACCCGAACCGCTCGAGCGCGTTCAAGAGGACCGGGAGGAGCGCGAAGAGCACGAAGACGAGGAACACGACCCCGACGGCGAGGGACGCGTAGCGGATCGGGTCCGCCACGCGATCGAACTGCGCGTGGGGGTCCCGCGGGATCGCGAGCGCGAAATGGAGGAGCACCGCAAACGCGGCGCCTGTCATCCCGCCGCCGAGCCCGACGATGATGCGGAGCGGATCGCGGACGCGGCTCCCCGACCGCGGGTCGGTCACGCGCGCGAAGCCGCGAGCGATCAGCGCCAGCGCCGTCAGGACGACGAAGCTCAAGAACGCGATGACCCGCGGGTCCGACGCAGACACCATCAGGTGCCTTCTTCGGGCCGAAGCAGGGGGAAGAGGATGACGTCGCGGATCGATTGGCTACCGGTGAGGAGCATCGCGAGACGGTCGACGCCCATGCCGAACCCGGCGGTCGGCGGCAGGCCGTACTCGAGGGCCCGGATGTAGTCTTCGTCGTAGTCCATCGTCTCCTCGGCGCCGGCGGCCTTCTTCTGCACCTGCGCCTCGAAGCGGGCAGCCTGGTCGTCGGGGTCGTTGAGCTCGCTGAAGGCGTTGCAGATCTCGCGGCCGTCGACGAAGAGCTCGAACCGATCCGTCAGCGTGTCGTCGCCGTCTTTCTTGCGGGCGAGCGGCGACACCTCCGTCGGGTAGTCGACCACGAAGACCGGGATGCTCTTGCTCCCGTCGTCCGTCCGGTAGTCCTTCGTGAGGAACGGCTCGGCCAGGTACTCGTAGGCGCAGAACGAGAGCTCGCCCGGGCCGCTGCACTTCTGCGCACCCTTGCGGAAGTTCGCCCAGTCGATGTCGCGCCCCTTCGCCTTCGCCGCCTTCGCCCACTCCTTGATGGGCGCGTCGGCCGCGCCGACCGCGGCTGGCACCTCCGGCGGGAGCCCGGCCCGCTCGAGGGCGGTCTCCACCAGCTTGGACATCGGCACGCGCGCGAAGCGCTCGAAGGAGAACGTGCGGGCGGCCGCCCAGGCGCCGTACGACTCGGGCAGGCGCTCGGACAGCCGCGCGTCCACGAAGCGGAGCAGCTCCTCCGTCTGGTCCATCAGCGTGTGGTAGGTCGCGTACGCCTGGTAGTACTCGAGCATCGTGAACTCGGGATTGTGGCGCGTGCTGATCCCCTCGTTTCGGTAGCAGCGGGCGATCTCGTACACGCGCTCGAACCCGCCCACGACGAGCCGCTTCAGGTAGAGCTCCGGCGCGATGCGCATGAAGAGCTCCAGGTCGAGCGCGTTGTGGTGTGTCTTGAACGGGCGCGCGAGCGCGCCGCCGACGATGGTGCTCATCGTCGGGGTCTCGACCTCGATGAAGCCGCGGCCGTCGAGGAACTCACGCAGCGCCGAGACGATGGCCGTGCGACCGCGGAAGGTAGCTTGCACCTCCTTGTTCGCGACGAGATCGACGTACCGGCGGCGGTAGCGCTGCTCGACGTGTTTGAAGCTCGTCTTGGTGGGCAGCGGGCGGTGCGCCTTCGTCAGGAGGCGGACATTGTCGGGGCTCACGCTGAGCTCCCCCTTGTCCGTCGCCATCGTCTCGCCCTCGGCCTCGACGAAGTCGCCGAGATCCAGATCATCGAGGCGGGAGAACCCGGCGCCCATCACGGGCTCCTGGCAGTAGAGCTGCAGCTCCCCCGTCCGGTCGCGCAGGCGCACGAACGCGCCGGCTCCGAACGACCGCATGAAGAGGATGCGTCCGGCGACGCGGACGCGCTTGGCGCGCGCCGCGACCTTCTCGCGATCGTGGCGCCCGTCCTCGCGTTTGTCCGGATCGTGGTGCGCGCGCACCTCGCCGAGCGGCAAGAGCGGGCTCTTCTGCTCCCGCTCGGTGACGTCGTTGGCAAACGGGTTCTCGCCCCGCTCGCGAACGCGCTCGGTCTTCGCCTTGCGTGCCGCGACGAGGGCCGCCTCGGCCGCGCCCTCGTCCGCGTGTTCTTTGCTCACGGCTCGTCCTCCGCTCCCCCACCCTTCCGAAGTGTCCCGCCGGCCGCCGCCATCAGGTAGTTCTCGATGAAGGTGTCGAGATCGCCGTCGAGCACCGCGTCGACGTCGGTCGCCTCGGTCGACGTGCGGACGTCCTTCACGAGCCTGTAAGGCGCGAGCACGTAGTTGCGGATCTGGCTGCCGAAGTTGATGGCGCTCTTCTGCGCGTTGTAGGCGGCGGTCTCCGCCTCGCGCTTCTGCAGCTCCATCTCGTAGAGCTTGGCCTTGAGCATCTTCATGGCGAGCGCGCGGTTCTGGTGCTGGCTGCGCTCCGCTCGGCACACGATGTTGAGCCCGGTGGGGATGTGCCTGAGGCGGACCGCCGTCTCGACCTTGTTCACGTTCTGCCCGCCCTTGCCGCCGGCGCGCATCGTCGTGATCTCGATGTCCTTGTCGTTGACGACGATGTCGATGCTGTCGTCGACGTCCGGCGTGACCTCCACAGCGGCGAAGGCCGTCTGCCGCGTGTGGTCCGCGTTGAACGGGCTCATGCGGACGAGGCGGTGGACGCCCGACTCGCTGCGGAGATAGCCGTAGGCGCCGTCCCCCTCGATGGAGATGGAAGCCGCGTCGATGCCGGCCTCGTCCCCTTCCTGGTAGTCGAGCACGTCGGTCTTGTAGCCGCGACGCTCCGCCCACCGGAGGTACATGCGGAGGAGCATCGACGCCCAGTCCTTCGCGTCGGTCCCGCCTGCGCCGGGGTGGATCGTCAAGATGGCGTTCGACTTGTCGGCCGGGCCCGAGAGCATTCGCTCGAGCTCCGCCTTGCGAAGGCGAGCTTCGATGGCGAGCGCCTGGACGTGCGCGTCCTGAATGACGCTTTCGTCATTCTCAGCGGCTCCGAGCTCGAGGTACTCCGCGAGGTCCGCGAGGCCTCTGCTGAGGTTCTTCGCCAGGTCGAGCTTGGTCTCGACCTGGGCGCGCTTGCGCAGCGTCTTCTGCGCGGATTCGTTGTCGTTCCAGAACCCGGGCGCCAGCGTGCTCTGGTTCAGGTCTTCGAGCATCCTCTCGAGTCGAGGGACGTCAAAGATGCCCCCTTAGCGCCTCAAAGCGCCTCTTCATGTCTTCGATTTTGTCCCGCGTCTCGGACAGCATGATGGAGCCTCTTAGCGGGTGGGGGGCACGCCCGCAAGGCCACCATCACGAGGACGTCATCGATACGGGTTGTCGAGGCCCTCGCCGCCCGTTGAAGCAGGCGGCGCGGTGGGGGCGCTCGTCGCGGCGGCCGTGGCCGTCGCCGTGGGCTTGGTGCGCGGGCGGTTGCGAGGCCGCGTGCCCGGCTCGGGCTTGTCCTCGTCGTCCGTGGGCGCGCTCGAGGCCGACGCGCTCGCCTCGGGCTGCGCGGTCGGCTCGGCGGTCACGACCGGCTTCGGCGGGTCGGTCTTCTCCGACTTCTTGTCCGCGGGCTTCTCCGACGTCGTCGCGGTGCCCTTGTCGGTTCCCGACGTGTCGCGTGACTTCAGGAGGAGGATGCCCGTCCCGAAGACGAGCAGGAACGCAGCGGCGACCACGGCGTATTTGCCCCAGCTGCGGCGCGGGACGTCCCGGACTGCGGTGGGCTCGTGGGAAGGAGGCGCCGAGGCGACCCCGAGCGCGTCGGTGGGCAGGGTCATCGAGCCGGGCGTGAACCCGCCGTTGGACACCTCCCCCGTCTGCGTCGGACCTGCCGGCGAGGCGCTCACGAGCGTGCGGGGCTGCGGACGCGCCGCGACGGGCGCGATGGGGATGGCCTCGGCCACGTGGGGCGACGCCGCGAGCGGAGACGATGACGGGACCGTCAGCTGAACCTTCGCGTCCAGCTGATCGGCGGGCATCGGCATGCGCGGGGTACGGACGACGTTGGTCCCCGGCCCGGCCGGCATCACGCTGCCCACCCCGGCGATTTCGTTGATGGCGACGCCGTTCTGCGCCGCGTGGGCCTTCGCCTCGGCCAAGAGCGGCTCGACGGCGAGGCCTCGCGCGGTCCTCACGGCCGGGTGGATCGGGTCCGGCGCCTTGCTCCCCGGCCGAGCGATCGTCGGCGCGTCCTCGCCGAGGTCGTCGTCCATCCGAGCGGAGTAGCTGAGCGCCGCGGCCGCGCGATCGTACATCTCGGTCGAGGGAGTCGGCGGCGGGATGCCGCGCGAGTCCACCTGGGGGCGTTCGCTCTCCGGGGGCTTCGACGGCCCCTGCCCGAGGAGCGTGGGCTGGCTCGGCGGCGCCGGCGGCGCGAGCCGAGGCGGCGGCTGGCGCGAGCTCGGCGGCGGATCCTCTTGTTTGGCGGCGTCCTGCGGGGCGCCGGCGTTGCGTGCGGCACCCTCCATGGCGGCCGCCTCCGCCATCGTGGGCGTCGTGCGCGGGCGCGGCGGATCGACCCGAGGGGGCAACGCGGGCTTCGGCTGCTCGAGCGCGAAGCGCATGGTGATATCGGCCGCCACCTCGAACTGCGGGACGAGCGGCGCCGCGAGGGCCGCTGCGGCAGGCGCGAGGCCTGGCGCTTCGGGCGCGGGCGGGCGCGACGAGCCGCCGCGCTCCGTCGCCGGCATGGCGGCGTGCATCTCGTCGATGACCTCGCGGCTCATGCCGAGCATCGTGCGTGGGTTGCCGGCCGGCGCCACGGGCGGCGCGCTCTGGATGACGATAGGCTGGCCGGAGTCGCTCTGCGCGAGCCACGCGCGGACGCTCTCGCGCTGCGCGCCGATCTCCTGCCCGAGCACGGCCTGCACGAAGCTCGCGACCTCGCGCGGAGAGGCGACGCCGACGTCGGTCACGCTCGTCTTCGCCGACTCCCGCGCCGCCGCTTCGAGGGCGTCCGCGAGATCGGCCGCCGTCTGGAACCGCTTCTCCGGGTCGCGATCGAGGGCGCGCAACACGACGTCGTCGAAGGGCCGGGGGATCGAGGGGACGACCTCGCTCGGGCGCCGGATCGGCTCGACCAGGATGCGCTGGAGCGTGGCAGCTTCGCTGTCCGCCTTGAAGAGTCGACGGCCGCAGAGCACCTCCCACAGGATGATGCCCATCGCGAACAAGTCGGTCCGCCGGTCGAGCTCGTCCCCGCGGGTCTGCTCGGGCGCCATGTACGCGAGCTTGCCCTTGAGCTTGCCGTGCGCCGTGGACGTCAGCCGCGAGGACGCGCGAGCGACGCCGAAGTCCGTGATGCGGGCGGTGCCGTCGACTCCGACGAGGACGTTCTGGGGCGAGACATCGCGGTGGACGAGGCCGAGGAGCTGCCCGCGATCGTCCCGGAGCTCGTGGGCAGCGTGCAGGCCGGCGATGGCGTCGAGCAGGATGCGCAGGGCGATGTGGCGCGGGGGCAGCTGCCCCATGGACATCGTCCGGGCGACGATCCGCGAGAGCGTGTCGCCCTCGACGTACTCCATGACCAGGTAGTAGCCGGCGTCGTTCTCGCCGACCTCGAGGATGGGCACGACGTTCGGGTGGTGGATGAGGGCGGCGAGACGAGCCTCGTCGAGGAACATCTCGACGAACTCGGGCTCGTTCTGCAGGTGCGGGTGCAGGCGCTTGATCGCCACGAACCGCTGGAAGCCGCCCGCTCCTCCGCGACGCGCGAGGAACACGGTGGCCATCCCGCCGGTGGCGATCTCACCGATGAGCTCGTACCGGTCGAGCCGCCTTCGCGGATCGGCCGGGTCCAGGAGCTTCACCTTCGCCACTGCGCCCTCACCTCGCTGCCTGGGCCTTCCTCACCAACCCAAGATACAGGACTGGTCGCCGTTAGAAGCGACCTCGATACCCCAGCGTCAATCGCTGATCCTGGGTACCGACAGAAGGCCACATAGCACTCCCGACGTCCACCCACAACGGGCTCAGTCGCCCCGTTTCTTGCGGAGCGTCGTCGCCGTCCCAGTCGGTGACAATCGCAAGGACGACCGTCACCACGGCGACACCTGCGGTGGCGCCGATCAGCGCGTTGGTACGCAGCTCCTTCGACTGGCCTTCCTGATAAAGCTCGCAGTCTTCACCCTGGCCGCGGCACCCCTCGCGGACCGCGTCGGGGCCGGGGTTGTTGAGCGTGTCGATGCCGCTCCAGATCGTGGTGCCTCCGAGCGCTGCGGTCGCGATGACCCCCACGACGAACGGGGCCGGGTGGATGCGCCAGTCCTTCGCCGGCTCGTCCCCCGTTCCGACGTCCGCGCCGCCTTCTCCGGCGCCGCCCTCCCCGCCTTCGCCCTTGGGCTCCACCGGCGGGGCGCCGCCCCCGCCTCCGCCGGGCTTCCCGGTGGGTGGGACGAACCGAACCTCGCTCGAGCCGCCCGCAACGGCCTCCACGGCCTGCTCGGGCGCGGCGATCTTGCCGAGGAAGCTCGCGCCGATGTTCTGGGTGCCGGGATCGAGATAGACGACCCAGCGGGTCGAGGCCTCCCCGTGCACGATCCGCGTCCCTGCCGCGAGCAGACAAGGCGAGGCGCAGCTCACCTCCACGCGATGGAGGTCGGAGCCGAATTTCTCGACGGTCTCGGTCGCGAGCTTCTTGGTCTCGGCGTCGTCGGGGTAGCGATCGACCGCGAGGGCGGCGAGCGTCGCGGCGCGCGACGGCTGCTTGGCCTCGGTTCGCGCCCGGATCGCGAAGCGGAGCGCCTTCGAGCTCGGCACCGCCTCGTCCGCGGCCTCGAAATGGGCGGCGGCCTCCTCGAACTTTCCGTCCTTGTAGGCCTTGGCTCCGGCCTCGAACGAGTCCGCGGCGGCCCTCAGCTTCGCCGGGTCGGGTCCAGCCGAAGCGGACGACACGGCGGCGGTGGTCAAAGCAAGCGCGAGCGCGAGAGGCCCGAGGCGCATGGCCCTTCATGGCCGTTCGGCCCGCCAGCGTCAACCACGAGCGGGAACGCCCTCACTTCTGCGGCGCCGCAGCCTCGAGCTTGTCTTGCGTGCGGAGCTCGAAGTCGCTCGCGTCGTGCCGCTCGCGGAGCTGGCCTTCCGGCTTGCCGAAGCTCCGATTCACCATGCGCCCCCGCTTCACGGCGGGCCGCTCGGCGATCTCGTTCGTCCAGCGGACGACGTTTTTGTAGCCGTCCACCTGGAGGAACTCCGCCGCGTTGTACGCCTCTCCGAGCACGAGCGCGCCGTACCAGGGCCAGATGGCCATGTCCGCGATCGTGTACTCGTCGCCCGCCATGAAGCGGCTCGTCGCGAGCTGCCGGTCGAGCACGTCCAGCTGGCGCTTCACCTCCATCGCGAAGCGGTCGATCGCGTATTCGATCTTGATCGGCGCGTAGGCGTAGAAGTGGCCGAAGCCGCCACCGAGGTACGGCCCCGAGCCCATCTGCCAGAAGAGCCACGAGAGGCACGCGGTGCGGGCGTGATGGTCCTTCGGCAGAAACGCCCCGAATTTCTCGGCCAGGTAGAGGAGGATCGCGCCCGACTCGAAGACACGCGTCGGCGGATCGGTGGTTCGATCCACCATGGCGGGGATCTTGGAGTTCGGGTTCACACCCACGAAGCCGCTGCCGAACTGATCGCCCTGCCCGATGTTGATGAGCCAGGCGTCGTACTCCGCCCCGGCGTGGCCCGCGGCGAGCAGCTCCTCGAGCATGACCGTGACCTTCACGCCGTTGGGCGTCGCGAGCGAGTAGAGCTGCAGCGGGTGCCGCCCCACCGGCAGCTCCTTGTCGTGGGTGGCACCGGCGACGGGGCGGTTGATGCTGGCGAACTGCCCGCCGTTTTCCTTGTTCCAGACCCAGACCTTCGGAGGCGTGTAGTCGCTCATCTCGGTAGGTCTTGGGCTCGACCACCGCTTGCGTCAACGTCGGACGGGCCTCGGCGCAGGCCCGCGCGTCGCAACACCCGAGTTGCGCAGGCGGGCGCAGCTGGCGCCCGCCCCGCCCGTCACGCCATCTCGAGGAAGAGCTTATCCGGGTCTTGCAGGTAGCCGATGATCTCGTACGCGAACGCCGCGCCGACGTGACCGTCGATGATGCGGTGGTCGAACGAGAGCGAGAGCAACATCACCTTGCCGACGACGATCTGCCCGTTCTTCACCACGGGCTTCTCCTTCATCTGGTGGACGCCGAGGATGCCGACCTCGGGGAAGTTCAGGATGGGCGTCGCGAAGAGCCCCCCCTGCGCGCCGAGCGACGTGATTGTGAACACCGAGCCGCCGAGATCCTCCGGCTTGACCTTGCCCGCCTTCGCGTCCTCCCCGAGGCGCTGGATGTCGCGCGCGATGTCGAGGATGCTCTTCCGATCCGCGTCACGGACGACCGGCACGATGAGCCCCGCGTCCGTCGAGGTGGCGATGCCGATGTTGCGTGACCCACGCGTGACGATCTCGTTCGAGACCTCGTCGAACGCGCTGGCGAGCGACGGGTGGCGCTTGAGCGCCGAGACGACCGCCTTCGTGATGAACGGCAGGTAGGTGAGCTTCACGCCCGCCTTCTCCGCCGCCGGCTTGAGCCGCTCGCGCAGGGCGACGAGCGCGTCGCAGTCGCACTCCTCCACGAAGGTGAAATGCGCGGCCGTGTGCTTCGACCGCATCATGCCCTCGAAGACTCGCTTCCGGACCCCGCGCAGCGGCGTCCGCGTGTCCGCGTCCGCCGAGGCGACGGCGACGGCCGACCCGATGGCCTGCGGAGCGAACGTGCGCGCCGGAGCGGCGGCGGGCTCGCGCTGCGGTGCGGGAGCGCCGGAGGGCGCCTGCGCCGCGGGCGTGGCACCTCGCGAGACGATCTGCTCGACGTCGCGCTTCGTGACGCGGCCGCTCGGCCCCGAGGGCGGCACGGTGCGCAGGTCCACCCCGAGATCGCGCGCGTGTTTGCGCGTGGCCGGCGTGGCGAGGGGCTTGGCGTTGTAATAGCCCGCGGCCTGCGAGGCGTGAGCGCCGTTGCCGTTCACGGCCGGCGCGGCCTTCGAGGCGAAGAGCGCCATGCCCGGCAGGTCTTCTTTGATGTCGCCCACCGCGGTCGCCGCGGGGCCGTCGTCCTTCTTTTTCTCGGCAGGAGCAGCGGCCGACGGCGCTGGCGCCGGAGCGGACGCCCCGCCGAGGTCGAAGACGACGAGGACAGCGTGGACGGGCACCACGCTCCCGACCTCGCCTCGCAGCTCCTTGATGCGACCGGCCTTGGGGGACGTGATCGTCACCGTGGCCTTGTCGGTCATCACCTCGACCATGGGCTGGTCCTCCGCGACCTGATCGCCCTGGCCGACGAGCCACTTGACGATTTCACCCTCGGTGACGCCTTCGCCGATGTCCGGAAGCTTGAACTCGTAGGTGCTCATGGTCGTCCTCGAAGTCAGTACCGCGCGGTCTCCAGGACGGCGGGGACGATGCGGTGCGAGAGGGGCAGGTATTCGTTCTCGAGCGTGTAGGGGAACGGCGTGTCGAAGCCCGTCACGCGCTTCGGCGGCGCCTCCAGGTGGAGGAACGCCTTCTCGTTCACGAGCGCGACGATCTCGCCGCCGAGCCCGCAGCTCTTGGGCGCCTCGTGGACCACCACGACGCGGCCGGTCTTCTTGACGCTCTCGATGATGGTGTCGATGTCGAGCGGCCAGAGCGTGCGCAGGTCGATCACCTCGACGTCCACGCCTTCCGCGGCGCACTTCTGCGCGGCGTCGAGCGCCTCGTAGAGCATGGCGCCCCACGTGACGAGGGTGACCTGGCTGCCCTCCTTCACGACGGAGGCCTTGCCCAGCGGGACGGTGTAGTCGCCCTCGGGGACGTCGCCCTTCGCCGCGCGGTAGACGCGCTTCGGCTCGAAGAAGAGGACAGGGTCGGGGTCGCGGATGCTTGCGAGCAGAAGGCCCTTCGCGTCGGCCGGCGTCGCCGGGCAGACGACCTTCAGGCCGGCGACGTGGATGAACTGCGCCTCGGGCGACTGCGAGTGGTAGTGGCCGCCGCGGATGCCGCCGCCGACGGGCGTGCGGATGACGAGCTTGGAGGTGTATTCGCCGCCGGAGCGGTAGCGGTATTTCGCCAGCTCGCTCACGATCTGGTCATACGCGGGGAAGATGAAGTCCGCGAACTGGATCTCCGGCACCGGCACCAGGCCGTAGAGCGCCATGCCGATCGCGGCGCCGATGATGCCGCCTTCGCTGAGCGGCGTGTCGATGACGCGGTCGTCGCCGAACTCGTCGAACAGCCCCTGGGTGACGCGGAAGACGCCGCCGACCTTGCCGACGTCCTCGCCCATGACGACGACCCGCGAGTCGCGCTTCATCTCGAAGCGGAGCGCGTCGTTGATCGCCTGAACCATATTCATCTGAGCCATTTTCGCGGGATCCTCAGGTCTGGAAGGACTGGTACGTGGTTCTAAACTGGCAGCTCTGTCTCTGTGGATTCCTCCCCCCGGCCCCCTCCACTGCGTGGAGGGGGAGCATTCTCCCCCCTCACTTGTGAGGGGGGTTGGGGGGGTGAAAGGGCGGGCATGATGGGTCCAGACTGGAGCGCGGAGGCTGTCTCCCCACCCCGTCAGTGGCCGTGGCCCTTGGCGCGCGGGCCGGCGAGGAGCTCCGCCTGCTGCTCGCGCAGGTGCCACGGCAGCTCCGCGTAGACCTCGGAGAAGAGCGACTCGAGCGACGGCCCGGGCGTCTTCTCGGCGACCTGGATGGCGGCCTTCAGCTCGGCGTCGACCTCCGCCTCGATCGCCTTGTCTTGCGCCTCGGTCCAGCCGTAGGCGCCGACCAGGTGCTTGCGCAGCCGCGTCAGCGGGTCGAGCGCGCGCCACGGCTCGAGCGTGCCGTCGGGGCGGTAGGCCTTCGGGTCGTCGCTCGTGGAGTGGCCGCTCAGGCGGTACGTGAGCGCCTCGATGATCGTGGGCCCCTCGCCCCGCGCGGCGCGGGCGACCGCGTCCATCGTGACCTTCACGACCGCGAAGAGGTCGTTGCCGTCCACGCGGACGCCCGGCACACCGTAGGCGATGCCCTTCTCCGCGAAGGTGCGGCTCGCCGTCTGGCGCTCGGTCGGCACGCTGATGGCCCAGCCGTTGTTCCGGACGAAAAACACCGTCGGCGTCTTGAACACACCCGCGAAGTTCATCCCGTTGTGGAACTCGTTCGAGCTCGTCGCGCCCTCGCCCAGGTAGACGATGGTGACGAGGTCGTCCTTCTTCATCTTCGCGGCCCAGCCGAAGCCGACCGCCTGGGGGATCTGCGTGCCGATGGGCGAGCTGACGCTCGTCACCTTGGCGGCGCGGAAGCAGTAGTGGTCCGGCATCTGCCGGCCGCGCGCCGGGTCGTTCTGGTTGCCGAACATATTGTCGACGTAGCGCTGCAGCGGCATCCCCCGCCAGAGGGCGCCGCCGAACTCGCGGTAACAGGGGAAGAGCCAGTCCTGCTGGCGGAGCGCGTACGCGCTCCCGAGGATGGCCGCCTCCTCGCCGAGGGAGCCGATGTGGAAGCCGATGCGGCCCTGGCGCTGGAGCGTGACGAGCCTGTCATCGAGGACGCGCGTCCGGACCATGGCGCGGTAGAGCGCGGTCACGTCTTCCTTCGAGAGCTTGGGGTCGTGCCGCGGGTCGAGCGAGCCGTCGTCCCGAAGGACCTTCACGACGTCGTCCGCCTTGGTGTCCGCAGGGTGGCGCGCGACGGCGGGGCCGACCGAGATGCTCGCCGGGTCGAGCCCGGGCGCGCCGCTGTGCGCGTGGGTGGCCTCGGCGGGCGCCGCACCGGGCGCGTTCGGGAGGGGGAGCGAGCTCATGGGGCGGACCCTAGTCAATCGTCGCGTGGCGTCCAGGGATTATCCGACGACGCGACGTGTCGCCCGAGCCGTCAGCCGACGGCCGCGCGGGCTGCGGCGATCGCTCTCTCGACGGCGGAGCGGTCGAGGCCGAAGCCCTCGGCCAGCTTCTCCATCGTGGCGCGCTCGACGTCGCTCACGCCGCCCGAAATATGGCCGATCAACGCCGCCACGCGGAGGACCTCGTGTTGCTGCTCGGGCTTGGGGACGGTCCGCGCCACGAACTGGATCCGGCGATCCGCGCCGTCCTCCATGTAGGAGGCGTCGAGATCGTGGAGCAGCGCTGCGACCTGGCCGGCGTCGACGTGACGATCCGTAGCGGCGAGGACGACCTGCTCGAAGGCAGCGCGCTCGTCGTCGTCGAACTCGCCGTCGGCGTGGGCCACGAGGAAGGCTCCTTCGACGAGCGCTTCGAACAGCGCGGCCGCCGCGGGATCGAAGCCCGTGGGCGGCGTGTCCTCCTCGCCCGTGGGTCGCGTCCCGTAGAGCTTCGCGGCGCGCGAGAGGATCGAGTTCGTCTCGGCCGCTTGATCGGCGGCTGCGATCCGGTCGGCAGCGCCGGCCTCCGCTGGGCCGATCGAACCCCGGGCGATGCGGAGCGAGCTCGCGATCTTGGTGAGGAGGCTCTGGTCGACGCCCATTCTGGGTAGAGCCAGACTTTTCGAACCGGGGGGAAACGTCAAGTGGGTGGGAGGCCTCCCTGCACGTTTCGGGGAAGAGCCGCCCCGCTCGCCGCCGAGCCCGGCCGGTTGTGAGGTCGACTCAGGCGCGCTCTGGGCTTAAGCTCGGTCTGCTTTGTCCCGACCGCTCGGCCCGAATGGAAACCCTGCCGGCTCCGCGTATCCGGCGAGCGACGGGACGGCTGGGGCCGGGGCGCGGTTTGCCCTGCGGTTCGAGGTGCTCGCGCCCATCGCCGTCGGCTCGACGGCGCGCATCGACCTCTGCCGGAGCCTCGGTCCGAAGCTCGCGGGGGTGCCGCCGGCCATCCCGGGCGCGGCGACGGGCAACCTGATCGCGGTCAAGCGCCCGCTGCCCGAGCTCGCGTCCGACGAGAGCGTCGGCAAGCGCTTCCTCGACGAGGTGTGGCTCACCGCGTCGCTCCGGCACCCGAACGTGGTCGGCGTCGTGGGCTGGGGCCAGGACGAGCTCGGGCCCTACCTCGGCGTCGAGCTCGTCCAGGGCGTCTCGCTCGCGCGGCTCATGAAGTCGGTGGTGGAGACCGGAGAGCAGTTCTCCGAGCGCCTCGTCGTGTACGTGGGGTTCTGCGTCGCCCGCGGCCTCGCCGCCGCCCACGATCTCCGGTCGGAGCGAGGCGATCCGCTGCTCCTCGTGCACCGCGATCTCTCGGCTGCCAACGTGCTCGTCAGCTTCCAGGGCGAGGTGAAGGTGGCCGACTTCGGCCTGGCCAAGGCGAAGGACCGTCTGACCGTCACGACGAGCGAGCTGCCGACGCGGAGCCTCCTGCACGTCTCGCCGGAGGAGCTCGCGCAGGCCCCGGTGGACCACCGGTCGGACCTGTTCGCCTTCGGCGTCATGTTGTTCGAGCTCTTGACCGGGCGCCCGCCGTTCAAGGGCAAGGACGACATCGCGACGCTCGAGGCCGTGCTCAAGCGCGCGCCGCCCGATCCGCTCGACTTCCGGCCCAAGATGGATCGCGCGCTCTCCGCGCTCGTCCTGCGGTGCCTCGAGAAGTCCCCCGACCGGCGTTTCCAGTCGGCCCGCGAGATCGCTCACGAGCTCGACAGGTGGCTCGATGCCCACGGCTACCGCGCCGACAACCACGAGGTGCTCGGCCGGTTCGTGCGGCGCAACTCGATGCGACAGATGCGCTGGTTCGAGCGCGTCATCGCCGGAGAGCCGCCGCCGGCGCCCAACCCGCAAGCGCCTCCGAAGCCGTCCCTCTACGATCCGGCCGCGGACGGTCCGATCGCAGCCGGCACCGGGGCGAGCACGCAGCGTAAGCCGGACGAGCCCACGCTCGTCGACAGGCCCAAGCCGAAGGTGCCCGCGCCGCGACGATCGAGGTCGGGAGACGCGTTCGCCGCCGTCCAGAAGACGCGCCGCCTCGACGAGGAGGGGATCCCGAGCTTCGTCGATCCCGAGACCGAAGACGAGGTCCCCACGGTCGCGCTCCGCGTGGACCGCGCCACCCGCGACGCCCTCAAGGAGGGGCGCGACACAAGCGGCCTCAGCCCCCTCCGACTGCCCCTCAAGAGCGAGCCGCTCCGCGACTCGACGATCGACGGCGAGGAGCGTCCGACCGTCCCGTCGCGCAACGCGACCGTGCGCGCGATCGAGCACGAGCTGGAGCGGCTGCGCCTCCTCGCCACCGAGCGCCACGAGCGCGCGCGCACCGCGCGCGAGGCGGCCAAACAAGCCGTCATCCAGGCGGA
Organism: Myxococcales bacterium; assembly: GCA_016794345.1. Classification (GTDB taxonomy): domain Bacteria; phylum Myxococcota_A; class Polyangia; order Polyangiales; family Polyangiaceae; genus Xiheicaenibacterium; species Xiheicaenibacterium phototrophicum. The sequence continues at coordinate 179,933 of JAEUKE010000153.1, forward strand.
GCGCGCCGAGACGGAGGCACGCGTCGTCGAGCGCGCGATCGGTGGTCTCCGTCAGGCGCTCGACGCAGCGAACCGCGGCCAGGTCGACGACGCGCGAAGGCGCCTCGAAGAGGCGCTCGCCACGATCACCTCGGGTCGGGCGGAATGATGACGTCGTTGATGGGGATGACGTTCATCCCCGCCGGGTAGCCGTACGAGACGTTGGCGGTGAAGCTCGAGGTGAGCGGCGTCCCCCAGCCCCACACCCACAAGCCGAACGGGCCTTCGCTCGTGATCTCGTGGCGGCCGGTGGAGCAATTTCCGACCTGCTGGAAGTTGCCCGTCATCAGATCGACGCGTGTCCACTCGTAGTCGCCGACCGGCTGCCAGCCCCCGACCACACCGAGACAGTCGAGGTTCACGTCCCGGAAGGTGCCGTTCAGCTTCGAGCGGACGATGACCAGGTTCGTCTCGGGGTAGCTCGGGTCCGCGAAGAAGACGTACGAGCTCATGTACTGCGGCACCGGGACGTTGATGACCATGTCCGGATCGCCGTAGCCGTCCGCCGCCGCCTGCGACCCCGTCATGTAGGAAAAGAGCATGAAGGGGTGGTTCTCGTCCTGGCTCTTCACGACGAAGGGCGTGGACGAGGGGAAGACCACCTGCTGGCCGAGGTTGATCGTCGCCGGGCCGCCGACGTTCGTGGAGTACGTGAGCTGGGTGCCGTCGACCGCGCCGACGATGCGCCAATACGCGGGCTCCGCCGCGCGCGGGCGGTGCATGACGCCGACGTATTCGCTGCCGAGCGCGCGGACCGGCGGGACCATCTGCTCGCCGTGATCACAATACGCGACGCCCGTGGGCCAGCGCATGCAGGGCTGACCGGCGAGGAACCCGATGGGCTTGTCGCTCTGGATGACGCTGCCGGTGAGCTCGGCAGTCTGCGTGATCTGCGCCTGCTGGCCCTTGTTGAGGACGAAGCTGAGCGGCGTGTTCGCCTGCCCGCTGGGGATCCCGCCGCCGCCCTGGACCGGCTGGTTCGGGAGCATGGTGACCGTCGTCTGATCCTGGTAGGCGATGACGTTCATCGACGGCGCGGCGATGTCGTACGGCGTGACGTTGACAGCGACGTAGTTGGTGTCCCAAGCGCTCGTCGGCAAGAGCAGCGACGCGGCGGTGACCGCGGCGCTGCCGCCGCCGTAGGGGTTCATCTGGTAGGAGACGACGGGCACGTCGGTCGTGATCCGGAAGGCCGAGCCGATGCCGGTGCCGGTGAGCCCCGCGCTCGGATCGCGCGCGGGCGTCACCGGGCAGGGCACGCTGGAGAACGAGCCGCCGCTCAAGAAGAGGATGGCGACCTGACCGGGCGGGAGCCCGTTGACCGCGTCGTAGGGCTGATACGAGAGCGTGGGCCCTTGGCCCTGAGGCACACGCGCGAACTGCGCGGGGTCGAGCGTCTGGCCGGCGAACTCGACCTGGATCTTCACCGGCGTGTTCCACGTGTTCGCCACGTACGCGGCGAAGCAGGAGTCCGGGGTGTATTGCTCCATGTCGACCGCGTAGTACTCGCAGCCGACCGACTGCTTCGTGTCGGCGGCGGCCTGGCAGGCGTTCGTGCACTGGAGCGTGAGGGGGTTACACGCCTCGGAGCCGGTGCACTCCTTCACGACGCTGCCGTTGCAGTCGAGCACCTGGTGGAGGTCGGGCGAGCACGACCCGCCGCAGGTGTTGTTGCCGCCGGTGCCCATGAAGGTCCCGGTCGACCCGCCCTGCCCCGTCGTGTTCGAGCCGGTCCCGGACGTCGCGGTGTCGCCCGCGCCCTGCCCGCCGCCGCCCAGGTCGTCGGCGCCGGCCGAGCACGCGAGGAGAGGCAACGCCAACAAGCCGAAGGAAAGAAGACGCATAGGAGTCATGCTACCTCGGGACCGGCGGGACCACGACGTCGTTGATGGGGATGACGTTCATTCCCGCCGGGTAGCCGTAGCTGACGTTCTGGGTCGTGGGGCTCGTGAGCGGCGTCCCCCAACCCCAGACCCAGAGCCCGAACGGCCCCTCGCTCGTGATCTCGTGGCGTCCGGTCGAGCAGCTCCCCACCGGCTCGAAGTTGCCCGTCATCAGGTCGACCCGTGTCCACTCGTAGTCGCCCACCGGCTGCCAGCCGCCGACGACGCCGGCGCAATCCAGATCCACGTCGCGGAACGTGCCGTTCAGCTTCGCCCGGACGAGGACGAGGTTCGTCTCCGGGTACGTCGGATCGGTGAAGAAGACGTAGGAGCTCATGTACTGCTGGACCGGGACGCTGATGACCATGTCGGGATCGCCGTAGTCGGCCATCTCGGGCAGGTAGGTCGAGCTCGTCATGTAGGTGAAGAGCATGAAGGGGTGATCGGCGTCCTGGCTCTTCACGACGAACGGCTGCGAGGTCGAAAAGACCGCCTGCTGGCCGAGGTTCACGCTGGCGGGTCCACCCACCGCGTCGGAGTAGGTCAGCTGCGTCCCGTCGACCGCGCCGACGACCCGGTAAAAGGCGGGCTCCGTCTTGCGCGGCCGGTGCATGACGGCGACGTATTCGTTCCCGAGGGCGCGGATGGGCGGGACCATCTGCTCGCCGTGATCACAATAAGCGGTGCCGGTCGGCCAGCGCATGCAGGGCTGGCCGGCCAAGAGGCCGATCGGCTTGTCGCTCTGGATGACGGACCCGGAGAGCTCGAGGTTCTGGGTTATCTGAGCCTGCTCGCCCTTGTTCAAGACGAAGCTGAGCGGCGAGTTGGCCGGCCCGGCCGGAACACCGTTGCCGCCCGTGACGGGCTGGTTCGGCAGCATCGTGACAGTCGTGTCGTCTTCGCTCGCGATGATGTTCATCGACGGCCCGTAGCCGATGTCGAGCGGCGAGACGTTGACGGCGATGTAGTTGGTGTCCCATGCGCTCGTCGGCAAGAGCAGCGACGCCGCCGTGACCGCGGCGTTGCCGCCCCCGTACGGGTTCATCTGGTACATGACGACCGGGACGTCCGTGCTGATGCGGAACGCGTCGCCGATGCCGGTTCCGGCCACCGCGACCGACGGCGGCCGAGCCGGGGGCGCTGGGCACGGCACGGCGCCCACCACGTTCCCCGTGAGAAACAAGATGGCCACCTGCCCCGGCGGCAACCCGTTCACGGCGTCGTAGGGCTGGTAGGTGAGGCTGGGCCCCTGCCCCTGCGGGATGCGCGCGAAGGTCGCCGGGTCGAGCGCCTGGCCGGCGTGCTCGACGGAGATCTTCACCGGGGTGTTCCACGTGTTCGCCACGTACGCGGCGAAGCAGGCCGAGGCGTTGTTCTGATCCATGTCGACCGACCAGTACTCGCAGCCCACCGACTGCTGGGTCTCGGCCGCGTTCTGGCAAGCGTTCGCGCACGTCAGCGTGAGCGGGTTGCACCCCTCGTCACCCGAGCACTCGAGGAGCACGTTGCCCTGGCAGTCGACGACCTTGTGGAGATCGCTCGAGCATTGGTTCGCGCACGTGACGTTGCCGCCCGTGCCCATGAAGGTGCCCGTCGACCCGCCGCTCCCTCCGACCGGGCCCGAGCCGGACGCCGTCGTGGTCGTGGAAGGTCCGCTCGGCGTCGAGCCACCGCCCCCCGCTCCGTCCTCGGCACCGGCCGAGCAAGCGAGGAGCACGCCACACCAGGCAAGATATCTCGGCCGCATGCACGCATTGTCACTCGTTGGCCACCGCCGGGCCAGCCGAGCCGTGCCCCAACCGTTACTCCGGGTCGAACTCCGCCAACCCGTGGCGACGGAGCTTCGAGTAGAGCGTCTGCCGGCTCAGGCCCAGGAGCTGCGCCGCCGACGCACGGTTGTTTCCGCTGACCTCGAGCGCGGCCTCGATGCACATCCGCTCGATGAGGTCGGCGGACTCGCGAACGATCTCCTTCAGGGCGACGCGCCCCACGAGGTCCTTCAGCTGCTGGAGCGATCGGGTCGCGAGCATCGTCGAGTCGCCGACTGCCAGTCGGGAGGACACGACCCGGATGGAGAACCCGTGGGTGGGCACCTTGCCGTCCAGGGCCGACACGCCCGTCACGATGGCCTCGAGCGGCGGGCCGAACGGGACGCGCAAGATCGTGTTGAAAGCGCGAAAGGAGCCGTGCTCCTTCAGGTTCGCCGCCATCAGGTTCATGTCCACGCCCGCTCGTCCCAGCCACGTGTCCAGGTTCTGACCGACGACTTCGGAGGGCTGGAGTTGCAGCATCTCGCAGACGGCTTCGTTCACGTGGAGGATCTTGAAGTCGCTCCCGGTCACGACGATGCCGTCAGGCAAGGCCTCGAGCACCGCCATCATCCGGGAGGTACGCTCGCCTCGGCTCGCTGCCGAGGTCGCCGCCTCCCAGAATCGGAGGAGGACGAGCGTGCTACCCGACTGCCGGAAGACGGTCCCCGCGACCTGGACCTGCGTGCCGCGGATGCTCGCCGTCAGCTTGGGCTCCGCGCGCCCGCCAGACTCCACTCGGGTGAGGAAGGCGTCGACCGGTGCTCGGTGGGGCTGGTCGAAGAGGTCGGCCACGAGCGTCCCCTCCAGCGCGTGCGCCGTATCACCGAGGAGCGTCGCAGCCGCGGGGTTCGCCTCGACGACGCGTCGGGTGGAGGCGTTGACGACGACGACGCCCTCTCCGGTGACGTGAAAAAGCACGCGGTATCGCGTGTCGGCCTGGCGGAGCTTCGTGTACTCGCGCTCCATGGCCTGCTGAGCCGCCACCATCTGTTGCTGGAGGTTGGCCAGGGGGCGGAGGTCTCGGGCGAGGATCAGGACGCTTCCCGTTCCCTCGTCGAACTTCACGCTCGAGACCCGGAGCGGCACCTCACCGACGCCGTCCAACAGGAAGTTCATCTCGGCGCTGCGACCGACGCCCGCTTGCCGCGCATCCCTGAGCAGCCGCTCGCCCTTGAGGCGACTCTCCAATGTGACCTTGCTCAGCCAACGCTCGCCGATGAGCTTCTTCCAGCCTGTCTCGAGCTCGACCCCGAGTCCCCCGAAGACGTCCGAGACGACACCGTTTTCGTCGACGACGAGCGCAAAGTCCACCGACGCGGAGAGGAGCTGTGACGCAGGCGCTTGGCGGAGGGTAGAACTGGCCGCCTTCGTCTCGACTGCCTTCGTGCCGCGAGTCGTCATGTCGCGCTGCGCCTCTCGGTCACGAGACGAACGGCTGCGCGGACGTCGGAGCAGTAGGTCACACCTACCTTGGCAGCGAACGAAGTCGCGTCGCACGAGCCGCCGAGGAGGATCAGGAGATCCTCGCTCCGACTGTGCCGCTTCGCGGCGGCGATCACCTTCCGAAGCGGTTTCAGCCAACGATCGGTGCTGACGGAGAAGCCCAGGGCGACCACCTCTCGCTGCCTGACGAGGTCGAGAGCCTCGGCGTAATCTTGAGTCACCACCACGCTCAGTCCGACAGGCCTCAGGAGTTCCGAAAATACAGCCAGTCCGAGATTATGCTGCTCTCCCGGGGCAAGTGCAAGAACCACGGGCGGCGCATCGCTGGGAAGCGACCGCGGCGGAGGACGTAGCGCCATCAGGACCCGGTGCAACGTGCCCAACCCGACCGTGACGTCGGCGAACGACAGCTCGTCGTTCAACCATGCCTCCCCGAGCGCGCGGGCCGTCGGCGCGAGGAGCCCCAGCAGCAGCGACTCGATCGAGAGCCCCTCTCGGCTCAGCTGAACCACCATCGACACGGCGTCTTCCAGTCGCTGCTGCACCGCGAGCCGCGCGAGCGCCGAAATCTCGGCTTGGGTGGGAGCCTCCCGCGTGTCCACGCAAACCGCCGGAGCACCAGCGGTGTGGGCCATCACGAGGCGAGGGATGATGTGCTGTTGGATCGTCTGTGTCAGGTCGCTCGGGCTCGCCAGACCCGTGCCGAGGCCCTGGGTGAGCTCGACGTCCGCCAGCTCCCTCAGCCCATTGAACGGATCAGAATCGTTCCCCATGCAAGACCCCGCTGCAGACGGACGCCCTCGAAGGACCGAGACTACCTCATCGAGGCCCTCGTTGTGGCGAGATGTCACGCTGTCCCATCGCACGCAAGAGTGCCCGGGCTTCCCTGGCGCCATTCTTCGGCCTGGGGAGAGAACGATGCGGTTCTCTCTCTGATCGACCTCGTCCCCGCTCGAATGATCGAACAACTCGCTCATCGTCCGCCTCTCAAGCGTTGCCCGAAGACGGCTTCGTTCGAGCTCGCAGAACGCCGCTCGGCAGCTCCCGCACCCCCGCGATGACCGAACGCTCCGCCCAGGTGTCGGACGGCGTCATGCGAGACCTGATCGCCCAGCGGAAGAGCTGGGCGTCAGGGAGTGGGAGCACCAAGAAGACGTGCTCGAGCAGGCCCAAGAACAAGATCGTGGCGACGATGGTCGCCTCGGCGAGCCGCGCCGGCCCCGCCTCGATGTTCCACGCCGCGATGGCCGCGTACCCCAGCGCGCCGCCCCCCGCGGCGAGGCTGAGAGGCATCAGGGGGTTCATGCGCGCGCGGCGGAAATAGGTGCGGAGGTAAGCGAGGTGAGAAGGGAGGAACTCCTCGGCCAGATTCCGCACGCCGAGGAACACGTTCAGCTTCGCCGAGAGTCGCATGACCCAGAGGACGACGAAGGTCTTCGTCCCGACCTGATTCGGCTCCCCGCGCCCGAGGGCGACCACCACGAGGACCGTGAGCGCGAGCGCCACCTCGTGGTGGATGACGGCGGAGGCGGCCAACCAGAACCGGCGCCCACCTCGGACATCCGCGGGGCACGCGCCACGTTGGGGCCCCGTCACCACCCCCAGGAGGAAGGCGATCTCGTGCCAGCCCCACAGACCGATGGCCGATGCGAAGCCGACGTAGACCGCCGGAAGGCCGGAGTGCCCGGCGCTCCAACCGAGCCCCGCCAACGAGGCCAGGCCGACCGCCGTGGTGGCCACGAGCACGAAGCGGAGGTGTCGGCGCCGGGACCAGACGAGCCGCAGCGCGAGCGCGGTGCTCGCCCACCAGACCCCGATCACGAACACGACCGCGCTCAGCACCGGGCCGACTCACCAGGCCGGCGCGAGGCGTGCCTGCTCGGGCAAGGCATTCTCACGCGCCGGAATGAAGTGGAGGCCAATGAACGTGACGGCAATGCTGACCTTGAGCGCCGAAGCGCGCAGCCAGCCGAGCACGCCCTTCTTGCGCTCGTTCTCGACGCGAGCAGCGAGATCGCGCAGGCGCCTCATGCCTCGCAAGAACGCCGGATGATCGACGTCGACCAACACGGGGAATACCTGCTTGGCGATCTCCGACGTGATTCGGAAGACATCCATTCCGTATTGCTCGGGGTCGAGGCCGAGCGCGCGGTGGAAAGCCGGCCGGGAATGGTCACGAACGAACATCGTCGCGAACACCGCGAGCTGAAAGAACCGGATCCACAGCCTGTTCACGCCGCGAAGCAGCTCCGGATTCGCACGCATCAGGAGCGCGAGCGCCTCCCCGTGCCGGAACTCGTCGTTGCACCACTCCTTGAAGCGAGTGAAGATCGGGTGGAAGCGGTGCTCGGGGTGCCGCTCCAGGTGCCGGAAGATCCGGATGTACCGCGCGTAGCCGATCTTCTCCGACAGGTACGTGGCGTAGAGGATGAACTTGGGCGAGAAGTAGGTGTAGCGCTTCTTCTTCACCAAGAAGCTCATGTCGACGCCGACGCCTACCTCACCGAGGCAGTCGTTGATGAAGCCCGCGTGACGCGACTCGTCGCGGCTCATGTAGCCGAAGAGCGACCTCATCTCCGGAGACTTCCCGCGCTTGCGAATCTCCGCGTAGAGGATGCACCCCGAGAACTCGGCGGTGAGCGAGCTGACCATGAAATCGAGCAGCTCCTCACGAAGCTCGGGCGAGAGCGTCGAGGCATCGAACGACTCGACGCGCCGGAAGTGGTCGCGGTTCGCGTCGGCCTCGAACTCCGCCATGAGCGCGTCCCACTCCTTGCGCACCGGCTCGATCGCCAGGCGGTCCACCGCCTCGTAGTCTGTCGTGTAGAACCGCGGGCTCAAGGTCGTGGTCTCCTGGGCTCGGAGCGTCGTCTCGTTGGGCACGACCCCCGACTCGGTGCTCGCCGCCATCGCTTGAAATTCCGACATCACAATCTCCGTTCGCTGAAGCTGACCTCGATCAAGGAGAGGCAATCGACATCGCCAAAGAGCCGCACCCACACGCGCCGCAGCAGGTTGGCCCGGCGCACCGTAGCGACCCGGCGCTCCACGCGGACCTCGCCGGGCGCGACCACCAAGGGCTCACCGTGCACCTGCACCTCGTCACCAGGGCCGAGCTCCGGTTCCCCGTCGAGCTCGACGTGAGCCGACAGGTCCTCGGGCCGACAGGACACCCTGACCGTACAGGGAACGACGAACCCTGCGCTCACTGGCCGCCCCGCGCTTCGTCGAGAAACACGGCGAACGCTCGTGAGTTCGTCGGGCCGAACGAGTCCAGGTCGACGTGCCTGCCGCTGTCGGGGTCGTCGAGGACGAGACGGCCGTCGCGCGTGCGCGCGAGCCGAAACCGTGCATCGCGATCCATGGCCGACAGCTTTCTCTCGCGGAACATTCCGCGCATCACGCCGCGCACGAAGCCCTGCTGCCCCACGGGCAAGACGCCGATCTCGCGTCCGCGCTCCGCGTCGAAGACCGCCACCGACCCATCGGGACGGTCCTCGAACGCGATCCACGCACCGACCGCCTCGACGTCGGCGCCGGTCTGGGGGCGGTCCCGGCGGGCGTTCGCCGCGAGCGCGATCGAGAGCACGATCAGCGCGGCAGCGCCCCACAGGGCTGGCTTCGGAACGTCGATGTCATGAGCGTCCGCGCGCATGTCAATGCGCCTCCGTCGCGAGGGCAGCGGCTGGCATGTCGTCGTGACCGCCCCGCTGCGCGACCGCCGCGAGGGGCACCTTGACCTCGCGGGATGCCTCCACGGCCCAGACCCTCACGGCCTGGGCGAGCACCCCTGCCACGCGGCTCGCTTCGGGCAGCGCACGCAGGGTCGGTCGCGCACGCCGGAACGGGTTCCAGCTGTCGACGTGAGGCCACAGGTGCAGCCAGCCGATCCGGTTCGGAGCGACGAGCGACAGAACGATGTCCGCGTGCCGCGAATCGAGGGTGCGGAGGTCGGCGGAGGCGATCTGCTTGAACGGCAGGTTCCACGTCATGGGCAGCGCAACCCCGGTCCGGAGCAAGATGCGTCGCGACGTGATGGTGTAGGTGGTGGAGCGCGAATAGAGGACCGCAAAGCCCACGATGATGGCGAGCAGCAGCGCCCCCATCCCGACCATCGCTCCGACGTCCCGGAGGCCGAGGGCCGACCGGGGATCCCCGGCGCTCTCGATGAGGCGGAAGACGACGAGGGAGGCGAGATAGACGCCGAACCAGCCGATACCGAACCCATGGCGGGCGAGCGCGCTCCACCTCGGGCGGCCCTGCCAGACGACCTTCTCGCCTTCCGGTAGCCCGTTCGGGACGCCCTCGATGTCCTCGAGCTCGAGATCCGCGCTCATACGACCGGCCCCAGCCGCTTCGGATCGGCGTAGAGACGGCCGGCAGCGAAGTAGGCGCTGATCTTCTCCTCCTCCAGCAACGTGATGGTGTCCGGTGCCGCCGTCTGCGGGACGTCGGAGAACTGATGGGAGTGGATCGCAGCGACGTCCACTCGGCCCTTCTCCTCGTCGACCAGCAACATCGGGATCGGCACCAGCCTCCGCGACTCCGTCTCGCCGTCGAGCCCGATCTCGAGGTAGCGGGCGATCGCGTCGGCCTTGTCGACCCAGATGTCGACGACCCTGCCGACCTGCTTCCCGTCGGCCGCGAACAGCGCCATTCCGCGGGGGTCGCGGCCTGCGTAGACCGACCATTGCTCCGCAGCGCGCATCGGGACCACCGCGGGCGTGCCGTCGCGCATCAGCTCGGGCGCGTCATGGCGGAGGGCATACGCCCCTGGACCGACGCCGGCGAGCATTGGGTTGCCTTCGGGCTCGAGGGGAGCCCCCGCGGCCTTGGAGGTCCGACGCGCCTGGACCTCGCGGACGTCGCGCTCGAAGCTCGGCGCCGAATAGCTGCCCCCTTCGGGCAGCAAGAACTGCTTGGGCGTCGGGATGAGGAGGCTGGAGGCGTTCCCGACCAGCCGCGGGTTGTCACTCTCGAGCGGGTAACCTTCCCGACGGTCTTCCTTCCGTAGCCAATAGATGAGCCCCGCGAAGAAGGCCCAGAACAGGTACAGGGTGACCTGTGCGGTATCGAGGTAAGAGGTGAGCTCGTGGGACATGTTCCTACCGCTTTGCTTTCAGTTGGGGAGCTCGGCGAGCCCGAAACCGGTTGTTGACTTCGGTCGCTCCTCGGCCCGCACGAGCGGACCGACCGCGACCAGCATTCCAAAGAGAAGCGCGACTTCGATGTGATAGACGAAGACGTAGCCGACGGACGAGGACACGAGCCCCGGCCCGAGGGCCCCGCGTGTGGCGAGATCGGAGAGGACGTCGCGAAGCGCGCCGCCGAGCGCGATCGCGAGGCCGGCCGTCGTGGCCTGGACCGCGCCCCACGCGCCCACGGCCAGCCCGCTGTCGCCGCCCTCGGACAGCGCCATCGCCGACGTCAAGGTGCCGACCGAGAACCAGCCTCCGCCGAAGCCGATGGCTGCGGTGCCGACGAGGAAGAGCACCAGCGAGCCGAGCGGCGCGGCGAAGATGATCGTCGAGAACCCGACGATACCGAAGATGCCGCCCAGCGCAGCGAGCCTGTTCGGACTGTAGCCGCGACCCAATCGACGCGCCGCGACGAACAGGCCGAGGAGCGTCGAGCCGGCCATCAGGGCCGTCAGCATCGTGGTCTCCGAAACGCGAAGCCCGAGGAGCTCCCCGCCATAAGGCTCGAGCAGGATGTCCTGCATGTTGAAGCCTGCCGCGCCCAATCCGACGGCCACGAGCAACCTCGTCGCCGGGCCGCCTCGCAGGAACTTGCGAAGCGTCTGGCGAAACTCATCCTTCGACTCGGACGCCTGCGCGGGCTCGGTCGGGCGCCGCGGCTCCTGACGCCAGAGCGCGACAAGGTTCAGCGCCATCGTGACCACCGCCGCGCCCTGGATCACCTTGATGAGGCGGATGTACTCGAACTCGCGCAGCAGCGCGCCGAACCCGAGCGACGCGGCGACCATTCCGACGAGGAGCATCACGTAGAGAAGCGCGACCACCCGCGGCCGGCTCTCCTCGGGGGCCAGGTCGGTCGCGAGGGCGACGCCGGCCGTCTGCGCGGTGTGGACACCAGCGCCTATCAGCAGGAAGGCGAGCGCCGCGGCCGCCTCCCCCACGAGCGGAGGCGCGTAGGTGCCGCGCCCCGAGAGGACAAGCAACGAGAAGGGCAAGATCGCCAGACCGCCGAACTGGAGCAGCGTCCCCATCCAGATGTACGGGACACGACGCCACCCGAGGACGGACTTGTGGTGGTCCGAGCGGAACCCGATCAGCGCGCGCACGGGCGCGAAGAGGATCGGCAGGGCGATCATCGACGAGACCAGCCAGGCTGGAATGCCGAGCTCGACGATCATGACTCGGTTGAGGGTGCCGTTGAGCAGCACGAGCGCGATGCCCACCGAGATCTGGAAGGACGACAGCCTCAGCAATCGGCCGAGCGGAAGCTCCTTCGTCGCCGCGTCCGCGAACGGCAAGAGCCTCAGGAGGACCTGCCTCCAGGCGCCGATCGGTGAGGGTCGCGTGCTCATCGGCGAACGAGCTCCACGGTCTGCGAGGTGTAGAACCCGACGTCGATCCTGGCGCTCCTCGCGAGCACGAACTCGGACTCGAGACCGCGACGCGCGAGGGTCGCGGCGAGGGCCATGGGCGCCACGGGGACGATGTCGGGCGAGCGATTGCCCCGGGGGAACAGTCGCCCCACCGCGTGCATGACCGAGAGCGCTGGGGTGCGCGGGGCGAACGTGAAGGCCACGCCGCGGCGCGCGCGCGCAGACAACGCCAGCACCATGTCGGCCATGTCGTCCGGTGGGTAGTGGATGAGTGAATCCATCGCGACGACCCAGTCGAACTGACCGAGGTCCCGCGCGACCATGTCGCTCACCCGGAACTCGATCGAGCCCGCACCAGCCGGAAGTCGAACTCGCTCCTCGGCGAGTGCGATGAGCCGCGGCGAGATGTCGATTGCGAGGACGTCGGCGCCGCGCGACGCGACCTCGGCGGCCAGGGCCCCGGTGCCGCACCCCGCATCGAGCACGCGCGCTCCGCGCAGGTCGGACGGAAGATACCCGACCAACGTCTCCCGCATCTTGTCGCGGCCAGCCCGCACGGTCGCACGGATCCGGCTGACCGGAGCATCCGACGTGAGCTTCGCCCAGGCGTCGACCGCCGTTCGATCGAAGTAGTTCTCGATCTGGTCGCGCCGTCGGGTGTAGGTCTCGGGCAGCATCATTCGTACCCCAGGAAGTCGAAGATCTCGCGGTCCTTCATCGACTTGGGATCCAGCGCCGGAGTGCCGGCCCAAAGGGCCGCCGCCAGGTCGAGGAACTCGGTCTTCACGGCCTCCACCTCGGCAGTGGAGTCCATTTCGAACAAGGTCGACTTCTTCAGCCGGCTCCGCCGGACGACGTCGAGGTCGGGGATGTGAGCCAAGCGGTCGAGACCGGCGCGCTCGTTGAAGCGGTCGATCTGGTCGGTCTCGCGGCTCCGGTTGGCGATGACGCCCCCCAATCGCACCGCGTAGTTCTTCGCCTTCGCCTGGATCGCTGCGACGATCCTGTTCATGGCAAAGATGGAATCGAAGTCGTTCGCCGTCACGATCAACGCACGTTGCGCGTGCTGCAAGGGCGCCGCGAAGCCCCCGCAGACGACGTCCCCGAGGACGTCGAAGATGACGACGTCGGTGTCGTCGAGGAGGTGGTGCTCTTTCAGGAGCTTGACCGTCTGACCGACGACGTAACCCCCGCAACCGGTGCCCGCCGGAGGGCCGCCGGCCTCCACGCAGAGGACGCCGTTGTAGCCCTCGACGACGAAGTCTTCCGTCCTCAGCTCCTCTGCGTGAAACTCGACCGACTCCAGCACGTCGATCACGGTCGGCTGAAGGCGCTTCGTGAGCGTGAAGGTGGAGTCGTGCTTCGGGTCGCACCCGATCTGGAGCACGCGCTTGCCGAGCATCGAGAAGGCCACGGACAGATTGGAGGAAGTGGTGCTCTTTCCGATCCCCCCCTTCCCGTACACGGCGAAGACCTTCGCGCCGCCGATAGCGGTGGGCCCCACCCCATGGAACTGCACGCTGCCTTCGCCGTCACCCGCGTTCGCTCGACGCGACAGCTGCACCAATTCGCTCATTTCACGAACTCCCTTCGACGCTCGGGCTGGGCTCGATCCACCGGCGCCGCCGCGGCGACACCAAACAAACTCTTGGACGCGCTGCGGTCAGGCGACACGGGCCTCGACTCCTTCCAGCCGGTTCTCCAGCTCGTCCCCGGCTTCTTGGAGCGCGGCGAGGGTGGCCTTGTCGGGGGACCAATACCGTCGCTCGCTCGCCTCGAGCAGCCGATTGGCGAGCTTGACGGACGCCTTGGGGTTGAGCTCGGCGAGCCGGTCTCGCATCGCCGAGTCGAGCACGTAGGTGTGGGCGATCTCCCGGTAGATCCACGGCTCGACCTGAGCGGTCGTGGCGGACCAGCCGAGCGTGTTGGAGACCTGCGCCTCGATCTGGCGCACCCCCTCCGCGCCGTGGGCGAGCATCGCCTCGGCCCATTTCGGGTTGAGCGTGCGGGTGCGCGTCTCGAGCGCGACCTGCTCTCCGAGCGTCCGGACGCGCCCCTCCCCCCGCGTCTGGTCTCCGATGTAGACGGCGGGTGGCGCCGCGTCTCCGCCGCGAGCGCGCTGAACGGCCCGGCCCACGCCGCCGAGCCCGTCGAAGTATTGATCGGTCGTCAGCACACCGAGCTCGGCCGACTCGAGGTTCTGATAGGCGAGATCGACGCCGGCCAGCACGGTCTGAAGCAGCGCCTGTTGCCGCACCGGAGGACCGCTCACGCCGTAAGCAAAGCACTTCCGCTTCGTGAAGGCCTCCGCGAGCTCGTCTTCCTCTTGCCATGCGCCGCTCTCGACCAGCTGGTTCACGTTGGACCCGTACGCGCCCTCGGCGTTGCTGAAGACGCGGAGCGCTGCCACCTCGATCGTGCACCCGGCTCTTGCTTGGTGCTCCATCACGTGTTTGCGGACGAAGTTGTGCTCCGGCGGCTCGTCCGCCGTCGCGGCGAGGAGCGCCGCCTCCGCGAGCATCCGGGTCTGCAGCGGGAGGAGGTCACGGAAGACCCCCGAGAGCGTGACGAGGACGTCGATCCTCGGGCGACCGAGCTGCTCGAGGGGAATGAGCGACGCGCCACAGAGGCGGCCATAGCTGTCAGTCCGCGGCCGAGCGCCGAGCAGGGCGAGCACCTGCGCCATGGGGCCCCCGCCGGACTTGAGGTTGTCGGCTGCCCAGAGGACGACCGCGATCGACTCAGGCAGGCCGTTGCCCGCTGCCAGATGTTTCGCCAAGATCCGGTCCGCCTGGCGCGCCCCTTCTGCCACGGCGTAGCTCATGGGGAGCGCAAATGGGTCCAGCCCGTGGATGTTCCGCCCGGTCGGCAAGACGGCCGGATTCCGCGCGATGTCCCCGCCCGGCGCCGGGCGGGTGAAGCGCCCGTCCAGCGCGCGAACGATCGCGGGAAGCTCGTGATCCACGGCGAGGTTGCGGCTTGCGTGCGCGAGGTCTTCGAGGAGCGCCAGCGTCTCGTTGGTACGCGGCAAGCTCGAGCGCTCGAGCACAGTCCGCCCCGGCAAGCCTTCGGCGAGATCGCGAATGACCTCAGCAGGCATGGGCATCGAGGTAGCGCCGCCCGCGATCACGCTCAGGAACTCGGCGCGCGCCTCGAGCGGCATCGGCTGCCCCACCACATGAAGGCCCGTGGGGACGACTGCCCCCTCGATCTCGAGGAGTCGCAGGTGAAGCGCCGCGACCTCGGCCGAAGCGGCGCTCCAGCGCGGCGTCGAGGACGCCAGGTCCAGCTCGACCGCCTGTGACTGCAAGCCCGCCACGACCTCGTGCGCGCTGGGGTGGTCAGGCGGCAGGCTGCGGAGGTAGTCGAGCGTCTGTCGCAGCGACTCCAGCTCCTTGTAGAGACCGGCGCGTGCCAGCGGCGGGGTCAGATAGCTGATGAGCGTCGCGCTCGCTCGACGACGAGCGAGCGCGCCCTCGGAGGGGTTGTTCGCGGCGTAGAGGTAGACGTGAGGGAGGTCGCCGATGAGGCGGTCCGGCCAGCAGCCCTCGCCGAGCCCGTTCTGCTTGCCCGGCATGAACTCCAGCGCGCCGTGCATTCCGAAATGGAGGACCGCGTCGGCGGCGAAGTCCTCGCGAATGTAGCGATAGAAGGCAGAGAAGGCGTGCGTCGGCGAGAAGCCAGCCTCGAAGAGGAGGCGCATGGGGTCGCCTTCGTAGCCGAACGCCGGCTGCACCCCGACGAACACGTTGCCGAACGTCGCGCCGAGCACGAACAGCGAGGAGCCGTTTGCGAGATGCCGGCCGGGCGCGGCCCCCCATTGCGCTTCGATGGCCGCGAGGTGGGGCTCGCGCCGAATGTGAGACTCGACCGGAATGCGCGCAGCCACGTTCGCGTCGGTGCCGTATTGGGCGGCGTTGCCCTCCAGGATCGCCCTACGCAGGTGATCGACCGTGGACGGGACCTCGACTCGGTATCCCTCGTCCCGGAGCGCCCGGAGCGTGTTGTGCAACGACTCGAAGACCGAGAGGTAGGCCGCCGTTCCTGTCGCTCCGCCATTCGGCGGAAAGTTGAAGAGCACGACCGCGATCTTGCGGTCGCGGCGCTCCGACCTGCGCAGGTGAATCAGCTTGTCGACACGGGAGGCGAGCCGCTCGATGCGCTCGTCGATCCCGCGCATGGCCGCGTGCCCCGCGCTGCGACCGCCGAAGACCAGCGATCCCGTCGCCCCTTCGAGCTCGGGCACGGCCAACATGATCGTCGCCTCGACGGCCGTGAGACCCTGGGAGGACGCTCGCCACGTCTCGATCGATTGGAACTCGAGGGGCTGGACGGCCAGATAGGGCACGTCCAGCCGGGCGAGCACTTCCTCCGCCGCCCGCGCGTCGTTGAACGCGGGCCCTCCGACGAGCGAGAACCCGGTGAGGGAGACCAGCGCGTCGATGACGACCGCGCCGTCCACGACGAAGAAGCGCTCGATCGCCGGGCGCGCGTCCAGCCCGCTCGCGAAGACGGGCAGCACCCGGAGGCCACGAGCCTCCAGGGCGGAGATGACAGCGTCGTAGTGCCCCGTGTCTTGCGACAGGATGTACGACCGCATGAGCAGCAGACCGACGGTCCCACGTGACGCGCGTGGCTTCGGCAGAGCCACGGGGTCCTCGACGATGCGCCCCGGCGCTGCCGGGTGATAGAGCCCCACCTCTGGATACTCACGAGGCGCCTCCGCGACCACGCCCTCTCGAAGCCCCCGTCGGGGCCCGGAGGCGTACCGCGAGACGAGCATCCGGACGAGGTTGGCAAGGTTCTCGGCGGAGCCGGAGAGCCAATAGGAGAGCGCCAAGAAGTAGGCTCGGAGCTCCTGTGCCTTGCCCGGAACGAACCGGAGGATCTTCGGCAGGCGCTTGAGCATCGCGAGCTGGGCCGCCCCGCCGTCCTTGGGCGCCGAGCCGCCCTTTCCGCCGCGCAGCTTCTTGAGCAAGGCGAGCGGACCGCGGTCGCTGCCGTCCATACGGAAGGACCCCAGCTTGGTCTGCCTGACGATCTCCCCGGCAGACATGGCGCAGACCATTGCGTCGCAAGCCTCACGGCGCGCCTCGAGCGCAGGGAGGATGGCCCGCACGTGCTCATCGATGAACAACATCGTGACGAACACGATGTCCGCCGACGCGATCGCCGTGAGGCAGGCCTGGAGGGCCGCCGGGCTCGAGAGCTCCGTCGCGACGTGGAGCTCGATGACGAGCCCGGGCAGCTCCGAACGCAGCTCCTCGCGGACTCGCTCCAGCGCGCCGGCGACATGCCGGTCGAGCGTCACGAGGACGAATCGAATCTCGGCGTCAGGCGCTGAAGTGGGCTTTCGCATCGTAGAGCGCCTCCAGGGTGATGGCCGAGAGCCCCCGCTCCTGCGCGAACATCTCGGTGTTGCGGCGAGCCTTGCCTCGCACGAAAAACGGAACCTTCTTGAGCTCCTTCTCCGCCTCCGGAGTCCACGGGGGCGGACCGCTCGGGCGTGGCGAAGCAGTGACGGGCGCCGGCACCGCAGGCGCTTGTACGACCGGCACGAGCGACGGCTCGGCCTCTCGCGAGGCCTCTGGGCGGAGCGCACCGAGATGCGAAGGCGCCGCGCCGTCAGCGAACTCGAAGTCGCTCCGGAACATCGCCAAGAGGTGCTCCTCCAGGCCCATCATCAGCGGGTGAACCCAGCTGTCGAAGATGACGTTCGCGCCTTCGTAGCCCATCTGCGGCGAGTACCGGGCCGGGAAGTCCTGGACGTGGACCGGAGCCGAGATCACCGCGCACGGCAAGCCGAGTCGCTTGGCGATGTGCCGCTCCATCTGCGTTCCAAGCACGAGCTCCGGATGCAGCGCCGCGATCCGCGCCTCGACCTCGAGGTGGTCGTCCGTCACGAGCGCCTCGACGTTATGGCGCGCGGCTGCCTCGCGCACCTCCCGCGCCCGCTCGCGGCTGTAGGTCCCCAGGCCCACCAGCTTGAAGCCGAGCTCTTCGGTGGCGACCCGCGCCGCGGCGATCGCGTGTGTGGCGTCACCATAGACGAACACCCGCTTTCCCGTCAGATACGTGGAGTCCACCGAGCGTGAGTACCAAGGGAGGTTGGATCGCTCCCCGTCCAATCCGGGCGCGGGGTCCACGCCGGCGAGCGTGGCGACCTCCCTCACGAGCTCTTGGGTTCCCCTCACGCCGATCGGGATCGCCGAGGTGTAGGGCTGCCCGAGCGTCTTGTGCAGCCAACGGGCGGCGGTATCGGCGACCTCCGGGTAGAGCACCACGTTGAAGCTCGCGTCGGGGATGCGGACGAGATCGGCGACACGCGCCCCGAGCGGCGCGACCACGTTCACCTCGATCCCCAGCTCGTGCAGGAGCCGCAGCACCTCGGTGACGTCGTCGCGGTGACGGAACCCGAGTGACGTCGGGCCGAGGACATTGCAGCTCGGTCGCCCGCCCGCCACGCGGCGCTTCGCGGTCGGATCGACACACGCTCGAATCGCCTTGTAGAGCGTCTCCGAGGCGCCCTTGTTCTCCTTGTGCTGGTAGGCGGAGAACTCCAGCGGCACGACGGGAACCGGGAGCGAGAGGGCCCGCCCGAGACCACCAGGGTCGTCCTGGATGAGCTCGGCCGTGCACGAAGCGCCCACGAACAGGATGTCGGGCCGAAAGCGCTCGTAGGCTTCGCGAGCCGCGACGCGGAACAGCTCGGCGGTGTCACCACCGAGATCACGCGCCTGGAACGTCGTGTAGCTGACCGGCGGCCTGCTTCCGCGGCGCTCGATCATCGTGAACAGGAGATCGGCGTAGGTATCGCCTTGTGGCGCGTGAATCACGTAGTGCGCGCCGCGCATCGCCGTCACGACGCGCATGGCCCCGATGTGAGGCGGCCCTTCGTACGTCCACAGCGCGAGCTCCATCCGTCAGACCTCCAAGCTCGATTTTCGGTTCAATGGCCTCACGAAGAGCTCGGCCAGATCACCCGCCTGCTCGTATCCATGGATGGGCGAGAAGAGGAGCTCGATCGACCATTTCGTCGTGACGCCGTCGCGCTCCAGCGGGTTCGCGAGGCCGAGACCACAGACCACGAGATCGGGGCGCTCCGCGCGGCAGCGGTCGAGCTGCCGGTCGACGTCTTGCCCTTCCGCGAGCCGCGTCCCCGCCGGGAGCATGGCGAGCTCCGCGGCGAGGTGCTCTTGATGGAGGTAGGGAGTGCCCACCTCCACGAGCTGCATCCCGAGCTCACGCGAAAGGAAGCGGGCGAGCGGGACCTCGAGCTGCGAATCCGGAAAAAAGAAGATGCGCTTCCCGCTCAGCCGATCGTGCGAGCGACGAAGGGCCGCGGCCGAGCGCGCCTCGGGCGCGGCGACCGCGCTCCTGAATCTGTCTGCCGAGACTCCGAAGGTCTTCGCAACGGCCGCGAGCCACTCGCGCGTCCCTTCGAGGCCAAATGGGAAAGGCGCCGCGACCCGGGTCGCGCCTCGGAGCTCGAGCGCGCGGGCCGTCTGCGTGAGGAACGGCTGGGCGAGAACGAACTTCGTCGCGGGGCCACAAGGCGGCAGCGCTGCCGCGCTTCGGCCGGGAAAGAACGCAGCTTCGATGCCCATGGCTTCGAACAAGCGGGCGAACTGGTCTTCCACGACATCGGGCAGAGCCCCGACCACGACCAGCGGTGCTCGGCCGTTCGCCGCGGGCATCTGGCTGACGAGCGACTCGAGGCACGCGTCTTCCCCTTGCGTGAACGTGGTCTCGATGCCGCTCCCGGAGTAGCTGAGCACCCGGACGCCCCGGTGCACCTCACCAAGACGACGCGCGGTTCGAGCCAGGTCGAGCTTGATGACCTCCGAGGGACAGGAGCCCACGAGGAACAGCGTCTTGATGTCCGGTCGCCGGCCGAGGAGCTTCTTCACGATGCGATCGAGCTCCTCGTCGACGTCGGCGTGACCGGAGAGATCGCGCTCCTGCAAGATCGCTGTCGCGAAGCGCGGCTCCGCGAAGATCATCACGCCCGCGGCCGACTGGAGAAGGTGGGCGCACGTCCGGGAGCCGACGATGAGGAAGAACGCGTCCTGGAGCTTGCGGTGAAGCCAGACGACACCT
Source organism: Myxococcales bacterium (assembly GCA_016794345.1). Lineage (GTDB taxonomy): Bacteria > Myxococcota_A > Polyangia > Polyangiales > Polyangiaceae > Xiheicaenibacterium > Xiheicaenibacterium phototrophicum. Next base: position 199,780 of record JAEUKE010000153.1, read on the forward strand.
GTGAGGCCGCAGAAGACCTCCCGCTGCCCGCGCTCGCGGAGGACGGGCAACGATTGAGCTTGGAGCGTCACGCCGTCACCTCCGAGGTTCCTCGCGCCTCGTCGAGGCGCCCCGTCCGCAGCTTGAGGATGAACTGTGCGGCGTTCAGCACGTAGGCCGCGTACGCGGCGAGCGCGAGCCAGAGCTGCGCGCGTCCGCTCATCCAGTCACCGAGCCGTGCCGCCAGGTACGCGGTGTGGAGGCCGATGACGAGCATGCTGACGACGTCCTCCCAGAAGAAGGCTTCGGCGAAGAGGTATCGGCCGAAGACGCGTTTCTCCCAGATCGCCCCCGTCACCATGATCGCGTAGAGCAGGCCCGTCTTGGTGAGGACGGAGACGTCGGCGGCCTCGAACCCGCGACCGCTGGCGAGGGCGCGAACGACCAGCACCAGGCTCACGAGGAACGCGAGGAACTGGATCGGCGCGAGGACGCCCTGCACCGTCGTCCACTTCGTCTCGTCGCGACGGCGGCGCTGCTCGGGCGTGTACAGCGGCCTGCGCCCGCCTGCGCGTAGCCCCCCGTTCACCTGGACCATCTCGACGCCCGCCATGCCTGCCGAGTGTCGGCGACGCCCCTCGAAGTGTCAAGACAGTTGGACGCTCGAATGACTAGACATTCCCTCGACAGGACCTCGGCGCCTAGACAGGGACTGAAAAAGCCATGGATTATCTGGGTCCACGCGGCGCGACTGTCAAATCGAATTGACACACCCGGTACTCAGCCCCTAACACGAGGTACATGGTCGCGCTCGCGCAAGCCGTCGGACGCTACCCCTCCACGCGGGCGGTTCTCCAGCTGCTCAAACCAGTGACCTGGTTCGCGCCCATGTGGGCGTTGGCTTGTGGCGCCGTCTCCACGGGCGTCCCGCTCACGCAGCGTTGGCCCGAGGTCGTCGGCTCCGTGCTGCTCGCGGGCCCCCTCGTCTGCGGAACGAGCCAGGCCGTCAACGACTGGTTCGATCGGGAGGTGGACGCGATCAACGAGCCCGACCGGCCGATCCCGTCGGGCCGGGTGCCGGGGCGGTGGGGCTTGGCGATCGCGGTCGTCTGGACGGGGCTCTCGCTGGCCGTCGCCGCAGCGCTCGGCGTGGCCGTGCTGGGCGCGGCGGTCATCGGCCTCGCGCTCTCGTGGGCGTACAGCATGCCCCCGCTCCGCCTGAAGGCGAATGGCTGGCTCGGCAACACCGCGGTCGGCCTCTGCTACGAGGGTCTGCCCTGGTTCACCGGGGCGGCGGCGCTGCTCGGTGGCGTGCCGCGTTTCGAGTCGGTCGCCCTCGCCGTTCTCTACAGCGGCGGCGCCTTCGGGATCATGGTGCTGAACGATTTCAAGGCAGTCGAGGGGGACACGCGGCTCGGCATCAGGAGCCTCCCCGTCCAGCTCGGCGTCAGGCGGGCCGCGTTGCTCGCGTGTGTGGTGATGACCTTGCCGCAGCTCGCAGCCATCGGACTGCTCGTCCGGCTGGGCCGGGTCCTCGAGCCGGCTGTCATCGGCGGTCTCGTCGTCGCACAGATCGCCTTGATGCCGATGCTCGTGCGCGAGCCGCGCCGGCGCGCCCCTCTCTACAACGCGACCGGGACGACCTGTTACGTGCTCGGGATGATGGCGAGCGCGATCGCGCTGCGCGCGCTGATCCAACAATGAGGCGAGGTCCCCATGACCCTTCTGGAACAATATGACGTCGTTGTCATCGGTGGTGGCCCCGCTGGCGCAACCGCCGCAGACGTGCTCGCCCGCATGGGCCGGTCGGTCCTCTTGCTCGACAAGGCAGGCCGCATCAAGCCGTGTGGTGGAGCCGTGCCTCCTCGCCTCATCCGTGACTTCGCGATCCCCGAGAGCCTGCTCTGCGCTCGGATATCGGGGGCTCGCATGATCGCGCCGTCCCAGAGCGTGGTCGACATGCCCATCGACGGCGGGTACGTCGGGATGGTCGACCGGGACGTGTTCGATGAGTTTCTACGGTCGCGGGCGGAGAAGCACGGCGCGACCCGACGAACGGGGACGTTCCAGCACATCGAGCGGGACGATGCCCAGCCCTGGGCCTTCGTCCACTACCTCGACGCCGGAGGGCAGGAGCGCATCGCGCGCGCGACGATCGTGATCGGCGCGGACGGGGCGCTGTCGCGCGTAGCTCGCCAGGAGATCGACGCCAAGGGCGCGCCCTGCGTGTTCGCCTACCACGAGGTGATCGCCGCACCGAAGGCCTCGAACGCCCCGCGGTTCGACGGACGTCGGTGTGACGTCGTCTACGACGGCCGCATCTCGCCGGACTTCTACGGCTGGGTCTTCCCGCACGGAGCGAACGTGAGCGTCGGGGCGGGCAGCGCCCGGAAGGGCTTCAATCTGAAGCAATCCGTCGCCGAGCTCCGGCGCAGCTCCGGCCTCGATGGCACGCGCACCGTCAGACGTGAAGGCGCCCCGATCCCCATGAAGCCGCTGCGGCGCTGGGACAACGGTCGCGACGTCGTCCTGGCGGGTGACGCGGCCGGCGTCGTCGCCCCGGCATCGGGCGAGGGCATCTATTACGCGATGGTCGGCGGTCAGCTCGCGGCGGAGGCGGCGGCAGAGGCGCTCTCGACGAACGACGTCAGGGCCCTGGGGCAAGCGCGCCGGCGGTTCATGAAGGCGCACGGGCGCGTGTTCTGGATCCTCGGCGTCATGCAGTACTTCTGGTACGGCAGCGACAAGCGACGCGAGCGCTTCGTCTCCATGTGCCGTGACCCGGACGTGCAGAGCCTCACGTGGCAGGCCTACATGAACAAGGAGCTCGTCCGCGCGAAGCCCGCCGCTCACCTGAAGATCTTCTTCAAGGACGTGGCGCACCTCTTCGGTCTGTCCAAGCCGGCCTGAGCGCCTCCATGGAGGCGCTCTACCGGAGCGGGGCCATCCTCGACCTCGCGATCGCGATCACGACGATCGAGCTCGTGCTCCTCCTCGTCGCGAGCGCGCGAGGTAAAATCGCGCTCAAGCCCGGCGAGGCCATCGGCCAGGTCCTCGCAGGGCTCTGTCTGATGATCGCCCTGCGTGCCCACGTGGCCGGGCTCGACTACAGGCTCACCCTCGTCATTCTGACGGCGGCGCTCCCGGCGCACGGCTACGATCTGGCACGGCGGCTTCGCGGTGGCCCCCCCCGACCACCCTCAGCCTGAGCCAGCCGGGGCCGCGCTCGCCGGGGCCGCGCCGTTCTTCGGAGCGAAGCTCGCGCAGCCGCCCTCGGGCCGAACCGGCCCGGGGAACAACTTGCATCCACCACAGTCACCGAACTTGCCCGCCTCGTACTGCGCGCATTCGGAGCACTTCTTTGCCGGGTCGGAAGCCTTCTCCTTGTACTGGAGGTTCCTCCTGAGTGTCTTCGAGTCGGCGTTGATTGGCGTATCACACCCCGTGCCGCCCCCCGCCGGAGCCGAGGAGCCGGCGCCGGACTTGTTGTCCGAGCCTCCCCCACAGCCAGCGAGGGCGAACACGCCGCCCACGGAGAGACCTCCAAGCACGACGAGCGCACGCCTTCGGTCAAGCTGGGGTTCACCACGCTTCATGGTCATCTCAATCTCCTTGTCCCGGGACGCGCCGCAGCGAGTCCCCCGCTGCGTTGTAATTACGGACGATGTAGTTCGTCAGGGTGAGACCTTTGGATTCGCTTCGGTCTTCCCATCGGCCATCTGTTTGACCCCCGCAGGCGCGGCCAGCTCGGGGTAGTCACCCAACATGCTGACCCCCAGGAGCGGCTTGTAGGCGCCCTGGTGACACGTCGCGCAATTCGCCTTCGGCGCATCCCCGAGCCGACCGTGCCGGTTCGGCGGCAGGGTGTCGAGCAGGGGCTCGAGGAACTCCGCGTTCAGATTCCGAACCATCCGGATGCCGTACCACGCCGTAGCCCGTTGCTGAGGGCTCTGGGACCAGTCGGACCAGGACCGCGAGTTGTGGCAGTACGTGCAGTTGACGCCCAGCGCCAGGGACATGTGCGTCATCAGCGAATACGTCCACTCGGTTCGTTTGACGGTCGTTTCGTTCGCCGCCCCGAAGATGTCCGCCGACTGGACGCGGATGTTCTCCTCGCTCGCAAGGAAATAGCGGAGCGCATCCGAGGGCAGCGACGCCAGACCGATGTTCTCGGCGGGAGCGTTCTGGTGCCCCTTGTAGCCGACCATCTGGGTGTCGGTCGCGCTCGCCGGCTCGTCGAACCAGATCTCCGTCGGGACGTTGTTGCCGCGGTGACACGTCCAACACGTCACCCCCGTCTGCTTGACGTGCTGTCCCCAGCTCGCGTTGACGTGCTGGGTCATCTGCAGCATGCGCCGAGCGACGCGCTTCGTGTAGAGCTCGTCCGACTGCAGGTTGTTGAGGTCGGCCTCCGGATAGCCCTCCTCGTTCAACACGACGTTGCCGCTCGCGTCCCGCGCTGGCGCGTGGCAGTAGCCGCAGCCCTGCTGCGGCGCCACCCAGATGGTCATGGCGGTCATCAACCTCGTGAACTCACCCGAGGTGATGTGACCCATCACCGGCACGTTCTTGTATGCCTTCGAGGCGAGGAGCCCGTCCTTGGCGGCGGGCGCCAGCGGAGCAGGCACCTCGTTCGCGGCGACGCGCGCCTCCAGCGTCTCCTTGGATTGGACGAGCTGCATGGCCGCGCCCGGCGGCCCGAGCTGAAAGGCGCTCGTCGACTTGTAGGCCGACACCGTGCCGGCGGCGAGCAAGACGGCGAAGAGCGCGCCTGTTGCCTTCTTGTAGGTCTTCACGGTCTACCTCGAGTTCGGCGGGGCTGAAGGGGATGCGGACGCCGAGGCGCCCGGCGAAACGGCGGACGGCGCCGCGGAGGCCGCGGGAGCGGCCGAGTCCCCGGGAGCGGCCGAGTCCGCCGGCTCGGCGGAGGCCGACGTCGCGGGCTCGGGCGGAGCTTCCGACGGTGCGGGAGCCGCCGATGCGACGGCAGCGGACTCCACAGGAGCGGCGACCGCGCTCGCGACGACCGCGGGTGGGCCCGGCGGAGGAGCGACGAACGTGAGCGCCGGGTCCTCGACGACGGCGTAGGGCTGCTCGTACTGAGGAGCGAAGTCGTGTTTGACGGCCCAGAGGTACCAGTTGTCCACCGCGGTGCCGGTCAAGAGGATGCCGATGCCACCGGTGAGCGGACAGAGGACGGCGAACCACCAGGCCCAACGGTGAATCGACTCGAAAGTCGCATTGAACCCCATCGTCCACCGCCAGAAGAGCGCGCCGCGCTCCGCGGCCGTGCCGCGGTCGATGACCTGGCTCACCTCACGTTCACCTCCGAGGTGGCTGAGCGCGAGGACCGTCGCGCCATGCATCGCGAAGAGCAGCGTCGAGCCGTACAGGAAGGCGATCGAGAGGGCGTGGAAGGGGTTGTAGAAGAGGTTCCCGTAGCGGATCGAGAACGCTGCAGTCCAATCCAGGTGCGGGAAGATCCCGAACGGCACCGCCTCCGACCAGCTCCCCATGAGAATCGGCCGAATGAAGCCCAGGACGAGGTAGAGCCAGATCGCCGCAGCGAACGCCCACGCGACGTGCGTGCCCATCCCGAGCGCCTTCGCGCGACGATAGGTCCGGAGCCACCACAAGAAGATCGACGCGGTCAGGAACGCGCCAGCCATGAGCCACCAGCCGCCCTGATTCAACGGCGGGAGCGAGAGACCAGCCGAAGGCGATGGCGGCTCGAGCGCCAACCACGGCAGCTGCCGAACGAACTGAATGGGGTCCCACCCGACGGAGGCCCACATGTTCAGGCCGATGATCTCGATCGCCACGAACCCGAAGAAGAGCGACGCGATGCCCAAATATCCAAGATAGAGGGGTCCGACCTGGGCGTTACCGAACCAGCCGATCAGCTTGGAGAAACCCGCCTTCTCCACACGGAATGCGTCCACGTCGGTAGGCGGATTGGAGAGCGGCTCGGCGCCCACCTGGAACTGCGTGAAGATGTTTTGGTACTGGGCCATGGTCCTTCAGCTCCAAACGGGGAGGCGGAGCCACCAGCTCCACCATTCGGGCCAGCTCTGCGTCCAGAACGGACCGCTGATGACGATGCAGATCGCGCTCCAGATCCCCGCGCTGAGCGCGAGGAAGAGACCCAGGCGATGAATGCCGAGCGCACCGATCGAATAGCCGATGTGATCGCGAAAGAAGCCGTCTTCGTACTCGGCAGTCTTCACCCTCTCACCCTTCTGAGGGTTGACGGCCGAGAGGATCAGCCCGCCATGGAGAGAGAGCGCGAGGGTCGTCGTGAAGAAGAACGACACCGCGATCATGTGGGCCGGGTTGTAGTGAAAGTGCAGGTGCTGGTAGCCGATGTTCGACACCCAATCCAGGTGGCTGAAGATTCCGTACGGAAACCCGTGCCCCCAGGCGCCGAGCAAGACCGGCCGAATGACGACCAGCGTGAAGTAGGCGAAGATCGCGACGCTGTAAGCAATGGGGATGTGATAGCCCATGCCCAGCTTGCGGCTAATCTCGGCCTGACGCAGCGCCCATGAACAGAACGCTCCAAGCGCGCAGATGGTCACGAGCTGCCAGATCCCGCCCTCCTTGAGGGGAGCGAAGCCGAGGCCGTATTCTATCGGCGGCGGCGCGATGTTGATCAACCACGGATTCCAGGTCGGTCCGAGGGAGGCTCCCCAGAGAATGAGCGCCGTACCGACGAACGAAAAGAAGATCGTCGTCGCCCCGAAGAACCCGACGTAAAACGGACCCACCCAGAAGTCGAAGAGGTCGCCTCCGAGCAGAGTCCCACCGCGGACCCTGTATCGCCTTTCGAAGCTCAGCAGCGCCATAGAACCTCCGCACCCATCCCGTGTTCGCCCACGCCGACACTACGCCCACAACGACACAAGCAAGACTCGCCACACGGAGGGGGCCTCGAGGCCCCCTCCGTGCACCGAGCAGCGGCTCAACTCACTTCGAAGGCAGCGCAGGAGCAGCCGGAACGGCGCTCTTGTGCGGACCTTCGAGCCAGTTGAAGCGACTCGTGCTCAACAGCACGAAGTGGATGACCAGGGCAAGCGCGAAGAGGAACGTAAAGAGTCCCACCAGCGCCTGCCGGGGATCGAACAGTTGCCAAAGTTTCCACATTGGAACCTCCTCAACCGAGCATGGACTGCGCGATGGACTGGGCAGACTCCAGCATCCCGTAGCCATTCGGGCCGGGCAACCACGGTCGCCACATCCACGCTAGGACGTGGGCGACGACCGCGATCGCGGTGAACATGATGAAGCTGGAGACGAAGATCTTGTGAAACTCTTGCGCCTCAGCGTCGGAGAGCCCCGATAGGGAGCTCGTTTTCTCTTCGGACTTTGCCATCAGCCTGACCTCCACATTCCGCTGCGCCCATCTACGCAGCATCGGCCGCCACCCTCCGGAGCAGCGGCGCAAAGGGTGACTTGCACCCTCGTGCTCTCGCGCCGCGGAGCCTCGATGGCCCCGCGACCAGCCTTGCGCTCACCCGTGCCCAGCAACGAGCTCCCGCCTTTGCCCAGCGCTCCCGGCACCGAGATGCGCTCTCGTGACCTTGGTCACGCCTTCCCGCCGTGCTGCTCGCTCGGCGGCGTCGCGCAAGCGCTTCGCCGCCGAGATCCGCGTCAAGACGGGCATCGCGTCGATCAGCTCGCCCAAGACCTGCTCGGCGTCGTCGTCCCACGCAAGCTCGGCGTAGGCGCGCGAGGGCGTGGGGTCGACCTTGTCGAGCTCGGTTCCGAGCGGAAGGATGTGAAACAGGGCATCGAAGAACGCATTGCACACCTCCTGGACGAGATAGGAGGCCCCCGAATAGCCCATGAACGGGGTTCCGGTATGGCGGCGGATCGCCGTTCCCGGGAACGATGCCGGAATGTAGGAGCAGCGCTTCCCCGCCTCAGCCAGGTACATTCGCTCGTTGTAGGAGCCGAAGACGAGGAGCGGGGTCTTCGTCTGGACGGCCTCGCGGATGGCCACGTTGTCCGTCTTGCCGCCGGGCACACGTTCGAATGCGAACGAGCACGGCAGACCGAGCTCACCCTCCAAGAAGCCGCGGAGCCCGCGCGCATAGGTGGCATTGGCGACGACGCCGAATGAGGCCGTCCCGAAGAAGTCTTGCGTGACCGAGCGCCAGAGGTCCCAGATCGGCTTCAGGGTCGAATGCTTCTCGGACTCGATGAACGGCTCTGGGTCCAACCCGAGGAGCTCGCCGAGCGACCGGAGGAACCGGGTCGTCGAGTGAACGCCGATGGGCGCCTGCAGATAGGGTTTCTCGAGCGCCTCGCAGAGCAGCCTCCCGTGCTCGCGGTAGAGGACGACGTTGGCCTGTGCCTCGGCGAGACGGGGGACCTCGTCCAGGCGGCAGCCCAGCGGGAAGACGAGGTTGATCTCGGCCCCGATGCCCTCGACGAGCCGGCGCACCTCCGCCAGGTCCGACCAGGTGTTGAAGTACCCGTAGGCCGGCCCGATGATGTTCACCTTGGGCTTGGTCCCCGGGGCCGACTTCGGCAGCTTGGACTTCTTGGAGCCAAAGTGCTGCCAGAGCCAGAACATCGCGCGATCCGCGCTCTGCCATTGGTCTTCGTCGATTGTCCGGGGAAGAAACCGGAGGATGTTCGTCCCTTCGGGCGTCACCCCGCCGCCGATCATCTCGGCGATGGATCCAGTGACCACGACGCTGGGTCGCGACGGATCGAGCGCCTGGTGCGCACGGCGCATCGCGCCCTCCGTCCCCTTCTGCCCCAGCTCCTGTTCGGAGAGGCCAGTGACCACGATGGGAAGCTCGTGTGGCGGCAGCCCGTCCGTGTAGTGGAGGACGGACGTGACAGGCAGGTTCTCGCATCCGACGGGGCCGTCGATGATCACCTGGAGCCCCTGGATTGCGGAGAAGACGTAGACGGCTCCCCAGTATCCGCCCGCGCGATCGTGGTCCAGGATCAGCATCCAGCCGCCTCCTTCCCGGGAACGGCCTTTCGGCCGAGCTTGACCAGCCCTTCGGCGCCGGCGGGGATCCTCCCGCGCTCCCATACACCCGAGGATGGGCCGGTACCGACGCCTTCGAAGAAGGCGCGCATTTCATCGAATCGGGGTTTGTTCGCGAGCGCGGCGTTGACGACCTGCGCGAGCGCCCCCGCCCCTGCAGGGCCCATGAGCGGACGGGCGGAGATGAGGTTCGTGAAGTAGAGCGCCGGTATCCCGCGCTCCTTCGCGGCCTGCACGACAGGCGTAGTCCCGATGACGATGTCGGGCGAGAACGCCGAGAAGGCTTCGAGGTCTTGCTCGAGCGAGGCGCGGAACCGTACCTCGACGCCGCGCGAGCGAAGCCATTCCTTGTCTCGCGCCGACGCGCTGGTGTCAGGGCACGCGGTGCCCACATATCGCAGATCCGCCCCGCACTCGACGAGCAGGCGCGCCACGAGCAGCTCGGAGCCTTCATAGCCCGAGAGCGTGATGCGACCGCGAATCGGAGAAGCGCCGAGCACGCCCCGGAGCGCAGGCAAGGCGGCGGTCTTGGCGGCGTCGACGCGCGCGCGAGAAATGCCGCAGGCACCTCCGATGGCGTCGAGCCAGTCGGCCGTTCCCTCGAGCCCGACCGGTGCCGACCCGACAACGGCGCGACCTGCTGCCTCGAACTCTCGGGTCGATGCCACGTAGAACGGGTGAAGCGCCCCGACGACCGCGCAATCGAGGGCGCCATAGAGCTCGCGCCACTCGCGGGTCGGAACGACGGGCCCGGCCGAGATGCCCATCGGCTCGAGCATTCGCCCGATAGAGACCGGGTCGGCGGGGAAGATCTCCCCGAGGAGCGTGACGGATGGGAGACCCCCGCGCCCGTTGCGAGGCGCTTGCACGGGCCCAGCCTCGATCTCCTCTCGGGCGTACCGGAGCATCGCCGCCGCGAGGACGTCCTTCGCCTCGGCGTGGGTGGGCACACCGAAGCCCGGGACGTCGACTCCGATGATCCGGACGCCATCGATCGACTTCGGTAACAAGCGGAGCGGGACGCCGGACGCGCTTGGAACGCAAAGGTTGATGACCACGACTGCGTCGTATTCGGCCGGGCGAGCGGTCGCCGTCACGGCATCGCGGAGGTCCTCGAAGAGCTTGCCTGTGACCAGGGTCTCGGAGTCGAATGGGACGTACCCCACGCTTCGACGCGCTCCATAGAAGTGAGACGTGAACGTGAGCCCGTAGACGCAGCAGGCCGAGCCGGACAGGATGGTCGCCGTGCGCCGCATCCGCAGGCCGACCCGGAGCGAGCCGAACGCCGGACACATGCTCTGGGGCTGATCGTGCGGTCCAAGTGGATAGTCACGGGCCAGCCTCTCCATCGACTCCGACCCAGCGGCGCGCGCCGCGGCGCGGAGCGAGGCGCGCGCGTCGTTGCATACCGGAGGTTTGGGCTCGATGTCTTGCATGATTCACCTCAGGCTGGGCGGTCGTAGACGATCTCGAGCGACTTCTTCTTCGCCGGTCGCTCGCCCACGAGGTCCTCGAGCGTGGCCGGAACCAGCGTCACGTCGCGCCCGACGGCGTCGCCCTTGAACAGCGCGAGGAGCGCGTCGTGCTCGAGCGGCTTGGGCGCGAGCGGAGGCGCGGCGGCAACGTTTGTGGCGAGCTCCTCGAAGAGCGGGGCCCAAGGGCTCCCCGGGCGCCCGATGATCTCGTACTTCGCGCTCTTCCGGCGAATGTCCTCATCGGCAGGGATCGCAGCCAGCACAGGGATTTCCGCTGCCTCGGCGAATGCACGCGCCTCGCCGGTCATGTCGTCCTTGTTGATGACGATTCCGGCCACCCCGACGTGTCCGCCGAGCTTGCGAAAGTACTGGGTTGCCGAGCAGACGTTGTTCGCGACGTACAGCGACTGCAGGTCGTTCGCCCCGACCACGATGACCTTCTGACACATGTCGCGCGCAATCGGCAGCCCGAAGCCGCCACAGACGACGTCCCCGAGGAAGTCGAGGAGGACGTAGTCGAAGCCCCAATCGTTGAAGCCGAGCCGCTCGAGCGTCTCGAAGCCATGGATGATGCCACGGCCGCCGCAACCGCGGCCGACCTCCGGCCCGCCGAGCTCCATTGCGTAGACGCCTTCCCGCTTGAAGCAGACGTCGCCGACCGCGAGCTCCTCGCCCGCCTCCTTCTTCTTCGCCGAGGTGGCGATGATGGTCGGACAAGCGCGTCCGCCGAACAGGAGCGAAGTGGTGTCGCTCTTCGGATCGCAGCCGATGAGCAGCACCTTCTTCCCCTGCTGGGCCATCATGAAGGACAGGTTGGCCAGCGTGAAGCTCTTGCCGATGCCGCCCTTCCCGTAGATGGCGATGATCTGCGTTTCTCTCTTCCCCAGGGCCGCGACAGGCGCGCCGGTCGCCTCGCGCGCCGCCGCACCCTCGCGAGGAGCGCCGAACGAGCCTTCCACGTGTGTGGTCATGATCCAGACCTCCAATCGATCAACATCTTGAGGCAGCTCGGGTCCGTGAAGGCCGTCTCGTAGGCCAGCGCTGCACGTGAAGCCGGCATTCGGTGGGTCACCAGACCGTCGAGGTCCAGGCGCGCTTCGCGGTGGTACGCGAGCACAGCCTCCAGATCGGCCGGTTGCCATTCGGCCGCGATACGTACGCGAACCTCTCGCATGAATGCTGGGGGGAAAGCGAACGACACGCTCCCCGGGTAGAAGCCGGCGAGGACGAGCTCGCCGCCGCGGCGGAGGCGCCCTATCAGGCCGTCGATCGCCGCGGGGTCTCCGCTCGCGTCGTAGATGGTCTGGTAGTCTCGCCGCGTCTCGGCCTCGGGCGTCGTCACCCGATAGGACCTCTCACCGCCCATCCGCTCCGGGTTTGCCTCCCAGACCACCGGCGCGCCGCCGCGCAAGACGGAGAGTCGCGCGAGCAGCCTGCCGAGCACGCCGTGGCCGACGATGAGATCGGCTGGTGCGCCGGAGCCCGAAGCGAGGGCGTGCTCGGCTGTCGCAGCGAGCGCGAGCAGCGTGGCCTCCTCCCCCATTGTCCCGATCCGGGTGAGGCGGGCGGGTGCGACGGAGACCCGAGAGGCCGTACCACCAAAGAGGCCACGGATGCTTCCGTAGCAGCTCGCCCCGGGGACGAAGACACGGTCTCCGACCGAGAGGCCCGACTCGGCGTCCGCCCGCGCGACCGTTCCGATGGACTCGTAGCCGGGAACGAGCGGATAGCCCATGCCGGGGAACTCCGGCATCTCGCCCGACCAGAGCAAGCGCTCGGTTCCGGTGCTGATTCCGCTGAGCTCGACGTCGACCAACACCTCGCCAGAGCCGCTTGCTGCCAGAGGGAGAGTCTGGAGCTCGAGCTTCCGAGGGCTGACGATGACGACCGCGTGCGTATCCATTCGCAGAGCCGTCACGCTACCTGGACTTGTGTATGTGTCAAGTCTGTTTGACATCGAATCGGAGAGCGCGCTCGAAGGAGACCGCCGAGAGGTCGCCTCTTGGGGTCAGCGGACCGTCGCCACGAGCAGCTGGCCCAGAAGAGGCCGCCTCGTGCGACGTCGCTCCACGGTCGAGAAGCCAGCGCGATGCAGGAGGCTCGTGATCTCGGTCGCGGTTCGGGGGCGCCCCTGCCCCATCGCAAGGAGGTAGAAGCCGAAATAGGCGGCACCCATTCGCTCTGCGCCCTTCGTTCCAGCCATCGGCTCCGCGACCAGGAGCCTCCCGCCTGGCTCGAGCGCTGCGCGCGCGCTCTCGAGGATGTGGAGCGCGCTCTCGTCGTCGTGATCGTGCAGCACACGCACGAGCGAGACGACGTCCGCGCCACGAGGCAGCGCAGTGTCCAGAACGTCGCCAGGGAACACGCGTGACCGCGCCCCGAGCCCGGACGCTTCGAGCCGCTGGCGAGCCCGCTCTGCGACCTCGGGCAGATCGTAGAGCCAGAGCTCGAGGCCCGCGGCGCGTCGCCCGACTTGCTCGAGGAACGCGGCCTCGCCGCCGCCGACGTCGAGCAGCACGCGATGGCGCTCGATGCGGTAGGCCTCGAGCACGTCCTCCGCAAAGAGCTCGACCGAGCGCGCCATCAGGGTCGAGTACGCGGCGATGTCACCCGCGCCGGGCGCGCGCGTGTACGACCAGAATCGCGAGAGGTGCGTGTCCTTCTTGCGTTCACGCAAGAGCGCGACCGGGCTCGCGAGGTCGCGGTAGAAGAGCGCGTGGTGGGTCACCATGTCCGCCACGGCAGGGTTCCCGATGTACGAAGCCCCGTGGATGCCGAGACCGAAGCGATCGCCGCCGCGACGCTCGGTCAGCCCCAACGCTCGTGTGGCCTCGAGCAGCAGCCGCGTCGACTCGACGGAGAGTCCGAGGATCGGTGCGAGCTCGACAGGTGTGCGGGGCCGGAGCGCAAGCACCTCCATCATCCGGAGCTCGACGGCCGCGGCGAGGACTTGCGAGTAAACGAAGCCCGCGCACAGGTCGAAGAGCGCCGACGCGCGGCGCTCCGCCACGCCGCGTGTCAACGGGAAACGCGCTGCCCAGCGCTGGAACCGTGGGCTCGAGAGCAGCCGCTCGCGGAGGTCGAGCCACCAATCCGAGAGCGCTCGAAACCACATCCGTCAGGCAGCCGACTGCTTCCAGGCCTCGGGGACGAGTCGGCACGCCATGGACCGCACCAACCCCTCGAGCTTCGTGGCTCCAGGGCACGGGGGCACGGCGGCGACCGCCTCCTCGACCAGCGAACGGAGGCGCGCCACTGCGCCATCGACGCCGAGCTGCGCGACCGCGTTGGGCCGTCCGAGCGACGCGTCTTGACCGACGGGCTTCCCCGCGCCTTCGTCCGTCGCGAGGGCGTCGAGCATGTCGTCGGCCACCTGGTATGCCTCGCCCAAGCGCTCACCGAGCGCGCGCCAGCGCTCTCCGTCGTGTCCCGCCGCGAGCGCTCCCCCGGTCGTCGCCGCCACGAACAGGGCGCCGGTCTTGGCTCGGTGGTAGCGCTCGAGCGGCACCGAGGGCACCGACTCCCAGCTCTGCCCAGCGACGAGGCCGTGGGGACTCCCGGTCGCGCGGGCGAGCGTGATCACCAGCGGCCCCAGGAGCGAGGGGGAGAGGACGCAGCTCCGAGCAAGTGACTCGAACGCCAGCACGATCAACCCGTCGCCGACGAGCAGCGCCGTCGGCTCGTCGAACGCGACGTGGACCGCTGGTCGACCGCGACGGGTCGCAGCATCATCGAAGCAAGGCATGTCGTCGTGAACCAGCGACGCCGAGTGCACCAGCTCGAGGGCCGTCGCCAAGCCGAGGGCAGCGGCGCAGCCGTCCGCGCCGCACGCGGAGGCGACCGCGAGGCAGAGCCCTGGCCGCGTCCGCGCGCCGCCAGGAAAGACCGCGTAGCGGAGCGCGCTGGCGAGTCGCGGGGGTGCACCCGCCTCGGCGAGGCGGAGGGTCGTGTCGAGGGCACCTTCGATAGTCTCTCTCATGTTCCTCGTCCTCCCGATCGTGGTCTCGACAGTTCCAACGGCGTTCTCTTGCTCAATCTTCTTCGCCGCCGGCGCGCGAAGCACGGCCGGCGTCATTGGATGCTTGTTGTCTCCGTCGACGATCGAGCGCGCGCAGCGAGAGCAGCTGCTGCGCGCCGAATCCGACGACGAGAAGGAGCACGAAGCCAGCCTCGAGGAGACCGAAGTAGGCGCTCATGCGGAGACCTCGCCGAAGGCTCGACAGATCTCTCTGGCCACCTCGGCGGGCCGCTCCGTCGGGAGGTAGTGACCGGCGTCGCCCAGGATCACGAGCGAGGCGCGCGGCACGCGCCGCAATACGGCTCGCTGCTGCCCGAGAGGAACCGCGCGATCGCGCCCACCCGCGAGCAGGAGGAGCGGCGTTCGCAAGGAGGAGAGCGAGTCGAACAGCGGATCGAGGTCCCAGCTCGCCAACATCGCGAGCACGCCCGCGACGTGCTCGGCTCGACCCGAGAGGGCGCGCAGCTCCGCGACGTCGTCGCGCTCGAGGCTCGAGCCCGTGCCCGCGAGAACCTGCTCCACGACGTCCGTCGCGCGCGCCCGGCGCGCCAGCCAGCGCGAGGCCGACGGGTGCTGAGCCAAGGTCCGCGCGAGGCTCCCGTAAACCACGGCCGCGGTCCTCCCGAACGGAACGAGCGCGGACGCCATCCCTACGAGCAGCCGCGGCTTGACCGTGCCCCGCAGCGCCATCTCGACCCCGATCGCCGCGCCCGCCGAGTGCCCCGCGACCACGACGGGTGCGATGCCCACGACCTCCAGCAAGCGCGACAGCGCCCTCGCCACGTTGGGAAGCGAGGGCACGAAGCCCTCGACCACGGTGGACCCGGCGTGCCCCGGCAGGTCCGGCGCGATCACCGTGAAGCGGCTGCCGAGCGTGGTCGCGAGCTTCGTGAGCGTCGCGGCCGACGAAGCGGTTCCATGGAGGAGCAGGAGCGCTGGACCATCTCCGGTCTGCAGCACGTGCCAACGCACGCCACCAGCCTCCACCCGACGAGACGTGAAGCCCGCGACCGCGGGCTCGGGCGACGGCACCGCGACCGCGTTCATCGTCCCCTCTCGACCGCATCGCGAACGCCGCCGGCGATCCGCGCGGAGTCCGCGTAGGGGAGCGGGACATACCGTGCCGCCATGGCCACCGCCAGCTCCCGCGCCGCAGTCCGAGGACGTGCCGACGTATCGAACAGGAGCGCGGGCACGTTTGCGCGAGCCAGCTCGCCGGCCGCGCGCGTGGAGTCATCGGAGCCGCAACGCGAGCCGACCTCGCCGCTTCGCGCGACGTTGGCGCGCCCATCCGTGAGGAGCACGACCAGAGGGCTCTTCCCCTGGCGGCGCGCTTCGATCGCGACGGCTTGTGCGGCAGCGATACCAGCGGCGAGCGGCGTGGCCCCGCCTCCCACGAGCTCGCCGAGACACCGGCGAACGCGAGCGAGCGAGCGCGTGGGCGGCAGGACGACGCGAGCACTCTCACCGCGAAACGCCACGAGCGCGACGTGATCGCGCCGGACGTAGCAATCCGCGAGGAGCAGCTCGATCGCGCCCTTCGTCTCGGCCAGCCGCTGCAGGGCAGTCGAGCCGGAAGCGTCGACGCAGAACACGACCGTCGACTCGACGCGCTGCTTGCACCGGAACACGCGCAGGTCCTGCTTGGCGACGACCACCGAACGGCCCGGCCGACGTTCCCGCAGGGTCTGCCAGGGCGCCGCTGCGCGGAGCGTATCGACCACGGCAAGGCGCTGTCCGTCACCTGGAACCGCCGCCACCGTGCCTGCCGGGCGGCCGCCCGTCGTCACCGTGCGCTCCTCGCCCGCGCGTCCGATGGATCCGACTCGGGCTCGCGTCTTTCCGAGCACCATCGAGTCGAGCGTCCCCGCCACCATGCCGCTCTTCGCGGCTTCGACGACCACCTCCGCGAGGGCGTCCGCCGACGTCGCCGGCGCGTCGTCGGTGTCGTCCGAAGCCCTCGACTCGGACGGCGTCGGCTGCGGATCGGTCGGCGCCTCCGAGCCTTCGTGATCGGGGCCTGTATCGGCGGGCGCCCGCTTCGCGCGTGGCGCGAGGACGAGCCGCGCCGCAACCGCGAGGTCGTCTGCCGTCACCGCGAGTCGACCGGCGAGGGCGGCGTTCGCGCGGGCGGCTCGCAGCGCGAGGATGGGCGCCCGTAGTGACACGATCCCGAGGGACATGGCGCCTGCGCAGAGCGCCTCGATGCTCTCGTCGTCGACGAGCACGCCTTCGAGGCGGGCACGCGCCTCGGCGGTGAGACTCGTGCGAGGGCTCGATGCCCTGATCGAACGCGTGCCATCCGCACGCACACGAAACGCCAGTCGGTCGGCGAGGGCGTCGTCGACGCGCTCGTCACCCAGGCCTTCGTCGAACGCGACGAGCGCGACCTCACACGGATGGCTCACGCTCTGGCCTTCTCGCTCGACCGAGATGACGCGCCGGTCGAGCACCTCGCAGAGAGCGGCTACCACGCCGCGGCGCAGTCGTTCGGCCGACGCGACGGCCAACACGCCGCGATGCGCCTGCGCGAGAAGGCCGCGGTCGTACACCGGGCGGCTCCTGTGAAGCGTGGCGGCCAACGACAGCCCGCCGAACAGCCGGTCGTCCGTGATGTGCAGAGGCAACCGGAAGAGCGCCGCTCCGCCCAGGAGCTCCTGGAGCAGCGTGCCGTTCTCATCTCCAGCGAGTGACGGGGCGCCGCGAACGACGACGCCGCCGAGGCCGGTGGGGTCCACAGCCAGGAGCTCGACCGCGAGGAGCCTGTCGACTGCTGCGGCGTCCGAGCTCACGTGCCGAGCACCTGCTCGAGCGCGCGGTCGATGCGCGCCTTGGAGAGGCCCTCTTCCATCGCGGTCCGGGGCAGCCGGTGGCGGAGCGCAAGCGGCGCGACCTGCACGATATGCCGGCTCGTGACCTCCAGCCCCGCCTCGAGGCTCGCGGCGGCGCGCGCCGCGCGGACGAGCGTGATCTCCCCGCGCAGGCCGTCGGTTCCGAGCGCCAAGCAGAGCGCTGCACACCGCTCGACGACCGAGTCGGAAACGGTCACCTCCGCGAGCCGCCGGCGCGACTCGGTCAGCCTCGCGGTGGCAGCAGCCTGACGGGCGGCGTACGCCGCAGAGAAGGCGGCCGGGTCGGCCTCGAACGCGAGACGCCGCTTCACGACCTCGACCCGAGACGGCACGTCACCGGGCGTCGTCACGTCGAGCGAGAGACCGAAGCGGTCGAGGAGCTGCGGTCGAAGCTCGCCCTCTTCGGGGTTTCCGCTTCCGACAAGGACGAAGCGCGCCGGATGCCGCACGCTTATCCCGTCGCGCTCGACGACGTTGACCCCGGAAGCCGCGACGTCCAGCAGCACGTCCACGACGTGGTCCGGCAGGAGGTTGACCTCGTCGATGTAGAGGAAGCCTCGATGGGCTTGCGCGAGCAGCCCCGGCGAGAACCTTCGTTCGCCTCGAGCGAGCGCTGCCTCCAGGTCGAGCGCGCCCACGACGCGGTCCTCCGTCGCGCCGAGAGGAAGATCGACCACGCGAGAGTGCACCTCCTCGACGCAGTCCACCGAGTGCGGCACGACGCCCTCGCCTGGACAGCTCGCGGAAGGCTCGGCCGGATCACAACGATAGGGACACCCCGCGACGACGCGCACCTTGGGCAGGACCTCTGCCAGAGCGCGAACCGCCGTCGACTTGGCGGTGCCCCTGTCGCCGAAGAGCAGCACGCCACCCAGCCTCGGCTCCACGGCGACGAGCTCGAGCGCGAGACGCAGCTCGTCCTGACCCACGATCGCAGCAAACGGAAAGGCCGTCACGTCGAGACCTCCTCTCAGGCAGCCGCCGTTGTCGCGACCGGCTTGCGCTTCCGCTCTCTTCCTTCGAGTGCCCTGGTCGCGCCCACGACCAGGGCAGCGGGAGCCGCGATCGGCGTCTCTGCCAGCTTGGCGAGGTAGAGAACGCGGCGTCGCTGCGCGCGCCACAGAGCCCAGGTGCCGAGAGCGAGCCCACCGAAGAAGATCAGCAGCGAGTCGGCGCGAAGCAGGAGCCATGGCTCGCGGAGGAGCCCCCACTTCGCTGCGATCTCGACGGGTGTCCACGCGACGATCATGGCGCCGATCGCGTAGCGGAGCGCAGGGCCCCACCCCGTCTGCTGGTGCAAGGCCCAGACGCAATAGATGGTCCCCGCGAGTGACGCGAAGAGGATGCCCTTCGTGGCGAGCGAATGGACGCCGAACAGCGACTCGTCATAGGCCCAGAGCAGCAGCAGGTAGAAGCCCCAGACCGTCGTCGTGTATTGGAACGCGGTCCGCGGGCCGTAGTTGTCGATGCGTCCGGCGACGACGGGCCCGCGCATCGTCGGCACGTTGCGGCGCCACCACAGGAACATGGGGCAGCGCGAGCTCTCGAGGAACAGCAGGTAGACCATGACGAGCGCCAGGGCGCCCCACGTGTGCTTCAAGAGCACGTACTCGCCGTATATCCCGACCAGCTCGCCGTTGATGACCGTCACGGTCTTGCTGATGCCGAGGGAGCGTGCGGCGTACGTGAGCCCGTATTCGATGCCACCCGTCCAGATGAGGTTGCCGCCGAAGATGCCCAGGATCGTCTGGGCGCCGTCGCGCCGGAGACGCGAGGTCAGCCAGACGAGCACGGTCCCGACGAACGTGAGGGCGACGGCCGTGAGGCCGAGGAACGGGGTCACGGGCAGGTTCTTGATCTCGACTGGCTTGCCCGCACGAGCCGTCTCGAGCGCCGACTCGATGACGGTGCGGTCCTCCGGGGTCCGCGCCTTCTTCAGGGCCGCGGCGAGCTCCTCGGGGAGCGGCCGGTCCGTCATCATCCGCGTCGTCACGCCGGCGGACGGCTCCGGGTGCGCCACCGCCATCTCGGCGGCGTTGATCACGACCATGAAGAGGTGCGCCGCGGCCAACATGACCAGGACGAAGACGCTCGTGAGCGTGGTGCGAAACAGCGAGGCTCCGGTCATCGCCTTCCCTTTGCTTGCGGTCGCCATGATTCAGGCCTTCACCGTCGAGTGGGTCATCTCACGGCCGGGCTCGGCATGAGCGCGCGCCGCCTCTCCCGCCGCGAAGCGGATCTTCCAGGCGACGCTGAGCGCCGCGACGAACCCGATCGCCTCGAGTCCGAAGACGAGCGCGTAAGGCGTGCCGGGGCGCACGACGAGCAGCTTGGCGACGTCACACAGCGCCGCACCGACGAACCCGCCCGCGCCGAAGGCGATCGCCTGGGCAGCGCCCCAGAGACCCATTCGAACGCCGTTACGCCCCTTCTGGCCCTGACCAGCGAGGCCCATCATGGCCGCGATGGCGGCGATGGAGAACGCGCCGTTCGCGAACCCGAGGAAGAACACGTTCTCTCGCAGGGGCCATGAGCCCCCGGTCATCGCGGCCCACACGAGCCCCACCATGGCGATCGCCGAGCCACCGCAGCCCACGACGACCCAGAACTTCGTGGTTCCGGCGATGGTTCCGCGAAGCAGCGAGGTCATGACGGCCACGAGCAACATCCCCGCAAACACCCCGCTGTGCTGCACGCCGGAGAGCTTGGTCGAGGCCCCGGGGCTGAAGGCGAAGATGGCGCCGGCGAACGGCTCGAGCACCAGATCTTGAGCGCTGTACGCGAGCATCGAGACGAAGACGAACCAGGTGAATCGCCGCGCGTTCTGCTCCGTCCAGACGGATCGCAGCGCTTCCCGGAAGCCGACGCTGGGCCCACGCTCATCGGGCGTCGATCGCTTCTCGACCCGCCGCTCGACGCCCCACACCGCGGCCAGCGCGACGGCGAACGCGATCACCGAGACCGCCGAGGCGACGATCACGAGCCGCGCGTGCGAGAAGGGCTCGAGCTGCTTTCCCGCGACCGTCGCCGTCACGGCGAAGCCGGCGATCATCATCATCCACACGAGCGTCGCGGCGGCGCCGCGCCGGGCGTCGGCCACGCCCTCCGAGAGCAACACGAGGAGCGATGTGCCCGACGCGCTCACGCCGGCGCCGATCGCCGCGAACGAGGCGACGGCGAGGACGAGCCCGACCGGCCGGCTCGTGGCGAGGACCGTCGTGGCGAAGGCTGCGCCGACACCGCCGAGAGCCAAGAGGGCCATGCCGCCGATGATCCAAGGGGTGCGGCGCCGACCGAGGTCCGAGCCGTGGCCCATCCGGGGCCGGAAGAGCTGCATCGCGTGGTGAACGGTCACCAGCGCGCCCGGGATCGAAGCCGCGAGAGCGAGCTCGACCACCATCACCCGGTTGAGCGTCGAGGTCGTGAGCACGACGACCGCACCGAGCGCGGTCTGGACGAGCGCCAGTCTGAAGATCTGGAACCAGGTGAACCCTGTCTGCGGCATCGCTCTCTCCTTGCCGTGAGAAGTGTCCACTTTGATACTCAGCTCGCACTGTCAAGTCAACTAGACACTCGGACCCCTCGCCGGTGGACAGGAGGCGGTGCGTCACCTAGGGTCGCGCGGTGCCGACCCCGACCGTCCCTGCCCTTCCCCTACCCGTCCCCGGCGAGATGCGCGACGTCGGCGACGACACCTCCGGACGGCTCGCGATGTACGAGGCGAACGTCGGAGCCGCGTCGCTCGGCCCCATGCTGCTCGTCCACAGCGTCAACGCCGCTGCGTCGGCCTACGAAGTCCGCCCCCTGTTCGAGCACTACGCCGCGACCGGACGCCCCACCTACGCCCTCGACCTCCCGGGCTACGGACACTCGGATCGCGCGGCTCGACCGTACACACCACGGCTCATGACCGACGCCGTCCACCTCGCCATTCGTGCCATCCAGATGCGTCATGGCGAACAGGCGGTCCACGTCCTCGCCGTGTCGCTCGGCTCGGAGTTTGCGGCGCGAGCCTGCTCGGAGGATCCAGCCGCCTTCCGCAGCCTCGCAGTCGTGAGCCCGACGGGGCTCGATTCGAGACGCGGGCGCCCGGGCCCCTCCGGCTCGACGCGTGAGGTTCCTGGGCTCTACCGTTTTCTCACTTTCGGTCTATGGGACGACGCGCTCTTCCGGAGCCTCACGAAGCCCCGCGTGATTCGCTATTTCCTGGAGCGGACCTGGGGGAGCAAGGACATCGACGAAGGGCTCTGGTCGTACGACGTGGTCACGACGCAACAGCCAGGCGCCAAGCACGCGCCGCTCAATTTCGTCTCGGGGAAGCTCTTCTCCGCCGACGCGCTCGCGGTCTACCAAGAGCTCGTTCTGCCGGTGTGGGCCTCTCACGGCGTGCGCGGAGACTTCGTGAGATACGACGCGCTCGACTCGCTCCTCGCGCGGCCGAACTGGACCCGGGACGTCTTCCAGACGGGCGCCCTGCCCCATTTCGAGCGCCGCGCCGAGTTCATCGCGGCCTACGACCGCTTTCTCACTCGCTCCGCATCCGATGGCGGGTGAGGTATCGAACCCAGCCCTTCGTCAGGCGCTCGCCCGAGAGGTGCTCGTGCATCGCGACCACCTGTCGCCCCGCCATTGTCGAATCGACCAAGGCACGCGAGTAAAAGGGACCGTCTTCCAAGCTCCGCCGCATTCCGATCGATGCCCCTAGGTCGGCGCGGGCAGACCGGCGGAGGCCCCAGAACGACCTCCCGAGGTCGACCTTCTCGAGCCCATCGATGACGTCGAGGTCGCCTCGACGACCGATGCGGTAGGCGTGCCCCAGAGAGAGGCCAGAGCGGACCTGCACGTCGTAGGTCAAGAGCGCCGAGTCACCCGCGCGGGACCGCGACCAGGACCACTCGGAGAAGGTCGCTTCGAGCGGGACGGAGCCGGCGTTTGCGTCGTGGTAACCGTGACCTCGGAAGCGCAGCGACGGCTGCGTGAGCTCGACCTCGATGTGGCACAGCGGCGCGACCGGCCACCATTGGTGGAGCCGACTGGGGTCGAGCTGGACGACGGTCGACGGGGCCGCCTCCGGTCGCACGACGATACGCCCACGAATGGGGAACCCGAGCGGCGTGGTCCGCTCCTCCAGATCGATGACGAGGTCGTCCCCCCGCCAGGCCATCGCGCTGCGGCCGATGCCGATTCCCGTCGTCGATCGATCGGAGGCCGTGATTGGGCGCTCGTAGAGGGAAAACGCCGACGTACCTCGGCCGTAGATCGCGACGTTCATGGCCGAATAGCGCAGCGGATCGGTTGCGCCCCGACGATGCCGCCACCAGTAGGCGGGAGAGAACGGGTTGCCGACCATCGCGATGACGACGACCGCGAGATCCGCGTCGTCGCTCACCCCGTCGACGTAGTGCCACTGGTAGCCGCCCGAGCTTATCGGCGCGTCGAACCGAGGTCCTCGCAGATCTGCCCTGCCGCGAGCCGGCCGCTCCGCGCCGTCGACCGCGGACCATACAGCGCGCCCCCCGTCCCCGGAAGGAGCCTGTGAAACTCCGGCTGCGCCGACTCGATCACCGCCCTCTTGGTGATCGAGCAGCCGCTCCGGCCCAACGTCTCCCACGTCACTTGCTCGCATCTGGCTCGTTCCTCGGGGCTCCACGCTGCGACGTCATCACCGATGGCCGGAGCGTCGATCAGGAAGAACGACCGCTCCTCCGTCGCGTCGCTCCGGGGCTCGCCGGCGCGATCTCGAGCACACAGGTATATCGTAGGCTGCGCCGGGACCTGGCCGGAATCCAACGCGTGGAGCTCGACAGAGCAATCGTTCGAGAAATGGCCATTGTGTTACAGCGAGGGTCGGTTGCCTCGACCGACCCTCGCCATTGACGATCGAGCGGCGGGGAGGGGTGGCTTGTTTGCCGCGGAAGGGGCTCTCACCCAAGGGAGCCCTTGGAGCGGCAAGCTCGATCACGGCAACCGGACACCGCTGTAAGCGCGGCCGAGCCCCGTTGCGCTTCCCACCATTGCCCACGTCACGGCCGAATACGTCCGCTGCGAAGCCGGCTGCGTTCCGACACGCCGGGCCCATCGAGGGCGTGCTCGGCCGAGCGGCGAGATCAGCCGCCGATTCGCTTCAGCTTCCGCTGCAGCGTGCGCCGGTCGATCCCGAGCATCTTCGCGGCGGTGGCGACGACGCCGCCGGCGTTGTGCAGGGCCGCCTCGATGGTCTCGCGCTCCACGTCCTCCAGCCGGTAGGTGCGGGCGGAGCTGGCCGCGCCGGGGCGGGACGGAGGGGGCTCGCGGTCGGAGCTCGGGATCGCGGACGCCTCACGCAGCAGCCGGTCGACGTCGACCGGCTTGGAGAGCAGCGTGTCGGCCCCCTCACGCATCGCAGCCACGGTGAGCGGGATGTCCCCGAAGCCGGTCAACATGACGATGACGGCGTCGGGCTTGAGCTTGCGGAACCGCGGTATCGCTGCGATGCCGTCTTCACCGGGCATGCGGTAGTCGACCGCGACCAGATCCACCGCCTCCTCCTCGAGGACTCGGTAGCCTTCCTCCACGCTTGCAGCCGTGAAAGCGCGGACGCCGCGACGACGGAGCGCCCCCTGGAGCGCGAGCCGAAACGCGGTGTCGTCATCCACGAGCAGCGCGGTGGCGATCTTCCGCATCGAGCGGTCTACATAGCCCCGCCGCTCGCCTGTGTCGACCTCGCCCCTGGCTACTTCTTCCGTCCGCAAGAGGCGAACGCCTCGTCCGCCGCCTCCTGGAGGTCGGACGGCACCCAGGTCCGCTCGAGCGCGATCTCCGCGACCTCACACGCCTCCGAGCCGCGCCCGGCGGCGGTCAGCGCGGCGATCGCGAGCTCGTAGGCTTCGTGTGTCCTGCGGTTCTTCAGGTTCTCCTGCGCGACGTCCGCCGCGCGCGACGGCTCGGAGACCGCCCGCAGGTAGAACCAGCCCGCGTGGTCGGCGAACGCCCGCGGGTGCTTGGCGAGGAGCTGGTCGTACGAACGCTCGGCTTCGTCGAGGAGCGCTCGCCCAGTCCCAGGCGACGCCTTCTCCCGCAGCAGGCCGAGGACTGCCTTGACCTCCGGGTCGTCCGAGACCGCGAGGACCGGCGCGAGGATCGCTTCGGCCTCGCCAGGCGCCAGCTGCGCGAGGTGGGTCGCGGCGTGCGCGTGTCCGGGGAGCCGCGCGAGGGCGGCTCGGTAGTACGCCTTGGCCTTCTCCTCGTCACCGGCGCGCTCCCACAAGTTTCCACGCTCGAAGTGGATCGAAGCGAGCACGAAGGGCGAGACGTCGTGGTACGCGGCCTCGGCGTCGGCCAAGAGCCGGTCCGCCTCTTCGAGGCGGCCGAGCTGGGCGACGCAGACCCCCTCCATCAGGAGGTAGCCGTGGTTCTTCGGCAGCGCCGAGAGCTCGTGGAAGGTCGCGCACGCCTGGTCGTACTCGCCGAGCGCGAGCTGGATGGCGGCGCGCTTCGAGCGCACCTCGGTCTTGTCGGCGTGTTTGCCCTCGGCCTCGGCGATCAGCTCGAGCGCGGGCACGAACTCGTGAACAGCGGAGAGCGCCGAGGCTCGCGCGAGGAGGATGGCTGGGTCCGCCTGGGGACGCTTCGCGAGGTCTGACTCGAGCTCGAGGACGCGATCGAGATCGCTCACCTTGCCGAGGTACGTGGCGCGATCGAGCAGGCTCCAGGCGAGCGCGGCGCGCGCGCCGGAATCGGCGCTCTTCGCGACGATCTTCTCCCCCTGCGCGATGCGCCCGTCGAGGTTCTTCACCGCGATCTCGGGGCTCGTGGTGCGCTTGCCCCCGGCTGCAGGCGCCGCCTGGACGGACGCGGCGCCCGACGGGACGGACGCCGCGTCGTCGCGGCAGGCCCCACAAGCGGCGAGCGCCGCGAAGCCCAGGATCATGGTCACGCTGGCGCTCGCTCTCATGGGTCTCTCTCGGCTTCAGCGATCAGGGGGCCGGGGCGAGATACGGGAACGTCTCGACCTGCGACTTCGACGGGGCCGTGACGCCGTCGTCGAAGGGCACGCCGGCGACCACCGTGTACGTCACGGCGATGCTGTCGTGCGCCGGCTTACGACCGCCGCAGAGCCCCGAGTCCATCGCGGTGAGGGTGTCGAGCTCGACGGACAGGTAGCTGCCGTCGCAGCCGTTCGGCGCGTCGCCCTTGACCACGAGGTAGTCGTTGGCGAGCACCGTCGCGACCGTGCCATACGCCCCCGCCATGGTGCTGCCTCCGGCGGCGGAGCCGTTGCCACACGTGGCGTCGAGCGAGTCGAGCACCCCGAGCTGCGCAGCGGCCGTGGCGGCGTAGTCGCCGCCCCAGCTCGCGATCGTCGCGTCGGCGTTGTAGGCGTCCTGCGCCGGGTCACGCTGCGCGTCCGGCGCGAACGTCGTGTTCGCCGCCGTGTTGATGGCGGCGCGCCCCATGCGATCGATCTGGTTGCCGAGCGCCGGGACGTTCGGTGTGTTCATGCCCGTCGAGGTCGACGAGCCCGTTGTGGTCGTCTGCCCCATCCCCGTCGTGACGGCGGAGGTGGTGGTCGTCGACGAGGAGGTGGTCCCGCTTCCGCCCGAGCCTTCGTCGTCGCCGCAGGCAACCGCCGAGACCGAGAGCGCAGCGAGGGTGAGCCCGAGGAGCCTTGTCATGGTGTTCATGGCGTCCTCCTCAGGGCTTCTCGTGGGTGCTGGCGTGGACGTAGAAGTACTCGCCCGTCCCGACCAGGATCGATTTGTCGATCTCGATCACGATGGCGAGCGCGGAGTTCTCCGCGAACGTATCGGCTCGGAAGCTCGCGTTCGCGTCGACGCACGCCGCGGGCGAGTTGCAGGTGCTCCACATCGGGTTGTTCGTGCCGTTCAGCAGGCCCAGGAGGACCTGCGAGACGGTCTGCGTCCCGAAGTTCGGCTGCGACGGCAGCACGGTCGAGAACTGCGTGTTCATCACGCTGCTGAGCACGCAGCCCGAGGGCTCGAACGCAGCCGGCGGCAGGAGACCTGCGCCGACCGCGGTGACCACCAGGTCTCGCGCGGCGCTGAACCCACCGAGATAGAAGTAGAACGGGTCGGCGTGGTTGCCGGTGTGGATCTTGAAGCTGCCGTTGGCGCTCATGACGCCATCGGCTGCAGAAGCGTCACCGGTGAAGAAGTCGAGCGCCGGCGTGCCGGGCGTCCCGACGTAACAAGCGACCGCCGTGTTGCTGTCGAACTCGCAGACGATGTCGGTCGTCGACGAAGCGGGCACGGGGGCGACCAGGTTCGTCGGCGGCGCGTCGTCGCCTCGACCGACGTGGAACGCGTACTGGACCGCGTCGGAGAAGTTTGCGACCCCGGGCAGACCGCCGACGGTCTGGATCAGGATCAGCTTCGTGTTGTCGTCCGACATCCAGGTGTAGACGTCGTTGATATCCGCTTCCGGTGCGCCCTTCGCAGCAGGACCATCTCGATGGTCCGCAGCGGAGGCCACGCTCGCCGCGAGCGCGAAGCCCAGCAGCACGGGACCTAAAATCCTTCGTTTCATGAATATTCTCCTCAAGAAACGCCCCGTGTCCGCCGCTTGGGCGAATGCCACCCGGCACGAATGGCGCGCTGACTTCCGGGTGGCAGGACAGCTACGCACGGTCCCCCCTGTCGGTTGCACCGAGAGCTCGCGAGAGCTCAGCCGCCGCTAACCAAACGTTTTGCCAATCAATTTTCCGCCAGCCACAAGGTCACGCGGGCGCCTCCGCCACGCAGGGCCTCCGCGGTGAGCGTCGCGCCCATCTGCTTGGCGAGGAGCGCCGAGACGTAGAGCCCGAGGCCCATCCCGCCTTGCGCCTCCTTCGTCGTCTGGAACGGCTCCCCCAACCTCGCGAGCACGTCCGGCGAGAAGCCAGGCCCGCGATCCTCGATCCCGATAGCAACACGACCGTCATGTTTCTTGATCGAGACCGTGATCCGCTTGCGCCGCCGCAGCACGCTCGCCTCGGCCGCGTTGCGGAGCAGGTTGGCGACCACCTGCACCAGAGCGCGCTTCATCACCGGCACCGAGAGCGGTGCGTCGAGGTCGAACCGCCGCTCTCCGGTGAAGCCCAGGCGGTCGAGCTCCGCGTTCGCGAGGTCGGCCACGAACGCGCAGAGCTCGACCGGCTCCGCGGACTGGTCGGCGCCGACGTGCCCGCGCACGAGCCCGACGATGTCGTTGGCCCGCTCCGCTTCACCGACGATGCTACGGACGACGTCGTCCACCTCCTCCGCGGTCATCTCTCCCCGGAACCGCTGCAGGTCGCGCGAGAGCAGCAGGATGGTGGCGAGCGGCGTGTTGAGCTCGTGCGACATCGACCCGACGAGTCTGCCGAGCACGGCCAGCCGCTCGTTGCGCTCGCTCTCGGCTCGAAGCTGCGAGAGGCGCGCGGCGTACACGGCGACGAATGCGCCGAGCAAGGCGGCGAACGAGCTCACCCCAGCGGCGGACGCGGCGCGCGTCAGCGTGTCCGGGATGTCGGGCAGCGGCGGCGCGAGCGTGAGCACGACCGCGACCAGCAGCGTGAGGCCGGTGATCCCGAGCGTGGCGCGCGGGGTGCACAAGAGACCGGCGAGCGCGATCTGGAACGGCAAGAAGACGATGAACGGGTTCGTCGTCCCCCCGGCGAACCAGAGCATGGCGCCGAGCGAGAGCACGTCCACCGCCAGCTGCAGCTCGACGTAGCGCCGCCCGGTCGGGCGCTCGAGCTCCTCCTTGCGCTGCGTGCGTCCCCTGGTCCAGAGCAGCGTGAGCCAGGCGACGTTGCTCGCGCCGATGGCGAGGAGCACCGTCATCATCCCGGTGACCTCGAGCCCGTCGACGAAGCGGTCGGCGGCGAGGATGGTGGCCGCCATCCCCCCGACGGCGACGAAGCGAAGTCCCACGAGCCAGCGATCGGCAGGGTCCTCGGAGCTGGCCTGCTCCGGCGCCACGATCGCCGTGCGCCCCCCGGCGACGGCGGCGCCGTCGCCCGGATCGGAGGAACGATCGGGCGACGTCGCGTCAGTCACGCATCACGGCGCCGCGGGGGCGGCGGAGGCGCTCGGGGCGGCGCCCGCCGAGGCGCTCGGCGCGGGCGGTGCGTCGGCCGAGCTGGCCGGGGCAGCCGAAGCCGAGGTCGCCGCAGACGCGGAAGGCTCCGCGCTCGGGGACGCCGGAGGAGCCGCGCTCGCGGACGACTTCGGCGGAGCGGCCGGAGCCGGCGCCGCAGCCGCGGTCACGGTCGTGATCGTGTCGGGCAGCGCGAACGGGTCCTTGGGGTTCACCGGCCGGGTCTTCTCGATCGCTTCGGCCCGCCCGCGCGCTTCGGTGTCGAACATCGTGAAGGCGATGAAGATCACGAGGAAGACCACGGACGACACGAAGATGACCGTGTGGAACTTGTGGTCCCCCGCCAGGTGCATGAAGAACGCGGCGACGATCGAGGCCTTGATTGTCGCGATGACGAGCGCGAGGCCCAGGTTGACCGTTGTCCCGAGGTTCACTCGGCTCGCCGCCACCGTGATGACGGTGAGGACGAGCAGCGTGGCGAACGTCCGGACGTAGATCGTGAGCGGCGTGACGTGCGGGACGTGGTCCGGCGCGTGACGGTGAGAAGCGTGTGCGTCTGACATGTGCTTGGACCCCGAGCCGACTAGCCGACCAAGTAGAGGAGCGGGAAGAGGTAGATCCAGATCAGGTCGACGAGGTGCCAGTAGAGCCCGACGCCCTCGACCGGCGCGTAGTAACGACCGCTGAACTCACCGCGCATGTTGCGGAAGAGGATCCAGAGGATGAGGCCGATTCCGATCACGACGTGCAGACCGTGGATGCCGGTCATCACGAAGTAGATCGAGAAGAACACGCCGGGGTGCGGGCTGGTGAAGCCCTGCGCCGAGAAGAGCCCCGCCGGCAGGAGGCCGTCGTGGATCTTGTGCGTGTACTCGAAGTACTTCACCACGAGGAAGCCGCAGGCCAGAAGGACGGTGGCCGCGAGCATCTGGGTGGTCAGCTTCTTGTTGCTGGTCTGCGCGCTGCGCACACCGAGCGCCATCGTGAAGCTGGACGTGATGAGGAACGCGGTGTTCAGCGCGCCGAGCTGCCAGTCCAGGTGGTGGTGGGCCTCGACGAAGGAGTCGAAGTACCAGCTCCGGAAGATGAAGAACGCGCAGAAGAGACCGCCGAAGAACAGGATCTCCGTGACCAGGAAGATCCAGATCCCCATCCGGCCGGCGTCGAACTGGGTGTCCGCCGAGTCGAAGTGGTGGGCGACGTGGAAGTTCGGCGAGCCCTTGGGCTCGGCTGTGCTTGCGTGCGCGGCGCTCATCGGTTCACCGTCGTCGGGAAGTCGTAGGGCCCGTGCGTGACGACGGGCGTGCGAGCGAAGTTCTCGGTCGGAGGGGGTGAGGCACAGGTCCACTCGAGCGAGCGGGCGCCCCACGGGTTCTTGGGGGCCTTCTCTCCGTGCAGGAGCGAGTGGATGAACGTGAACAGGGTCAAGAACAGGCCCGCGCCGAGCACCCACGAGCCGTAGGTCGAGAAGGCGTGGAGCGGCTGGAACTGATCCAGGTAGGTGTAGTAGCGGCGGGGCATGCCCTTCGTGCCCAGGATGAACTGGGTGAAGAAGGTCATGTTGAAGCCGACGAAGATGAGCGCGCAGGCGATGCTGGCCGCCTTGTTCGAGTACATCTTGCCGGTCATCTTCGGCCACCAGTGGTGCATGCCGCCGATGAAGGCGATGACGGTGCCGCCCATCATCACGTAGTGGAAGTGCGCGACGACGAAGTAGGTGTCGTGCAGGTGGAGGTCGGAGCCGATCATCGCGAGCGGGAGGCCCGTGAGGCCGCCGATCGTGAAGAGGAAGAGGAACGACATGCCGTAGAGCATCGGGGCGTTCCAGCTGATCGAGCCCTTCCACATCGTCGCGGTCCAGTTGAAGACCTTCACCCCCGAGGGGACCGCGATGAAGAAGGTGATGAAGCTGAAGATCGTGCTCGCCATCTCGCTCTGGCCCGACGTGAACATGTGGTGACCCCACACGAGGAAGCCGAGCAGCGCGATGGCGACGCTGGAGAACGCGATCGCGCGGTAGCCGAAGATACGCCGGTGCGAGTGCACGGCGATGAGCTCGCTGGCGATGCCCATGCCCGGGAGGATCATGATGTAGACGGCCGGGTGGCTGTAGAACCAGAAGAAGTGCTGGTAGAGCACCGGGTCGCCACCGAGCTTCGGGTCGAAGATGCCGATCCCGAACGCCCGCTCGAAGATGAGGAGCAAGAGGGTGATGGCGAGGACGGGCGTCGCGAGGATCTGGATGAGGCTCGTCGCGTACGCGGCCCACAGCATGAGCGGAAGCCGGAAGAACGTCATCCCGGGGGCGCGCAGCTTGTGGATGGTCACGATGAAGTTCAGACCCGTGAGAATCGAGCTGAACCCGAGGATGAACGCGCCGAAGGTGACCGCGATGACGCTCGTCTGGGAGACCGTGGACGAATACGGGATGTAGAACGTCCAGCCGGTGTCGAGGCCCGTCGTGATGAGGCTCGACACGATGAAGATGGAGCCGATCCAGAACAGGTAGAGGCTCAGGAGGTTGAGCTTCGGGAAGGCGACGTCCTTCGCGCCGATGGCGATCGGGATGAGGAAGTTGCCGAGCCCACCAGGGATGCTCGGGATGATGAAGAGGAACACCATGATCGCTCCGTGGAGCGTGAACGCCTGGTTGTATTGAGGCGCTGTCATGATGTCTTCCTTCGGCGTGAGCAGCTCGAACCGAAGGAGGAGGGCGAAGAGGCCCCCGACGAGGAAAAACGTGAAGGTCGAGACCAGGTACATCAAGCCGATGCGCTTGTGGTCGACGGTCGTGAGCCACGACCAGACGCCCTGCTCGGCGTTGATGTAGTTCTTCTCCCCGCCGCCCCCTCCCGGGGCCTGGAGCTCGTCCGCGGTAGCTGCGCGCGCCATGGTTACTTCTGCTCCTTGAGGAAGGCGATGATACCTTCGATGTCCTTGTCCTTGAGGTAGCCGAACGCGGGCATGGTAGGCGGGTAGCCCTCGACGATCTGTCCCTGGGGGTTGAGGATGCTGTTTCGGATGTAGTTCTCGTCGACCGTGATGGTCGTCCCGTCCGCGAGCTTCTCCTGGCGACCGAAGACGCCCTTGAAGCTCGGGCCCTGGATGCGCGAGCCGTCGAGCGAGTGGCAGCTCATGCAGAGCGCGTTGTATTTCTTCTCGCCGAGCTGGACCGGCGGCAGCGGCGTCTTCACGCCGCCGTTGAGCAGCCAGTTCTCGAAGGTGCCCTGCTGGTCGTCCGGCCCGGACGGGAGGACCTCGACGGTGGTCAGCATGCGTGAGTGCCCGTCACCACAGTACTCCGCGCACTCCACCGCGGTCGTGCCCTCGCGGGTCGCCTGGAACCAAAGCGACGTGTAGAGCCCCGGCACGGCGTCCTGCTTGGCCCGGAACTCCGGGATGAAGAACGAGTGGATGACGTCGGACGAGCTGAGGATCAGCTTGACCGGCTTGTCCTTCGGGATCCCGAGCTCGTTCGTGATCGTGCCGTCAGGGTACTCGAAGGTCCAGTTGTACATCTGGCCCGTCACCTTGATCTCGTAGGCGCCGTTCGGCGCGACCGAGGCGTCGGCGTAGGCCTTGAAACCCACCCAGAAGAGGTAGATGACGAGGACCGTGGGGATGAAGGTCCAGAAGACCTCGAGCCGCAGGTGGTGGTCGAGGGGGTGCGTCTTCTCGTCTTCGCTCTTCCGCTTGTACTTCAGCGCGAAGTAGATCATCGGCCCGACGACGACCAAGAAGAACGGGATCGCGATCGTGATCCACGTCCAGTACACGCCGTCGATGTTCTCGGCGAACGTGGAGCTCGCGACCGGCATGCCGTCGTCGGCCATGCGGATCTCGTACTTCGGTTCGGTGGGCTGCTCTTGGGCTGGCTGCTGCTGGCTCATGAATGACCTTGGGGCTCTGCGCCGTCGGGCCCGCCCCCATCGTGGTGGTTGCGAGAGCGGCTGGTGCGGGAGAGTCGAAACAGAAGGAAAGCGAGGCCGAGGACGGAGACACCGGCCGCCACCTGCATGGCGCGGCCGGCGACGAGCACGTATTTCCCGGTGCGGGGGTTGAACTGGAAACAGTAGAGAAGGGCGCTCTTGAGGGGCGAGTGCCAGGCGCCCTTCTTCGCCTCCGCCAGCGCGCCGGACACCTCGGTCGGCTCGTAGCGGATGCCCGTTATCGCCTGGGAGAGCTTGCCGTCGGGGGTGATGACGAAGATGCCGGCGGCGTGAGCGTACTGGTTCTCGGCCTCGCTCCATCGGAAGCGGAAGCCGACCGCGTCGGCGAGGCGCCCGACCTCAGCCTCGGAGCCGACGGCGAACTCGAAGGCCTGCGGGTCGACCTCTCGACCGTAGGCCTCGACGTAGGAGGCGCGCTTGCCCTTCGCCACCTCGACCTTGTCTCGCGGGTCGAAGCTGACGACGAGGACGCGGAAGTCCTTTCCGGCGCTCTCCGGGATGGCCTTGAGCGTGTCCATCGTCCCGTTGAGGACGAGAGAACAGAGCATCGGGCAGCCGTAGTAGGCGAGCACCAGGATGAGCGGCTTGTCGGTGTCGAGGTACTCGCCGACGATGAGCTCTCGCCCGTCCGAGCCGGTGAGGGTGATATCGCGCGGGATCTCGGCGCCCGCCTTGTCTTCGATGCCGATCCCTTGCAGCTCCTCGGGGACCTGACCCGACTGGACCACCGGGCCTCGTGAGCGCGGCGGGCCGTGTTGCGCCTCAGCCGAACGCGCGACCGCCCAGACCGCGAGGGTCAGGCAGAGCGCACGGAGGAGGCGGGACAGCTTCATCGTCGGATCAGGATTCGAGGGGCTTCGTCGGTTCGGTTTCGAGCACGTGCTCAGGGGTTCGGAGGAGGCGTTTGAGGGGCGGGCGTCTTCTTCTCGCCATCCTTCTTGTCGCCGTCCTTCTTGTCGTCGCCCTTTTTCTCTTCGACCTTGTCGCCCGCGCCGGCGTCCTTCTTGTCGCCGTCTTCTTTCTTGTCGGGCTCACCGCCGCCGGCGCCGGCTTGGTCGCCGCCGCCAGCACCGTCGCCGCCGCCCTGCCCTTGCGCGCCCGGGGGCGGCTCGGTCTCTTCGGGCTCCGGCTCGGGCTCGGGCTCGATCGGCATCTGCGCGTAGCGCGTCAGCACGATGGCCTCGGCGCGCTCGGTCGGCATCCGCACGACGCCCTTGGCCTGGTCCACCCACTGGTAGCTGCCGAGCTGATCGGTCTCTCGCGCGCGCAGGTCCACCAGCTGTTGGCTGACGGGCTCCCCCACCTTGCGGCTCAGCTCGGCGCCCAGCGTCTGGACGAAGATCTCGCGTGAGGCGATGACACACACCACGACGAGCAGGATGACCGCGACATACGCACCCGTGATGATGCGGAGGCCGGGTCGGTCCTTCTCGAGCGGGGGCTCCTCGCCTTCGTCTTCTGCCTCCTGCGCCGCGGCCTTCTCCTCCGCGTGCTCCACGGTGGTGGGCTTGGCCTGGACGCCCTCGGACTTCAGCTCTTCCTCGTCCGGGTCGTCGGACTGCTCCGAGTCGGAGTCGTCCGAGGCGGCCTTCTCTTCCGAGGCGGCCTTCTCTTCCGAGGCGGCCGAAGCCTTCTCTTCGGCGTTCTCGTCCTTTTCCGAGGTCTCTTCGGCTTCTTCGGCCTTGGACACGTCGTCCTTCTCGTCCGCCATGGTCTAGAGGTTCTCCGCTTTGAGCGCTTCCGGGATGTAGGGATCGCGGAGCGGGTAGGCCGGGTCGCCGAGGCAGCGCTTGGCAATCCAGGCGCAGGTGATCCCCAGCGGACCGAGGAGGCCGGCGATGTCCACCCAGCTGAAGCTGAAGTGGTGATCGAAGTTCGGCATCACGAGCCAGTAGAGGTCGATGAAGTGCATCACGAGGATCCACGCCGACGCGAACGAGAGGATCGACGGTGACCGCTTGGCGGTCCTCGGGAGCAAGAGGAGGAAGGGCACCACGAAGTGGCCGAGGAAGATGGTCATGCTCAGCGCCGACCAGCCGCCGTCCCAGCGGTGTTTGTACCAGACGGTCTCCTCGGGGATGCCCGCGTACCAGATCAGCATGAACTGCGAGAAGCCGATGTACGCGAAGAACACGACGAAGCCGAAGAGGAACTTGCCCACGTCGTGCTGGTGCTCGACCGTGAGGAGGTCCCCGCCGACGCCGGCCTTGCGCATGCGCACGACGAGGAGCGCGAGCGTGGCCATCGAGGAGATGAGGCTCCCGGCGAAGATGTAGACGCCGAAGATCGTGGAGTACCAGTGCGGGTCGAGGCTCATGAGCCAGTCGAAGCCCGCGAAGCTGGTCGTGAGGGCCATGACGGCCGTCGCCGGCGCCGCAGCGGCCTGCATCTTCTCGCTGAGCTTCTTGTCGCCCGACGAGTCCTGCTCACGGCTCTGCTTGTAGAACCACATTGCCAGCAAGGCCCAAGCGAGCAGGTAGACGATGGCCCGCACGTAGAAGAACGTGGGGTTCAAGAAGGCGGCCTTGCCCTGCAGGATCTTGTCGTGCTGCGCGTGCTCGCCCATCCAGTGGTGCCACACGTCGTGTGACATGACGAAGAGCGGCAGGAAGAGGACCACGCTCGCGATGAGCCCCTGGGCGACCCACTCGAGCAAGCGGCGCGGCGCCACCGACCAGCCGGCCTTCGTCAGGTGCTGGATGATGGTCATGAAGAGCGCGCCGATGCCGATCGTCGTCGTGAACATGAAGCCCACGAGGTACGCGGCGCCGAAGCGGCCCTTGTCCGGCGAGCCGAAGTAACCGGCGAGGAGCGCGACCACGCCGAGCGCGCCGAGCCCGTAGCCGATCTTCGACCAGCTCTCCGACAGCTCCTTCGGGAGGAGGCCGTCGCCCTTGGGGGCCTTCTTGGCGGCGCTCACTTCGCACCTCCCGCCTGGTCGGCCGGCTTCAACTTGCGTTTCTCTTCGTCGGTCAGCATGTCGACTTGGCCGCCCTGGCTCGTCTGCAGGACGCGCATCCAGGACACGATGGCCCAGCGGTCGCGCTCCGGAATCTGCGAGGCGTAGCCGGGCATACGGCCCTTTCCGTTCGTGATGGTCTGGAAGAGCTCGCCGTCGGGGGCGGCCTTCAGGCGGTCGAGCGTGTACGGCGGGATGCCGGCGAAGGCGCCGCCGCTGCGTTGCTCGACGATGCCTTTCCCGCTGCCCGTCGCGTCGTGGCAAGGCGCGCAGAAGATGCCGTAGCGCTCCTGCCCGCGGGCGAGCAGCGCGGCGTCGACCGCGATCGGCATGCGCGCGACCGGCTGGCCGCTGCGGTTCAGACCGTGGAAGAAGGAGCTGTCCTCCTTCAGGTTCTTGGCGCGCTCCTCCTCGGTGAAGCCGTGCGCGACCGCGTTCTTGTCGACGGGCCGCATGGCGCGGTGGTCCGAGAAGATGGGCGAGTGCGACTGCGCCAGCCGGTGGGCCTGCCAGTCCATGTCGGGGGTGAGGTGGACCGGCGGGTCCTCACTCGTGCCGCCCCGACAACCAGAGGAGCCGAGCGCGAGAGCCGCGCCGAGCACCGTCGCCGTCGTGAGGATGAAGGACGCGCGGCTCACGAGCACACCTCCTCGATCTCCTTCGCCCCTGCTTTCTCGAGGAGCGCCTTCACCTTCTCCGCGTCGTACTTCGGATCCTTCGCCTCGACCGTGAGGAAGAAGCCGTCGTCCGTCGCGCGGGGGAAGCTCTTGTGCCGGTTGACGGCGTGGAAATACGTCGGCAGCCGGCAGAGCGCCCACAGGCCGAAGAAGCAGAAGAGCCCGGAGAGCAGGATCGTCAGCTCGAAGTAGACCGGGATGAAGATCTGCCACGAGAACGGCGGCTTGCCGCTGATGTTCAGCGGGTAGTCCCAGTTCACGTAGTAGGTAAGCGAGATGCCGCCGGTGAGGCCCGTCGCACCGCCCGTGAGGACGATGAACGGCAACCGAGTCGGCTTGAGGCCGAGCGCCTTCTCCAGCCCGTGGACCGGGAAGGGCGTCAGCGCGTCGATGGCCTTGAAGCCTGCGTCGCGGAACTTCTCCGCGGCGTGGTAGAGCGCTTCCGGCGTCTCGAAGAGACCCATCGTGCCCCAGACCTCGCCCTTCTCGGGCTCCGCCGTGCCGGGGGCCGGCTCGTGGTCGTGACCGTGGTTGTCGCTGGACATGGCTCTCAGTGCCCCTTCGCGGTGGCGAGCTCGCCGTCTTCGGCGTCGTGCTCGTCGTGCCCGTGTTCGGGGTGATCGGGGTGCGGGTTCGCCTGGGGCATGACGCCCTTGACCTCGCTCGTCGCGATGACAGGCAGGAACTTGCAGAAGAGGAGGAACATCGTGAGGAACAGCCCGAAGGTTCCGATGAACAGCGAGATGTCCCAGATGGTCGGGAAGAAGTAGGTCCAGCCCGACGGGATGTACTCGCGGTGGAGGCTCGTCACGATGATGACGAAGCGCTCGAACCACATGCCGATGTTCACGATGATGCTGATCGCGAACAGGGCGGGGATGTTCGTGCGGACCTTCCGGAACCAGAAGGCCTGCGGGATGATCACGTTGCAGGTGATCATGGTCCAGTACGCCCACTTGTAGGGGCCGAACGCGCGGTTCTCGAAGAAGACGAACTGCTCGTAGGGGACGCCGCCGTACCAGGCGATGAAGAACTCGATGCCGTACGCGTAACCGACCATCGATCCCGTCGCGAGGATGATCTTGGCCATGTTCTCGAGGTGCCGCATCGTGACGAGGTGCTCGAGGCCGAGCACCTTGCGCGCGACGATCATCAGGGTGATGACCATGGCGAACCCGGAGAAGATGGCGCCGGCGACGAAGTACGGCGGGAAGATCGTGGTGTGCCAGCCGGGCACGACGCTCGTCGCGAAGTCGAAGGAGACGACCGTGTGCACGCTGAGCACGAGCGGCGTCGAGATGCCGGCGAGGATGAGGTAGGCCTTCTCGTAGTGCAGCCAGTGGCGGTGTGACCCGCGCCAGCCGAGCGAGAAGATGCCGTAGAGCGTGTGCGCGAGGCGCGTCTTGGCGCGGTCGCGGAGCGTCGCGAGGTCGGGGACGAGACCCACGAACCAGAAGAGGATCGAGATCGTCGCGTACGTGGAGACGGCGAACACGTCCCAGAGCAGCGGGCTCTTGAAGTTCGGCCACATGCTCATCTGGTTGGGCACCGGGAAGACCCAGTAGAGCAACCAGACGCGGCCGACGTGGAACGCTGGGTAGATGCCCGCGGCCATGACAGCGAAGATCGTCATCGCCTCCGCCGCGCGGTTGATGCTCGTGCGCCACTTCTGTCGGAACAGGAAGAGGATGGCGCTGATGAGCGTGCCGGCGTGGCCGATGCCGATCCAGAAGACGAACCCGGTGATGTCCCAGGCCCAGAAGACGGTGTTGTCGAGACCCCAGACGCCGACGCCCGAGCCGACCAGCTTGACCAGGGAGCCGACCATGACGAGCAAGATGCTCGCGGCCAGCATGAGGCCGAGCAGGTACTTCGGCGTGGGCTTCGTCTCGGCGATCGACGAGACGTCTTCGGTGACGGTCCCGAAGGTGGGCTTGCCGAGGACGAGCGTGGCTCGGGTTCCGGGCGTGTCACCCGGGACGATCGGAGAGGTCGTGGCCATCAGTGGCCTCCCTTCGAGGCGCCCTCGTGGGAGGCGCCAGCCTCGTGCTTTTCACCGCCAGCGGAGGGCTTGGGCGGCTCGAGCTCGGGGTTGGGGTTGCGGATGCGAGCGAGATACGTGGTGCGGGGCCGCACGTTGAGCTCTTCGAGCATGTGGTAGGCGCGGCCGAGCGCCGCCGTCTTCGAGACCGGCGCCCGGGTCGCCTCGGGGTCGCCGGGGTCGTTGAGGTCGCCGAAGGTGATGGCCTCGGTCGGGCAAGCCTGCGCACACGCGCTCGTGAACGCGCGCATGATGCGGAGCTTCTCGGCTTGCTCCTCCTCCTTGGTCGGGAGGTGGACCTGCTTGGCCGCGATCTTCGCCTGGTTCACGCGCTGCACGCAGTACGTGCACTTCTCCATGACGCCGCGGCTCCGAACGGTGACGTCAGGGTTCAGCTGCAGCTTCGAGAGGTCCGGGATGTCCTTCGTGTAGTTGAAGTAGTTGAACCGGCGGACCTTGAACGGGCAGTTGTTGCCGCAGTACTTCGTGCCGATGCACCGGTTGTAGGTCATCTCGTTGATGCCCTCCGGGCTGTGCGTCGTCGCGGCGACCGGGCAGACCTGCTCACACGGCGCGTTCTCGCAGTGCTGGCAGAGCATGGGCATGTTGGCGGCGTTGGCGTCGTCGGCCCCTTCCGCCACGCCGTAGCGACCCTCGAAGTAGCGGTCGATGCGGATCCAGTGCATCTCGCGCGAGCGCATCACGCCGTCGATGCCGAGGATGGGGATGTTGTTCTCCGCCTGGCACGCGGTCACACACGCCGAGCAGCCGGTGCACAGCGTGAGGTCGATCGTCATCGCCCACTTGTGACCGTTGTATTGCCACTCCGGCCACAGCTGGTTGTTCTCGCCCTCGGGCTTGCCCTTGCCCGGGAACTGCACGAGCTCGCTCGCCCACTTCGGGTCCTCGCGGAGCGAGGCGACCGTCTGCGTGCGGATGAGGGGACGCCCTTCCATCATGAAGTGGCCCTGCGTGACGGCCGGCTTGGTGTGACCCGCGCCCTTCTTCACGCTGCCGGCCGAGAGGAACCAGCCGGCGCCGGTGCGCACCGCGCCGACGTTGACGCCGACGCCCTTGCAGACCCGGCCCTCGAACGCGCGGCCGAGCCCGACAGGGAGCGTGACGGAGTCGTCAGCGTGGCCGTAGCTGACGATCACCGGGATGGTGATCGAACGGCTGCCGACCGTGACGTCCAGGTGATCGCCGCTCTCGAGGCCCAGCTTCTTCGCCGTCGCCGACGAGACCGCCGCGTAGTTGCCCCACGTGGACTTGTGGATCGGGTCCGGCAGCTCCATCAGCCAGCCGTTGTTGGCGAAGCGGCCGTCGTAGGCGTGCGGGTCGGGCGCGAAGAGCACCTCGAACTCGCCCGCCGGCGCCTGGTGAGCCGAGACGGTCTGCGCGGCGTTCGCGCCGTTGAAGGTCGGCCCGGCGCCACCGTTCAAGAGCTCGACGTCCGCCGCCGTCTTCGCCGCGTCCTCGTCGAGGGCGAGCAAGCCGTCGTGCAGGACGCGGCGGAACGCCTTGTCGAAGTCCTTCGAGCCGAGCACCTGGCCCCAGGTCGCCTGCACGAGCTCGTACGGCGTACGCGAGCCGCCGACGAGGCGCTCGAGCACCTCCGCGTCGGTGCGACCGCCGAAGATGGGCGCGATGAGGGGCTGCACGATCGAGAGCGTGCCGTCGACGCTGGCCGTGTCCGACCAGCTCTCCAGGAAGTGCGCGCGCGGGATGTGCCAGCTGCAGGCCTTGCCGGTCTCGTCGAACCAGTGGCCGACATGCACCGAGGTCTTCACCTTGGCGAGCGCGGCCTCGAAGGGCACGTCCGCCGGGGCGGCGAAGACCGGGTTGCCGCCGAGGACGACCACGGTGTCGACGCTGCCGGCGTTCATTTCCTGCGTGAGGTCGCTGAGGGTCTTCAGACCCTCAGCGACGAGATCGAGCGGCGCGACGTAGCGGACCGCGTGGCCGACGCAGCCGAGCGCGGCGTTGAGGCCGGCGACGAGCGCGTGGACGGCGGGCGGCTGGCGGAGCCCCGCGACCACGACCCCGGCGCCGTTTGCGGCGACGAGATCCTTCGCGGCGGCGGCGACCCACTTCTGCTCCGCCTCCGAAAGCTTCGCGTCGCCGAGGGCGCCCGCGAGCTCGGCCGCGAGGTTCGCGCCGGCGCCCTTCAGGGCGGCGCCGAGGGCCTTCGCGAGATCGAGGACGCGGCGGCCCTGGATGCGCAGGCGGTGGTCCGCGCCCATGCCGGTGACGGTGGGCGAAGGCTCCGCGACGTACCAGCGAGCCATCGGCGAGGCCACGCCGCCCAGCAGAGCCTTCTCGGCCTCCGGGCGACGGCGCTTCGCGAACGCCTTGCTGTGTTTCACCGCGTCGGGCTCGCTCCCGAGGATGTCGCCGTCGAGCACGACGACCACGTCCGCCTTGGCGAGGTCGAGCGACGCGTCGAGAGGCTTGCCGAGGACGGCCTCGTGCCCTGCGCGCTGCATCTCGCGGCCGAACGACTCGAAGCGGACCACCTTCGCGGCCGGCATCTCCTTGAGGAGCGTGGCGATGGCAGCGGCGGTCGTCGGCGAGCGGTGCTCCTCGATGAGGATGGCGAGGCCCTTGCCCTTCTTGGCGCGGGCGTCGCGGCCGAGATCGCCCAGGAACGTCCAGGCCTCGTCCGCGGTGGAGCCGGTGTGGCCGCCCTGGCCGCGTTTCATCGGCCACTGGCTGCGGTCCGGATCGTAGAGATCGAGGACGGTCGCCTGCGCGAAGGACGACGAGCCGCCGAGGGACGAAGGGTGCTCGGGGTTGCCTTCGATCTTGGTCGGGCGCCCGTCGTTGCTCTTCACGAGCAAGCCGATCGCCGAGCCGAAGAGCGGCGCGCTGGTGGCGTAGTAGACGGGCTTGCCGTCCACCAGATCCTCCGGGCGCTTCGTGTACGGGAGGATTCTCTCCTCGGGGCGGCGGCAGCCGGTGGCGAGGCCGCCGAGGGCCATGGAGGCGCCCATGAGCGTGAGGAAGGTGCGGCGATCGACGCCGGCCGGGGGCGCCCAGCCCCCCTCCTCGAACTCGCTGACGCGCCTGTCATGCACGGACGGGTCGTCCGTCAGCTCGGCCGGCGTCTGGTACCAGACCGTCTCGTTCGGCGCGGGGGTCTTCTTGTTGACGATGGGGAGGCGTTTCATCGGTGGCACCCCGAGCAGTGCTGGGGAGGAATGGGCTTGGGCGCGTCGGCCGGCCGAGACATCGGCTTGCCGGTCTTCTGCGACTCCTCGAGCAGGCCCATCTTCGTCACGTCCTTCGGGTCGCGCAGATGCTGCGACGGGTCGCGGTGACACTCGAGACACCAGCCCATCGACAGCGGCTGCTTCTGCTGCACCACCGCCATCTGGTCGATGCGGCCGTGGCAGCTCTCACACCCGACGCCCGCGTTGAGGTGGGCGCTGTGATCGAAGTAGGCGTAGTCCGGGAGGTTGTGGACCTTGACCCATTCGATGGGCTTGTCGTCCACCCAGCTCTTGCGGACCGCCTCGAGCTTCTCGCTCGTCGCCCGGATCGCCGTGTGGCAATTCATGCAGGTCTGCGTCGGGGGGACGGCTGCAAACGCAGCTTTTTCCACCGTCGAGTGGCAGTATCTGCAGTCCATGCCCATGTCGCCGGCGTGGAGCTTGTGACTGAACGGAACGGGCTGTTTCGGCGCGTAGCCGACCGACAGGTGCTTATCCGTCCCGTAGTACCAGAGGCCCCCGGCCACGGCGGTCCCGAACGGCCCGAGGCCGAAGAGGACTCCGATGGGGAGCGCTTTGTTCGCCCATTTCGGGAAGAAGAAACGGCTCATGCGCGCTTGTGGCTCCAATCGCAGCGATGCGGCGCTGTTGTGGAGCAAGCGCCCCCCTTCGGGCAAGATGGCAACTTGCCGCCCTGCGCGGCAAGTTGCCGCACCCGCGACAAGCTGTCGCGGGCCCGGAACCTCCAAGTGCCCCCAAGATCAGGCGATCAGGCCGCGGACGAGGTCGCGCAGTAATCGCGCCACTCGCGCGGAATCTCCCGGCCGCCGAAGCTCATGGGCTCGATCGGGAGGGCCGTAGGACGTGCGGGGGGCCGCAAGAGGTGCATGCCGGCCTGCTCCGGGGTCCGGTTCCGCTTCTTCAGGTTGCAGGGCCTGCACGCGGTCACGATGTTCTCCCACCCCGTGCGTCCGCCCGCGGTCCGCGGGAGCACGTGATCGAAGGACAGCTCGCTGCGGGGCTTCTTCAGCCCGCAGTACTGGCAGGCGTAGCCGTCGCGGCTGAAGACGTTCGCCCGCGAGAACTTCACGCCCCGCCGGATGCCGGCGACATGGCGGCGCAGCCGCACGACGGCGGGCACGGCGATCACGAGCGAAGGCGACGCGACGAGATCGTCGTATTCCTCGAGGACGTCGACCTTCCCCAGGTACCAGAGCGTGACCGCCTCCTGCCACAGCACGACGCGCTGCGGGAGCATCCAGGAGCTCAAGACCAGCGTGTGGTCCATCATCGGGGTCCGCTCGCGGAAAGAATACACAGAAACCGCTCTTGGCAACCGCTCGTGCGCAGGTCGAGCAGACTTTGGTACGCTGCGAGGCCATGGCGCGTGAGGGCTACAACGTCCTCTTCATCGGGGTCCTGTGGCTCACGTCCTGCGCAGACGAGCGTGGCGGCCTGGCTTCGTCGCGTGAGCGGTCCTCCGAGCCGACGTTCTCTTCCGGGGACCTGACGGCTCACCTCCCGACGGACGCAACGGGGGCGCTCCTGCTCGAGAACCGGAGGCTCGGCGGGAGCGCCGCGGTCTCGGTGACGAAGGCGCGCGGGCGCGGGGTCGACCGTGGCGACGGGTCGCGCGTCTACCCTTCGGCCCTCGGGGACGGCTTCGACCTGGAGCTGCGGCGGGCCGAGGGGGGCGTTCGCGATCGGATCTCGCTCCCCCACGCGCCGCCAGGCGACCGAATCGAATACCGCCTCGAGCTTGGCCCCGGGGTCGCCGGGCTGCGGATCGCGGGCGGCGGCGTGGAGCTCCTCCTGGGCTCGGGGGCTCCGTCGCTCCGCGTCGGCCGAGCGAGCGTGACGGACGCGCGAGGCGAAACACACGCCATCGCTCTGGAGGTCGAGGGCTGTGACGTCGACAGATCTGTCATGCTTCCCTGGGGCCGCCCGCCCGTCCCGCCCGGAGCCGAGGCTTGCACCGTCGTCGCGCGTCTTCCTGAGCACCTCGCCTACCCCGCCGTCTACGATCCGCTCTGGACCACGGCCGGCACCATGGTGTTGCCCCGATACGGGGTCACCTCCGCGCTGATGACCGACGGTCGGGTGATGGCCGCCGGCGGCACCGTGAACGGCACGCGCGCCGAGGTGGAGGTCTTCGATCCCGACTCGGAGACGTGGAGCGCCCTGCCCTCCCTGCCCGACCAGGGATACGGCTTCACGCTCACCACCCTCGACGACGGTCGCGTCCTGGCCACGGGCGGTGCCTGGGACGAGTCGAACGGCATCCAGACTCGGCCTTACGTCTACGCGTTCTCTCCCGTGTCGATGACCTGGACCTCGCTC
Source organism: Myxococcales bacterium (assembly GCA_016794345.1). Classification (GTDB taxonomy): domain Bacteria; phylum Myxococcota_A; class Polyangia; order Polyangiales; family Polyangiaceae; genus Xiheicaenibacterium; species Xiheicaenibacterium phototrophicum. The sequence continues at coordinate 243,348 of JAEUKE010000153.1, forward strand.
GCGCCCATGGGACAGGCGCGTGTGTTCCACACCGCCACCAAGCTGAACGACGGCCGCGTCCTCGTCGTGGCCGGCAGTTCGAGCACGAGCTCCGGGACCTACCTCAAGTCGTGTGAGATCTTCGATCCGACCGCGGGCACCTGGAGCGCGACGCAGGCCGTCGTCGACGGGCGGTCGAGCCACACGGCCGTGAACGTCGGCGGGGGTGTCCTCGTCGCGGGCGGCTGGAGCGACACCGGCACGCTCGACTCGAGCGAGCTCTTCGATCCGACGGCAAACGCCGGCGCCGGAGCGTGGGTCTGGCGAAAGACGTTCACCTACCAGCGAGCGGACCACGCCATGGCGCTCCTCGGAGCCGACAAGGTCCTGATCGGCGGAGGCCAGGTCGGCTACCTGGGCCCGAACCCCGTCTTCGAGAGCCACGTCGAGATCTACGACATCCCCACCCAGACCTGGCAGGGCGCGATCCCCGGCACCTACGGCGTCGGCTCGGAGACCGCCGCCGCGCGTGTGACGGGCGGCGCCGTGGTGATGGCGGGCGGCTGCACGGCAGCGCTCGTGAGCGACTGCGGAGTGGCGGTCGACGCGGCCTGGTACTTCGATCCGGTCACGCTCTCCGGCCACCCGGCCTCCACCATCGTCGCGCGCGGCAAACACCAGCTGGTGGGGCTCCAGGACGGGCGCGCGGTCATCTTCGCGGGCATCGACGGCGGCCCGCTCCAGACCGTACCGGTCACGCAGATCTTCGACAGCCAGCCGAACGGCGAAGACTGCGACGAGGCGTTCGCGTGTCAGTCGGGGCGCTGCGTCGAGGGCGTCTGCTGCGACGCCCCCTGCGACGGCGAATGCGAGTCGTGCCTGAGCGAGAAGACCGGCGCCGCCCAGGGCACGTGCGCGCCGATCGTGGAGGGTACCGATCCCGACGGCGAGTGCGCGGACGACGGATCACCCTCCTGCGGGCAGAACGGCTTCTGCAAGGCGGGCGCGTGTGACACTTACGCCGGACCGGGCTGCACGCCGACGCCTTGTGCGGACGGTGACCAGTGCGCCAGCGGCTTCTGCATCGACGGCGTCTGCTGCGACTCGGCGTGCGACGGTTTCTGCGAGGCGTGCACGAAGGCCTTGAACGGCGTCGGCCCCGACGGCGTCTGCCTCCCCGTCGCGGCCGGGCGAGACCCCGAGGGCGAGTGCGGCGCCGCCGACCTCGCCTGCACCGAGCGAGACGTCTGCGACGGCGCCAACGCTTGCGGGCCGGCCTCGTCCCTCTGCGCTCCGTACGTTTGCTCGAGCGTCGGCTGCGAGACGACCTGCGATAATGACGACGGTTGCCAGTCGAGCGTCTGCGTCGCGAAGGCGTGCGTGCCGGAGGAGAGCCTCTGCACCGAGGAGACGAAGGCGCTCGCGCGCGACGGCACCGTCACCGACTGCGCGCCCTTCCGGTGCAACGCCGACGGGACCTGCCGCGCCGCGTGCAGCTCCGTCGACGACTGCAAGGCTCCTTTCGTTTGCTCTCCCGACAGCGGGGCCTGCGTCGAGCCTCCGCCCGTGGAGGGCGGCGACGCCGGCTGCGCTTGTGCGGGCGCCGGCCGCGAAGAAGACGTGCCAGGAGCGACGTGGGTCGCACTGCTCGGCGCGCTCGCCGTAGGCCGAGGGCGGCGACCGCGCCGGCGCCGGGAAGAGGCCGCCCCGTGATCGGCACCGTGCTCGACGGCCGCTACAAGCTCGAGCGCGTGATCGGCGCGGGCGGCATGGGCGCGGTCTACGAGGCCACCCACGCCGTGACCGGCAAGCGGGTCGCCGTAAAGCTGATCCAGCAGGTCGCGCTCGGCGACACCGACGTCTGGAGCCGGTTCCAGCGCGAGGCGCGCGCCTCGAGCGCCATCGACACCCGCCACATCGTCGCGGTCACCGACAGCGGCCGTGACGCGGCCACAGGGCTGCCGTTCATGGCGATGGAGCTCTTGCGAGGGGAGGACCTCGGCTCGCTCCTCGACCGGCGCGGCAAGCTCGACACCTCGGTCGCCGTGCGCCTCATCGCCCAGGCGTGCCTGGGCATCTCGAAGGCGCACCGCGTCCACGTCGTGCACCGCGACATCAAGCCCGCCAACCTGTTCCTGACGGAGGACGACGAAAGTGACGAGGTGATCGTCAAGCTGCTCGACTTCGGCATCGCCAAGGTGCGGCCGGCGACGCCGATCGAGTCGGACGGGCTCCACCTGACCCAGACGGGCAAGCTCCTCGGGACGCCGCTCTACATGTCGCCCGAGCAAGCGCAGGGCGCGAAGGACATCGACGCGCGCACCGACGTCTGGTCGATCGGCGCCGTCCTCTACGAGACGCTGACGGGGCAGTCGCCTTTCCAGGACGCCGACAACCTCGGCAAGCTCATCCTCGCGATCTGCTCGAAGCGGCCGGCGCGCCCCAAGGAGCTCGCCGAGGTGCCCGACGTTCTCGACGATATCGTCATGCGTTGCCTGACGATCGAGCGCGACGAACGTTATTCCACCGTCGACGATCTGCTGACAGATCTGTCTCCGTGGCTCGAGGACGGCTGCCGCGTGGGCCGGTCGGAGATCTGGCACGGTGCCTCCGCGCCTCCGCTGCGCCCGAGCCTGCGCGGCATGGTGGGCTCCCAGCCGAGGAGCAAACCAGGCCCGAGCGCGCTCTCCTCGGAGGAGACCCTCTCGGTCGACGAGCCCAGCTTGCGCTCCTTTCCGCATCTGCCGGAGGACGTGTCGGTCGAGTCGACCCACTACGCCACCTCGCAGACACACGCGCCGACCCGGCCCAGGAGCCCACGCCGGGTCGTGGCCGCAGCCGCAGCCGTGCTCGGGGCCACGGGAGTCGCCGCCGCGCTCTGGCTCGGCCAGCGGACGGAGTCGCCCGCGCCGCCACGAGCCACGAGCGCGGCAGCACCCTCGAGCGCGCCGGCGAACGAAGGCGCCCCCACCTTTCCCGTCGCGATCGATCCCGCCGATGCGACGGTCCTGGTGGACGGCAAGGCGGCCGTGGTCTCCCTCGGCAAGATCGAGCTCGCGGGCGAGATGGGCGAGGAGCGCGTGGTGACCGTGGTGAAAGGGGAGCGGTCGCGGAAGACGATCGTGGTCATCACGAAGGAGGGCGCGCAGCCGGACCGCGTCTCGCTCGACGCGCCCGTCGCGCCCCCGCCGAGCGCCGCGCCGTCGGCCGCCGTGTCGAGCGTCGCCGTGGTGACGGCGACCCCGGCAGGGCAGCCCCCGAGGCTTTCCCCCGCGAAGTCCAGTCAAGCCCCGCCCCCCGCGACTGCGATCCCCTACGCGCCGAACTTCGAATGATCGCGCGCGCCCATTTTCTCCTCGTCTGCCTCGCGTTCCTCGTCATTTCCGGGACGACGGCGAGGGCTCAGCCTGCAGCCCCGCCCCCCGCCGGCGAGAACGATCTCCGCGCACGCGCGAAAGAGCGCTTCGATGCGGGCGTCGCCGAGCTCGAGAAGCGGCGGTTCGAGCTCGCGCTCGGTGAGTTCCTGAAGTCGCTCGAGCTGATGCCCACCCGCGCCGCGACGGAGAACGCGGCCGTGTGTTTGAAGGCCCTCGACCGCCCCGACGAGGCGCTGCCCCTGTTCGAGAAGGTGCTCGCCTTCCCCGACCTCCCGGCGGAGGTGCGGGACCGCGTCGAGCCGCAGATCACCGAGCTCCGCGCCCGTACCGGGCTCCTCGCCATCCAGGGCGGAGAGCCGGGCGCCGTGCTCTCCATCGACGGCCGCCAGCGAGGCAGCTTGCCGCTGAAAGAGCCGCTCCGCCTCGCGGCCGGCGTGAGGACGGTGCGCGTCCACCTGGAGGGCTACGTCCCTTTCGTCCAGGCGGTCGAGATCTTCGCGGAGAGGCGCGTCGAGCTCACGCCGCGGCTCGAGGTCCTCGCGCGCGCGGGACGCCTCCGCGTAGCGGAGGTCGGAGGCGTGGAGGCCTCCGTCTTGATCGACGGCGTGGTCGTGGGGACCACGCCGTGGGAGGGCGCGCTCGCGCCCGGCGATCACGCCGTGTGGCTCCGCGGCGAGCGCGGCGACGGCACCGCGCCTGCCAAGGCGACGGTCCTGCTCGGCCAGCGCAGCGAGCTCACCCTCCTCGCGAGGCCGCTCGACGCGGAGCTGACGATCGTGGTGACGCCTCCGGAGGCGACCATTGCGATCGATGACGTCGTGGTCGGCACATCGAAATGGTCCGGACGGCTCCCGTCGGGCCGTGTGCGCGTGACCGCGAGCGCCCCGGGCTACGTGTCGGCCACGAAGTTGGTGACGCTCCGGCCCGACTCGGGGCCGAGCTTGCGGGTCGGCCTCGAGCCGGTGGTGCAGAGCCCCGTGACGGTCTCGGCCATGCCCCCGCGCGTCGAGCTGGGCGCGGCCGGGTCCTTCGCCGTCGCGCCTCTCTTCTCGGGTGTGGCTTGTGACGAGCCGTGTGCGCCAGGGATGGCGCTCGGCCTGCACGTCGAGGGCAACGCGGCCTATCGGTTCTCCTCGGGATTCGCCCTCGGCGGCGCGATCGGCTACCTGCGCCTCACGCAGACAATCACCGACCGCCCTTACGAGATCGCGCCGCCGGGCAAAGACGCACAGGCCGCCTCCGCGACCGACGATCTCCTCCTCTCGGGAGCGACGTTCCTCGCCCAGGTCTCGATGCGCGTGGGCGACCGCTTCTTCGGCGCGTTCGAGGCCGGCGCGGGCGGCTTCGTCGGCGCCGTCCGCGACGAGAAGCGCTACACGTCACGCGCCTCGGTCGGCGCGAGCTACAACGCGGGGCCCTACCGTGTTTCCGGCACCGCAGGCGGGTTCGCCGGGGTGGCTCGCGTGCGCGGCGGGCTCGAGATCGTCGACGGCTTCGAGGCCTGGCTCGGCGCGACGCCCCTGGTCCTCGTCCCGAGCGTGCGCCCCGACTTCACCTACCCCGGCGCGACCACCGCCGGCGCCGACGGCGCCGCGCGCCTCCCGCAGGAGGCCATCCTCGAGAACGTCGTGTTCGCGATCTCGCCGTCGCTCGGGGTGAGCGCCGTGTTCGAGTGACGCGGCGCACCTGTTGGCTCGGCTCGCTCGCTGATCCATGCTCGCGCGCGATGCGCCTCGCAGCCTGGCTGTCTCTCTCCCCTCTCCTGCTCCTCGCGTGTGGAGACGACTCGGATCCGCCCACCGGGTCGGCGACGGGAGCCGGCGGAGGCCCTTCGGCGACGACGACCGTCGGCTCGGGCGCCACGGGCACCGGCGGCGCCCAGACGACCGGGAGCAGCACCGGCACGGGGCAAGGCGGCGGCGCACCGACCGCGCTCCAGGATCTGCTCGCGCGTCTGCGCGACGATCGCGACGGCACGCTCCTGGAGGAGTCGTTCGACTCGGGCTGGCCGGTGCTCGTCGACGAGGGGCGCGTCGTCGTCTCGACGGAGCCTGCGCTCTCGCTCGTCGCGGGGGACTTCGACGCCTGGGCTGGCACGCCGCTCACGGCGGACCAGGGCTTCTCCTGGGGCATCCTGCCGGACCAGCCCGGCTCCAGATACAAGCTGACCGACGGCACGACGTTCGAGGCCGACCCTTGGGCGCGCGCCTACGACTACGACCAGTTCGGCGAGATCACGATGATCCCGCCCGCGACGGCTCACCTGGAGCGGTACTTCCAGGTCGAGGACAGTGCGGTCAGTCTCGAGCCGCGCACGGTCCGCGTCTGGCTGCCCGAGGGCACGCCGACGCACGTGCTCTACGTGCACGACGGCCAGAACCTCTTCGATCCGTTCTCGGCGTGGGGCGGCTGGCACCTGCAAGAGTCGGTGCCGGCCGGGATGATGCTCGTCGGGATCGACAACACCCCGGCACGCATGGATGAGTACACCCACGTGGCCGACGACCTCGGCAGCGGCCCAATCGGCGGGCTCGGCGACGAATACGCCGCGCTCCTGGAGGACGCCGTCCGGCCGCTCATCGCGTCGCGCTACGGCGAGCCGCAGACCGTGGGGCTCATGGGCTCGTCGCTCGGCGGACTCATCAGCCTACACGTCGCTTACCTGAACCCGACCGACTACGCGTTCGCGGCGAGCCTCTCCGGGACCGTGGGCTGGGGGAGCATCGGGCCGCACACGGGCGAGACCCTCATCGAGCGCTTCGAAGCCGCGGGGGCCCAGCCCTTCGCCGTCTTCCTCGACTCGGGCGGCAACGGGCCCTGCGCCGACTCGGACGGCGACGGCATCGACGACGACGGCGCCGGCGCCGACAACTACTGCGAGAACATCCAGCTGCGCGACACCCTCGACGCGGCCGGGTACACCTTCGACGTCGACCTGTTTCACTGGCACGAGCCCGGCGCCGAGCACAACGAGGCCGCCTGGGCCGCGCGTGTGTTCCGGCCCATGCAGATCTTCGCGGGGCTCTGAGGGTGCTCTCGCCGCGCGGCGCGTCAACCCGACGAGTCAACCCGACGAGCGCCCGCTGGAGCCGCTTGCTTTGATTCCCCCCCTTTCCCGGCTACCCTAGCTCCGTGAGCCGGGTTGCCATCGCTTCATTGGCGCTCGTCCTCGCGGCTTCCGGCTGCACCGTGGTGCTCTCCCCCGACGAAAGCCAGTGCGAGGCGGCCGCGGACTGCGCTGAGCGCGGCTTCGGGGACACGGCGAGCTGCGTGGACGGCGTCTGCGTGGACGGCGCGGGCGGGGGCGGCGGCGGCGGCGTCGACCCGATCTGGGGCTGTCTCGGCAAGGTGGTCGAGCCGACGCCCGACCCCTCGAAGACCTTCACGATCCAGGTCCGGCTGGCGTTCGCGAACGGGGGCGAGGCCGTCACCGACGCGGACGTCGATTTCTGCGACAAGCTCGACGTCAACTGCACCGGCACCAGCCCGGACTTCCCCAAGGGCCTGACGCCCGACGCGACGGGGCTCGTCAGCGCGACGTTGAAGCAAGGCTTCGACGGGTTCGTGAAGATCACATCATCCGAGATCGTCGACTCGCGCGTCTATGTCGGGAGGCCCATCGTCGCCCCGCCGCAGGTCAAAGAGGTGCAGCTGCTCCGCCCGCTCGAGTACGAGACGCTCGCGAACCTCGCTCAAGGGCAGGTCGACCCGACACGGGGCACGGCGATCTTGCTGGCGGTGGACTGCTCCGGCGTGGCCGCCTCCGGCGTCCGCTTCGAGACGCCGAACGGCGACGCGGACACCATCCCGTTCTATCTCATCAACCAGGCGCCCACGATCCCACCCACGGCGACGTCGACCGACCGCGACGGCTTCGGCGGCTTCTTCAACCTGCCGGTCAGCGCCGCCGTCGCCCGGGCCTACCGCGAGTCGGACGACGCCTTCATCGGCGAGTCGAGCTTCCAGATCCTCGCGAACACGATCTCGTACGTCCAGATCGCGCCCACCCCGCAGTAGAAGCCGCGCCCCATGTTATCCGACCGAATCGGGAAATACCGGATCATCGCCAAGCTCGGACAGGGCGGCATGGCGACGGTGTACCTCTCGATCGTCCCGGGGCCTGTCGGCTTCAACAAGCTGCTCGTGGTGAAGGTCCTCAAGGAGGAGCTCTCCCAGGACCCCGACTTCCTCTCGATGTTCCTCAACGAGGCGCGCCTCGCCGCGCGGCTCAACCACGCGAACGTGGTGCACACGTACGAGGTCGGGGTGGAGGACAGCCAGCACTTCCTGGTGATGGACTACCTCGACGGGCAACCACTCCACTCGCTCCTCCGGCGCGCTGCGAGGACACGCATGCCGCTCGACGTGCACGTGCGCATCCTCGCGGATGCGTTGGCGGGTCTGCACTACGCGCACACCCTGACCGACTTCGACGGGACGCCCCTCTTCGTCGTCCACCGCGACGTCAGCCCGCAGAACGTGTTCGTCACCTACGACGGGCAGGTGAAGGTCGTCGACTTCGGGATCGCCAAGGCAGTCGGCGCCGCGTCCACCACCCAGAGCGGCGTCTTCAAAGGGAAGCTCGCGTACGTCGCGCCGGAGCAGGCAGGCGGTGACCCGGTCGACGCGCGGTCCGATGTGTTCAGCATCGGCGTCATGCTCTGGGAGGCCATCGCGGCGCGGCGCTTCGCCCAGGGCGACAGCCAGACCACCATCCTGGCCAAGCGCCTGAGCGGCACCGAGCCGCGCATCCGGGAGGCAGTCCCCGACGCCGACCCGGAGCTCGCCGAGATCTGCGACAGGGCCATGGCGCAGCGCCCGAACGATCGGTTCCCCAGCGCGCTCGCGTTCCGCGACGCGCTCGAGGGCTTCCTCGATCGCTTCAGCAGGCGCGTCGGCGCGCGCGAGGTGGGCGAGCTCATCTCGAGCCATTTCGCGGAGGAGCGCGCGGCCATCCGCAAGGTGATCGACGAGCAAATGAAGCGCGTCATGCGCGAGACCGCGCAGGCGCTCCCCTTGCCTACGCTCGACATGCACGGCGGCGCGGGAAACGGCGCGGGAGACTCGACGCCGTACTCCAAGCGCGAGGCGATCCCCTCGTTCCGCAACGAGCCGACGAGCCTGGAGGTGCCCATGCCTCAGCTCTTCGAGCACACGCCCGGCAGCCCCTCGTCGCCGGGCACGCTCGCGACCGCGCTGGTGAGCCAGCCGCCCGCAGCGCGGAGCAACACCACGCCGATCCTCATCGGGCTCTCGGCGCTCGCCCTCGCCTCGGCAGGGGGCGTCGGCTTCATCCTCCTGAGCAGCAAAGACGCCCCGGGGCATGCCCCGGCGGCGAGCGTCGCGCCGGCCGCGTCGGCCGCCCCCGCCGCGGAGAAGATCACGATCTCGATCGCGTTCGGCCCGTCCGGCGCGACCGCGAAGCTCGACGGCGTCCCGCTCACGGCGAGCCCGTTCGTGGCGCAGGTCCCGCGGGATGGCTCGATGCATCAGCTCGAGTTCGGCGGCGAGGGGCTCGAGACGAAGACGCAGATGATCAGCTACGACAAGGACCTCTCGATCAGCGTCGATCTCGCGCCGCAGGCGACCGCCTCGGCCTCGGCGAGCGCGCCCCCGGCCGGACCGGGCACCACCGGAGGGCGGGCGCCCGCGAGCGGGCCCACGACCGGCAAGGACCCCAAGCAACCTCGGGAAATCGACGAGCAGGACCCCTACAAGAAGTGAAACGCACCTCCCTCTTCGTCCTCTCGCTGGCCTTCATCACGGCGGCGCCGTCGCTCGCGTTCGCAGGCGACGGAAAAGACAAGCCCGCGGAGAAGGGCGCCGACGAAGCCAGCGAGCGATTCCGGGCTGGCGTCGCCTTCTACAAGAGCCGCGACTTCGAGGCCGCCCTCGTCGAGTTCAAGCGCGCCTACGAGCTCGAGCCCAACTACCGCGTGCTCTTCAACCTCGGACAGACCTCGCAGGAGCTGAACGACTACGCGTCCGCGCTCAAGTCGTTCCGCCAGTACCTGAGCGAGGGCGGCAAGGAGGTCGACGCCGCGAGACAGAAGAAGGTGAGCGGCTGGATCGAGGATCTCGAGAAGAAGGTCGCGACGGTGACCATCGAGACAAACGCCGAGGGCGCCGAGATCCTCGTGGACGACGTGGTCGTGGGGAAGGCCCCTCTCGACGAGCCTGTCATCGTCAACGCGGGCCGCCGCAAGCTCGCGGCCAGCGCGAAGGGCTACACGCCGACCCAGCGTGTGATCGATTTCGCAGGGTCCGACGAGAAGACCGTCTCGCTCGAGCTCGTGGCGATCGAGAAGGACAGGCCTCCACCTCCGCCGCCGCCGCTTCCGCCGCCTCCGGCCACGAGCGAGACCGAGATCCCCGTGGCGGCCTGGGTCGTGCTCGGCCTCACGGGCGCCGGTGCCGTCACGACCGCGGTGCTCGGAGGCCTCGCGGTCTCGGCCCGCGGCGATCTGGACGAGGAGCTCGCGAGATTCCCTGGCAACGCCGCGGCGATCGAGGACGCGCAAAGCAAGACGAAGACGCTCGCCATCGCGACGGACGTCCTCGGAGGGCTCACGGTCGCGGGCGCGGTGACGACCGGCATCCTCTTCGGGGTCGCGCTGAGCGGCTCGGGCGAGGCCGAGCAGCCCGAGGTCACGGCGTTCGTCACCCCGACCGGGGTCGTCCTCGGCGGCTCGTTCTGAGCGAGGCGGGGCGAGCAGCATCCCGACGGAACCCAACGGCCTCGTCTCACGAGGCGCCGAACTCGGCCGAAGGCCGGGCATTCGCGGGGTTTACGCCCTGCGGCACGAGGCCGGCGGGGCGAGACAAACCAGGGGCGCCCCCCTACCTGGACGCGTGGAGCATGTTACCTTACCGGTCGATGCTTCGTATCCGACACCTTGTCTTCCACACGGTCCTCTTCGCCCTGGCTGCCACCAGCGGATGCAAGTGCATCGAAGCCGACACGGTCGAGGAAGAAGAAGGGGGCGGAGGAAACGGCGGCGGCGGCGGCCAGGAGCCGGTGGAGTTTCCGTGCGGAGTGGATTGCTCCACGATCCAGACCCCAGCGTGCACGATCGCGGTCTGCAACACGGGGCAGGAGATCGGGCCCCTCAACACGTGTGTCGTCGTGGCGGCGCCGAGCGGGACGCAGTGCGACGACGGCGTCTTCTGCACGATGAACGACACGTGTGAGGAAGGCGCGTGCGTCGGCTCGGCTCCGAACGACTGCGGGCTGCCCCATTCTCCCTGTGAGGCGGTCCTCTGCGTGGAGGAGTCGCAGTCGTGCACCGTCGCGCCCGTGAACGACGGGACGTCGTGCACGCCCGAAGATCTGTGCGAGGTCAACGGCATCTGCGAGCTCGGCCAGTGCATCGGGGAGCCGAAGGACTGCAAGATCTCGCCCCTCGCCGAGTGCAACGACGTCGCGTGTGATCCGGCGACCGGCCAGTGTCTCGGCACGCCCGACCCCGACAAGGACTTCCTGCCTTGTGTCCTCACGGGCGATCCGTGCCAGGTCGACAAGACGTGCCTCGCCGGCGAGTGCGGCGGAGGCGCCCCCAAGGACTGCTCGGTGCTGGATGTCGCGTGTGAGGTCGGCGTGTGTGATCCGCCGACAGGCATCTGCCTCCCCGCGTTCGCGCCAGCCGGCGCCGCTTGTGGCGAGGGCTTGACGACGTGCCAGGACGGCACCTGCGACGGCAACGGCGTCTGCAAGGCGGAGCCGACCGCGCCGGGCTCGGCATGCAACGATCACGACTCGTGCACGGTCGCCGAGGCGTGCCAGCTGGGCATCTGTGTCGGCGGCAACTCCGTCCCGGGCTGCAACCTCTACTTCCACGACAACTTCGAGGTGTGCCCGAACGGCTGGACGTTCGGCGGGGATTGGCAGTGCGGCGAGCCCGAGAACGTGGGTCCGCCGGCGGCGCACGACGGCTGGAACGTCATCGCGACGAAGCTGACGGGACCGTACAGCGTCAACCAGAGCTTCGACACGACGATCGCCCAGTCGCCTCAGATCGATCTCACCGGCGCGACGAGCCCGGTGCTCTCGTTCTGGGCGTGGGAGCACACCGAGGGCGGCAGCTTCGACGGTTGGAACCTGAAGGTCAGCACGGACGGCGGATCGTCGTTCACGCCGGTCACCTCGGTGACGCCGGCTTATTCGCTGACCGTGGGTGGGCAGCCCGCCTGGGGCGGCAACCAGTCGAGCCTCGGCTGGCACAACTTCCAGGCGGACCTGTCGGCGTACGCGGGCCAGAGCATCATCCTCCGCTTCTCGTTCCGGTCGGACGGCGCCTCGGTCTTCCCCGGCGTCTACCTCGACGATCTCTTCATCGCCGAGCCGCTCCAGAACCCGCTCTTCATCACGTCGAGCTCCCTGGCGGACACGTACACGGGCATGCCGCTCAGCGCCCCGATGACACACATCGGCGGGACCGCGGGCGCGGTGTGGAGCATCGTCCCCGGCGGGACGAACGACGACTGGCTCTCGATCGATCCGGCGACCGGCGTGCTCTCGGGGACGCCCACCGCGGCGGACGTCGGCCCCGTGAGCGTCACGGTCCGCATCGAAGAGTCGCTCCTTCCGTCCAACTACGACGAGGTGACGCTCGAGTCGGAGGTGAACTACGCGGCGTATTACGCGAGCTTCGAGGGCGCGTGCCCGGCCGGCTGGACGCTGAGCGGCACGTGGGAGTGCGGCGTGCCGACGAACGGCGGGCCGTCCACCGCGTACATCGGCTCGCAGTGCCTCGCGACGAACATCGACGGCTACTACCTCGACTACCAGACGTTCGGGTTCGCGACGGCGACGTCGCCGGACATCGATCTCTCCGGCTCGCCGTTCCCCACCCTCACCTTCCGGATGTGGGTCGACACGGAGGGCGGAAGCTACGACGGGGTCAACCTGCAGGTCAGCAACGACGGCGGCATGACGTACACCCCCGTCACGACGATCGTGCCCGCCTACCCGCTCACCATCGACGGCCAACCGGCGTGGGGCGGCAACCAGTCGGCGCTCGGTTGGCAGAACGTCCAGGCCAACCTCGCGGCGTTCAGCGGCCAGACAATCCGGCTTCGGTTCGCCTTCCAGAGCGACTCGTTCGTGAACTTTGCCGGCGTCTACGTGGACGATTTCTTGGTCCAGTGAGGAGACCACCCATGCGCGGCCCGACTTTCCTTCGCAGCTACCTTCGCAACACGTTCCTCTCGGCCGCCGGCGTCGTCGCGCTCTGGGGGTGCGCCGCTGGCGAAGGCTCGGACGACAACACCGGCGGGTCCACCACGACCACCACGGGTCCCGGCGGCACCGGCGCCCAGGGCGGCGGCTTCGCGACCGGCAGCACCACGAGCACCGGCGGGGCTTGTGTCTCCACCAACGAGAAGGCCGAGCCCACCCCGCTCGACATCATCTTCGTGCTCGACTGGTCGGGGAGCATGCAGGGAGTCTCCTGGGCGGGCTCCACGACGGCGCTCAAGAACTTCATGCAGGACCCGGAGTCCGCCGGGATCAACGCGGGGATGGTCTTCTTCCCGACGATCAAGGAGGACTTCGACGACACGTGCGATCCGCTCATCTACTCGGTGCTCGACGTGCCCATCGCGCCGCTCCCGGGCAACGCGTTTGCGCTCACGAACTCGATGCCGGCCGACGCCATCGGCTCTCCTACGCCGCTCTCCGCCGGCCTTCGAGGAGCGCTTCAGACCGCGGTGGCGCGCCAGGAGCTCCTGCCGACGCACAAGGTGATCGTCGTGCTCGCCACCGACGGCGGCTACAACACCTGCTCCGGCGGCCTCGCCGAGATCGTGAGCTGGCCGGAGGCCGCGCGGAACTACAACGGCGTGGAGACCTACGTCATCGCCGTGCAGAGCAGCGCGGACATCAATTTCAACGCGCTGAACGCCATCGCGGCGGCCGGCGGCACCACGCTGTACGACGCATCGGACATCGATCTGTTCGCCGAGAAGATCGCCGAGATCCGCGACACGGCGCTCGGGTGCGACTACGCGCTCCCGCCGCCGCCGGCGAACATCATGCTCGTGCCGGACGAGGTGAACTTCACCTACACACCCGGCGGCTCGGGCACGCCCATCACGCTCCCGCGCGCAGACGACCTCGCGGACTGCGGCACGGGGCCCGGCTGGTATTACGACAACAACCAGAACCCGACGAAGATCATCGTCTGCCCCGCGTCGTGCATCACGATCCAGAACGACATGGAGGCCGAGATCGAGGTCGCCTTCGGCTGCGCGTCGGTCCCCAACTGAGGACCGTCGCGCGCCCCGTTACCCCCACCTTCATCATGGAGACTGACATGCTTAAGCTGGTTCGACGTTGTGGCTGGTTCGCTGGGCTCACCGTGGTTCTCTGGGGCTGCAGCGACGACGAGACCGGGACCGGCGGCGCCGGCGGCACGACCGTCGCCACCACCGGCTCGACCACGAGCACCGGCGGCACCGGCGGCACCGGCGGCACCGGCGGCAGCGGCGGCGGCTACGTCTGCCAGCCGGGCGAGGCGACGGTGTTTGCGCTCTCCGAGCTGCGCTTCGGCACCGACGTGGCCGGTGGCTGGAAGAAGATCGGCATGAACATCGACGGCCTCGTGTCGGATGGCATGTCGACCGACGTCTGCCAGCCCGCCGCGGGTGGCTTCCCCACGGTCGCCTACCCCGACGGGGACAACGGCATCGACAACGCGTTCGGCAAGAGCCTCCTCCCCCTCATCAACGCCTTCTCTCCGGACTTCGTGGCGCGCACCAACCAGCAGCTCGATCAGGGCCTGTTCAACACGCTCCTGAAGATCGAGTGCCTGCCGCCGACGGGCGACGTGACGGGCCTCAACGCCAAGGTGTTCGGCGGGACGGAGCTCGGCAGCACGCCGCAGTTCGACGGCACGGACGAGTGGCCGGTCGCCCCCGAGCTGCTCGCGGACATCAACGACCCCGACTCCTCCACGCTCATCTTCCCGAACGGCACGGTGGTCGACAACTTGTACGACTCGGGCCCCAACGTGGAGTTCGTCCTCTGGATTCCGGTCGAGTTCGACGGGAACAAGCAGGTGCTCAAGCTGAGCCTCCACGCGGCGCGGGTCCAGCTCGACCTCGACGAGGATCGCAAGAGCGGCAAGGGCGTCCTCGCGGGCGTGCTCAACACGGAGGAGGTGATCGAGCAGGTGAAGAAGCTCGCCTACATCGCCGACAAGTGCTCGGACGACACCTACCTGCAGGCCCTCACGATCATCCGTCAGCAGTCGGACATCATGACCAATGGCACGCAGGACCCGGCGCTCACGTGTGACGGCATCTCCTTTGGCGTCGAGTTCGACATGAACGAGGTGCAGCGAGGCCTGATCGGCCCGCCCGCGCCCGCGCCCATGTCTTGCCCCTGATGGAGCGACACCCGTCGGTCAGCGCCCGCGGACGAGGCTCGATGCGGGGACGAGCCCGCCGGGGGGGCTGATCGATTGGGCGACGCGCTGCGCCTCTTCGCGGGCGCGCGCGAGCCGCTCGTCGATGCTGGCCGACACATCCGCTCCGGCGTCGTCGAGCAGAGAGCGGAGAAACACCTCCGCCGCTTTGTAGCTCGAGCGCACGAGCGGACCGGACGCCGCATAGAGGAAGCCCATCCGGCTCGCCTCGAGCTCGTATTCGGCGAACGTCGCGGGCTCCACGAAGCGCAGAACCGCGTGGTGTTTCGGGGACGGTCGCAGGTACTGGCCGATGGTGACGATATCCACGCCCGCCTCGCGGAGATCGCGCATCGTCTCGATGACCTCGTCGTCGGTCTCGCCGAGCCCGACCATGATCGAGCTCTTCGTGAGCATGGGGCGGCGCCCCGGCTCCTTCGAGAAGACCTGCCCGTGTTTCTTCGCGCGGGCGAGCACCTCGAGCGAGCGCTCGTAGCTCGAGCGGACGTCGCGCACGGTGCGCTGGAGGCGCCGCACCGTCTCCACGTTGTGTGCGAAGACGTCGGGGTTTCCGTCGCAGCACACGTCGACCGCGTCGCCCTTGCCCGCGAAGTCCCCCACGAGCGCCTCGATCAGGATGTCGCTCCGCAGCTCGCGCAAGCGGCGGACGGTGCGCGCGACGTGCTCGGCCCCGCCGTCGAGCAGGTCGTCGCGGTTGACCATGGTCATGACGACGTAGAGCAGCTCGAGCTTGGCGATGGCGCGCGCGACGTGCTCCGGCTCACGCGGGTCGACCGCGCCTCGCGGATCCCCCGTCGTCACGGCGCAGAAGCGGCAGCCGCGCGTGCAGACGTCCCCCAGGAGCATCACGGTGGCCGTGCCCTCGCGCCAGCACTCGCCGACGTTCGGGCAGCGCGCCTCCTCACACACGGTGTGGAGGTCGAGCTCGCGCAGGGTGCGCTTGAGGTCGTGGTAGCGGTCGCCGCCGGGCGCGCGCACCTTCAGCCAGTCGGGCTTGGGCGCGAAGCGTCCGTCCGCCTTCGGCGCGCCTACCTCCTCACGTGGTGAGGGGGGTCGGGGGGGAGAAACAGCAGCCATGCGGTGAATGCGGGGACGGTGTGTCCAAGCCCTCTCCCCTCTCTCCTTAGGCCGCCTTGGCGGCTCCGGCAAGGACGGCCTTCCCCGATGCGAGCGTGGTAGGGTGCCGGCCCATGGCGAAGAGCGTCGTCCTCATCACCGGGTCCAACGGAGAGATCGGCCACAGCCTCATCGAGCGGCTCCACGCGGACGGCCGCTACGCGGTCGTGAGCCTCGATCTCACGCCCGCCCCCAGCGCCCTGCGCGAATGGTGCACCGCGAGCTACACGGGCAACATCATGGACCGCTATTTGATGGATCAGATCGCGGCCCACCACGAGATCGCCGCCGTCTTCCACCTGGCCGCTCTCCTCTCGACCCGGGGCGAGCGCGATCCGGAGCTCGCTCACCAGGTGAACGTCGAAGGCACGCTGAACCTCCTGCGTGTCGCGCAGCAGCAGTCGGCCCGGCTCGGCCGCCCCGTGAAGTTTCTCTTCCCGAGCTCCATCGCGGTCTACGGGCTGCCCGACACCGGCACGAAGCGGAAGGTCGGGCGGATCAAGGAGGAAGAGTGGAACGTGCCGGTGACCATGTACGGCTGCAACAAGCTGTACTGCGAGCACCTCGGCCGCTACTTCACGCATTTCCACAGGCAGCTCGGCGCGCTCGCCAACGTGGCGCGCCTCGACTTCCGCTCCCTCCGCTTCCCCGGGCTCATCTCGGCCGACACCGTCCCGACCGGCGGCACGAGCGACTTCGGGCCCGAGATGCTGCACTCGGCCGCGAAGGGCGAGAGCTACGCCTGCTTCGTGGGCGAGGACGCGCAGATCCCCTTCATGGCCATGCCCGACGCGGTGGACGCGCTCGTCCAGCTGCTCGACGCCGATCGCGATCGGCTCTCGACAACCGTCTACAACGTCGGCGCCTTCAGCGTCTCCGCGTCGCAGATCGCGGCGCGCGTGAAGGCCGCGTTCCCGGGAGCGGAGATCAGCTACGCCCCCGACCCGGTTCGCTCCAAGATCGTGGACTCCTGGCCGGAGGACGTGGACGACAGCGCCGCGCGTCGCGACTGGGGCTGGAACCCCAAGTACGGCGTGGAGCGCGCCTTCGACGAGTACCTCGTGCCGAGCATCCGCAAGCGCTACGCGACCTGACCTCGCTCAGGACCGCCGCCCGCTCGGGGCGGTGAAGGTCTCGTGATCGACATCGCCCTCATCACGCCTGCGCTGGCGCGGCAACGTGTGTAGACCGCGCGCGGCGCGAGGACGCCCGCCGCGTCGACCGTCGCGGTCGCGGCGATGACCCCCAGGCTCGCGGCGATCACACGAGCCGACGGACGGACGCGGACCACCTGGGCCGCAGCGAAAGCGGACCGGAGACCGAGGAGCGCGAGCGCCGGCGCCGCGCCCGCCCGTTCGGCGTGCCGGGACAGGCCGGGCGTGTACGCGCGCGCGACGTGGACGAGGAGCGCTCGCGCGTCAGCGCCGCGCAGGAGGCGCGCCTCGATCAACGCGCGCGGGCCCTGTGGCCAGGCGTGGTGGACGAGCGCCTCCGGCTCGTGCCGCACCACGATTCCTTCGGCCTCGAGCTGCATCGCGAGCACCTGGCACTGCCCGTGGAACATCCCGGCGATCTTCGGGTACGGGTGCGCGGCGAAGACGCTGCGCTCGAACGCGACGTTGTTCGCGAAGAAGTTCCGGACGGCGCGCGGCGAGACGGCGCTCTTGAGGAGAGGGAAGTCGAGCGCGGTGCCCGCGAGCGAGGCGGAGCCCGGTGGATAGGCGGTGCGCCCCGCGACGACGCGGCATTCACCTGCGACGATCGGCGAAACGAGCGAGGCGAGCCACGCGGGCACCGGAGCGCAGTCGCCGTCCGTGAAGGCGACGACATCCCCCTCGGCCGCGGCGGAGCCCTGATTCTTGTGCTCGTAGTAGTCGGCCGTCTCCGGCAGCTCGACCCAGCGCGCAGGCCGGCCGAACGCGTCGTCGAGACGAGCACGCGACGCCCGGCCCAAGCCGACGTGGGTCACGACGAGGTCGGCCTCGCTCGCGAGCGGCGAGGTCTGCGCCCGTAGCCGCGCCGCGAGGGCGCGAAGGCCGGACTCGACGTCGCCGCCGAGGAGATTGAAGGTTTCGATCACGATCGAGACACGCATGAGCCCTCCGAAGCACCCAAGAACCCGCGGTAGAGCGCGAAGGTGCGCCGCGCTGCCGCCTCCCCATCGAAGCGCTGGGCAAACCGATGCGCAGCGCACCCCATCGTCGCGCGCCGGTCGGGATCGTCCAGGAGCGACGCGATCGCTGCGGCGAACGCCTCGGGGCGCCCGCCGTCGGCGACCAGCCCCGTGACGCCGGGCACCACGTTCTCGTGTGCGGCGCCCGCAGCGGCGACGACGACGGGCAGCCCGGCCGCCTGAGCCTCGACCACCACGTTGCCGAACGTCTCCGTCTCGCTCGGGAACGCGAACACGTCCGCGGACGCGTACACCGCGCCGAGCGCCGCGCCGTGCAGCGGCCCGGTACGTACCACGCCCGGCCCCTCGAGCGCGTCCTCCACCGGCCCGGATCCGACGACGAGGAGCGTCGCGTCCGGGTGTGTCGCTCGCAGGATCGCGTGGGCCCGAAGGAGGACATCGAGGTTCTTCTCACGCGAGAGCCGCCCGACGTAGAGGAGCACCGGCGAGCGCGGATCGATCCCGAAGCGCGCCAGCGACGCCCGGTCGCGGTGGGAGGGCGAGAAGAGCGAGAGGTCGGTGCCGCGAGGAACGAGCACGATCCGGCTCTCCTCCACCCCGAAGCCGGAGAGCCGCGCCGCCGTGCTGCGCGAGGGCGCGAGGCAGAGGTCCGCGTGGCGGTAGAACCACGACACGACCGCGCCGGCGGCCACACCCGAGCGCCGGCCCATCATCCGCGCCGCGTACTCGGCGACCTCGGTATGGTACTGAGCGACCACCGGGATCCGGAGCGAGCGCGCGGACGCCATCGCACCAAAGCCGATCGGGCCCGGTGTTGCACATTGCACGATCTCGGGCCGCGAGCGGACGAGCCATTGCGCGAGCGGGCCCGGCCTCGGGACCGACCACACCATCTCGGGGTAGATCGAGAGCGACCGCCGAACGAGCGAGGGCAGCCGCACGACGCCGCAATCGTCGATGAACACGCGGCGGCTGGCGCCGGCGCCGACGAGGTCGAGATCGTGGCCGCAGCGCGAAGCGGCGGCGGCGAGCCGGCGCAGGCCGAGCGCGACCCCGTTGATGTCGTCGATCGTGTCGGTGAACACCGCGACGCGTGGACTGGATTGTCGAGAGACAGGCACGCTCGCAGCCCAAGCAGCCGACATGCCGTGCCCCGGGGCCCCCTCCGGCAGAATTTCGACGTGTCTCGTCGGGCACGGCGTGGCGGGGCGCAGCACGGTCTACACGCCGGCGCGCGTCGCGTCGTGCGCGCTGCGTACGTCGTTGCGCCGCAGCCTCGGAGCTCACGCTCGGCCGAGCGAGAGAGAGGAATAGAACGATGACGAGAGCGTTGGCAGGGGGGCGGCGTGAGCCTCTGACCGACGCGACGAATGCGCTACGGTAGGTGCCTCCCATGGGTTCCGACCTGTACGACGTCGAAGTCCAGCGCGTGACGGACCGAACCGCGGTCCTCGGGATCGAGGTCGTTCATCCGGACGCCGGCCCCCCTGCCGCGACCATCGCATTCGCGCTGATGGTACTCCTCGAGCTCGCGCCGGGAGACGCGCCGCTCGCACGGGAGGTGAGCCTCGATGACACGATGAACGCCGCGTGGCTCCGGCGCTTCGCGCGCGGGTTCGTGGAGGACGTCCGCGTCGTCGCCGACCACGTCCCGCAGACGCAGGATTCCGCGCTCGGCTGGCGCGGAACGATGACAATCACGGTGACGCACCCTGGATGGGTCGCGCACCTCGCGCCGGGCATGCGCGATGCGAGCCGCGCCTTCTCCGAGACGGACACCTTCGATCGGCACCCGCCAGTCTCCCCGAGGCTCGCGTTCGATCCCGCCGCCGGAGCCGCCGGGCTCGGACGCCTCGCGTCCGCGTTGCTCGCGAAGGGCGCGAAGATGGTCCGCGGCGCGCTCGACCCCGCTGCGCGGAGCGGTACGATCGCGCTCCCGCGCGAGCTCTGGCTGGAGCACGGCCCCCCTCGATCGACGCCGCGTGTGGTGGAGACCGCGGCCCACCCGGCGAGCGCGTACGAGCCGCAGCACACGATGCACCTCTGGGCGGGGGCCGAGCGGCTGCGAACGTGGCACGGGCGCGTGGTCTGGCATCAACGCGCGGGAGATCCGGCCGACCATCCCTCGGTCGACACCGTCGTCGTTGACGGCTCGACGGTCTATCTGCTCCACGCCAGCCCCGGCCAGACGGGGGTTCGTGTCCACCGCGACGGGTACGCGGGCAGGATAGGCCTCGCCCGCCTGCGGGAAGGCGCGAAGGTCGCGGATCGAGCGTCGCTGCACGAACTGTTGCGGACGGGGCTCCCGCAGCTCGTCTCGGCGAGCCGGCGCGGGCGTCAGGCCCGCCTGGTCTTGCGCGTGGTGCCCGGGATCGCGCCCCCTGTCGAGATCGACTCCGCGACAGCCTTTTACCTCCTGGTCGCCCCTCTCTTGCCGGCTCCACCGCCATTCGGCTGGATGCACCTCGTCCCCGAGCTGGCGAAGGCGCCCCTCTCCGACACGCTCCGGTCCATCGCGTCGGACGAAGGGCGGCTCCCGAAGCTCACCGACCTGATCCGCCTCTACCATTCCGATGTGGTCGCCGGCGTCGACCTCGCGAGCGAGCTGCCCGAGCGCCGAGACCTCGACGCGCTCCCGTTCTCGGAAGCCCGCGCGCTCTTCGAGTCGCCGTGGCCGCGCATCGAGGTGGTCGTCACGGCGTACCACGAGGAGTCGGTCCAGCACCTGGACGTGCCCTTCGAGGAGAGGCCCGTGGTGCTGCGCCGCTGGGGGTGAGGAGCCCCTCCCTCATCCAGCAAAACGACCCCGCCTTTTCTTCACCAAACTGATATCGTCGCGGCATGTTCGGTCCACGGCTCGCTCGCGTGGCTTCACTGCTGGCGCTCGCCGTGGCGGGAGCGTGCGCTGCGCCGCCTTCTCAGCCGATCGTCGCGTCCTCGGCCGACGGCCCGTCACCCGTCGCGGCCCCGACCAGCGCTTCCACCGAGCGAGCGAGCGCACCGATGGTCGACGCCTTGGTCGTCGAGCTCACGATCCTGCACAGCACAATCGGCGACCACGAAGTGGCGGGCGCCCATTCCATCACGGAGCTCTACCACGGATCGCTGGTGCGAATGGAACGAGGTTCCATTGGTATCGTGCCTGCGATCACGCTGCTCTGGGACTTCGAACGAGCCAAGGGGTGGATGCTGGACACCACGAGCGGCGCCGCCACACCCCTCACAATGGCGATTCGCGATGTCACGCCGGCGAGCCGGGACGTGGTCGCCACCGAGCTTGGCCTTCGACTCGACGCTCGCGGCGGCCTGGTCGTCCCGGACCCGCCTCTCGAGCCCGTCGTGGCCGCGCCGCCCGAGCAGCTTCCTCCGGGCGTGACCCGCGGAGAGGCCTTTCGCGTCCGCGACGCCGCCACCGACCATGAGGTGGTGCTGTGGGTCGCGCAGGGCCTGCCCTTGACCAGCCGTCACTACGCCGACGCCTGGAGGCGGCGCATGCCGCCCCCGTGGACCGCCGCGGAGCAGCGCTTGCTCGACGCGCTCGATGCGCTGCCAGGCTACCCAGTCGAGGTCCGAATTCAGCGAAATGGCTGGAATGTCGTCCATCGCGTCCTTTCGGCGCGTGTCGAGCCGCGCGACGCGACGCTCTTCGCGGTGAACGAGAGCGCCCCGGACACACGCGACATCGATCTCTTCGTGGCACGCCACGAAGAGCAGCGTGCCGATGCTCACCAGCAGGGCCGCACGCGCCTGGGCCTGGACAAACCCTTCGAGCCCACGCCCCAGTCGCCTCTCCCTCCCCCGCTCCCCGGTGGCCACTGCACCACGTCCGCCCTCCCCCACTCCTGCATCGAAGCCTGGGACGGCCTCGAGGCCCTCTTCACCGAGAACTGCGACGGCGCGTTCGACTTCGCCGCGCCCTGCAAACGCGAGCGGCTGCGTGGCATCTGCGAGAGCCCGCAGCGGACCGTGCTTCGATACGATTACGTGGGCAGCGCGGCGGACCCGGTGTGCAACGGGAGATGGTACGCAGTCGGGACAAAGTAGCAGGGTGCTGAAGAAGTCTCCGCCCTCCGTTCTGGACCCATCATGCCCGCCCCATAATCCCCCCTCACGAGTGAGGGGGGATTATGCTCGATCGGAGCTGATTTGCGCTGTTTCGCGATGGCACCCCCCTCGCGCAGCGAGGGGGGCTGGGGGGTGAAAGTGCAGCACCGACGTCATCGAGCACCCCAACGTCGCGTTTTTCAGCAAACTGCTAGTGTCGGCCCGAGCTGATAACCTCGAGCCACGATGATGAAGAACTCGTGGCTCTCGGTCGCGGCGCTGGCGGCGGCGCTCTCGATCTCGTCGGCGGGCCTCGCCCAACCCCAGGCCGACAAGGCGAAGGCCGCCTGGAAGCTCGAGGAGGGCAAGCGCGCGCTCGCCAAGGGCGACGCCGACAAGGCCATCGCCGCGCTCGAGGAGGCGCACGGAATCCTGCGCCTGCCCACCTCGGGCCTGCTCCTCGCGCAAGCCCTGGAGAAGAAGGGCCGCCTCGCCGACGCGCTCGCCGTGGCGAAAGAAGTGGCCGCCTCGCCCAAGAACCCGAAGGAGGCCTTCAGCATCACGAGCGCTCGATCCGACGCGGACAAGCTCGCGCAGAGCCTCGACAAGCGGGTGCCCAAGCTCCGCGTCACCGCCCCCGAAGGCGCGGCGATCACCGTCGACGGCAAAGACGTGCCGGCGGAGGGCGGCGTCCGCCGGGTGGATCCGGGCGATCACAAGGTCGAGGGCAAGCTCGGCGACAAGACGGCGACCGCCGACGTGAAGCTCGCCGACGGTGATGACAAAACCGTCACGCTGGAGATCGGCGGCAAGGGCGCCGCCGGACCGGCGGCGGCTTCGGCCGGAGGTGAGCCGTCCTCTGACGGCGGCGAGGCGGAGCCGAAGGCCGCGACCGCGCCGCCCAAGACGAGCGACGAGCCGGCCAAGGGCAACCCCGCGGCGGCGACCGCGGCGATCGTGGGGTTCACCACGTTCGCGGCCGGTGGAGGCCTCGGCGTCGGCGCGTTCCTCTGGGGGCGCTCGCGGCTCGCCGATCTCGACGACACGTGTGGCGGGACGTGCACCGGTCGCCTCGCCCGCGAGGAGCGCGACGCGCAGAACATGCAGCTCGTCGGTTTCGTCGGCTTCGGCCTGGCCGGCGCTGGGCTCGTCACCGGCATCGTGGGGGCGGCGGTCGCCGGCGCGGCGGGCGGCAGCAGCGAGTCGGCCGTGACCCCCGAGCTCGGCCCCGCCTACGCGGGCCTCTCGGTGCGGCTCGATTGACGAGCGCAGCCGTGGTAGTCGCCCGACCATGTCTCTAGCCGATCGGGTCGTGTTCATCACCGGAGCGTCGCGCGGCATCGGTCGCGCCGTGGCGCTCGCCTGCGCGCGTGAGGGTGCCAACGTCGTCATCGCCGCGAAGAGCGACACCGAGCAGAGCCCGAAGCTCCCCGGCACCATCCACTCGGTCGCGGCTGAGGTGGAGGCGCTCGGTCGCAAGGCGCTGCCGATCAGGCTCGACGTCCGCGACGCGGACGCGTGTGAGGCTGCGGCCAAGCAGGCCATCGACTGGATGGGGCGCGTCGACGTGCTGGTGAACAACGCCGGCGCCCTCTGGTGGGCGGACGTCGTGGACACCCCGGTGAAGAAGTTCGACCTCATCATGGGGATCAACGTGCGCGCGTCGTTCGTGCTCGCCCACGCGCTTCTCCCGCACATGATCCAGCGCCGGTGGGGCCACGTGGTGATGATGTCCCCGCCGGTCTACGCGGACGAGGTCTCGGGCCACGCGGCGTATTCGGTGTCCAAGTTCGGGATGACGCTCATCGCCAAGGGCATCGCCGAGGAGTGCGCCGAGCACAACGTGACCGGCCACGCGCTCTGGCCGGCGACTGCGATCGAGAGCTACGCCACGATCAACTTCGGCCTCGGCGGACCGGAGGTCTGGCGCAAGGCCGACATCCTCGCGGACGCGACGCTCGAGCTGATCTCCAAGGAGCCGAGCGCTCGCAAGGGCCAGGCCTGGATCGACGAGGATCTGCTCCGCAGCGCGGGCGTGACGGACTTCTCGAAGTACCAGTGTGTCCCCGGCTCCGAGCCGCCGCGCTTCCCCTACAAGGGCCTGCCGCGCGCCACGAAGACGGTCGTCTGATGGCCGACCGCGACGACGACATGCCGCTCGGCGAGAAGCTCTCGATCGACCCCACGCGTGAGGTCGACGAGCTCTTCGACGAGCTGACGACGCTGCTGAAGAACCCCGACGTGGTCGGCGCGCTCTCGGAGCGCGGCATCAACGCGAGCCTCGCGTTGCTCGCGGTCGACGGCACCCGGGCGTACCTCGCCGGCGACAAGGCGCAGGCGGCGGACGACCTCCGCACCGTGGCCGAGGAGATCGAGGGTCGCCTCAAATTCGGCAACGATCCGCCGAGCGCGTGACGTCGCGCCGGTCCTCAGCCGTGCGGACCGCCACCGCCCTCCGATAGCCCGGACCGCCGAAGCAGCGCGACATGGAACTGCCCGCGCGTCCTGGCCGGGGTCATGACGATCGTGACCTGCTGCTCGCCGTTGGCGAACCGGAAGACGAAGTCGAAGGTCTGGACGCGGACGCGCAGCGGATCTCGCGCGAGCTGCTCGAAGCGGCCCTGGAACTCGCGCACCCTCGCGCACGGAGCCACCTCTCCGAAGAAGCTCCGGCCCACCACGCGCTCCTTCGGGAGGCCGACCATCCGCGACTCGGTGTCGTTGTAATGCAGGACTCTCCCGTTCGCGTCGAGCGTGATGAGGCCGTACGGGAGCGAGTCGAGCTGCTCGGGCGAGAGCTGGCTCACGGCGCCGAAGTCCAGGCCTTGACCGAGCGGCATCAGGAACGTCGGCCCCGACGGCGATGCGGGGAACGGCGCGGGCGGTGCCTCGGCGAAGGCGGGGCGCGAGGGGACGGCGGGAGTCGCCGGAGGCATCCACTGCTGGGTGCGACGGTCGCGCGGAGCCGACGCCGGCGCGGCCGGCTCTTGGCGCAGACGGGAGAGCTCGTCGCGCAGCGAGCGGACCTCCGCGCGGAGACGCTCGAGCTCCGCTGTCATCTCGCGGTGCAGACGGCTGTCGTCCTCGACGGGGGCCTGCGAGGGCCAGACCTCGTAGCTCGTGCTCATGCCAGACCTACGGCTTTCATCTCGATCGTGGGTTGGGGGGGAACGAACCTGCGCAGCCGTCCGACCAGCCGATCGATGACCGCGTCTCCCACCTCCGCTCCGGCGTCGAACGCGAGGAGCGTGAGCTTGCCGCTCCTCCCCAGGCGACAGATGGCCACCGTGCTGCCGGGGCCCGCGAGATCGATGCGCCGAACGGCTCCGATGCGCTGCTCTGCGGCAGCGGCCAAGAGCGAGGCGCCGCGGGTGAGACGAAGGCAGCTGTCGCGAGTCGGGAGCGCGTCACCCGAGCTCGCAAGGATCGCATCGCCCATCGTGACCGCGAGCCCGGCCAGGCCCGAGCTCGCGCGCGCGGCCTCGAGCTCGCGCGCCACCTCCCGGGCCACCGCGCTGTCGACGTCCGACGCGAGCGAGCCGGCGAGCGCGACCGTGTCCGCCGTCCGCGCGAGCGCGCTCGATGCCGCGCTCGACGAAGAGATGTCGGCCGCACCACACGCCTCGGCCGCGAACGCGACGACCGCGTCGAGAAGGAACGCAGGGGTGCGCCGGCTCGAGGTGACCGTGGCCAGCGCGAGGCGCGGCAGCGTGGCGATGAGCGGTCGCACGACGAGGTGCCGCACGTCCATCGTCTCGAGGCGGATCTCGCGCAGGGGCGACTCGAGCACCTCCTCGAGCCGCAGCGCCGCCCCGGCGACGGCGTCGAGCGCCGGAGCGGCCGGGGACGACGCCCACGCGAGCCCTTCCCGATCGACCACGGACACCGACTCGATCGCGGCGAGCCCCGCGACCCGATCGACGAGCGCGCGGGCGAGCGCGGCACCGCGGAGCACGGGAGCCTCGCCCGGCGCGAGGCCGACCAGCGCCCTGGCGCGCTCGTTCGCCCGCTCGAGCGCGCGCCTGTCCTCGTCCGCTCGCCTCCGCGAGGCGCTGCGCTCCCGCCCGAGCGCGCCCTCGAGCTCGGCAATCTTGGGCTCCAGCGCGGCGCGCGCGCGCTTGCTCGCCCAGTACCCGGAGCCCAGCGATCCGAGGAGCGCAGCGACACCGCTCGTCGCCAGCCAGAGCGCGTCCATCAGCTCAGCCTCGTCGTTTCGTTCACGCGGGCCGCGAGCGCGAGCGCATCCGCCCGGAGAGCGCCAGGGCTTGCGCCGGTCGCGCCGACGACGACGGCGGTCGTGGCGCCGTCCACGTCCGCGAAGGCCAACGACGCGCGGTCCCCCTCCAGGAGCACCGATCGCAGCGCGCCGCATCCGAGCTCAGCGCTCACCCGATCGAGGATCTCGCGAGCGGGAACCGCCAGCGCCACCGCCGCCCGCGCCACGTCGGGAGCGAGGGAGTCCGAGGTCTGCACCCGACCCGCGCCGTCCACCACCAGGGCAGCGACCAGATCGCGGTTGTCCTTCACGAGCTCTTGGAAGAGAGCGTCGACGTTCAACGTCTGCATGGCGAACAAGGATTGGACAGAACTGCGCATTGTCCAGCAACCCGCGCAACTTTTGTCGCACCCGCCCCCCTACCGCCGGACAATTCTTGGACAACTCGCCATCCGGGGCTCCTTCACGACGCTCGTCCCGGAGCGGACTCATCCTCCTTCGTCAACCCGGGCGCAGCTTGGCTCCTTGCTGACGGTCCTGTCAGCGCCTCCGGTGTCGGGCTCGAGCTCCCGGCCGGCTACACGTGGATGGGTGGCTAGGCCCGCGCGCGATCGATCAGATCCGGCCGCGGCTGCGCTTGCGCGTGCCGTGCACCACACGCGCGGCGTCGCGCAGCGGCTTGTCCGACGCGGCGAGCTGGGCGCGCAAGCGATCCGCGCGCGACTCGCCGATGACGCGGCGGAGCGCGCTGATCGTCTTGGCGACGACCTCACGCGTCTCGGGACGCTCGCGCGTCGTGCGCTCCTCCACGAACGAGACGAGCTCCCCGAACCTCGGCACGGCGCGGGCGATCTGTGCCGGCATCCCTTCACGCAGGATGCGCAGCCCCTGGGAACGATCTGCCGACCGGGTCGCCGTGTCGGCGAGGTCGAAGGCCTCGGAGAAACGCGCGACGATCTCGTCGGCGGAGGAGAGCCGCGCGAGGCTGCGCTCCTGAGTGAGCGCCTCGAGCGCGACGTGCGCGTGGAGGAAGCCGTCCGTGAAGCGGACGAGCAGCCGCGCAGCGTCGTCACCGACCGCGGCCACGGCGTCGGCCAGAGCGTCCGCGACGGCATCGCGTCGCTCCTTGACGGAGTCGTCGGCCAGGTCGTGCAGGGCGTCGAACGCGTTGCCCTTCAACCCCTTCTGCGCGGCGAGGTGCGCGACCGCGTAGACGCCGGTCTGGAACAGGGCCTGGCGCTTCTCGGCGATCATCACGTCGATCAGCTCGCGGCCGTCCGTGCCGCCGCGCGCGATGGTCGCGCCGATCGACTTCAGGAGCACGAGGTTGGGCCGCGGCCCGGGCATGCCGCTCACGCGCTCGAGCTCGCTGAAGAACGGCCGCGGATCCCCGCCTTCGAGCGCGACCTTGAGCGTGTCGTCGAGCCTGGTCAAAACCCGAACCCGATGCCGATCTCCGGCGAGAAGGTCGGCACGACCACGGGGAACGTGACCGCGAACTTCACCCCGACGTTGATCTCGAAGAGGCTCACCGGCACGAAGGAGATGCCGGCGCCGCCGCCGGCGAAGCCGAGGCCTGCCTGCTGGATGGCGCGCACGGTCTGGATCCGCGGCTCGACCTCGCCGCTCTCGCTCTCCGTCGTGCACGCGCTGTTCGTGTCCTCCGGCTCGGCCGCCCCACACGCGTCCCCGTCCTCGAGGACGTCCACCTCGACCGCCGTGTCGACCTGCGCGAAGCCGCCGGAGAGGAAGATCCACGGACGCACGACCTGGTCCTTCCAGGGGTTGTTGCCGAACGTGTAGGCCGCCCGCGCCTCCGCGTGCACGGGGATGAACGAGGCGAACTCCTCGTTCGTCCCGTTGAACACGTACCCGACGCGCGCGCCGAGCGAGAAACCTTTGATGATGACGCGGTCGTAGCCGAGCATGAGGCGCATCGTGGAGACACCGAAGCCGGTGTTCACGTTGTTGCCCTGACCGGGCGTCGGCTTTCCGAGGTAACGCGAGGGCTTCTGGCTGTCCGGGTTCTTCACGCACACGTAGCTGGGGTTGTACGCGTCCGTCGGGGTGTCGCCCGAATACGCGTCGTTGAACCCGCAGAGGTCCTCGCCCGAGATGATCGTGAAGTCGGGCGCGAAGGTGACGCGGATCCAGTTCATCCGCCCCTCGTCCGAGCTCTCCTCGCCCGGGGAGAGGCTCTCACCGCCGCCTTCTCCGCCGCCGTCACCGCTCGGCTTCTTCAGGCACTCGTTGTTCGAGCACGTCTCGCCGCCCGGGCAGTCCTTGTCGTCGATGCACTGACGGCGGCTCGAGCCGGAGACGTCGTCCCCGCCGCCGCCGCCCCCGCCCGCGCAGGGCTCCGGCGGCGCGAAGCCGGGCCAGCTCGGCGCCTTGCCGTCGACCTCGTCCACGATCTCGGTCGTGAGGGGGCTGTCCTCCGAGCCGGCCGTCGCGACCTCCTTGTCCTTCTTGTCCCGAGCGATGACCCAATAGGAGAGCGTGCCCTTCTTCTTGGTCCCCGCGCACGGCACGTTGCCGCGGTAGGCCTTGCCCGATCGCTCGAGCTTCAGCTCTCGCGCGCTGCTCGCGCCCTCCCCTTTGTATTTCACGACCATGCTGGTGACGACCTTGGCGGTCTCGTCATCCATCTGCACGTAGAGCGGGACGGGCGTGTTGACCTTCTGCTGCGGAACCGGGGCCACCGAGAGCGGGCCTTCCTCCGAGGGCTCGGGCTCGGAGCCGCCGCCGGAACCGGCCTTCTTCTTCGCTTCCTCGAAGAGGTTCTTGATGTCGTTCGTGACGTAGTCGGAGTCCGGCTCGGCCTTCTTGTCGAGCTTGAGGGCCTCGACGAACGCCGCCTTCGCCTCGGCCTTCTTGTTCTTGCCGCCGGCGAGCACGATGCCGAGCGCGATGTAGAGCTTGGCCTTGACCGGCTTCGCGCAGCCGGAGCTCCCGCAAGCCTCGATCGCGCCGCTCAGCTTCTCCTCGGCGTCGTCGAACTTGGTGTCGAGGTAGTCCTCCTCCATGGCCTTCTTCAGCGCCTTCTGCGCCTGCGCGTCCTTCGGAGCGGCCAGCGCCGGCGAAGCAGCGAACATGGAGAGGCAAGCCAGGAGGACAAAGGCCGGGGTGCAGCGACGGGCCGACATCGCCAACACTCTACGGAGACAGGCTGAAAATGTCAGCGTACCTGCGACATGGCCGTGTTAGCGGTGGTGCGTGGTGCTCCCCTCGCCCCTCGCCGCCAGTCGGGCCCGGCCGCGCCTGCCGCTGCTTTCGTCCCTCCCTGCGGGGGATCTGGCCGACCTCCTGGTCGCGGCCGGGGGGACCCCCTCCCAGGCGCGGTCGGCCGCGGCCAAGGCCATCGCTTACGCCCTGGGCGGGCGCCGGCCCTCCCGAAGCCGCGCGGAAGGCCAGGAGTGGCTGACGCCGCGCTGGGACGCCGAGGTCTTCGCCGAGCTGGGCATCGGCGCCTGGGCCCACCCCGCCCTCTCCGGCCTGGACGCGGCGGCGTCGTTGGACCTCTTCGAGCGCGCCCCCTCGGAGGACGGGACGGAGCGCCTCGTGCTCCGCTGCCGGGACGGCTCGGTGGTGGAGACCGTGATCATCCCGGGACCGGCCCGGACCACCGTCTGCATCTCCAGCCAGGTGGGCTGCGCGCGCGCCTGCACCTTCTGCGAGACCGGCAACCTGGGCCTCTCCCGCCAGCTCGACGCCGGCGAGATCGTCGACCAGGTGCGCGTGGCCAGCGTCGTCTGGGGCTCGCGCGCGCCCGCGATCTCGAACGTGGTCTTCATGGGCATGGGGGAGCCATTCGACAACCTGACGGAAGTGTCACGGGCCGCCTCCGTCCTGACGGACGAGCGGGGGCTCGGGCTCTCGCGCTCGCGGATCACCGTGAGCACCGTGGGGGTCGCCGACCGCCTCGAGGCCTTCTTCCGTACCTGTCCGGCCGAGCTCGCCATCAGCCTGAACGCCCCCGACGACGCGCGCCGCAGCGCCATCATGCCCATCAACAAACGCTTCCCGCTCGAGGCGCTGCTGGGGGAGCTGAAGGCCCACAAGCCGCGCAGCAAGATCGTGCTCTTCGAGTACGTCCTCATCGCTGGCTTCAACGACGCCGAGGCGGACGCCGACCTGCTCGCCGCCCTGGTCGAAGGCGTGCGCTGCCGGGTGAACGTGATCCCCGTGAACCCGGGGCCCGACCCTGCCATCCGAACGCCCTCCCCCGACGCCGTGGACCGCTTCGTGGCCCGGCTCGCCTCCCACGACGTGGTCACGCTCGTCCGGCGCCCCCGCGGGCGGGCGGTGGGCGGAGCCTGTGGCCAGCTCGTGTCGCAACTTCGCATCCCCCAGGCCGGATCGGCTACCCTGCCGCGAGCGTGAGCGATCCCGCGGACAAGGGCCGAAGCGACTTTCTCACCGAGGCCGAAGAGATCGTCGAGGGCCTGGGGCGGGACCTCGTCCTCTTGGACGAGTCGCTCCGGTCCGGCTCGGCCGACCCGGATGTCGTCAACGACCTGTTCCGCGGCGTCCACACGCTGAAGGGGCTCGCGGGGCTCTTCGGCGCCCAGCACCTCGGCTCGCTCTCTCACGAGCTCGAGGCGAAGCTCGACGCCATCCGGCTCGGCCGCGCGGCGCTCAACAACGACGCGCTCGATCTGTTGTTCCGCGCGCTCGAGCTCTACCACCGGCTCCTCCTCGCCGAAAAAGAGGGGGCCGCGCCGCCGCTGCGCGAGCTCGAGGAGCTCGTCGGCAAGCTCGAAGGCAGCTCCCAGAGGCCCGAGGCCGGAGGAGGCGCGGAGGAGCTCGATCTCGACCCGAGCATCTTCGCGGTGCTCACGGAGTACGAAGAACATCGGCTCCGCGTCAACGTGAGCGCGAACCTGCGGGTCTTCAGGCTCCGCGTCTCGTTTGCGCTCCTGACGATCGACGACTCCCTCGAGCGGCTCAAGGCGGCCGCGAAGCCACACGGGGAGATCATCACCTACCTGCCCACGGGGGAGGGCGACGCGGACTCGATCGAGCTCGACATCCTCATGGCGTCTCGGGAATCGGCCGAGACCCTGACGGATCTCTTCGCCTCGAGCGGCGTGACCGTGTCCGAGGTCCCGCGCAAGCGCGGGGCGGCGACGCCCTCGTACGCCCCAAAGCCCGCGGAGGTCGAGCCGCACGACGTCGCGATCGGTCCGCCCGCGGCGCTCCCCGAGCGCCGCTCGTCGATCCCGCCCCCGCTCGATCCACGCGCCGTCGGCACCGTCCGGAGCATCACCCAGACGGTGCGCGTGGACATCCAGAAGCTCGACCGCCTGATGAACGCCGTGAGCGAGCTCGCCATCGTGAAGTCCTCGCTGGATCGGCTCTTCGATCGGATCCGCCCGGTCGGGGTCGACCGCGCGACGGCGTCCGAGCTCGTCCGGCTGAGCCGCACCTTCGACCGCCAGCTCGAGGCCATGCAGCAGGGCATCCTCGAGGTCCGCATGGTCCCGCTCGGGCAGCTGTTCGAGCGGCTGTCGCGGGTCGCGCGCCAGGTGAGCCGTGACATCGGCAAGCAGTTCAACCTCGTCATCACCGGCGCCGAGACCGAGGTCGACAAGCTGATCGTGGAGGAGCTCTCCGATCCGCTCATGCACATGATGCGCAACGCGATCGATCACGGCATCGAGCCGGTCGAGTCGCGGACCGCGCAGGGCAAGCCCGTCGTCGGGACCGTCGCGCTCAACGCGTTCCAGAAGGGCAACCACGTCGTCATCGAGCTCGAGGACGACGGCGCCGGCATCGACACCGAGCGCGTGCTCGAGATCGCGCTCCAGCGTGGCCTCATCAACCCGGCCGACGTCCGCTCGACCAGCCGCCGCGAGGTGCTGGGCCTCATCTTCTTGCCGGGGCTCTCGACCCGCAAGGAGGCCAGCGAGACCTCGGGCCGCGGCGTAGGGATGGACGTCGTGAAGACGAACATCGCGAAGCTCGGCGGCGTCATCGACGTGCAGAGCGAGGTGGGAATCGGCACGAAGTTCACGATCACGCTGCCGATCACGCTGGCGATCATCAGGGTCCTCCTGGTGGAGGTCTCCGACCACGTCTTCGCGATCCCGCTGGCCAACGTGCGGGAGGCGGTGACCCTCGACGAGTCCGGCGTCTTCACGGTCGACGAGCACGAGGCGATGACGTTGCGCGGGACGTCGCTCCGCCTGCTCCGGCTGAACAACCATTTCAACCTCGAGCCGCGGCGGCGCGCGCCGGTCAAGAACGCGAAGCGCTACGTGGTCGTCACGACGGCGGGCTCGAATCGGATCGGCCTCGTGGTCGACCGCCTTGTCGGCGGCCAGGACGTGGTGATGAAGGCCCTCGGCCCCTCGCTGCGCGCGGTCAAGGGCTTCGCAGGCGCCGCCGAGCTGGGAGACCAACGCCTCGGCCTGGTCATCGACACACCCAGCATCGTGGACGAGGTCATGAGCTCCGAGCTGCGCCGCGTCGCGCAAGGAAAACACGCCTGATGGGATCCCTCGCGCGCCGCGATCGCACGAAGCGGGAAGGCCTGTCGACGGCCGAGTCCACCCTGACGGAGTACATCGCCTTCCGCGTGGCGACGGCCACGTTCGGCATCGCCGTGTCGCTCGTCCGCGAGATCGTGCGGAGCGCACACATCACGCCCGTCCCCCGCGCCCCCGAGTCCATCGTGGGCATCACGAGCTTCCGCGGCCGCATCGTGACAATCGTGGACCTCGGCCGGCGGCTCGGGCTCGCGTGCAGCGTCCTGCCCATGGAAGAGGGGCTGCCGGGCCAGGGCAGCCGGGTCCGCATCCTGATGATCGACATCGGCTCGGAGACCGTGGGGCTCCTGGTGGACGAGGTGCTCATGGTGCACCGCCTCGGTCCGCTCGACGTCGAGCGCGCGACACACGCGGTCGGTCCCGACGTCGACCGCCACGTCGCCGGCATCGCGCGGCCGGGTGACGGGACCGAGGTCATCCTGCTGCTCGACGCGAAGGCGCTGGTAACATGAGGTCCCGCTCATGAGCCTGAAGCTCGCGTTTGGTCGCGACGAGCAGCTGAAGGAGCCGAGGCGCCCCGAGGGCCGCACCCTGGTGCGTTTCTACGTGGGGGACACCTGCTACGCGTTCGACGTGGGCGCCGTCGAGGAGGTCGCCAACCCGGCCACGCTCACCACGCTCCCCGACATGGGCGCGGCGGTCGCCGGGGTGACGGATCACCGCGGGCGTGTCATTCCGGTCGTCGACCTGCGCGCCAAATACGGCGTCCGTGAGACCCTCGGCCGACACACGAAATGGGTGCTCATGCGCTCGGCGTACGGGCTCGTCGGCTTCGTGGTCGATCGCGTGCTCGACGTCGTCTCGGCGAGCGGGCCCATGAGCCCACCGCCGCGCCTCGGCGCCGTCGGATCGCGGGCGATCGTGGGTGTGGTCAACGTCGACGGGCTGCTCGTGTTCATCCTCGACGAAGACGCGGAGGCGAGCGTCATCGCCAACGTCGACCTCTCGGCCGTCGGCGGCTGATACCCGGGCCTCGCGAGGTTATCTTTCAAGCATGATCACCCTCGTCGGCATCTCGGGCAGCCTGCGCCGCGCTTCGTTCAATTCGAGCCTCCTCGGCGCCGCCGCGGCCCTCGCGCCGGAGGGCTCCAGGATCGAGATCGCCAGCATCCGGGAGTTTCCGCTCTACGACGGCGATCTCGAGGCCGAGCGCGGCGTCCCCGCGGCGGTGACCGCGCTGAAGGATCGCATCGCGCTCGCCCAGGGTGTGCTGATCGCCACGCCCGAGTACAACGGGTCCATCCCCGGCGTCCTCAAGAACGCCATCGACTGGCTCTCCCGGCCCGCGCAGGACATCGGGCGTGTCTTCGGCGATCGCCCCGTAGCGGTGATGGGCGCGACCCCCGGTCGCGCGGGGACGATCTTGTCGCAGGCAGCGTGGTTGCCGGTGCTTCGCCACCTGAACGCTCGGCCCTTCTTCGGCGCCCGGCTGATGGTCTCGAGCGCCGGCAGCGTGTTCGACGCCGAGGGCACGCTGGTGGACGAGGGCATCAAGAAGCAGCTGACCTCGTTCCTCGAAGGCTTCGTGGCTTTCGCGCGACCGCGCTGATCGCCCGAGTCGAGGCTCCCCAGGACGTCATCCTCGAGGTGAGCGGGCAGGTCGTGAAGAACGCCGAGCAGGCGACACGCGCGATGCGCGACGCGCCTCGCGACAAGCCCCTGCTGCTCAAGCTCGAGCGCCGTGACCGGACGCTCTTCGTGGCGCTCGAGCCGGCGAGCTCCTGACGACGGCTCGCGCGGCGCTCAGCGCCGGTGACGCGGGCGTCCGCGCGCGCCGCGGCTCGCGGCAGGCGCCGAGCCGCTCGCGCGCCTCAGGTAGATCGGCAGCGCGCCCTTTCCGGCGGCGGGAGGGACGAGGCAACGAGGCCCGGTGCCGATGAGGTCGCCGCGGCCCGCGCGACGGAGCGCCTCCCGCGCTTCGTCGTGGTGAGCGGGGTCCCAATACAAAAGCAGCGCCTTCTGCAGCCGCTTCTCCTCCATGCCTTTGGCGGTGTAGACCGGCTCGCGCGAGAGCGGATCGATGCCCGTGTAGTACATGCACGTCGCCATCGACATGGGCGTCGGGATGAAGTCCTGGACCTGCCGGGGTCGCATGTTGCGCGCCTTCAGCCAGAGCGCGAGGTCCACCATGTCCACGAGCGTGGAGCCGGGGTGGCCCGAGATGAAATAGGGCACGAGGAACTGCTGCTTGCCAGACTCCTCGCTGGCGCAGCTGAACGCGCTGGCGAAGCGCTCGTACGACTCGATGCCGGGCTTCTTCATCTTGTCGAGCACCTCTTTCTTGCTGTGCTCCGGTGCGACCGAGAGCTGACCGCCGGTGTGGTGCTCGGCGAGCTGGCGCACGAACTCCGGCGAGCGCTCCGCGAGGTCGTAGCGCACGCCGGAGGCCAGGAAGACCTTCTTGATCCCCGGCTCGCTCCGCACGCGCTTCATGACGTCGAGCAGCGGCTGGTGATCGGTCACCAGGTTCTCGCAGATGCCCGGATGAACGCAGGAGAGGCGACGACACGCCTTTTCGATGCCTTCGTCTTTGCAGCGCATCTGGTACATGTTCGCGGTCGGCCCGCCGAGATCGGTGATGGTGCCGTGGAAGTCGCCCATCCGGCGGAGCGCCCGCACCTCCCGGAGGATGCTCTCCGCCGAACGCGACTGGATGATCCGGCCCTCGTGCTCGGTGATGGAGCAGAACGTGCAGCCGCCGAAGCAGCCGCGCATGGTGACGATGGAGTGCTTCACCGTCTCGAACGCGGGGATCGGCTCGCCGTAGGACGGGTGCGGCGCGCGAGCGAAGGGCAGATCGTACAGGCCGTCCATCAGGGCGGTGTCGAGGGGCTGGGCCGGCGGGTTGAAGTAGATGGCCTGACGCCCGTGGGGTTGGCAGAGCCGCCTGCCATTGCCGGGGTTGGTCTCGAACTGGAAGGCCCGAGACATCTCAGCGAAGGCCTGCTTGTCGGTCGACACCTCCTCGAAGCTCGGGAGAAAGAGGACCTTCTCGTCTCCCACGAAGCGCGAGCGCGGGAGGTCCTCCCATTCGCCGGGGTTCATCACGAAGGCCGTGCCTCGGACGTCGCGCAGCGCGGAGATGGCCTCCCCGCGCGCGAGCCGATCGGCGATCTCCCAGACCGGCCGCTCGCCCATCCCGAACACCAGCAAGCTGGCCTTGGCGTCGAGCAAGATCCCGCGCCGGACGGAGTCCGACCAGTAGTCGTAATGGGCGATCCTCCGCAGCGACGCCTCGATGCCCCCGAGCACGATGGGGACGTCCGCGCCGAACGCTTGTCGGCAGAGATTCGAGTAGACGATGGTGGCGCGATTCGGACGCATGTTCGAGCGCCCGCCCGGTGAGTACTGGTCCTTCTCCCGCACCTTCTTCTGCGCGGTGAGCTTGTTGAGCATCGAGTCGAGGTTGCCGGCGGTGACCCCCACGAAGAGCCGCGGCTTGCCCATCCGCGCGATGTCCTCCGGCGAGTCCCAGCGGGGCTGCGCGACGATCCCGACCTTGTAGCCCCGTCCCTCGAGGAAGCGCCCGATCAACGCCGGCGCGAAGGCCGGGTGATCGACGTACGCGTCGCCGGAGACCAGCAACACGTCGAGCTCTTCCCAGCCGCGGCTTCGCATCTCCTCTCGCGTCGTCGGCAAAAAACGCGCGTCACGTGCCGGCGCCTTGGAATTCTTGCGCAGAGGGACCAGAGCCACTCGGTCCTTATAGCGCGGCCCGCGTGGCTGCCGAGGCGCAACGGACACGCGCCGCGCCTTTCGAATCTGCAACCGAGGCTGAGCCGACAAGACCTCACCTCCCGAGCTCGGGTCCGCGGCGCGCTCCCTCTCGCGTCGTCGCCTCCGCTGGCACGAAGCCTGCTCTAGCGCCCCGCCATGAAACGGCTTGCTCCTCTCGTATCTTCGGCGGCGCTCCTGGCCGCCGGCTTGTCCGCCCGACCGGCGCTCGCACAAGACGCGGCCGAGGGCCCCACGGCGCCCGCCAAGGTCACCGATGACGCCGGTGGTCCTGCGCAGGAAGGAAAGTCCGACGCGACCGCGAAGCCCGAAGAGGTGAAGCGTGTCGACGGGTGGTCCCCGGGCCTCGCCCTCGGCGCGACGTTCAACCTCGTCGACTCGCGCTCGGTCGTCGGCCAGCAAGAAGGCACGACCTTCATTCTCGGCGCCGCGATCGACGGGTCCCTCGATTTCAACCAAGACGTCCACGAGTGGCGCAACAGCTTGAAGGCCTCCGCCGGCACCACGCGAACGCCGTCCATCGACGAGTTCCTCAAGAGCGACGACGGCCTCGTCTTCGAGACCATCTACCTGCTCCACCTCCTCGAGGTGTTCGGCCCCTACGCACGCTTTGCGCTCGACACGCAGATGTTCCCCGGGATGGACGTGCGCGCGGCGCGGGTGGACTACGCGATCGCCAACCTCGACGGGACGACGACGAACCTGCGAGGCCGGCGCCTCGAGCTGACGGATCCGTTTGCTCCGCTCAACCTGCGCGAGTCGCTCGGCGTGTTCTATCAGCCGCTCCGCGAGGAGCGCATCAACCTCGAAGCGCGGGCCGGCCTCGGCGCCGTGGAGACGCTCGCCGAGGGGAACCTCGCGGTGGACGACGACGACACGACCGCGGCGGTCGAGGTGAAGGCGCTCGACGACTCCTACCTCGTCGGCGCGGAGGCCGTCGTGAACGTCTGGGGCTTCTTCGACGAGACGAAATACGTGAGCTACACGGCCGGCCTCGGCGTCCTCATCCCGTTCGTGACGAGCGAGCTGCCTGCAGGCGACGACCGCGGCTTGATCGAGCTCACGAACGTCGAGGGCAATGCAGGGCTCAACGTGAAGCTCTTCGATTGGGCCTCGCTCGGCTATCGATTCGTCGTCACGCGCCAGCCGCTGCTCGTCGACCAATGGCAGGTCCAGAACAACCTGCTCCTGACGATCGGCGCAGCGTGGGGCAGCAAGGCGCCGAAGCCCGAGGAGCCGAAGTGTGATTGCCCGCCGCCGCCTCCGCCGGCGCCGGAGGGTGAGCCGAAGGCGGCGCCGCCCGCGGCACCCGCGCCCGCGCCTGCCACGCCGCCGCCCGCAGCGCCGCCTGCCCCCGCGGCTCCGCCGGCCGACCAACCTGCACCTGCACCTGCACCTGCACCTGCACCTGCACCTGCACCTGCACCCGCTCCCCCCGCGCCCTGAGACACGCCACCATGAAACACTTCTTCCGAACCATTGCCTTCGCCTCGGTCCTGGCGACGGCCGCTTGTGACCATTACAGCACCCAGGACGCCTACGCGAAGTGCTCGGAGATCGTCGAGGTGACGGAGGGCGTCGAGTCCGCGCTCTTCGAGCAGTGCGTCGCCTGTTACGAAAACTGCGGCGACGAATGCAACCAGCCGCGCCTCGACCGATTCGTCTGTCCCGACCAGGAAGAGACGTCGGCCGGCGGCGCCGGCGGCGGCAGCTGAGGGTGCGACGGGTCGGAGGGGGGCTCTGGCTGGTGGTGGTCGCGAGCTGCGCCAGCGAAGCTGGGCGCCCCGCGTCGGGTGAAGGCGCGACCACCACGCCCGTCGCCACGGAGTCTCACTCCGTCGCGGTGGCGGGCGCAGCTGCGCCAGCCAGGAGCGCAACCGCGTCGAGCGCGAGCCCTCCGCCCGCGCACAGCACCGCGATGAGCGCTCCGTCCGCTCCGGAGCCATCCGCGAGCGAGCCGGCCACGCCACCGCGCCTACACGTTCCGGGCGCGACCGCGTGCACCGACGCCGAGACCGACCGAAGCTGGTGCGCGCGAGGGGGCCGCAGCGGGGAATGCATCGACGGCACGTGTGTCACCCCTGCGACCTGCTCGGCCTATTGCACCGCCGTGGCCGCGCGCGAGAACGACTGCCTCGCGCCCATCGACGCGGAGTGCGCGAAGGTGCCCGCGTGCGTGCACGATACGAAGAAGGTGCACGACGTCTGCCGACGCCTACGCCAGCAGGAGGCCGCGATCTGCCGCACGTATGTTTGTGAGCGCATCCAGGCGATGCCGCGCCCGCCCATGTCGGACAGCAGGGACTGAAGCGGCGTCCCTCCGCGCAGCGACTCGACGAACCTGCGCAGGTCCAGCCAGCGGGTCCGCGAGGAAGCATGTTGCCGTGAGACTCTTACGCGGTCGTCCCGGCACGGTACCAGATGGGCGCACCGAAGTCCGCGAGATGCCTGCTACCATCGGCCGGAGTGCGACGACGAACCGATCTCCTCGAGGGCGCGGCGAGCCTCGGCTCCGTGGCCGACGTGACCCGCAGCGTGCTGCCGGCGCTCGCGCGCTCGACGCGCGCGAACCTCGTGTTCCTGTACGAGGCCGGCCCGAGCTCGGTGACGGTTCACGGCGAGACGGGCGCGTCGGAGCTCGTCGACGCGTACTTCCGAGACTACGTCGCCACCTGCCCGCTGCATCGGATCAAGGCCCACGTGGACGGCGCGGTCGTGGCCACCACCCGCCTGGCGATGGACACGGACTACGTTCGGTCTGCCGTCTACAACGACTTCTTTCGCAAGCACGACTTCGAGCATCACCTCGCGGTGCGTCTCTTGCCCATGGCGAACGGCCGCGGGGAGATCGGCTTGATGTTCAACCGCGGGCGCACGCAGCGCGAGTTCACCGAGGCCGAGATACGGGAGGTGACGAAGGTGCTGCCGTCCCTCACCGCGGCCGTTCGCGTCGCCTGCGAGCTCGACAGCGCGAGGCTTCGGGCGACGGAGCTCGAGGCGCTCGTCGCGGCCATGACCGACGACGTCGCCAAGATCTTCCTGGACCCTGACGGAGCCGTCGTCTTTACCCACGCCCCCGCCGGCTTCGACGTCTCGCCGCTCGTCGAGCTCCTCCGCGATCCTCACCACCCGGTCCGCGTCTCGGCGGCCGCCCTCGTCGGCCGCGCCGACGGCGAAAGCGTCCGGCTCTCACACCGGGTCAGGCTGGCTTCCGGCGCCGCGTTTCGCGCCGAGCTCTCGGTCTGCCCGGGCCTCTTCCTGGGGCGCCGGCTCGCGGTCGTTCGCTGGTCCCCCGCCTCGAGCTCCATCCCCCCCGGCTGGTCCCCCTTCGGCCTCAGCCCGGCCGAGGCTGCGATCCTCGCCGAGCTCGTTGCCGGCGGCAGCAACATCGAGATCGGCGCCCGCCTCTTCCTCTCCCCCGAGACGGTCCGCACGCACCTCACCCGCATCTTCAAGAAGATGGGCGTCCGCTCCCGGCTCGACGCCGTCGTCATTGCGATGCGGGCGCAGGGCCGGAGCGTCGAGGCGGAGTAGCGCTCACGCGGCGCGTGACGGCGACAAGCCCCGCATTCGAGGGCGTACGAGGAACCGCGTATTGTCGCGCGGCGCCCTGATCGCTCGTTGCGATCGAACGCCCGGCCCGATAGCTGTGGCCGCCCATGATGCGCATTCGTTCCAGGAACGCTCTCGCTCTGGCCGGGGTCGTCGCCGCGCTCGGCGCCGTCACGTTCGCCGTCGGCACCCCGGCCCCGACCCAGGCATCTCCCCCCGCCGGCCCCGCCCCCGTGGGGCTGAGCCTCTGGTGGGAGGACGGCGAGGTCCGCTTCGAAGACGGGACGCCGAAGACGGTGACGCTCTACTCGAACGCGCCGCGGTTCGCCCACGAGATCGACATCACCGCTTCCATCGTGACGGAGACCGACGAAGGCATCGACCCGATCATGGCTTCCGGTGACATGGCGGGGCTGGACTGGACCGGCGTCGAGCTCGTCGAAGAGGATTGGCGGCCCGAGTTCACCGGTGGCTTCACGCGCAGCCGCTTCTATCGCGGGGCTGCCTGGATGAACCGCTTCAGCATCTTCACGATCCTTCCGGTGAACGACGCCGGCCACCCGGTCGGCTTGCCGATCCTCGAGATCGCCGGCTTGAACGACGCCTGGCTTCCCGTGGACGACGGCTTCGTGCGGCGGTTCGTGGCGCGGCAGGTCACGCCGGGCTGCCAGGCCGTGGGCGATTGCAGCAACGCCACGAGCTTCATTGCACAAGGGCTCGTGCAGATTCGCGGCGAGATGCACGCCGAACAGCGAGCGCGCAAGATCCCCGCGAAAGCGACGCAGCTCAAGCTCATCTGGACCGAAGACCTCGACAACCCACGTTTCGTTCCGATCGAGCGCGCGAGCTTCGAAGAGACTCCCTATCGTTATGGGTTCGTTCCGGAGATCGAGGTGGTGAACGAGCCCGCCAACGGCGACCATTACGTCCCCGGCGAGACGCTCCAGGTGCGCACGACGTTCCGCGACGGCGCCGGAAATCGCCTGCACCCGGAGGGAAGCTTGCCGACCTACGGGGAGTTCTTGGACCATTCGATCGACAGCGGTCTCCGGCATTACGACGGCCTCCGGCAGCTGCTCACACCCTATTACGCGCTCAAACATCGGGAAGGGCTCATGCTCCTCTCGATGGGCGGCCCGACTGACGCGCTGAAGAGCTCGTCTCACATGGTCGGGTTCTTCGACCTGTTCTTCACCCCGCAGACGACGACGGCGACCGTGGCGGAGGACGGCTTCAGCGGGGTCTTCCAGCTCAACCCTCCGATTCAGAACCAGGCCCTCCCGGAGCTCTGGGACGCGCCCGTCTCCGACACGATCCCGCTCGTGGTCCCCGACGATGCGTTGCCGGGCACCTACGTCATCGCGGTGAAGGCGCGGCGAGACTGGGGAGGCGAGGCGTTGAATCGCGGCGCCACCGTGGAGGTGCAGGTGGGGCAGACGCAGCCGACCGGGTTTACCCCGACGACGGGCAATTGCCAGAGCTGCCACCAGGGCAACACGTCGCTCGGGAAGGTGCTCCACGGCTTGGGAGACCGGCGCGCTTGTTACTCGTGCCACCAGCCCATGGCGTTCGAGCCCGACCACGCCCTCGACTATCGGATCCACCTGGTCCACAGCCGGTCCGAGCGGTACCCGGCCGACATCGCAGATTGCTCGACCTGCCACCTCGAGCCGCCCGACGGACCGCCGCGCGGCTACCCGGGCTTCGGCCCGCTCTGACTCGAGCGCGCGCCTACCGCCTTCGCAGCAGCCGCTCGAGGTTCTTGACGATCTGGCCCTTGTCCACGGGGTGCGTGATCACCGCGGCGGCGCCCGCCGCGATCAGCCGCCGGAGCGCCGGGATGGATGGCTCGGCGATGCAGACCAGGACGGGTCGGACCGTCCTGGTCTCGAGCCATCGCACGGCCGCGTCGTGATCGCTCGCCACGTCGAGGAGGACGGCGTCGACCGGACCGATCTCGTCGTCGGCCTCCGCGACCTCAGGGACGAGCCCATTGGCACGCAGCGCCGTCGCGACGTCCTCGTCGGGTCGGGCAGTCGCGGAGCCGCGAACGACCGCGATCCGCGAGGCTGAGGGCAGCGAAGCCTGGGCCGCGCCGGGCGGGCGGAGCGTCGTCGCCCGGTGCTCGCGCGACGCCGCGATCGCGCTCGACCTCCCGGGCAGCAGCGCGGCGGCGCGCGCCGGGTCCAGCATGTCGACGAGCAGAGCCTGAACCTCGTGTGCGCTCGCCGGGCGTTGCTCGGGCATCTTCGCGAGCAGGGAGAGCCTAAGCCTCTCGAGCAGCTCCGGGACCGGCTCCGCGTCGGCGGCGCGCTTGAGCGGCGGAGGCGGAGAGAACAGCTGACGGGTGATGATGTCGACGGGGTTCGCAGCGACGAACGGCGGGGCGCCTTGCAACATCTCGGTGAGGACGCAGCCGAGCGCATAGAGGTCCGCCGGGGGCCCGACGCGCAACGAGCGGCACTGCTCGGGGCTCATGTATTGCGGCGTCCCCGCGAAGCTGCCGGTCTGCGTGAGTCGCTCGAGCTCGAGCGGATCGTCCACGTGGGCGAGCCCGAAATCGACGAGCTTCACCGTCTCCTCGTCGGCCGCGCGCGCGAGGAAGACGTTGTCCGACTTGAGATCGCGGTGGATGATCCCCGCGTCGTGCGCGGCCGCCAGCCCTCGCGCGATCTGGGCGGAGATCTCGACGACGTCGCGGATCGGGAGCGCCGTCTCGGCCTCGTCCACCCGCTGTGTGAGGGGCTCTCCCTCGAGCAGCTCCATCACCAGGTAGAGCACGCCTTGGTGCTGTCCGAAGTCGAGCACGCGCACGACGTTGGGGTGCAAGAGCAGGCTGAGCGCGCGCGCCTCCCGCTCGAAGCGGCGCACGTTCTCGGCGAGCGCCGCGACGCCGGCGTGCATGACCTTGACCGCGAC
This sequence comes from Myxococcales bacterium, assembly GCA_016794345.1. Lineage (GTDB taxonomy): Bacteria > Myxococcota_A > Polyangia > Polyangiales > Polyangiaceae > Xiheicaenibacterium > Xiheicaenibacterium phototrophicum. The sequence goes on from JAEUKE010000153.1 coordinate 286,397, forward strand.
AGGCGTCCCGAGCGCGCGATGCTCGGCGACGTAGACCTGCCCCATCCCGCCCTGTCCGAGCAGACGTCGGATGACGTAGCGATCGCCCAGCGTGGCACCGATGAAATCCGGAGATCCGGGGATGGTGTCGCCAGCGCCCGCGGCGACCGCCGTCTCACGATCGTGCTCGCTGTCGTCGTCCCGCCGGTTCACGGGCGGACCCCAAGGCTCAGGGTGGTCGTCACACCGCCCAGCGGCGAGTCGAGGGGCGCGACTCGTGCCGCCGCTCCGCCATAGACGAACGTTCCGGCCTCGGCTCCGACCGTGAGGCCCGCCCCCGCGCGCGGCTCTCCCCGGATCTCGGCGCCGAACACGTCGACGGTCGCGAACGCGCGGAGCCAGGGCAAGGGCTCGAGCGTCGCGCCGCCGACGAAGCTCGGCAGGTAGGGATAAGCCGCTTCTCCGTCGTCGACGTCGAAGAGGAAGTCGACGAGCCACGTCACCATTCCGTCCGCGCCGCCGAGGGCGAGGCCGGTCGCTCCCTCCAGCGGCCCGCTACCTTCCCCAACCGCGATTCCCAGCCTGGCGGCGGCGCCGACCTCGAGCGCCGACCGGCCCACGCGCACGAAGCGGAAGCGCGCGCCGAGCCAGGCGGACTCGTTCGCCTCACGCGGCGAGCGAAGATCATCGGTGAGAAACGCGCCTTCGAGGCTGACCGGACCGAGCGCCCCCGAGACCTGGACCCGGCCCTGCGCGTCGGGCGAAGCGCCGGAGAAGGGCGCTTCGATCGCGAGCGCGACGTTGCCCGTGCCGGGAGCCGTCGGCGCCCACCAGTCGGCGACGTGGGGGTTGGGCGCAAACGCGGGGGAATGGAGGCCGATCACCGGAATGGGCTCTTCGGCGGGAGGAGCACGGCGCTCCGCCTCCCGCGAGGCGGGGACGTTCGATCCGAGCGGCTCTCCGGCGAAGTCCTCCACCACCAGGCGGGAGACGTCGCGCGCGCCCGAGATGCGCGCCACGAATGACATCGGCGATCTCGGCTCCGCCTTCAAGGAGACGAGCTCGGCAGCGGCGACGCCCTTTCGAAGCACGGCGAGCCGAGGACGGATGCGCCGCGCGACGTCGACGCCTCCGGCTCCCTCGAGCACCACCCGCACGACGAGCCCGTCGGCGCCCGCGGGCTCTGCACGGACCGACGCGGTCGCAGGAAGGTACCGGACGAGCAGCGAGCGCGCGGCGCCGGGCGCACGCAGCGTGATCTTCTTCGGCCGCAGGGCGAGGAGATCGATCTCCTTCGCGCCCGACACGAACGGCTCGTCGTCGACCGCGAGCTCGGTGCCCGGCGGCAAGCCGAGCTTGAGCACGGCGTAGGAGCTCGCGACGATCTCGTCTCCGCCCACCCCGCCCGCGCCGCCTTCGAAGGCGGCCTCGGACACGAGGACCGAGATCGGCGCCGCGGCGACGCCGAGGAAGTCCTCGTTGTCGATGGCTCGAACGCGGAGGAAGTACCGGCCCGGCGGGAGCCGCTCCGCGCGGAACGCCCGCGCCTCCGCGCCGACCTCCTGGCGGGCGACGAGATCGGTGAAGACCTCGTCCCGCGCGAGCTCCACCCGGTAGGCGCGCGCCTTGTCCACCGCGGCCCACGACGCCGAGAAGGTCGCGTTCCCCGGTGGCGCGAGCACGATCGCGCTCGGCCTGGCCTCCCAGACGGGCGCGGGCGGGAGCGGGCGCGGCTTCTGAGGCGGTGCGGCGCCCACGAAGCGCGTCCCGAAGTTCGTCGGCACGTCGACCGAGCGGCCGGCGTTCTTCACGCGCGCAGTGCCGTCGAAGACCGCGACCGTAGTCCGCGTGGCCTTGCGCTCCACCACGGTATCACGCGAGGTCGCGCTGACGCGGCCGCCGTCCGGCACGGCGATCTCGACCGGCTCGCCACGAAGCGCGGCTATCGCCGCCTGGATCTCGCCGGACTCGACCTGAGCGACGGGCGGGGGCGTCTTCGAGACGGCCGTCTGGCTCGCGGTTCCGAAGATGACAACGAGCGTGTTCTCCGCCAAAAAGACCCGGGTACGGTCGATGAACTGGATGTCTGCGCGCGCCTTCTCGAGCGTGTTCACGCTCGAGTTCGTGCTGAGCGCCATCCCGGAGCTCGCGTCGCTCCAGTCCGCGCCGGGAGCCCTCGTTCGCACGGCTGGCGTGAACGCGCGCAAGGTCGCGGTCGGGATCGTGGTGACCTTCGCTGGGATCACGAGGGTGACGCCGGGCTTGAGCGGCGCCCCGCGCGTGCAGACGATCCGGTTGTAGCGGAGCAAGAGGTGCGCATGCCGAGCATCGCCGTAAGCCGCCTTGGCGATGTCCTCGCAGGTCTCGCCGCGCTGCACGCCCCACTGGATGACAGCCTCCGGGTAGCCCGGGGTCGGCTCGTCCGCGAGCGCGGCGCGCGCCGTCGTGACGAGGGCGAGGGCCAGGATCACCCAGCGGCGATTGATGAGGCGACGCATCATGCTTCGAGCTCGAACACTTGGGTCTCGGCCGCACGCCCGGGCAGGCGCATCGGGCCCAGGCTCTTCCAGGCGAACGCCCCGCTCGCTCGAGCCTTGGTCTCGCTGCTGACGAGGATCTGGTTCGGCCTCGCCATCGTCTCGAGGCGCGCGGCGACGTTCACGGTGTCACCGATCGCCGTGTACTCCATGCGTTTGTCGGAGCCGATGTTCCCGACGATCGCCGCCCCGCTCGCGATCCCGATGCCGAGCCGGATCTCCACGCCGAACTTCTCGCGCCACAAGGTGGCCGCGGGCTCCAGGAACCGGAGCATGTCCTCGGCGGCGGAGAGGGCGCGGTCCGCGTGGTCTTCCCGCGCGACGGGCGCGCCCCACATCGCCATGAGGCTGTCTCCGACGAACTTGTCGACGACACCGTCATGACGAAACACGACCTCGGTGAGCAAGCTGAACAGCTCGTTGAGGAGCGCGACAACCTCCTCCGGGGCGCGGCGCTCCGCGAAAGGCGTGAAGGCGACGACGTCCGCGAAGAGGATCGTCACCTCACAGCGCTTGCCGCCGAGCTCGAGCGAGTGCTCTCCGCGCACGATTGCCGAGACGAGCTCCGGCGCCATGAACCGCGAGAGCTCCCCGCGCCGGCGCGCCTCCTCCGCGATGGCCGCCTCCTGGCGCTCGAGCTCCTCTGCGGTCCTCACCATGGCGCGCTCGAGCTGGCCGATCTCGTCGCTTCGCATCGACGCGGGCCCAACCTCCCGATACCGCCGGCGACCGATCCGCTCGGCGAGCTCCGAGAGGGCGACGACCGGCCTGGTCACCGCCCTCGCGGCCACGAGCGCCGCGAGGAAGGCCGCGAGCAGCGTCGCGCCGCCGAGCGCGTAGAGGGCGCGCCGCGTGCGAGAGAGCTCGGCGTAGACCGTCGCGTGGGGGCGAGAGATCCCGATCAGCCAGCCGAGGGACGCCTCGCCGTCGGGGTTTCCAGCTGACACGACCGTCAGCGACGTCTCGGCGTCGCGCACGACGGCGTCCTGCTGGACCTCGACCCGCGCGGCCGTCCGCCCTTCGGGGAGGATCTGGTAAAACGGCAGGCTCGCGCCGTCCGAGCCGATCTCGAGGCTCCAGGGTCCGGTCGCGGCGACGACGCGCCGATCCCGATCGAGCACGACGACGTTCGACCCGGTGCTCGCGTCGAGGCCTCGCGCCTCTGCGATCGTCGCCAGATCCAGCGAGAGCCCCTGCAAGTAGACGGGCACCGTCACGAACCCCCGCGGGGTCGGCGCGGCCGGGCTTCCCGCCCGTTCACCTCGTGGGATCGGCAAGACGAGCACGGCACGACGCGCGTCGAGCATGGCGGACGCGTACCCAGCCCGCTCCGCCTCCGCGCGCAGCGCCTCGGTCGACGCCGGGCAGAGCGAGGCGTCGGCGTCGGGCTTTGTGAGCACCGTGCTGATCCCGCGATCGGGGACCTCCACGCGCGCCATGTCGATCGTCGGGCGCGTCGCGAGGACGACGCGCATCGCGAGGAGCGCCGCCTCGGCTTGATCTTTGGGCGCGTCGCTCGCGTGGCCTACCGCAGCGGCGACCGCGCCGGCGTCCGCGAGCACCGTGTCGACCTGGCGCACGACGAGCGCGTTCACCTCCGCCGCCGAGAGCAGCGCGCTCCGTTGCTCCGCCGCGCGGACGGCCTGACCATAACGAGGGAGAAACGAGAAGACAGTCGCGGCCACGGGGACGGCGGCGAGCGCGGTGAAGAGCAGCGCGGCCTTGGGGAGGATCCTCACGGTTTGTCTCTCCCTTCCGGCTCGCTCGGCAGCGTGCCGTCGATCCAGGCGGGCTCCCCCCTCGCGTCGCGTCGCAGGATGATGAACTCCACGCGCCGGTTCTTCGCGCGGGCTGCGTCGTCGCGGTTCTCGACGAGCGGCTGCCTGGCGCCGAAGCCGCGCGCCTCGAGCCGCCGCGCGTCGATCCCCTTCTCGGTCAGCCAGCGCACGACCGAGAGAGCGCGCGCCCGCGACAGCTCCAGGTTCTTCCGCGAGTCGCCGCGGTCGTCGGTGTGCCCGTCGACGCCGACTCGTGCGATCGTCGGATCGTCCGCGAGCGCCCGGCGAACTGCCTCCAGGGGGACGCTGGACTCGGGCAGGAGCACAGCGGAGCCGGACTCGAAGCGGATCTCCTCCTTGATCACGATCTGCCCGGCTTGCACCACCACCCCCGGGTCGGGAGCCGGCGCTGCTTGCACGAGCGGGCAGCCGTTCGACTCCCGTGCGAGCTGGCGCACACCGCGCAGACCGGGGCACGCGTCGAAGGCATCCGGCACGTCGTCGCCGTCACGGTCGCGACGCGCGCCGGCCCCTGGCGAGGGCGCGGGTGTGGACGTGCGCTCCGCACCGGACGGCGCGCGCCCGTCCACCGCGCCGTCCCGGCGCTGCTCCGACTCTCCGCCATCGGGCTCTTCGGGGAGCAGATCGAACGCGACCCCGACCTCGAAGAGCAGGCGGAACGTCGGGGTGCCGGGGGCGTTCCAGATGCCCGGCCCGCCGGCGATCGCGAAGACGACCGGCTCCACGTACGCGCGCGCGGACGCGAGCGGCTCGAACCGGATCGCGGGTGTCGTGCTCGCGGCAGGGGCGCCGACCTCGGCCGCGAGGTGCGCTTCCACGCCGAGCTGCGCCCACGCGATGCGCCCCGCCACTGCCAGATCTACCTCGATCTGATCGCCGACGAGGTTTGCCTGCGCGGTGCGCTCCGGCTCGAAGGTCCTCGCGACGGAGGTCGACCAGAGCAGGAAGCCGTAGTCGCCCGACACGAGGGCACGCGGCGTGAAGCGCACGGAGCCCGTCGACGCGTAGCCGGCCTCGTCGCCCGAGGGCAGCGCGAGCGACGCGCCGAGGCCGACGGCGGGAAGTCCGCCGTCGGCCTCGAGCAGCTCGGCGCGCGCGGTCAAGCGGAGGTCGCCCACGGCCGCGGACGGCGGCGGAGCGTAGGCGACGCTCTCCGGTAGCTCGGTGACCGGCTCGCCCGACTGCAGCACGTAAAACGGCGCGTCGATCCCGACCAGCACCCGGTCGAAGAGGGAGACGCTGCCGAGGAGGTGGAGCCCGACCTGGTGCTCGACCACGGCACGAGAGCGCTCGCGCGCCTCGTCACGAACGCGAAGGGGCTCGAGCGCGTAGGTCCCCAGCACCGCGAAGGCGGGGCGCAGGGTTCCTTCGACGCCGGCAGAGGGCGCGACGAGGAACGGGTCGCCGGCAGGGGCCGGCTCGACTCGGTCGAGGGCCGTCGACTCCTGGGCCCGCGCGTCGCGTCGAAGCAGAAGAAGGAAGCTTCCGAGGATCGCGGTCGAGAGAAGGCCCCTACACGCCACGTTTTTCACGGCGGATCAGGTGCGAGTCCCGTCGCGATCCGAGGAACGCAACGACTCGCCGCTTGAGCGCCACCCACTCCGGTGTCGTCGTGTCGAGCGTCGCCATTCGGCGGCACTCCCACGCGAGCTTCCTCGCCTCACGCGCCGCCCCGATGTCGAGGAGGGAGAGGACCTTCTCGCGTCGCATCGCCCACTCCTCCAGGTAGGTCGCGAGCGCTTCAGCAGGAAGGGACTGCGCGCTTTCGGTCGGGCGGTCACCACGCGGAGGAAACGGTACCATCATTCGCGCGCTCCAGGCAGCTTCCGTGCCGCGGCCGAGAGCCTCTCGGCGCCCGTTCGTCCTGCGTAGGTGGCCGCCCGATGAGGACTCATCGTCTCAGGTGCGGACCAAACATCTCGATCGACACGCATCGGCTCGACTAAGCTCGTCTGCGGTGAAGAAGCTGGTCGTACCGGCGGTGACGGACCGCGAGGCGCTGCCTCACGGCAGATCTACGGAGCCGTCCCGAGCCGTCCCCGTGACGGTTCCTCAGATCGAGGTCTCCGTCTCTCGGGAGGCCGGGAAGCCCGCTTCGCGGACGAAGCGGGTATCGGGGGACGTGCTCCGCGTGGGCTCACACGAGTCGAACGACATCGTGATCGAGGATCCTCAGGTCTCGCGGTTTCACTTCCAGATCCGGAACCACCCTGGTGGTTGGCGACTGCTCGACGTCGGCTCTCTGAACGGCACACGCGTCGGCGGTGTCTCGGTTCGCGACGCCGACCTCGCCCTGCCCGAGTGCACGATCGTGATCGGCGAGACCACCCTCCGCCTCCGCGCGATCTCCTCCGGCACGGAGGATCGGGCCGGCCCCCCGGCGTTCGGCGCCCTCTATGGCGTCGCCCCGCCCATGCGCCGCATGTTCGAGCGGCTCGACCGCATCGCCAAGGCCCCGAGCGACGTGCTGATCGAGGGCGAGAGCGGGACCGGCAAGGAGCTCGTCGCGGCCGAGCTCGTCCGGCGGAGCGCCCGGGCCGACAAGCCGTTCATCATCGTGGATTGCGGAGCGATCTCGCGGAGCCTCGTGGAGAGTGAGCTCTTCGGTCACGCCAAGGGGGCGTTCACCGGCGCGGATCGCGCGCGACCCGGCGCCTTCGAGTCGGCCGAAGGGGGGACCGTGTTCCTCGACGAGATCGGCGAGCTCCCCCTCGAAATGCAGCCCAAGCTGCTGCGCGCCCTCGCGGCCCGCGAGATCCGCCGATTGGGGGAGAACCAGACCCGCCGCATCGACGTGCGCGTCATCGCCGCCACGAATCGCCGGCTCGAGGGCGAGGTGAACCAGGGGCGTTTCCGCGAAGATCTCTACTTCCGGCTGAGCGTCCTCCGGGTGGACGTGCCGCCCCTCCGCGAACGCCTGGACGATCTTCCGCTCCTCATCGGCTGCTTCCTCGAGCAGCTCGGCGCGAGCGAGCGGATGGAGGCCTTCACGGAGGAGGTGCTCGAACAGATGCGGAGACACCCGTGGCCGGGCAACGTCCGCGAGCTGCGCAACTACGTGGAGCGGTTCGCGCTGTTCGACGAGCCGATCGCCAACGCGAAAGAGCTGCGCTCCGAGACGCCCCCCTCGCCCGACGCGGAGCCCAGCGTGGACGTGCCGTTTCGGGTCGCGAAGGAACAGATCATCGCCTCCTTCGAGCAACGTTACCTAAGGGCACTTCTCGCGAGCTGCAGCGGTAACGTCAGCCAGGCTGCTCGGAAGGCAGGCGTCGACCGGATGTACCTGCACCGCCTCCTCCAGCGGTACGGCATCCGGAGAGACGCATCCCTCCACGAGTAGCACCGACAGCGGCACGGAAGGTGCTAAAAGGGCGGCGCATGACCACCCCCTTTCGCTTCACCTCGTTGTCCTCCGCCCTGCTCGCCTCCCTCGCGCTGATCGGCTGCTCGTCGACGGTCACCATGACCCCGGCCGCATCCGTCCCCTTCGCCCAAGGTGAGGTCGACCCGAGCTTCGAGGACAACGGAAACGGCAGCATCACGGTTCGCGTCGCCCACCTCGGCGACCCGGCCAAGCTCGCGTCGGGCGCGACGACGTACGTCGTGTGGATCCAGCCCGACAAGGAAGACGCTCCGCTCCAGAACGTCGGCGCGCTCAAGGTCGACGACGACTTCGAGGGCGAGCTCACCATCACGACGACCTTCCGCAACTTCGCCATTTCGGTCACCCCCGAGTCCGCGGCGGACGTCACGAAGCCTTCGGGCGCGCCGGTGCTGACCGCGTCCGTCTCGGACTGAAGTCGCTTTTCGGATCGGCGAAACGAGCCGTTGGAACGCGTGGTGGAGAGGAACGCCCAGACTCGTCTCGGCTCCTATGGAGAGCACTGTAGGAGCCGGCTGGTCGACGAATACGCGCCCGCCGTCCCCCTCGGCGCGGCGTTCAACGTCATCCTGGCCTTCTTCTGCTTCCGGGCGGACGACCCCCGCGCCGCGTCGATCCTCCTCGCGATCGGCGCGGCCTTCGCGCTGAGCTACCCGCTCTCGAGGACGGCCGCGCTTCGGGCGCGGCCGGAGCTCGGCATCCTGATCATCGGCGTCTTGTGCGCCGTCGGTTCCGCCACGCTCACCGGCGTGGGGAACGGCTTCGAAGCAACCGGCTGGGCCATCCTCCTCGTGTGCTGGGGGTTGGGCGCAACGCAGCTCTCGCTCTCGGTGCCGGTGCTCGCGGGCGGGATCGGGATGCAGGTGGCCGTCTTCTGCGGCGTCCTCGCCGCGCGCGGGGCGCTCGAAAGAACAAACGGGCTCATCATCGGCGCGGTGATGGCCTCCGGTGCGGCGCTCGCCATCTTCGGCGCACGCGAGCGGCACCGGCGCGAGCAGAAGCTCTTCGTCGAAGAGGAGCTTCTGCTCGAGCGGGAGGCGGAGCTCCGGCGCGAGGAGCGTGCGCTCTCGGCGAGACGGGCGGAGCTGGAGCTCGTGGCGCGCCAGCAGGTCCAGGAGCTCCTCGCGGGCGCGCGCACCGTCGGCGCCCTGGAGAGCCTGCTCGGAGAACGGGTGAGCAACCGCTCCCGCCGCCTGGCGGCCGGCGTCGATCAGGCCTGGTCGATGCCGCCGCACAAGCGCGACAGCGAGCCCGACAGCGGAGGGCACCGGCCGTGAGCTGGAGGGCCCGCTATTTCCCGGGGAACGAGCTCTCGAAAGAGGAGCGAGCCACGCTGCGTGCGCGAGAGGACGACGCCTTCCGCACACGGTTCATCCACGCGGCACCCGGCGGCATCGCCTGCGCGACCCTGGGAACGGTGGCCTGCGCAGCCGCCTTGCCCGCTCGATGGGCTCAGTGGGGCGCGTTCGGCGGCGGCGTCATCGGCTTCGTTCTCTCGCTCGTCCTCATCGCAGGCAATAGAGTCCGTAGCCCGCGGCCGTTCGGCTACCTGAACCAGGTCCTGGGCCTCGTCACCGCGTTTGCTATCGGGGAAGCCGCCGCGCACGCGCGAGGGGTCATGTCGGTCGGCCTGCTCGCGCTGCTCTCGATGTGGATGTACGGAACCGTCGTGACGGCCAGGCGCGCATCCTCGCTGGCGATCGCCGTCGTCATCGAGGCGGTCGCGTACGCCGCACCTTCGGTGCTCGCTGGGAAGGTCGTGGGCCTCAGCCTCTTCGTGACGCTGGCCCTCGGAGCAGCGGGCATCTTCACGTTCGCGGCGCTCACGCGAGAGGCCGCGGAGACCCGGATGTTCTTGGCGCAGAAGCGCCTCGCGAGCACGAACACGCGGCTCGAGAGCCGCAAACGACACCTCGCCGCCGTCGCGGACGAGCTCACCCACCGGGTGAACGCCCAGCTCGCGCGTGTGCTCGACGCCCGGCGCGAGGTGGAGCGGCTCGAGCGCGCGGTCGCGCGAGCCTCCCAGCCGATCTTGCTCGAGCGCGCGACCCCGCCCGAGATCGTGTTGCCGTCCGACCGGCTCGCCCCGGGCTTCATCCTTGGTGAGCGCGCGAAGATCACCCGCCCCCTGGCCTCCGGCGGCTTCGCGGACGTCTACCTGGCCGAAGATCTCGAGACCAAAGACGAGATCGTGGCGAAGGTGATGCGCTGCGACCCGTCGACCTCGGCCGCGCAGATGAAGCGGTTCGTGCTCGAGGCCGCGGCGGCCAACACCGTCGCGCATCCAGCGGTCGTTCGCGTGCTCCACGTCGACATCGCGCCGGGCGGCAGACCCTACCTCCTCACGGAGCGCGTCCAAGGCGTCACGCTCCGCTGGTGCCTGGTAGCGGACGCGCTCAGCGTGCAGCATTACATGGCTGTCATCCTCGCCACGGCGGAGGCGCTGGCGGCCGTCCACGCGGCGGGCATCGTCCACCGCGACTTCAAGCCCGACAACCTGATGCTCCAGGCCGCCGAGCCCGGCATCAAGCTCCTCGACTTCGGCGTGTCCCGCTGGGCCGACTCCGAAGAGCACCACCTGACCGAAGCGGGTGAGCTCCTGGGGACCGGCGCGTACATGGCGCCGGAGCAGATCACCGACGGCGGCGTCATCTCGCCCGCGACCGACGTCTACGCGCTCGGCCTGACGCTCTTCGAGTGCCTCGCGGGGGAGCACCCCCTCGCGGGGCTGACGCTCCCGCGGATGATCCGCGCTCACCTGCGGGGCGAGATCCCCTCGCTGAGAACGCGAGCCCCGCTCATCGACAAGCGGCTCGTCGATCTCGTCGATGCCATGCTGAAGAGTGACGCGAAAGAGCGCCCTCCGCTCGCCGAGGTGACGCTTCGGCTCCGCGCGCTGGTGCCGTCCGGCGTGACGCCCGTGAGCGCGTTCGCCACGCTTGATGTGCCCGCATTCGAGCCTGCCAGCGAACGCAGCGACGAGACGGCGACGCTCGATGCGCCGGCCAAGCAGGCCGGTGCGCACCTCCGTGTCACGGCCTGACCCTGCTAGCCGCCCAGGTCTTCCTTGGGAGCGCTCGCCTCTTCGTACGGATCGGCCGCGGGCGCCGCGGGCTTCGTCGGCTCGACCCGGCTCGTGTACACCACGACGCGCTCGCCGGCGGTGAGCGAGGCCTTGCGAGGGCGATGGTTGATCCGCTCGAGCAGACCGGCGGAGCAGCCGTAGCGCTTGGCGAGCGCGGCGAGCGTCTCGCCGTCCTTGGCCGTGTGGACCACCCGCGTGCGCCCGTTCTTCGCCTCGAAGTGCTCGAAGAACTCCGGCGTTCCGACGACGAGCACCTTCGTCTTGTCGGCGGGCAGGAGGCGCACGTCGGGCAGATCGCGGCTGTCGTCCACGAACGCCTGCAACACCATCTTGCCGTGGAGCCGCGCGTCGCGGTCCACGTTGTTCCACCGCCCGAGCTCCTCGACGGTCACGCCGAGCTCGTGCGCGACGGCGTCGATCCGGTCACCCCAGACGACCTCGTAGAAGACGCGACGCTTGCCCGGGTAAGACGGGGCACGACCGGGAACGACCGCGACGGGCTCCTCGAGCGGCACGACGGCCTGCGGCGCCGTGGGCAGGAAGAGCTCGGTGCCGGGTCGCGGCGGCACCGTGTCGGTGATGCCGTTCAGCGCTCGCAGCTTGCTCTCGGTCGTGCCGGTCGCGAGCGCCAGGTGCTCGAGCGACTCGCCCCAGCGGAGCTTGTAGCGGACCAGCCCGGCCGCTTGCGCGAGCTCCGCGGCCGGCGGCTTGGGGCTCGAGGCGGGCTTCGGCGCGGCGGGCGCGGCCGCCGCGGTCTTGTCGCCACGAGCGGCGCCGACCGGCGTGGCGACAGCCGGTGCGGCCGCGGCGGGCGCGACGGCAGCCTCGAACGGCTCGGCCGGATCGGGCTCGATTCCATCGCAGCCGAAGACCTGCTTGTTGCGCGCGACGAACGCGAGCGCGACGATCTTCGGCACGTAGAGCGCGGTCTCGTACGGGACACCGGCCTCGAGCTGCGAGAGCTCCCAGAAGTCGTTCGTGTTGTACTTGCGCACGGCGGTGAGCAGCGCGCCGTGGCCCATGTTGTACGCCGCCAGCGCGAGCTCCCAGCTCCCGAAGCGCGAGTGGAGGTCTTTCAGGAACCGCAGCCCCGCGGCCGTGCTGCGCTCGGGGTCGAGCCGCTCGTCCACATAGCGGTCCATGCGCAGCCCGTACGCCGACGCCGCCTTGGGCATGAACTGCCAGAGCCCCGCTGCGCCTGCGCCCGACACGATGCGCGGGTTCATTCCGCTCTCGACGAGCGCGACCCACACGAGGTCCTCGGGCAGCCCCTTCGCCTTGGCGGCCGCGCGGATCTTCGCTTCGAACCGACCGCTCCGCTTGATGAGCGCGGCCGCGAAGCTCCGGCCCTTCGGGTTGTTCTTGAAGTAGTCGAGGTATTTGACGAGGCGCGCGTCCCACCGGAACGGGATGTCGGGCTTGATGAGCGACGCCATCCACTTCAGATCGCTCGGCGCGTCGACGGAGGGCGCGGGCTCGCCCAGGACGGGCAACCCGCTCGCGATCACGCGGGTCTCGGTCGGGGCGGAGCTCGACGCGACGTCGGCCGCGGATACCTCCGGGAAGAGGACGTCGTCGACCTCACGGAGCTCGGGGGCGCCGACGAGCGCTGCCGCCTCCTCGGTGACGGGCTGGCCGGCCACGCTCTCGCGGAGCGCCTTGTCGGCCGGCGCCGGCTCGGAGCCGGCCTTGCGTGGGGCCTTCTTCGACACGCCGGCTACCGCCGGCTTCTTCGCGGGCTTCTTTCCGCGCGCCGGCGCCTTCTTGGCGGGCGCCTTCTGCTGCGCGACCTGACGCTTGCCACCGGCCGCGCTTGCGCTGCCGGGAGCTGCGATCGCGAGAAGCGTCGCGAGGGCCGTGATGAGCGCGGCTCTCATGGCGAGCGGGTGTACGTCGGGCGGCATGGGGGGTCAACAAAGGGGGGTCGAGGGCGATTTTCCCCCAGCAAGAGCTGTTCTAGGCTCGAGAGCGGAGGCTCTCGTGAAAGCTTGGCGTTCCACACTCATCCTTGCCATGGGCATCGTCGCGGCTGCGCTGGGGGGATCGTGCTCGGCGAGCACGGACCCGCCCCCAGGCGGAGGTGACGCTGGGGCATCGGGCCCCGGTGGGGGCGACGCCACCACCACGACCGGCACCGGCATGGGTGGGGGCTTCGGCGACGGCGGCGGCATCCCGATGGGCCAGCAGATCGTGATCGAGCCCGCCGACTTCACGCTCAACGTCGACAGCACGAACATCGTCAACCAGCCCATCACCGCGAAGATCCAGGGGCAGGACGTGACGAGCCTCGTGACGTGGTCCTTCGAGAAGCCGTACATCGGCGACGTCTCGAACGGCGCGTTCGTCCCCACGGGCAACGCCGGCGGCGTGGGCAAGATCACCGCGGTGCTCGGGACGAGCTACGGCGAGGCCAAGGCGACCATCTACGTGAACAAGGTGGTGGGCGGCAGCGTCATCGATCCCAACGTGAAGGCCGCGCTCGACAACCCGTCCGGCACGGCCGACACCGGGATGGACTGGATGTACCCGTATGACAACACCGTCTACCCGCTCGACGTCCTCGGCCCCGAGCTCATGTGGAACGGCACGCAATCGGGCGACGTCTACAAGCTCCACATCAAAGAGAAGTACATGGAGTACACCGAGTACTTCACGGCCGACCCGCCGTCGCGTCACCTCATGCCCGAGGACGACTGGACGAACATCGGCCGCTCCGGAAGCGGCGCGCAGAGCGATCCGCTCGAGGTCTCGCTCGGCCGCTACTCGAACGGCGTCGCGTATCAACCGCACGAGCGGACCTGGCGAATCGCCCAGGGCAAGCTGAAAGGTGTCGTCTACTACTGGGAGCTGCCGGAAGGCGCGGGCAATGGTCGCGTGCTGCGGATCAAGCCGAACTCTCCGGTCCCCACCGAGTTCTACCAGCCGGGCGGCTGCTGGGGCTGCCACACCGTCAGCCGCAACGGCCAGAAGATGATGGCCACGCTGGACTCGGGCGTCCCCTTCCCCCAGATCACGGTCGACCTCACGAGCGATCCCGCCGTGCAGGGCAGCATCACGCCGCAGAGCCTCCTCACGGGCACCTTCGGCGCGTTCAACGACAAGGGCGATCGGCTCCTCTTGAGCAACGACGACGCGGGCGGGAGCAGCAAGCTCCTCACGATCGTCGACGGCAACACCGGCGCTGCCCTGGCGGGCAACGTGATGGGCACCGGCTGCGCGGAGCCCGCGTGGTCGCCCGACGGAAAGAAGATCGCCGCCATCTGTGGGATGGGCGGAGGCGGCTGGGCCTTCGACGTGGGCACGGGCCACCTCTCGATCGCGGACGTCGCCGCCGACGGCTTCACCGTCAGCAACACCCAGACGATCATCCCGCAGGCCGGCGCGCCCGGCAGGCCCGCCTACCCGAGCTTCGCGCCGGGCTCCGAGTTCATCGCGTACGGCCGGCCGACGCAGGGGTCGCGCTCGACCGGCGAAGGAACGCTCTGGCTCACCGACCTCACCGGCACGAACGTGAAGGAGCTCGGCCAGGCGACCGTCAACGACAACAAGAGCTTCAACCCGGTCTTCGCGCCGCTCCGCGCGGGCGGGTACTTCTGGCTCGTCTACATCTCACGCCGCGACTACGGCAACCGCCTCGTCAACGCGAACCGGCAGCAGCTCTGGATCACCGCCATCGACGATCCGCCGGTCGCAGACGACCCGTCGCACCCGCCGTTTTACCTGCGCGGCCAGGAAGAGCTGCAGAAGAGCGAAAACGCCTACTTCGCGCTCGAGCCCTGCAAGGAGGTCGGCGAGAGCTGCGAGTCCGGGGTGGATTGCTGCAATGGCACGTGCCTGAAGGACCCCGACACCAACCAATACACGTGCGGCGTCCCGCAAGACTGCGCGCTCGACGGCAACGCGTGCGAGACCGCGACCGATTGCTGCAACCCGGCCGCGCAATGCATCGACGGGTTCTGCACGCCCGAGGTGCCGCAGTAGTCGCCGGCGCGCGCCCTCACGGGAACTCGGCCCTGCCGAGCCTGTCCCTGTCCGCGATGCGATCCTCCACCGCCGCGCTCGTCGTGCTGGCCCAGGCCTGCGCGGCGAGCGCGCCCGCCGAGCCCTCGACCTCCTCGGCCTCGCCTTGGCTCACCCGGGAGCCGCCCAGCGCCGCGTCGTCGGACGTCGTCGCCCCACCTGCCGCGCCGGCGCCGCCCCCACCGAGCCCTCGGGTCGACTTCGACGCCGACGCGATCGTGGTGTCGGGACCGGCAGGCGCGATGCGTCGCTTCCCGGGCCCCACCGCGGAGCCCTCGGCGCAGGCGCGGCCCGCCCCCGTCGAGGAGATCGCGAGCAACCTGAGGGCCCGCGCCCGGGACATCCGCCGCTGTTACGAGCGCGCCCTGCAGACCGACCCGGCCATCAGCGGCAAGCTCTCGTTTCGGATCGCGTTCGACGCAGAAGGCCGCGTGACGGCGGTCGAGGTGACGAGCGGCGAGCCACGATCCGGCGAGCTCATCGACTGCGTCGAGCGTGTGCTCCGCACCCTCGTCATCCCGCCGGGCGAGGGCGCGCGCGAGATCACGGTCCCGCTCGTCTTCAGCCCGGGCTGAGGCCGGCTACTCCTCTTCGGACGGCGGCTCGACGGTCGGCTTCGGCGCCGGAGCAGGCGTCTCCGCTTCTTCGTCTTCGACAGCGGGCGCGCCCTTGTCGAAGGTGTACTGGAAGCCGAGCCCCACCACGTCCACACCCCAGTTGTAGATGCCACCGTTGATGTAGTCGGGCCGGTCCGGCGCGTTCGCCTGAAGCGGGAGCGTCTGCGGGAGCTTCGCGTCCTCCGGCGCGACCTCGACCGAAGGATAGAACTGGTGCGCGTAGACCACGTCGAAGCGCGCGTTGCCGAACTGCACACCCAGCCCGACCGACGGCGTCGCCTTGCCCGCGTCGAGGAGGAGCAGCGACTGGTATTCGGCCGGGACGGCGCTCGTCTCGTAGGAGAAGCCCGCGCGGGGCGTCACCTCGACGTCGTCGGTCGCCTTGATGCTGTACTCGGCGCCTATCCGCGCGCCGACGGTGCCCTGGAAGCCGCGCTCGATCGAGATGGCCGGGAGCGCGTACTCCTTCGGGAAGCCGGGGATGTCGGTGAGGACGATGTCCTCGGGCTCGACGAGGATCTGATCGTGCACGGCCCAGTGGTGGTAGTCGGCCCCGATCTCGACCCGCAGCCCGGGCGGGATGTCGCGCATCTCGAGCCCCAACCGCACCTCCCACGGGAGCATGAACTGGATCGACGCGTCCTCGCCGACCTGCTCGACGCTGCGAAAGACGGGGGTCGACGGCAAGCGCGTGTGGACCGTGGCGGGCGCGTCGATCCAGAACGGCAAGTGGAACGACGCCCCGAGCCGGAAGCTCTCGTAAAACTCCCAGATCAGGCCGAGGTTGCCCGACGGCGCGACGATCGGCGCGGCGGTGATCTCGGTCGCGACGTCCCAGTCCGGGTCTTCGGACGAGCAGAAGAAGCGCTCGGGGACGCAGCCGCTCAGGTACTTCTGGCTCTTGAACGAGCCGACGAGGAGCTCGAAGCCCGCGCCGATCGTGAGCGGCTTGATCGGGCGCCACGCCACGTAGCCGCCGACAACCGCGAGCACCGAGCCCTCCAGGGTGACGAGCTGGTAGCGCCCAGGAGAAGGTGTCCCGTCCTCCAGCTCCTCCGGGTAGCTGGGCAAGGTCGCGTAGGGCACGTGTGCCCCGATCGCCACGCGCCAGTCGGGGTGCACGATGAAGGACGCGGCGACGGTCGGGATGGGGAGCGGCGCGCCCGAGCCCTCGATCGTCGGGAAGGTCTGCTCGTATTCGGCGACGACCTCCCCCGTGTTCGGATCGACCTGCCGGAGCAACGCCTGCCGCGTGTAGTCGCTCCGGAACAGGACCATCGACGCATCGATGAGCAGCGACGTCCCCGCGTCGAAGATGCCGGCAGGGTTGTAGGCGATGGCGCCGAGATCGTCGGCGCCGGCCACGAAGGCGCCGCCGCGCCCGAGCGGGCGGACGCCACGATCCGCCGTGTAGAAGCCGGATGCGAGCGCGACCGCGGGAGAGCCCGCGATCACGGCGGCGAGCGCCGCGGAGACGAGCCTTCTCACTTGCGCCTTCGCCTCTGCACGATCGAGTAGATCTGCTCGAGCCCGCGGGTCCTATCGAGCATGAAGTCGCGCACGACGCCGAGGATGTAGCCGTAGTCCGTCGGGTCGAGCGGCTGGTCGGCGAAGTCGGGGTCGGCGCGGTGCACCTCGGCGATCGTGTCGATGATGATCTCGATGGGCGCGGTGCCGGGGTTACCGTTTTCGTCCGGGATGGGGGTGACGATGTTCTTCAGCACGTGATCGAGCACGTGGTAGCGGTCGTACTCCTCGCTCGAGAGCGCCTTGAGGATGCGGATGGTCCGGTCCGCGGCGCCCGCGCCCTCCGGATCGTTCTCGGGCTTGAGCGCGACGGCCGCGCTGCGGAAGATCGGGACGAGCTTCTCGTCGTCCGCCATGACCTGCATCATGTCGACCATCGAGGCGAGCGTGCCCTGCAGGGCCTCACCCGAGCCTGCGTTCTCGAAGAGGTAGGTCAGGAAGCGCTCGAGGGAGCGGCGGCCGTCCGCGTCCTTGCGGAGCTCCTCCAGCAGGTCGACCGCGGTCGCCGCGAGCGGTGAGCTCAGCGCGTCGGCGAGGTTCTTCGACAGCTCGGTGCGCGCCCACTCGCAGCCGCCGCCCTGCTCGCGATCGGGGCAGCGGGCGTTGAGCTGCTCGCGGAACAGCTTGAGCGTCTTGACGAGGAGCGGCCCGAGCGCGCGGTTCTTGAAGCGGGTCGACGCGCCCGTGCCTTCGATGGCGAGGAGCACGTCGACGAGCTGCGAGCGCGCGCGCTTCCACTGCGCCTGCCGGAGCTCGCCGTCCTCGGCCTGGGAGAACGCGACGTCGAAGCCGTGCAGCGCGTCGGTCAGGAGGTTGAACGGCGTCGTCTGGTTCTGCACGGTGCCGTCGGTCCACTGCGCCGTCTTGTCGCCGTTGCGCTTCGTGACGCCCTGCTCTGCGGAGCGCGTCTGGCTGAAGAGCACGCGGGTCGTCAGCTCGAGCACCTCGGTTCCCTTGAGCGTTTGGCCCTTGCGCGGACCGCGGGCGACGGTGATCTGCGAGAGGTCCTTCATCGCCACCGAGAGCTCGTGCAGCGCCGGGATGAGGTCGGTGCGCATGGCCTTCTCGATGATCGGCTCGTAGCGGTTGAGGCCCGCGCCGGAGCAATAGCGTCGGTCCGTCGTCGGGAGGCTCGAGTCACACTCGTCGCCGTGATCGGGCCCCGGGTAGTGTCTGTAGAAGACGTCCGACAGGCGCAGGAACATCTCCTCGCCGGTGAAGTCGTTGAGATCGCAGATCGAGACGTCCTCGCTGCAGCTCACGTTCACGAACGTGGTGATGACCGGCCTGAGGTAGTCGTAGAAGCCGCGCCGCTCCCACGTGAAGATGTCCTGCCCGGTCCGGATCCGGAGCAGATCTTTCTGCTGGCAGGTCGCGAGACCGAAGCCGTCGACCGGGCACACGCTGGTCGGCACCGGCTCCATGAGCGCGTGGATGAACTCGTCCGTGCGACCGCCCGCGTTGATCGAGTCGAAGTCGGGCATGCCGGGGTACTGGTCGCTGGTCGCGCCGAAATAGACGAGGCGGTTCAGGGCTTGCGGCGTGGGGTGGGTGGTCATCCCCGTGAGGCCGCTCGACTCCTGGAACATGTCGTCGGCCGACTGCCCCACGCCGCCGAGGAGGTCCATGATGTCGTTGAGCGCGCCGTCCTTGAGGGTGAAGACCGCGCGCTTCGGGTGTGAGGGGTGCACGATGGCGCCGAAGTAGAACGCCGCCAGGTTCGGGATCTCGAAGAGCTCACACGGGCCGTACGAGCCGCTGAGCGGCCAGTCGAGCGTGATGCCGAAGAGGCGGGCTTTGACGGTGGCGCCGTCTTTGTTGCAGGTCTTCGCGCCGGACGCGTCGTGGATGAGGAGCAGCGACCGCTCGAGCACCGATCGGTTCGAGCCGCTGCGCGGCGCGTTCCAGTCGACCGGGTTGTGTGGGTCCTGGATGGAGAAGCTGCCGTCGGTCAGGTTGATCGCCGGGCCGTTGATGTCGTTCCGGTCGTAGTCGAGCTCGTCGCGCGTGCTCGCGTAGAGGGCGATGGTCTCCCCCATGTGAGTCGAGCCCCCGATCGGCTCGACGATGACCGGGTCCGCGAGCGCAGCCAGGAGGTTGCCGAGGAGGCGCGGCTCGTCGGTCATCTGCGAGAGGACCTGCGCGGCCTCGTCCCAGACCGGGTTCTCGTAGGGGAGCCCGGCGGGCGGGACGAGCCCTTGCGCGGCGAGCTCGTCGTGCTCGAGCGCGATCTCGCGGACGCGGAGCGCCGCGGCGACGACCCGCGCGACCTCGTCCTCGTGGTTCTCGAGCAGGTCGATGAGCCCGAGGAGCACGGTGTCCGAGTCCTCGTCGGCGAGCAGCTGGCCGACCGCGTGGGCCGCGTCGACGAGCGGGGAGTCTTCCCCGCGGAACCGGCTGTATTTCAGGCACGACTCACACTTGGTCCCGATCGGAACGATTTCGTCATTTTCGAAATCGTATTCGGCGTCCTCGCGCGGCCCGAGCAGGACGTTCGCGCCCGCCAGCGCGTACATGAGCGTCTCGTACTCTGCCAAGAAGGCGTTCGGATCCTCAGGGTCCGCGTATTCGGTCGCGTCGAGGATCGGCACCATGATGGTCGAGAGCCCGGCGGCGGGCGTTCGCGCGGTGTCGACGTAAGCGTAGATGCCGTCGGCGGGCCGCCCGATCTCGTCGAGCGCGCCGAGCGGGGCCTGGCCCGGGATGGCGAACGGAGGGTCGATCGAGACGGCCGTCCCCGAGGCGTCGAGGAAGCGTCCGAAGGCGTCCACGTCGGCCTTGCCGTCGCCGTCCGTGTCGGAGAAGGGCCCGCTCAGCGAGAGCGGCACGACGTAGCCACGCAGGTCACGCAGGGCGATGTACCGAGGCGGATCGTCGGCGTTCACCGCGTAGCGCTCGTTCTGATCGAGCATCAGCTCGCGCAGCGCCTCGATCGTCGTGCGAGGCCGGTTCGGCTCGCCGAGCCCTGCGTTCACCGCGAGGTCGGGCAGCGTCGACACCTCGGGCGTCAGGTAGGTCATCTCGCGCTCCATCACCCCGAGCAGGGCCTGGAGCTGCGGCGTCGCCTTGCCCTGTGGGCCCAGGAGCCCGACCGCGTGTGTCGTCAGATCGCGCAGGCCCGGGTAATCGAGCGAGGAGCGGATGATCCCGAGCCCGACGTTCGAAGGCCTGTAGCCACGTCGGCCCCACATGCGCGACAGCATCGACTTCGCCTCGTCGCTCTCGCTCATCGAATCGAACAGGCGCCCGAGCGCGCGCGTCGCCGCGGGCGCGAGCGGCTCGGCGAACGGATCGCCCGCGGCGACCGCCCAAGGGTCCTGCTCGTAGAGCGCGGAGACGCGCTGGCCGAGGTCCATCATCGCGTCGAGCAGGAGGACCGTGTCGCCGTCTTTGTCGGTCGCGGGGTTGTCGATCTCGACGTCGGGGAAGGTCGCGTTGAACGCGCGGACGAGATCGCCGCGGCGCCGGATGAGCGCGTTCATCTTGGCGATCGCGACGCGGCGCGCTTCTTTGGCCGCGTCGCCCTTCGGCTTCGGCAGCGCGGAGGTGTCGACCTCGTCGCCGTAGGCGCCGTCCGAGTCGTAGTGACAGACGGACTGGTACGAGACGCCGGTCACGTCTTCCTGGAAGAGCTCGGCCCCGAGGCGGTCGCAGAAGACCCCGTAGAGATCGTCGCCGAACGTCGCTCGCGGCACCGGCTTGCGCGTCGTGTCGAGGGGCTCGTGGCAGGCCGAAGCCCAACCGACCGCCCCCGTGATCGCGAGCACGCGCAGCGCTCCCAGGCCCAAGGAAGTTACGGCTTTTCGCATGGGGAACGGAACGAGCGTAAACCAACGGCGACGGCTTGTGACGGCCGGGCAGCGATGACGCAACACTTACGCAACGCGTCATCCGTCGAGGCTCGCGCCGATCTCGCGACGCGGCCGTGGTAACCAGGCGCCATGCCCCGAACGACCGCCATCGTCCTCGCCGCCGGCCAAGGCACCCGCATGAAGAGCAAGCGCGCCAAGGTGCTGCACGAGCTCTGCGGCAGGCCGATGCTCCACCACGTGCTCGACGCCGCGCTCGCGGCCGGCGTGGACGATCTCGTCGTGGTGGTCGGTCACGGCGGCGACGCGGTCGCGGCTTCGCTGACCGCTCGATACGGCGCCAAGGCGCGCACGGCGCTGCAGGACAAGCAGCTCGGAACCGGGCACGCGGTCTCGTGCGCGATGAGCTCGGTCGGTGATCAGGCGGAGGTCGCGATGATCCTCTGCGGCGACACGCCGCTCGTCCGCTCGGAGGACGTCGCGAAGCTCGCGCGCGCCTTCGATGGCCAGCCCGCCGACGCGGAGCTCGCGCTCCTGACGTGCCGCGTGCCCGACCCCACGGGCTACGGCCGAATCCTGCGCGACGCGGCCGGGCGAGTCGTCGCCATCCGCGAGCACAAAGACGCGACCGAGGCGGAGCGCGCGATCGACGAGATCAACCCGGCCATGTACCTGGTCAAGGTGCCGTTCCTCCGCACGGCGCTGACGCGGCTCTCTCCCAACAACGCGCAGGGCGAGCTCTACTTCACGGACGTCGTCGCCCAGGCCGCCGAGCGCGGCGCGGCCATCGCCGTCCCCGTGAGCGACGCGGGCTCGCTCGTCGGCATCAACGATCGGATCCAGCTCGAAGCCGCCGAGCAGGCCCTCTACGCGCGCACCGCGGAAGATCTGCGACGGCGCGGCGTCACCGTCCGCGGCTCGGCGCGCGTGGACGCCGGCGTGGTCGTCGAGCCCGACGCGATCCTCGAGCACGGCGTCGTGTTGCGCGGCTCGACGATCGTGAAGTCCGGCGCGCACATCGACGTGGGCTCGGTCCTCACCGACACGGTGGTCGAAGAGGACGCGCGCGTCCTACCGTATTCGGTCTCGTCCAGGTCCCGCATCGGACGCGGCGCGCAGGTCGGGCCGTTTTCTCATGTGCGCCCGGACAGCGACATCGGCGAGCAGGCCCACATCGGCAACTTCGTCGAGACCAAGAAGACCGTCGTCCGCAAGGGCGCCAAGGCCAACCATCTCGCGTACCTCGGCGACGGCGACATCGGCGAGGGCGCGAACGTCGGGGCCGGGACCATCTTCTGCAACTACGACGGCTTCCGGAAACACAAGACCGAGATCGGCCCCGGCGCGTTCATCGGCAGCGACTCGCAGCTCGTCGCGCCCATCAAGATCGGCGCCGGCGCCTACGTGGCCACCGGCACCACCGTCACCAAAGACGTCCCCGACGACGCCCTCGCCATCGCCCGGCAGAAGCAGGAGAACAAAGAAGGCTACGCCTCCCGCCTCCGCGCCCGGCTCAAAGCCGGCTCAGGCAAGTAGCCGGGCGCCGATAGCCGCTCGCGATGCCGAGCCGCCACCGGTAGCTGAGCGGTTTTCGCCGAGAGCGAGCGTGGTCGATGGCGAGTCGCGCGGAGCGTGCTCTTGCACGTGAGCACGCCCGACGTCGAGATCGCGAAGCTATCGGCGAAAAACGCCAGCTACCGCAGGAAGTCGGCGGATTGGGGGCGAGACCGAGTGATGCCAAGGCGCGGGCGAGGAGCGCGCGGAGCGTGCTCTTGCACGTGAGCACGCACCGCAGACCGCAACGCCGGCAGCGCGAAGGGATCGCCCCCAAGACACCGACTTCCTAGCCGGCTTCGTCGTAGCGAGGCAGCTCGTGGTTCATCCGAAGGCGCTTGGCTTCCAGATAGGGCCTCGAGAACGCGTTCGGCTCGATGTGCACGGGCGAGCGCCCCTCCACCACGACCCCGAGCTGACGCAGGCCGTCCACCTTGGCGGGGTTGTTGGTGAGCAAGGTGATCGACTGCGGACCGAGGTAGTCGATCATCGCGGCGGCGGCGTGGTACTCGCGCGCATCGTCCGGCAGATCGAGGAGGCGGTTGGCGTCCACCGTGTCGTGGCCGACCGACTGGAGCTGGTAAGCGCGGATCTTGTTGGCGAGGCCGATGCCCCTGCCCTCTTGCCGGAGGTAGAGCACGACGCCCTCCCCGCGCTCCGCGATCTCGGCCTGGGCCGACTCGAGCTGATCCCGGCAGTCGCACTTGAGCGAGCCGAAGACCTCGCTCGTCAGGCACTCCGAGTGCACACGGCACAAGACGCCGGACTTGCCCGCGAGATCCCCGCGAACCAGCGCGACGTGATCGGGTGAGAGGCCGTTTTCACACGAGGTCGCCTCGCCGTAGTGGAACACCACCATCCGGAAAGGACCAAAACGCGTCGGAACTTCCGCTTCAGCGCGGATCCGGAGCAGAGGCCGGATTGCCGAGTTGGCAACGTACATCTCGCTCTCCTTCTCTTTTTCTCTTGGTTCGCTTGGGTGCTGTCTCGCTCTCGCGGAGACGGGTCGCGCTCGCCTCGAGCGAGACCGGTTACCTTACGACTCCTAGCACTTCTCGGTTTCGGCGTGCGATTCACCGACGCGATTGAAGTCTGGACGATGTTTTGTCCAAGTCAATGAGGTCGAGGCGACGCTATATCTAGCGGCCGATGCTCGCCGACGAGCTCCTCCGGTCGCTGTCCGAGCAAGGAGACAAGGCCCTCCTGCCGGTGTTCCTCGTTCTCGGGGAGGAGTCGTTCCTCGTCGAGGAGGTCGTTCACGCCCTGAAGGAAGTCGCCTGCGCGGGCGGCATCCCGGGCTTCAACGACGACCGCTATACCGCTGGCGAGGCCCAGGGCAGCCAGGTGGTCGCCGCCGCCAAGATGCTCCCGATGATGAGCGCCCGGCGCTTCGTCCTCGTCCGGGCGGTCGAGCGGTGGGAGCCCCGCGACAGCGGCGACTCGAGCGACAAGAAGAAGGAGTCGCCGCTCGACGCGATCGCCGCTTACGCGGCCGATCCGAACCCGAGCACCGTGCTCGTCCTGTCCGGCACGAAGCTGCACGGGCAACGGAAGATCGTCACGCTCGCGAAGAAGAACGGCTTTCTCGTGTCGTGTGACGCGGTGCCGCGGCAGCGCTTGCCCGACTGGGCCGTTCGCCGCGCCCGCGCGTTCGGCCACGCGATGCCAACCGCTGTCGCCGATCACCTCGTCGATCTCCTCGGGGGCGAGCTCGGCCCCCTGGCCGAGGCGATCGAGCGGCTCGGTCTGTTCGTCGGCCAGAACGCGCCAATCACGGACGACGCGGTGAGCCGCATGATCGCCCCGGTGCGCCCCGGCTCGGTGTGGACGCTGACGGACGCGCTCTGCGAGCGCGACCTCAGGAAGGCGCTGAAGGTCCTCTCGGAGATCCCCCTCCGCTCGCGCGGGGACGCGCTCCCGCTGGTCGGCGCCGTCACGAGCAGCGTCCGGAAGCTCGCGAAGCTCGACGGCCTCCTCCGCGCAGGCGAGCCGCTCGCGAGCGCGGGCCAGCTGGCCGGCATCATCCCCTTCCGTCTCCAGGCCACCCGCGACTCGCTCCGTCGGCTCCCCCCCGGCACGCTCGAGCGCTGGCTCACCCTCCTGGCCGGGGCCGACGTCGATCTCAAGGGCGGGGCCAAGCGGGGGGACCGCGCCATCGTGGAGTCCCTCGTGCTCGCCATGTGCAAATGAGGTAGGAGACCCTCAAGGTGGCGAACCTCGACGCGACCGCCAAGCGCTTCTACCCGGCGATCCTCTGCGGGCTGCTCGGCAGCATCGCCTACCTGCAAGGCGCCGGGATCTCGAGCCTGGTCGCCGAGCAGCTCCCGGCTGGCGCGCCTCCCGCTCAGGGCGCAGTCAAGCCGTCGCTCTCTGCCAGGCCCCCGGAAAAAAGCGCCCACGTCATCCTGGCGCGCAACGCCTTCGACTCCGAGACCGGCCCGCTCGACAAGCCCAAGCCCGTCGCGCCTCCTCCGCCCCCGCCGACGACCACCGTCGAGACGGAGCTCCCCCGCTGCGCGTCCGCGTCGGTCGTCGGCATCACCGAGTCGGACGACGCGGCGTTCTCCTTCGCTCTCATCAAGACCACCGGCCCCTCGAAGATGCACCGCATCGGTGACGAGGTGGACGGCAAGAAGCTCGAGTCGATCGGCTGGGATCACGTGGTGCTCTCGAGCGGCGGCACGCGCTGCCAGCTCCGCATGATGGACGAGGCCGGCTCGAAGACCGCGGCGGGTACGGCGCCCGAGCCGTCCCGGCCCGCTCGCACCGCGGCCCCCACGAAGGAGGCCTCTTCCGGGGAGATCGTGAAGGTCGCCGACAACGAATATGTCATCGAGCGCGGCGGCCGAGAGAAGATCCTGCAGATGCAGCAGGCCTTCATGAAGGCGGCGCGGGTCGTCGACGGGCAGGGCATCCGCCTGCAGCGCTCGTCGCAGACGACGATCCTCGGCGAGCTCGGCATGCAGAAGGGTGATCTGGTCAAGACCATCAACGGCTTCGACATGACGAACCCCGACAAGTCGATGGAGGCGTACGGCGTGCTCAAGACCGCCAACAAGGTGCAGGTCGTGCTCGAGCGGGACGGCAAGCCCGTCACCATCGATCTCACGCTCAAGTGACACGCCGAGCCCGCGGTCGGCTCGCCGTCCCGCGGCGGTGATGCTCAGGCCAGGCCGACGCGGCGTCGCGCGATCCAGTGCGCGCCCACGAGCGCCGCGGCCACCGTCGTCCACGCCCAGGGTGGGAGCAGCGGCGTGCTCTTGCGCTGCGTGCTCACGACCGTGGGCTCGGGGAGCGGCAGCTGGTCGAGCTTGTCCGGCGCGAGGACGACGCCCTTCGTCGCGTTCGCGATGGCCTCGAGCCGCGCGGGATCGGGTCGCGTGTCCGACCACTCGTCACCGCCCTTCTCACAGGCGAAATCGCGGCGGGTCGCCGGGGTGAGGCTGCTGTCGGCGCCGGCCTGCTTGCCGATCTGCACGCTCGCTGCGTAGCCGCCCGCGGGCAGCGCCGGGAGCTCGACCGTCGTCGGCCCCGCCTGGGCGATCGGCACCCGCGTCTCGAACGCGGTCTCACCCGTCCCCAGCCGCATGATGCTGACAGCAGCGTCACCGTCCGTCCCGGGCAGCGGCCGGAGAAGGAGATCGGTCGGGACCCCCGCGACACACCCGCCCGGCACCTCCAGCGTGGTCGACTCGAAGCGAGGATCGCGCATGAGCCAGCCGAGCAGGCCGTCCCACAACGCGCCGTAGGCCCGGCCGGCGCGCTCGGCCGCAAACGAGCTGAAGAGCAGCCGGTGCGTCCCGTCGACCGTGAGCGATATCGTCCGGCCCGTCCCGTATTCGCCGAGCGCGAGGATCGGCATCCGGTCGCCCTCGTCGCCCAGGACCGGGTGGGACAGAAGGACGGTCGCGCCGGCGTTGGCGGGACCGACGACGTTGGTCCCCGGCATGTCGGGGAAGCTCTCGCCGATGACGTCGCGGAGGAGCCCGAGCACGGGCGCCGCCGCGCCGGCGCGGGTGACCTCCGGCGTGAACCAGCCGAGCTCCACGCCGCGCTTCGCGTGCTCCTGCGTGAGCTTCACCGGCAAGACGCCGGCGAGCGGCGTGCCCGCGTATTGACCAGGACCGAAGGCGTCGGGACCGCCGACCATGATGAGCCCGCCGCCGGAGCCGACGTATTTCGCCAGGTTGTCGAGGTGCTTCGTGAGCCCGTAGACCTCGGCGTTGAAGTCCTGCAGCACCACGGCGTCGAAGCTCGGCAGGTGGACGCTGAAGAGCTCGTCGACGGGGAACGGGATGAGCGCGAGCTCGCTCGGCGACGCGCCCACGTTGTCCGTCGGCGTCCGGAGGATGAAAAACGCGACGACGTCGACCGACTCGTCGCTCTTCAGGTACATGCGCAGCGCGCGCACGTCGTACGTCGGGCGCCCGGCGATGTGGAGGATGCGCACGCGATCGCGCGCCACCTCGAGCGTGACGAACCGGCGATCGTTGTCTTCGATCTCGTCGCCCTTGGGAGACTCGATCGCGACCTCGAGCACGCGCGGCCCCGCGCGGTGCAACGTGACGCTGAGCTCGATCGTGGCCGACGCGTCCTTGCCCGGCGTCACCTCGCCGCGCGCGAGGACCTCGGGCTCGCCGTCATCAACCAGCTCGCGAGCGACGACGCCGACCTTGTCACACGCCAGCCCGCCCGAGCACCCGACCTCCACGCGGAGCTGCATCGGCTGGTGCGCGACCGCCGCGCCGGCGGTTCGGACGTCACGGATGCTCGCGTCGCTCGGCACATGGCGCGTCACGGGCACGACGTGCACGGGGACGGTCGTGGCGCCGAGGCCGAGGGAGGAGCGATCGGCGGCGTGCTCCTCGGTCGGTCGGTCCAGCCGCCCGTCCGAGACGAGCACGATCGCGCGGGGCGGCTCCTCGGCGCTCGACTCGAGCGATTCGAGCGCCGCTACCAGATCGCTCCGGGTCACGGGCCGTGACGCCGCGCGGTCTTTCTCGACCGGCTCCAGATCCTCACCCAGGGGGATCGCCTTGCCGGCCCCGAAGCCGAGCGTGGCGAGGCGGACGGACTGACCCTTCGCGGCCAGCGCCTCGACCACGTCGCGCGCACGCTCGAGCCGCGTCGGACCGCCCTTCTCGGCGGGCAGATCCATCGAGCGCGAGCGATCGACGAGCACGAGCACGCGCGGCCCGACGGTCAGCCCATCGGTCTCGACATGCGCCGGGCGGAGCACGGCGCCGAGCAGCGCAAACGTGGCGAGCGCCCCGGTCAGCCCGACCAACCAGGCTCGCGGCGCGCGTGCGCGGCGGAGCTCGACGCCGAGCAAGAGCAGGCCGAGCGCGGCGACCCCGACCGCGAGCGCCAGCCCGGTCGCGCCGACGTCTCCGGCCGGAATGATCGAGGTCTTCATCCCGCGCCCGTCACTTGGTGTTGCCCCGTCGGCGCATGATGTGCTCCGCGTGGACCTGGTCGTCCTTGTAGTTGGAGCACAAGACATAAAGCGCGACGTTCACCGCGAGCCTGATGGCCTGCTCGCGCTGTCGGTCGCCGCCGCTCACCTCGAGGCTGTTCGTTCCTCCCGCGTCGCGCGCGAGCGCGCCGAGCACGTCGTGTGACGAGAAGAGCACCTGCACCGCGCCGGCCCGCACGATGGCGTCGAGCTGTGCGGGTCCCTCGGCTCGACCGACGGCGCGCTTCATGAGGTAAAACGACCGGAACACGACGTTCTCGGGGCCGATCGGGATGGGCGCCTGCTCCGGCAACACCCGGGCGATCTCGCGGCGCGCGCTCTTGCCGAATGCGCCCGCTTCGGGCTCGAAGTCGTCGACGAAGAGCACGCCGCCCATCGCGAAGAACTGGCGCAGCCCGCTCACCTCGCGGCTCGTGAGCGCGGCCACCTCCGAAGACCCGCCCCACACCGCGAACGGCTCCGCCAGGAGCTGCGGCTCGTCGGCTTGTACGATCGTGGGCCGCAGCCGCCCCGGCGCGCTCGTCCGCCGGACGACCTCGTCCGACCAGCGGCCGGGCGCCGTCGCGCGGACGCCCTCCCACGTCGAGCCGCCCGTCAGGACGATGCGTGGGTTGAATGCGCCCTCTTCGCCGAACGCGGGCGCGCGCTTGGGCAGCGCGAGCAGCGCGCCGCCTACGCTGGCGAGCAAGAGCCTGCGGCCGAGGCGACTGGCTCCCCCCTCCGCGTCACGGAGGGGGGCCGGGGGGGAGGACGACGCGGCCATCGGGTCGATGTTGAAATGGTTCGGTCAGCTCGGCAACACGGAGGGCGATCTCGGCCGGCTCAATCGAAGTCTTCCACGTGCCAGACGCCGTTCTCGCGGCGGAGGCGGACGAGGTGACCGCCGGGGACGTTGACGACGGCGGTGTCGCCCGTGACCTGCACGTCGAGCCCGTCCGGCGCCTCGAGGCCTTCGACGAGGGACTTCAGGTCCTCCTCGAGCGCCGCGCGAGTCCGCGGGGTGAGCACGCGGACCAGGCCCGCGTAGCTGCGGCGCGCGAGCACGCGGCGGAGCTGATCGAGCGCCTGCGTCGGGGTGCGGGCCTCGGCCGGCAGCGCGTCCGCCGCGCTCACGCGGAACGTCCCTTCCTCGACCGCGAGGGCGGCCTCCTCTCCGTCGCCGTAGCGCACCCGCGCCTCGGTCTTCACGCGCACGCCGGGCCCCGTGAGCTGCTTGCCGCGCTCGGTCAGCTCGGCCTTCTGATCGGCGACGAGCTTCTTGACCTCGTCGCGCGTGAGCACGCCGCGGCCGTCCTCCGAGAGGAGCTCGTAGAGGGCATCGGCGTCTCCTCGCGCGGCCGCGTCCGCGTAGGCGCGGGCCGCCTCGTTGGGGTCGGGCACGCCGGTGCCGCCGCACGCAACGAGTGACAGGAGCGTCAGGCCCAGGGCCACCTTGAGAGACACCGGCGGCAGCCTACCAGACGACCCCCAGCCCCTCACGCTGGGAATGATCACCTGACCGAAGGGGGCGCCGCGCTACGCACGAGCAAGGCCGGCTCGGAGAACCGAACGTCGAGGCCGATGAGCTCGCGGAGCATCCCGCTCTTGGCGCGCACCGTCCACTCCTCGAGCGCGCGCGCCTCCTTGCCCTGCACGTCCAGCCAGAGCGTGCTGCCTTCCACGCGGGCGCGTACGCTGGAGACGACGCCGCGGTGCTCGCGATCGAGGGCGTCCCCGAGGCGGAGGATGGCAGCCATCATCTTCACCTTCGCGCGGGACTCTCGCGACAGCGCGCGGAAGTTCTCGTGCTCGATGGAAGGAGGGCTCTTGCGGTGGTAGCGAGCGATGTTCGCGACGACCTCTCGCTCCGCCGGCGTGAGCCCCATGATGTCGCTGTGGGCGATGATGTATTGGCTGTGTTTGTGGTGCCCTTCGTAGCGGACGAAGTCGCCCACGTCGTGGAGGAGCGCGGCCGCGAGGAGGAGCACGCGGTCGCGCGGCTCGAGGCCGTGCACCGAGGCGAGATCGTCGAAGAGCTGGAGCGTGAAGCGGGCAACGGTGTGCCCGTGCGCCTCGTCGAACTGGTAACGCCGGCCGAGCCTCACGCACGCGTCGCGGACGCTGGCCGCCTCCTGCCCGAAGTCGCGCGGCAAGAAGTGGTTGGTCGCCAGGTCGACGAGCACACCTTCCTTCAGGCCGACGCCCGGCGCGAGGATGCTCTCGCAGTCGAGCTTTGTCGCGATGAAGCCGAGGATCTTGGTCGCGGGAACGATCGTATCCGCGCGGTCGGGCCGGAGCGAGAAGCGCTGGATGCGCTCCTCGACGCTCAGCGTCGACAGCTCCCCGAGGAGCTTGATCATCGAGCGGACCTCGATCGCGCGGCTCTCCGGGAACGCCAGCGGCAGCGGCGCGAGATCCGCGAGGGTCTCGATGTTCCCGCCGGTGCCGATGACGCAGTCGATCCGCCCGTCGCAGGCCTCGAGCAGCTCCTGCGCGGCGTCCGACGAGACGCGGTCGATGTACTCGTCGAGCAGCTGGAGCTTCACGTCGTCGAGGCGACCGCCGCCGCCGTCGAGGAAGGCCTCGATCAGCCGCACCGTCCCGACGGGGAGCGAGCGAGTGAAGACGGGCGCGAGGCCCTTGAGCACGGTCAGCTCGGTCGAGCCGCCGCCGATGTCGATGAGCACCGCGGTCTTGCCCTCGAGGTTGAGGCGCTCGCGGACGGCGATCTGCACGAGGCGCGCCTCCTCGAGGCCCTCGATGACCTCCACGTGGACGCCGGCCTCGCGCTCCGCGCGCTCGACGAACACGTCCGAGTTCTTCGCTTCGCGGCACGCGCTCGTGGCGACGGCGCGGTAGCGGTCGACCTTGACCGAATCCATCGTGGTGCGGAACGCGCGGAGCGCGTCACACGCCTGCGCGATCATCGTCGGCTCGATGCGGCCGCGCGTGAACACGTCGTGGCCGAGGCGGACGGGCACGCGCTCGGCGCACAGATCGCGGAAGGGTCGGAAGCGCGGCCCGCGCGACGGCGACGCGCCGCCGTTGCCGATTGCGCCGGGGGCGTGGTCCAGCTGCTGGGGCTGGTCCACGTCGACGATGCGCAGGCGAATCGCGTTGGAGCCGATGTCGATCGCCGCGAGGCGCGCCATGAAGAGCGGATCTAGCTTGTGGGGTGTGCGTTGGCTAGCCTCTGGCTCGTGAGCGAAAGTGACGAAACGGAGACGAAGCCCGCCGGGGCCGCGCCGCGACGGCGAAAGAAGAAGAAGCGCAAAACCGGCGCGGAGACCCGCGCCCCGGAGCCGCCTCCGCCGGTGACGAGGGCCCCCGAGGGCGCCTTCGCCCCCTCGCGGATCATTTTCGCCGGCGCAGCCATGGCGGCCTTGGGCCTAGCCATCGTCAGCAAGGAGGCCTCCGAGACCGGCCGGGTGCTCTGGATCGCCGGCATCCTCGCCCTCGCCTTCGGGATCCACCGCCTGGGGAGGACCGGTCCGGACGACGCGTTCACCTGACTTGCTCCCGGCTTTCGCCTTCGGCATAGAGGCGTCCACCATGAACCGCCCCACCCGTCAGCTGACGCACCTGGAACAGAAGCTCGCCGAGAAGGCCACCCGCCGCGGCGAAAGGCCCAAGGGCAAGAAGGAGAAGCGCTGGACGAACAGCGCCGCCAAGTACCGCCCCCTCGTCGAGGGCGGCGCGACCTCCTCCGAAGGCTGAGCCGTCCACCTGGTCCGCCTTCGCCCCGTCCGCCTTCGCCCCGGGGGGCTCGAGGGCGCCGTCGGGGCTTAGGGCTGGCTCTTCAGCCACGGCCGCGTTATGCCGTAGCTAGACGTCCGGAGAGCCCCCCGCTCCCAGCGACCCCAATCCTGAGCGCGAGCTTCCTCGCGTTCTCGGACGACTACCCCCCCACGCCATGGCGGACCTCAATTTCGGCATCAACATCGGCCTCGTCGAAGAGCTCTTCAGTCAGTACCAGGAGAACCCGGAGTCCGTCGACCCGACCTGGCGCGCCTACTTCGACGAGCAGACAGGAAAACCCAAGCGGACGGCCGTCTGGCCGGCGCACGGGTCGAACGGCTCCAACGGCAGCGGCGCCGCGGCCCGCGCGGCGAACGATGCGGTCGAGCGCGCGTTCGCGACCCTCTCCATCCCGCCTCCCCCCGGCTCGAGCCCTTCGATCCTCCCCCCGGCGGAGGTCCTGGCCGAGGCGACCCAGAAGGCGCGCGTCGCCCAGGTCCTCAACGCGTATCGCGTGCGCGGCCACCTCTTCGCGCAGATCGATCCGCTCGGCGCGACGACCCACCCGCACGACGAGCTGAAGCTCTCGAGCTTCGGGCTCAGCGAGCGCGATCTCGAGAAGCCCTTCCCGGCGGTGGATCTGCCCGGCCCCGAGGTGCGGACGCTCCGCGAGATCGTCGACCAGCTGCAGGAGACCTACTGCCGCTCAATCGGCGTCGAGTACACGCACATCGAGGATCGCGAGGCACGCCTCTGGCTCCAGGACCGCATGGAGTCGACGAAGAACCGGCTCGCGCTCTCGAACGCGCAGCAGCTCCGCATCCTGACGAAGCTGACCGAGTCGGAGGTCTTCGAGCAGTTCATCCACGGCTCGTACGGCGCGGGGACCAAGCGCTTCTCGCTCGAGGGCGCCGAGAGCATGATGCCCTTGCTCGATCTCCTCATCGAGCGCTCGTCGGAGCAGGGCGTCGAGGAGATCGTGATGGGTATGGCCCACCGCGGCCGCCTGAACGTTCTCGTGAACATCATGGGCAAGAGCCTCCGGGAGATCTTCGCCGCCTTCGAAGACTCGGACGCGCTCGCGCACGTGGGCCGCGGCGACGTGAAGTACCACCTCGGCTACTCGAGCGATCGCACCACCTCGGCCGGCAAGAACGTGCACCTGACGCTCACGTTCAACCCGAGCCACCTCGAGTTCGTGAACCCGGTGGTGGAGGGGCGCGTCCGCGCCAAACAAGACCGCCGCTTCGGCCACTCCGGCGCGTTCGCCTCCCCGGACCAGGCCACCGTCCGTCGCGTCATGCCCCTGCTCATCCACGGCGACGCCGCGTTCATCGGCCAGGGCATCGTGCCCGAGACCCTCAACCTGACGGGGCTCGAGGGCTACAAGACGGGCGGCACCATCCACCTCATCGTGAACAACCAGATCGGCTTCACGACCGATCCGAGCGACTCGCGCTCCACGAAGTACGCGAGCGACATCACGCGCATGCTGAAGATCCCCGTGTTCCACGTGAACGGGGAGGATCCGGAGGCCGTCGCGCAGGTCGCCGCGCTCGCCATCGATTATCGGCAGCGCTTCGGCCAGGACGTCGTCATCGACATGTACTGCTACCGCAAGTACGGCCACAACGAGGGCGACGAGCCTCGGTACACGCAGCCGCGCATGTACCAGAAGATCGACAAGAAGCCGACAGTCCGGCGGATGTACATCGATCGGTTGATGTCGCTCGGACAGCTGACCGAGCAGAAGGCCGAAGAGATCGTCCTCAGCCAGCGGCGCGTCCTCGAGGAGGCGTTCCGCGAGGTGCGCGAGAAGGGGTTCGTCCCCGGCACCTACTCGATGGGCGGCGTCTGGTCGCCGTACCGCGGGGGCCCCGACAAGGACACGCCGAAGGTCCCGACGAGCGTCCCGCGGGAGCGGCTCATCGCCCTCTCGGAGAAGCTCATCGAGCTGCCCGCCGGCTTCAAGCCGCACCCGAAGGTGTGGCCCACGCTCAAGCAACGTCACGAGCGCCTCGTCTCGGGTGAGCCGTTCGACTGGGGCACGGCGGAGGCGCTCGCCTACGCGACGATCCTCGACGAGGGCTACCCGGTGCGCATCTCCGGCCAGGACGTGCGCCGCGGCACCTTCAGCCACCGCCACGCCGTGCTCTTCGACTCCGAGACGGGCGCGCCCCACGCGCCCAGCGCGGCGCTGTGCCGCGGCCGCGCCCGCTTCGACGTGATCAACAGCCCCCTCTCGGAGGCTGGCGTCCTCGGGTTCGAGTTCGGCTACAGCCTCGACTATCCTGACGCGCTCGTCATCTGGGAAGCCCAGTTCGGCGACTTCCTCAACGGCGCGCAGGTCATCGTCGACCAGTTCCTCACCTCCAGCGAAGACAAATGGCACCGCCTGAGCGGCCTCGTCCTGCTCTTGCCGCACGGCTACGAAGGCCAGGGGCCGGAGCACTCGAGCGCACGCCCGGAGCGGTTCCTCCAGAACAGCGCCGAGGACAACATCCAGGTGTGCAACCTCACCACGCCTGCTCAGCTCTTCCACGCGCTGCGCAGGCAGGTGGTCCGCCCCTGGCGCAAGCCGCTCGTCATCTTTACCCCGAAGAGCCTGCTGCGCGTCGCGGCCACCTCCAAGGGCCCGCACCGCCCGGTGTCCACGATCGACGACCTCGCCAACGGCTCGTTCCAGCGCGTCATCGCCGACCCCAGCGTCCCGCCGGAGAAGGCCCGCAAGGTCCTGCTCTGCTGCGGCAAGGTCTACTACGACCTCGCGATGGAGCGCGACGCGCGGGGCGCGCACGACGTCGCCATCATCCGACTGGAGCAGCTCTATCCGCTCGGGCCCGAGCTCGAAGAGGCGCTCGCCCCCTACAAGGACGGCACGCCCCTCGTCTGGGTCCAGGAGGAGCCTTTCAACTACGCCTTCTGGTACTTCATCAACGCCAACGTGCCGCGCATCGTCGGCGAGCGGTTGCCGCTCTCCTGCGTGGCGCGCCACGCGAGCGCGAGCCCGGCGACCGGATCGCGCGCCGCGCACCTCTACGAGCAGAAGCAGCTCCTCGACGAGGCGCTCCGGTGAGCTCCGTCTCGCTGCAGGACCAGCACGCGCCGAAGAGCATCTGCTTCGGGTGTGGTCCTGCAAACGAGAAGGGGCTCCACATCAAGAGCTTCGCGGAGGACGGCGAGGTCGTCTGCCGGTGGACACCGGAGCCGCACCACCACGCCTTTCCCGGCATGCTGAACGGCGGCATCATCGGTGCCCTGCTCGACTGTCACTCGAACTGGGCCGCGGCGCACCACCTCATGAAGGCCCGCGGCGAGGCGAGCCCGCCCTGCACCGTCACGGCGGATTTCCACGTGAAGCTGAAGAAGCCGACCCCCATGGTGGAGGTGCTCCTCCGCGCGAAGGTCGTCGAGTCGGAGGGCGACAAGGCCG
This sequence comes from Myxococcales bacterium, assembly GCA_016794345.1. Classification (GTDB taxonomy): domain Bacteria; phylum Myxococcota_A; class Polyangia; order Polyangiales; family Polyangiaceae; genus Xiheicaenibacterium; species Xiheicaenibacterium phototrophicum. The sequence goes on from JAEUKE010000153.1 coordinate 321,332, forward strand.
TGGTCGAGGCGACGCTCGAGGCGGGCGGCCGCGTCACAGCCACCTGCCGCGGGACCTTCGTCGCGGTCAAAGAGGGGCACCCCGCGTATCACCGGTGGTAGCCCGGGCCGACATCACGATCGAGCGCGCGCCGCGCGATCTGCCGGACAGCCGCTACCTGCGCGAGCGCCCTCCCCGGTACGTGCTCCGCGCCCGCACCACCGTCGCGCGCCCGCTCGCGGAGGTGTTCACGTTCTTCTCGGCAGCCGAGAACCTGGCGCGGATCACGCCGCCCGAGATGGGCTTCGTCATCCTCACCCCGCGACCGATCGACATGCGGGTGGGCACCCGCATCGACTACCGCATCCGCGTCCTCGGGGTCCCGCTCCGCTGGCGCACCCTGATCGACGTGTGGGAGCCGGGGGCGCGCTTCGTGGACGCGCAGGAGCGCGGCCCGTATGCCTCGTGGTGGCACGAGCACCGCTTCCGCGAGGAAGATGGCCGTACTGTCATGGATGACACCGTGCTCTACGCGCCGCCGTTCGGCCCGCTCGGGCGCGTCTCGCAGCACCTGATCGTCGCGCGACAGCTGCGCCACATCTTCGCCTACCGGGCCGAGACGATCGTGCGGCTGTTCGGGAGATGAGCCCCGGCCGTGGCGATGGCTCCACCACCACCCCACACCACCAGGCCGGGTCCCCTTGATCGGGACCCGACCCGGATGACCACCGCGCTCAGTGCCCGCCGCGCGCCGGCGGCGCGTGCTCGCCCTGGTGCATCCACTTGGTGAGCAGGGGCGACAGGACGAAGCAGACCGCAGCGGCGACGATGCCGGCGATGGTGATCTTCTGGAAGACGTCGCCGTAGACGGCGACGGTCTCGACCGGGGGCGGGATGAAGGCGGCCTCGTCGCCCTCGCCGCCGACGGCCGTGAGACCGGCGATGGCGGCGGCCAGGTCTTGCGAGAACGCGGTCGCGAGGAACCAGGCGCCCATGAAGGTCGAGACCATGCGGGCCGGCGACAGGCTCGAGACCATCGAGAGGCCGACCGGCGAGATGCAGAGCTCACCCGTCGTGTGGAGGAGGTACGCCAGGAGCAGCCAGCTCATGCTGACCATGCCGCGCGCGTCCGCCGTCTTCGCGCCCCACCAGAGCACGCCGAAGCCCAGGCCGAGCTGCAGGAGGCCGAGCGCAAACTTCACCGTGGTGGACGGCTCCTTGTCGCGCTTGCCGAGGAACGTCCACAAGGCGCTGAAGGCGAGGCCGAAGAGGAGGATGAAGATGGGGTTCGCGGCCTGGAACTCCGAGGCGGGGACCTCCGAGGTGCCGAGGCCCATACCCACCTCCTTCTCGGTGACCTTCCACACGAACACCTTGTCGTCAGCGGGGGCGTTCTCCTTGCCGGCCAGCGAGCGCAAAGATGACAACGCGGTCATCGTGAAGCGGCGGTCTTCGCCGAGCTTCACGACGAGCTTCTCGAGCTTCTCTTTCTCCTTCGCCTGCTCCTCGGGCGTCTCCTTCGCGGCGATCGCCTTCTCCGCGTCGGATCGCACCGCCTTCTCGATCTGGGCGAGGCTCCCCTCGTGGGTGTTCTCGTAGCCGAGCTGCTCCTGGCCGAGGAGCGGCAGCGACGCGATCTCCGCCTCCTTCGGGGCCGGCTGGACGCGGAAGCGGATCTCCGTTCCCACCTCCGCCTGGGTGACCTTCTTCCCCTCGAAGACGCGGTCGACGTTGCGGTCGGCGAAGTTGTTGAGGGAGCTTCCGGCCTGTTCGAAGAAGGCCCAGAACAACATCGAGAAGAACATCAGGACGAGGATGACGAAGATGCGCTGCCGCTCGATGAGCCCGCACTTGGCGATGGCCTCGTAGAGGATGTAGCCGAGGGCGATCACGCCGACGCCGTAGAGCGTGTACGAGGCGATGTTGCTGCGCTGCACGATGAACGCAAAGACCGCCACGGCCACGAACGTGCCGATGAGCACCGCGAAGTCCGCGCGGAGAACGCCGCCGAGCTTGCGGCGCGCGGCCTCCGGGTCCTTCGGCTGACCTGCCGCGGCCGGCAGACCGCCGCGACCGAGCGCGACGAACGCCACGACACCGGCGACCGCCAGGGCGATGGCGAGGAAGATGCGCACGGCGAGCTGCAGGAAGCTATCCTGCAGGAAGGGCATGGCGCCGGCCGCGGCGAGCGCGCCACCGAGGATGAGCAGCTGCGTGAGCCGCGTGGGCGCGACGAACACCGCGACGCCGATGAGCATGCCGATCGTCGCGAGGCCGAAGCCGTAGTGCCAGCCCCAGGTCTCGCCGACGTAGCCGCAGAGGATCGGCGACATGGCCGCGCCGAGGTTGATGCCCATGTAGAAGATCGTGAAGCCGCCGTCCTTTCGGGAAGCCTCCGCCTCGGGGTAGAGGCCGCCGACGATCGTCGAGATGTTGGGCTTGAAGAAGCCGTTGCCGCAGATGAGGAGCGCGAGCGCCGTGTAGAAGGCGAAGCTCGTCTCGATGGTCATGAGCAGGTGGCCGGCCGCCATGAGCAGGCCGCCGAGGACCACGGCGCGCCGCTGGCCGAGCAGCTTGTCGGCGAGCATGCCGCCGAAATACGGCGTCATGTAGACGAGCGCGGTGTACGCGCCGTAGACGGCGTACGCCTGTTTGTCCCCCATGCCGAGGAAGCCCTTCGTCATGTAGAAGACGAGGAGCGCGCGCATGCCGTAGTAGGAGAAGCGCTCCCACATCTCGGCGAAGAACAGCGTGAAGAGTCCCGTTGGGTGGCCGAAGAGGTGGTCCTTCTTCTCCGCCGTGCTCGCCTGGCTCATGTCGGATCGCGTATCGCGAATGCGGACCGCGGGGTCAACGCTCTCGACGCGCAATCGTGACGAAAACGACGAAAGCCCGCCCCCGTCGGAGGGGCGGGCTTCGGGTCACGTGACGCGCCGGGTCAGCACCCCAGCGTCACGGTACGACCACGCATCAGACCGTGCAGGTGACCGTGACCTCGTGGGTGTGGCCTCCGCCCATCGAGGACGTGACGGTGATCGAGGCGCCCGCGCTCGCGCCGAGCTGCTGGAACTGGGCAGCGGTGATCGTCACCGTGTGCGAGTGCATGGAGGCGCCCGTGATGTCGTAGTCCTTGTCGGCGCCGGCGTTCACGTCGGCCGCGCTCACGGTCAGGGTATGCGCGGCCCCGGCGTGGTTGGTTCCGATGTTGGAGCCGCAGCCCATCATCGTCCCGGTCGTCGTCGTCGGGCCGTTGCCGACAGTGGCCGGGCCCGTCGGTCCCGTGGTGCCCGTGCCACCCTGCCCGCCCGAGCCGCCGTCGTCCCCACACGCGCCGAGGAAGACGGCGCCGCCCGCGCCGATGGCGCCCTGAATGAAGTGTTTCCTGCTAAGCATGATTCCGCGGTCTCCTTGTGATGCCGAAGCGATAGTACGTTTCAAACCGTTGCGGGGCGAAGTTTCGGTCGGGCTGCTCACGCGGGGGAGATGCTGAAGCCGCCGTCGACGACGATCGTCTGGCCGGTGATGTACGACGAGGCGTCGGATGCGAGGAAGAGCGCGAGGCCGCCGATGTCCTCCGGGGAGCCGATGCGACGAAGCGGCGCCCGCTCGATCCAGCGCTTGTTCAGCTCGTCGTTCTGGATGAGCGCGGCGGCGAAGCGCGTGGCGACCAGCCCGGGCGCGATGACGTTCACCCGGATGCCCGACGGGCCGAGCTCCACCGCGAGCGTCTTGGCGAGCGAGATCACCGCGGCCTTGGTCATCCCGTAGACGCCCATGAGCGGCGAGCCGAGCAGGCCTTGTGTGCTCGAGATGAAGATCATCGAGCCAGGCGCGTTGCGCGACACGAGGTGGTTGGCCGTCTCCTTCGCGAGCGAGAAATAGGCGCGAGCGTTGGTCTCGAAGGTCTTGTCGAAGACCTTCTCGTCGGCCGTGACCGTCGGGCCGAAGTGCGGGTTCGTGGCCGCGTTGTTCACGAGCACGTCGAGCTTGCCGAAGCGGTCGACCACGGCCTTCACGAGCTCCGCGGCCGCCCCCTCCTTGCCGACGTTCGAGACGAAGCTCTCGACCTCGGCGCCGGTGGCGGCGAGCTCGGCCTTGGCCGCCTCGAGGTTCTCCGGCTTACGCGAGGCGATGGCGACCTTCGCGCCGCCCTCCGCGAGCGCCTTCGCCATCGCGAGACCGATGCCCCTGCTCCCGCCCGTGACGAGAGCGACCTTGCCGTCCACCCGGATTTGCATGAGGGCTCGACGTTACTTCGCTTCGCGGATCAAGACGAGCGCCCTGGCGGGGCCCGCGTCGAGGCGCAGCTCGAGGCGCGTGCGCCGCGGCGAGCTCCCCGCGCAGAGGCGCTGGCTCGCGACGAAGCGCCCGCGGCCGATCGCGTCGTCGCCCGACGCCTCGTCAACCAGGCGCACCTCGAGGCCGCTGCCGCCCGCGTCCACCGCGGCGAGGACCTCCTTGCAGCCGTTGGGCGAGATCACGAAGCTCGACGCGTGGAGCTTCGACGGGGCGAGGTCGATGCCGTTCGCCGCACGCGCTGGCTCCGGGGTCGTGTCGCCCGAGCCGGCGAGCCGCTCGAAGAGCCGCGCCGCCGCGAGCGGCACCTTCAGGAGCTCGGAGGTGGGCTCGGCCCAGCTTCGGATATCCACACCGAACGGGCCCACACGCCCGCGAGACTCCACGTCGAGGCGCACCTCGCGCGCCGCACCACACGCGTAGAGGGTGGCTCGGAGCGACCCCGACGACTCGGCGAGCAGGTTTCCGTCGGCGTCCCAGAGGGCCGCCGCGACCGGACCGAGCGGCGATCCCGCGATGACGTCGACCCGCGCGCACCCCTTCGGCAGCTTGACGGGCAAGCTCGCGCGGCTCCCGACCTTCGCCTGCCCTGCGCCGACGGCCTTGCCCTTCCCCCAGGTCGGATCGAGCTCCTTGGCGAGCGCGGCCCGCGCGCCCTCCACCGAGAGGGCCTGCGTCACGCGGTCGATGGAGTGGGCGCGTGACAGCTCTGTCAGCGCTCCCTTCTGCGAGCGAGCGATGACGAACGCGGCCGTCCCCGAGGAGGCTCGAGGCCGGGCGGCGATTGTCGCCGTGTCGCCCAGCTCCGAGCAGAGCACGAGGGAGCGGTCACGACCTTCGGCAGCCGCCCGCGCGACGATGCGACCGTCCTCCGCCTCGGCGACCACCTCGAGGTTCGCGACCTCCTCGCTCGGGACGACGAGGACGTCGAGGCACCTGCCCGCCTCGATGGTGACCGTGGTGCGCGTGGCCGCGCGCGCGTCGACCGCGGCGGCGAATCGGCGCACGTCCTCCCAGGCGCTCCCGAGCGCGGCGCGGTGCGCGACGACGCGGGACTCCAGGCCCGGCCACGACTCGAGCCGGCCGCTCTCGCTGCCCACGATGCGGGCGCTCACCGCACGAGCTGCCGCAGCCGACGACGCCTTGTCCACCTGCTGCGCGCCGACCGCGATCAGCCCGGTGCCCGACGCGATGCGCGCCGAGACGTACACACGATCCGGCGCGGGCGGGCAGACGATGATCGCCGCCTGATCCGACGAGGACTCGTCGGAGACCAGCGAGCTGCCGTCGTCCTGGAAGGCGAAGATATCGACGTCCCCGATCCCCGCGGAGCCGCGGGCGAAGAAGAGCACGCAGCGATCGGGCGGAACGGCCACGAACGCCCCTGCGCGATCCCCCTCCGCGCCGAGCGTCGTCGCCACGATCGCGAGCTCGCTCGCGCCTGCCTTCTGCGCGGCCGCGGCGATTGGGGAGAGGAGAGCGGCGGACTGCGCGTCGCCCGCGGGCGCGAGCACGGTCGGCTTCTCGGGGACCACGGGCTTCGGCGCCTCCGGCACACACCCGCCGAGGACCGAGGCGAAGGCAAACGGGAGGAGGCGTGATCGAGCCCGCGTCTTCACGGCGCGCCCTCCCCGCCGGCCTCGCTCGCGAGGCCGGCCGCCCCGAGCTGCCAGACAGCGAGCACCCACCAGACGCTCGCGCCGGGCACGTCGACCACGAGGCGCGCGAGCTCGGCGCCGTCCGCGCAGAACAGGACGCTCGGCGAGCCTCCGCCGGGCGGGAGCTCCTCGGTGCTGGGCCGAGACGACGCGATCGCCGAGAGGCGTAGGCCGCGAGAGCTCCCCTTCATCAGCGCGATGGAGGCGATGTAGCAGCGGTCAGGCTCGAGGCTGACGGCGACCTGCGTCGAGCCCTGCGCGCCGAGCGACTCCGCGACCGGGCCGCGCGCCTGGACCGCGCCCGCGCGCCGTCGCACCGCCGCCGCGAGCGCCGCCTGCGCCGCGGCGCCCCACCGGGACGGGACCCAGCTCGGCAGCGGCCAGATCGCGTCGGTGACGAGGACCCGCGCGTCCGCCGGCGCGCCGCGGAACTGGAGCGACAGATCCGTCACCTTGGCGACGCAGGCCTCGACGCGCGCGTCCGGGGTCTCACCGCGGTCGCGGGCGATGACCTCGCCGCTGACCGCGTCGCGCAGCTCGACGTCGACGTCGGTCGGCGGCACGGCGCCCGAGCTCGACACGCTGACCTCCGCCATCACGTCGAGCCGGTGACAACCCGCCGGCATCCGCATCCTGAGCTCGCCGGTGCCGAGCGGCCCGGCGCGCATGTCGAGCGGGAGCACGTTCGTGGCGCCCTCCTCCCGGGCGCGCGACTCCGCGCGGCGCCTCCGCAGCGCGAGCGCGTCGGGGGAGATGGGCGGACCGGGATCACCTCTGGGCGCAACCGGGCCGAGCTCGCGATCGAGCTGAGTCGACAGATCTGTCAGCTCAGCGGGGAGCGCCGCAGTCAGGATCTCGAGCGCGCCGCGCGCCGACCCGAGGCTGACCACGGCCTCGACCGGACCTTCGCAGGACGAGAGGACCAGCAGCCCACCGTTGCTCTCTCGCTTCAGGGCGGCGGAGGCCTCCTCGGACGGCAACCTCCTGAGGCCCGCGGCCTGCTTCGGCGGCAAGGTCGCCGTGAACGCGACCGAGCGCGCCGCGAGCAAGACCACGACGCCGCAGCCCCGTTCCCCCTCCCCCGCGCCACTCACCACGATCGGGTGCGACTCTTCGAGGAACACCGTCTTTCGTGTGACGGCCGCCGCCCCCCGCTCGACGAGCGCCTCCCGCGCCCTCTCGGCGTCCGTCGAGAGAGAGGCGGAGGCGCTCCTCGCGACGAGGAGCGCGGCGATCGCGAGAACCAGCCGGAGGGCCAACAAGGCGCCCGAGCATACATCCACGACGTGCCCCGATGGCTCGCATCTTGCGGCATCCGTGGCGGTGCAGCGAGGCAAGACACCCGACCTCGCCTTCCACATCGCACGCGCCGCCATGGAAGGGGCGAGCAGCAACGGGCGTGCCCAATCCACCTCGGGCGACAGGTCGTGGAGGCCAGCTCAGCCGCGACGACGCCGACGCAGCGCCGCGAGGCCGACGACGGAGAGGTACCCGAACGAGCGCAGGTCGATCCCGTCTTCCGCGGCCGCGACGGTGCAACCGCAGCCGTCGTCCTCGCCGTCCGAGTCGAAGCCGGCGCCGCCGCCCGCGCCGCCGCCACCGCCACCCTCCTCGTCGGCGCCGCCGGTGGAGGTGCTGCCGGGCCCCGTGGGCGCGCCGCCACCGTCACCGTCGAGGCGCGTGAGCCGCAGCGAGTCCACCGAGAGCCTGCGCGACTCGGCGTCCCCGGTGTTGTCGCCGAGGTAGACCCGCTGGCCGACCCCGGTGTCGAACTCGAAGGAGCCGAGCTCGACGAAGCCGTCCGCGGCAGCGGACTGGTCGAGCGCCACGGTCGTCACCTCCCCGGCGTGCTCGACGAGGTACGACGCCTGCGGTGTGGTGCCCTTGGGCACGGAGACCTCGACCCGATAGAGCCCCTCTTCGTCGAACGAAAGCGACCACTCCGCGAAGTTGACCGGATCGGTCGAGTCGATGGTGCCCGTCCACACGTGCAGGTTGCTCTCGCCGCCGATACCGACGCGCCAGGTCGTCAGGGGCCCGCCTTTGGTGAAGCAGGTGTCGGTCTCCTCGAGCAGACGGCCCTCGGCCGGAATGGGCGCACAAGGCGGGATATCGACGACCCAAAACGCGGGGCCCTGCTCGTCGAACACGGTCGTCCCCGCGTCGGAGTAGTGCTGATAACGCTGCTCGTAGACGCCGCAGCTGCCCGGGACGCAGCCGTTGTAATAGTGCGTCACGGTCTTGATCCAGGCGTCCCATTCGGGGCCGTCGACGGTCACCGTGTTCAGCCAGGCCTTCGCCTCCTCCGGCGTGTCCACGTCGACGTATTGGGAGCCGATGACCATGTTCACGACGAAATCGATCGCGCGCGTGACGTTCCCCGCGAGCAAGAGCACGCCGTCGCCGTCGCGCTCGATCGTCTCGTCGAACGTGCCGCCGTCGAACTGGAACATGCCGAGGCCGCCTTCCATGAGGCTACACGGCCCGTCTCCCGCGCCTGCCACGACGGGCCCCGCGCAGTCGGGTGAGTCGGGGCCCTGACACGCCCAAGACAGCTCCTCCCAGCAGTGCGAGAGGCTCGTCTCGGCCTGGGCGATGCCGGCCAGCAGGTACCCGGCGGAGATGCCGTTGTCGGCGGCCACGTCGCGGATGCGAGCGCAGCGCTCCGTGCGCTCGGCGTCCGTCAGCGGGTCGGCAGATGCGCCTCGTACGAAGGTCGAAGCGGCGAGCACGAGCGCAGGGACGAGCACCCGTCGAGAAGGCAGCATCCGGCTCGGATACGCCGAGACGAGCGCGGCGAAAATGGGGAGTCGTCAGGCGGAGCGCAGCTCGACACCCAGCTCGGCTCGGCTGAAGGCAGCGAGCACCCCGGTCATCGAATGGACCACGGCCGCGCCTACACCGTAGTTCCGCAGCAGAACCACCTCGAGGAGCGCGTCCCCCACCTCTCCGAGCGCCGGCAAACGCGGGAGCTCGACGACGAGCGAGCCCGGCGCCGCGACACGCACCCCGGCCGCGAGGAGCACCACGGGCGCGCCGGCCTCCTCGGAGCGGGGCAGCGGCTCGGCCTCCGCCCGGACGACGCGCCCGACCGCGCCCCCGCCCTGCTCCGCGAGAATCTCTCGCACCCACCGCGGGCTCCGCGTCTCCGCGCCTCGCATCCAGGACGGATCCGTCATGGCGACCGCGCCGGAGACGAACCGGCGCTCTCCCAGACGGAAGGTCTCGTGGGCGACCAACGCAAATGGCGTCCCTTCGACCAGGAGGATCTCTCCCTCTCGCGCCTCGAAGGGGCACTCGAGCAGCCACGCGAACGGCCAGGCGCGCCCCGACTCGAGCCGCTGCTCCTTCCGCACGCGCACCGCGTCCTTCTCGCCGAGCGGCCCGCCGACGGGCGAGAGCGCGCCGAGCGCGGCGAGCTCCAGCCAGATCGCGTCCTCCGCCGAAGCGTGCAGCGCGCGCGCGTTCGCTGGAGGGACCACCAGAGGAGCGGCCACGAGCGTTCCGCCGTGAGGGGCGGGCAGCGCCGGAGCCCGCGTTTCCTCCAGGTAGCCCTTCTGCTCGATCACCTCGAGGATCTTCGCGACCGACTGCTCCTTGGTCTCGGCGGAGGTGTCGACGACGACGTCCGGCGCGAGCGGCTCCTCGTACGGATCGGTGACCCCGGAGAAATGGGCGATCTCGCCGGCCAGCGCCTTCACGTAGAGCCCCTTCGGATCGCGCGCCGCGAGCACGTCCACCGGGCAACGACAATACACCTCCAGGAACCGGCCGATGTCCCGCCGCAGCTCGTCGCGCACGTCCCTGTAGGGGCTGATCGCGGCGGTCATGGCGCACGCGCCCGCGCGGGCCAGGAGCTTCGCGACGAAGCCGATCCGGCGCACGTTCGTGTCGCGGTCCTCGCGCGAGAAGCCGAGGCCCTTCGACAGGTGCCGGCGGACCTCGTCGCCGTCGAGGATCTCGACGTGGACGCCGCGGTGCGCCAGCTCCGCCGAGAGGAGCGTCGCCAGCGTGCTCTTGCCCGAGCCGGAGAGCCCGGTGAACCACACGACGAACCCGGGGCGCGCGCTCACGGCTCTTCCACGATCTCGAATGGCGCCTCGACGAACGCCCGCTCGCGCCAGACGAAGAGCTTGTGGTCGTCGACGACGGGCCCGGCGTCGGCCCGGCGGACGCTCGTCACCAGGAAACAGAGGGGCCACGCCGGTCCTGGGCCGAGCTTCGCCTCGCCTCCTTCGGCGCTCGGCGGCTCCCCGAACGAGAGCACCGCGGCGTCGGTCGGGCTGAAGTACGCGCCGCAGTCGAGGTGGGAATGGTAGAGCACCTTCACGGGCCGCCCACCGTCACGCCCGCGCCCGACGGCGTCGTCGAACTTCTTCTCGTTGAACGCGAAGAACTCCCGGCCGGTCCGGAAATACGTCTCGGGGTCGAGGGCGTGCAGCTTGTTCGCCAGGTTCGGCAGCGCGACCGCCTCGTCACACAAGAGGCCGTCGTCCGCGGGCCCGGCGAGGTAGCCACAAGCTTCTTCGCTCGTGCCATAACGAGCCTTGGCGTCGGCCTCGACGGCGGCGAGCGCCGCCCTGGTGATCCGGATGCCGCCCTCCACCCACGGCGTCGTGCTCGTCACCATACGTACCTCTTTTCCCATTTGATCGGCTCGAAGTATCGGTCTCCGCGATCACAGGCGATCGTCACCACACAGCCGCCGCGTCCTTCGCGAGAGAGCCGCTTCGCGATCTCGAGCGCCGCGTACACGTTGGCGCCCGACGAATGGCCGACGAAGAGGCCCTCCTCCACGCTCAGGCGCTCGGACATCTCCCACCCCGCCTCGGTGGCGACGCGAAACGTCTCGTCGTAGCCGGCGGAGTCGTGGATCTTGGGGACGAGCGAGCTCGGCAGGTGCTTGAGGCCCTCGAGGCCGTGGAACGCGTCCTCCGGCTCGACGGCGATGCAGCGGATGGGCCTCGGGTGCTCCCGGAGGCGGCGGCTGGTGCCCATGATGGTGCCGCTCGTCCCGATGCCCGCGACGAAATGGGTCACCCGGTCGCCGAGCGCATCGAGGATCTCGGCCCCGGTCCCGTGATAGTGGGCGTCGGGGTTGTCGGGGTTCGAATATTGGTCGGGATAGAAGAACCTGTCCGGATCCTTGGACACGATCTCGCGGGCCAGCCGAATGGCGCCGTCCGACCCCTCCATCGGGTCGCTGAAGACGACCTCGGTCCCGAACGCGCGGGCGATGTCTTTGCGCGCCTTGGAGACATTGCTGGGCATAACCAAGGTCACGCTGACCCCCAGCGCCGCGCCGAACAGCGAATAAGCCACGCCCGTGTTGCCGCTCGTGGAGTCGATGAGCGTCTTGCCGGGGGCGAGCTTCCCCTCTTCGAGCGCGCGGAGCATCATCCGGCTCGCGGCGCGGTCCTTCACGCTGCCCCCCGGGTTCATCAGCTCCAGCTTCAGGTAGAGCTCGACGCCCGGCGCGTCGCGCCCGACCTTCTCCAGGCGGACGAGCGGCGTCTTGCCGACGGCCTCGACGACCGAGTCGAGGGGTCGCGTGCGAACGAGCCCGAGCCCTCGCCGTCCGGCCCAGACCGTCATGCTCCTCCCGGGCGGGCGGGCAAAGCGGCCACGATCGCGCGCAGAGCCGCGCGCGCCCCCGCGAGCACCTCGCGCGCCGCCTCGGTCTCGATCCAGGCGGCGGGAGCGCCGGCGTCGAGCGCCGCCGGGCCCAGCGCGAGCTCGGCGAAGCCGGCGCGCTCCGCGTAGAGGCGGGCGACCTCGTGCGCGAGCGTCGGGCCCAGCACCGGGGCGGTGGCGGAGCCGATGGCGCGTTGTCCGTCCTCGCCGATCTCCGGCAGGAGGATCTGCCTGAGGAACCGCTCTCGATCCATTTCAGCCGCCGGCGATGGCGGGGACGATCGAGATGCGGTCGCCCGCCTTGAGCTCCGTCTTGAGGCCGTCGAGGAAGCGGATGTCCTCGTCGCCGACGAAGATGTTGATGAAGCGGCGCACGCCCTTGTCGTCGAGGAGCCGGTCCTTCATACCGGGGTGCTTGCGCTCGAGGTCCTCGATCACCTCGGCCAGGGTGGCGCCGCTTGCGGGCACCTCGTCGGCGCCGCCGGTCAACGTTCGAAGGGGAGTCGGGATGCGAACCAGGGTTTCCATGTTTCCTCTCAGGGGTCGTTCAGGCACGCAGCGCCCGCGTAGCGGGCGACGTCGATCGAAAAAATGCTCGGGGTCTCTCCGCAGAGCTCGCAGCCGGGGCGCGCCTTGACCTCGACGCGGCGCAGGCGATCGCCCTTGCCGTCGTAGGTGAGGATCGCGCCGTAAGCGGACTCGTCGCCGCGCAGGATACGCAGCGCGAAATCGGCGGCGATGGCGCCGGCGACGCCGCAGACCGGCCCGACCACACCCGCCGTCGCGCAGTCGGGCGCGGGCCCCTCGGGCAGGTCCTCGAAGAGGCAGCGGTAACAGGGGCGCCCGACCGGCGAAGCGGCGATGACCGTGGCCGTCCACCGCACGGCGGCGGCGTGCACACAGGGCCGACCCGCGAGGCGGCAGGCGTCGGCGATCAAGAAGCGAGACGCGAAGTTGTCCGTCGCGTCGACGACCACGTCCGCCCGCGAGACGAGACTGACCGCATTGTCAGGAAGCAGGCGCGTGTGGACGAGCTCGACGTCGAGGTCGGGCGCGAGCGAGAGGGCGGCGTCGCGGAGCGCCACGAGCTTGGGCCGGCCCACGTCCGCCGCGCCGAAGAGGATCTGCCGGTGGAGGTTGGAGCGCTCGACCTCGTCGTCGTCCGCGACGAGCAGCGAGAGCGGCTGCCCCGCCCGCGCGACGGCGAAACAGAACGGCGCGCCGATGCCCCCGGCGCCGATGACGAGGCAACGCTTCACGGCGACACCCCCTGGGCGCTCGGGCCGGCGAAATGCTCCTCCAGGCTGAAGTAGCGCTCGCCCGTGTCGCAGAGCACCGTGATCACGAGCCCGTCCTCCCCGAGCTCCCGCGCGACGTCGAGGGCGACGGAGACGTTCGCGCCGGCCGAGACGCCGACGAGGAGGCCCTCGCGTCGCGCCAAGAGCACCTTGGTGCGCCAGGCGTCTTCGTCGCGGACGGTGCGGACCTCGTCCACGACGGCGCGGTCGAAGTTCTTCGGGACGAAGCCGGCGGCGAGCCCCTGGATCTTCGAGGGGCCTCGCTCTCCTCGCGAGATGGTCGCCGACGCCGAGGGCTCGACCGCGACGACCCGCAGCCCGGGGAGCTCCTCGCGGAGCGCGCGCCCCACCCCCGTGATTGTGCCGCCGGTCCCTACGCCGGCCACGAGCGCGACGGGGCCGCGCGGCTCCAGCGCCGCGACGGCGGCGAGGATCTCCCGCGCGGTCGTGGCGGCGTGCACACGCGGGTTCTCCGGGTTGTCAAACTGCGATGGGACGAACGCGCCGGGCGTCGCCGCCGCGAGCTCCGCGGCCTTCGCCAGCGCGCCGTCCATCTGCGCCTCCGGCTCGGTGAGGACGATCTCGGCGCCGAGCGCCTCAAGCAGCTGGCGCCTCTCGAGCGACATGCTCGCGGGCATCGTGAGCACACACCGGTACCCCTTCGCTCGGCAGACGAGCGCGAGACCGATGCCGGTGTTGCCGCTCGTGGCTTCGATGACGGTTCCGTCATGCTTTAGCCGACCGTCCCGCTCCGCCGCCTCGATCATCGCGAGGCAGATCCGATCCTTCACGCTCCCGCCCGGGCTCAGGTGCTCCGCCTTCGCGAGGACGCGGGCGCGGCTCGGCGAGAGGTCGACGCGCCGGAGGAGGAAAAACGGGGTGTCACCGACGAGGTCGACGATCGAGGTGACCACGTCCGCGCGTTGCGGCAGGGGCGGGAGATCAGATCGCATATTCCGGCGCCGGGACGTTGCCCTGCTTCGGCAGGCCGAGCTTCTCGCCGCGCGCGCAGACCTCCGCGATGGTCACGGCATCGAAGCACTTCTCGATGTTCTTCTCCAGGTCGCCGAAGACGCCGGCGATCGGGTCCTTCGGGTCATCCCGCTCCTTGGAAGGAGCGAAGATGGGTGACCCCTCCAGGGCGCGGACGACGTCCCCCACCGTGATGAGGGCCGGCTCGCGCGCGAGCTGGTAGCCGCCGTTGGGCCCCCGCTTCGCGCGCACCAGGCCCGCTCGCTTCAGGTCGTGGAAGATCTGCTCGAGGAACCTCGCCGGGATCTGCGCCTTCTCCGCGACCTCCCGCATCTGCGTGGGCCGGCCGCCGTGGTGGTAGGCGATGAAGAACAAAGCGCGGACGCCGTAACGGCCCTTGCTCGTGAGCTTCACGGGTCGGTTCTAATTCTTACATCGGATAAGTCAAGAACCACCAGTCCCCTGGATGCAGGAAGGCAGCGGTGCGAGAACCAGCCATGGCGTTTTTCCAGACACCGCCCACCCTCGGCAACCAGTTCGAAGGCGACCGGCTCCTCTCGAGCCTCGTCGCGCGCTCGTTTGCGGGGGACGCCCGACGCCGCGTCGAGCGCGAGCTCACCGAGCTCGGCGAGCTCGCCGGCGGCGAGCTCTACCAGCTCCAGCAGGCGGACAGGCTGAACGAGCCGCGCCTCGTGCAGTGGGACCCGTGGGGCAACCGGGTCGACACCATCGAGGTCTCGCCGCTGTGGCAGCGCTGCGCCCGCCTCGCCGCGGAGAAGGGCCTGGTCGCCACGGCGTACGAACAAGGGCTCGGCGATCTGTCGCGCGTGCTGCAGTTCGCGCTCGTCTACCTGTTCGACGCCTCGAGCGACATCTACACCTGCCCGCTCGCCATGACCGACGGCGCCGCGGCGACGCTGAAGACGTTCGGCGGGCCCATCGCGGAGCGCGCGCTCGCGCGGCTGACGAGCCGCGATCCCGACGTGGCGTGGACCAGCGGCCAGTGGATGACCGAGCGGACCGGCGGCTCCGACGTGGGCCTGTCGGAGACCGTCGCGCGGCCCGCGAACGACGGCTCCGGTCGGTTCCGTCTCTACGGAACGAAATGGTTCACAAGCGCCACGACCGCGCAGATGGCCCTCACGCTCGGTCGCCCCGAGGGCAACCCGGCCGGCGGCAAGGGGCTCGCGCTCTTCTACGTCGAGACACGCGACGAGGCCGGCCGGCTGAACGGCATCTCGATCAACCGCCTCAAGGACAAGCTCGGCACCCGCAAGGTCCCCACCGCCGAGCTCACCCTCGACGGCACGCTCGCGGTGCCGGTCGCCGGCCTCGCGGACGGCATCAAGAACATCACGCCGATGCTCAACGTGACGCGGACCTGGAACGCAATCGGCGCGCTCGCCGGCATGCGGCGCGGCATCGCGCTCGCGCGCGACTACGCGAAGAAACGCGTGCAGTTCGGCGCGCCGCTCGCCGACAAGCCGCTCCACTTCGACACGCTCGCCGGCATGCAGGCCGAGCTCGAGGCGGCCTTCGCGTTCACCTTCCGCGTCGTCCACCTGCTCGGCAAGCTCGAGAACAAGACAATCACGCCGCGCGAGCAGGCCGCGCTCCGCCTCTACACGCCGCTGATGAAGCTCACGACCGGCAAACAAGGCGTGGCCGTGGTCAGCGAGGCGATCGAGTGCTTCGGCGGCGCGGGCTACGTGGAGGACACGGGCCTGCCTCGCCTCCTCCGTGACGCGCAAGTCCTCAGCATCTGGGAAGGCACGACGAACGTCCTGTCGCTCGACGCCCTCCGGGCGATCGCCAAGGAGGGCGCGCTGAAGCCGGCCCTCGAGGAGCTCCACGCCGCGACGGCGGCGGCGGCCCCCGAGCTGAAGGAAGAGGCCGAGCTCGCGCGCCGATCGGCCGAGCACGCCGCGAGCTGGCTCGAGCAGACCTACGCGAAGGCGCCCGCCTCGGTCGAGAGCGGCGCGCGCCGGTTCGCGCTGACCCTCGGTCGCGCGACCGAGCTCGCCCTGCTCGTCGAGCAGGCGACCTGGGCCAAGGCGCAGGGCGACGGCAAGCCGCTCCTCGCCGCGAAACGTTTCGCCAAACACGGCATCGACCTGATCGAGACGGGCGCGGACGGCGCGCGCGAGCTCGGTATGGATCTCTGAGCGCGAGGGCGATGGATCTCGCCAGAGCCATCTACGAAGAAGCGCGGAGCGCCGAGACGCTCTACGTGCTCGCCGTCTCGTTCCTGGCCGGCCTCGTCGTGCACCGCGACGAGGCGCACGAGCGGCGGCGCGTCCGGACGATCTTCTTCCTCGCCGCCGTCCACCTCATCCTCGTCCTCATCGCCGGGTTCCTCTCGGCGACGGGATCTTCGGCGCAGCGCGACGTCCACGCGGCGTCCCTCGCCTTCGCCGCGCTCGCCATCGTCACGGCGGCCGGGGCCATCGTCTTCTTCTCTCTCTTGCCTCGGCTCCGACTGCGCGTCCCCCGGATCGTGCACGACGTCGCCACCGCGGGCGTGGGCCTCGTCTCGCTCCTCGTCGTCGCGTCGCGCGCCGGGCTGAACCTCTCGAGCGTGATCGCCACCTCCGCGGTGCTGACGGCCGTCATCGGCTTCTCGCTCCAGGACACCCTCGGGAACGTGATCGGCGGCCTCGCGCTGCAGACCGACGACTCGATCCGCGTCGGCGACTGGGTGAAGGTGGGTGACGTCAACGGGCGGGTGACCGAGATCCGCTGGCGCTACACGGCCATCGAGACGCGCAACTGGGAGACCGTGTTCGTCCCCAACAGCGTGCTCGTGAAGAACCAGGTCACCGTTCACGGGCGCAGGAGGGGGCAGCCGACGCAATGGCGGCGCTGGGTGTGGTTCAACGTCGATCACCGGTTCGCGCCGACGACGGTCATCGAGGCGGTGAACACCGCGCTCGTGGCCTCCCCCATCCCCAACGTCGCGTCCGAGCCCGTGCCCCACGCCATCGTGATGGAGTTCGCCGAGAGCTGGGCTCGTTATGCGGTCCGTTATTGGCTCACCGATCTCGCGGCCGACGACCCCACGGACAACCTGATCCGCCAGCGCCTCTACTTCGCGCTGAAGCGAGCGAAGATCCCGCTCTCGATGCCGGCCCAGGCAGTCTTCCTGACAAAAGAGAACCAGGCCCGCGAGCTCGAGCAGGCCCGTGAGGACAACGAGCGGCGCATGGCCGCCCTCGCCAGGATCGATCTCTTCGCGAAGCTCCCCGAGACCGACCGGGCCATGCTCGCGAGCGCCCTCCATTTTGCTCCGTTCACCAAGGGCGAGGCCATGACGCGCCAGGGCGCGACCGCCCATTGGCTGTACGCCATCACCAAGGGGAGCTGCTCGGTGCGCGTGAGCGTGAACGGGACCGAGCGCGAGGTCGCCGTCCTCGGCGCGGGGGATTTCTTCGGCGAGATGGGCCTGCTCACCGGGGCTGCGCGTGAGGCGACGGTCGTGGCCACGACCGACGTCGAGGCCTGGCGCCTCGATCGAGCGGCGTTCCAGCGGTTGCTCGAGGACCGGCCCGAGATCTCGCAAGAGGTCGCCGGTGTCCTCGCGGAGCGCCTGGTCGGGCTCGAGAGCGTTCGCGATCACCTCAGCGAAGAAGCGAAGCGGAGCCGCACGCGCGCCGAGCGCGAGCGGCTCAGCGACAAGATCCTCGACTTCTTCGGGCTGTCCGCCGATCGCACGAGCGCGCGCCCCGAATGATACGAGCCGCCCTTCTGTCGCCGCGCGGGCGACTGGCGCTCGTATCGGGCGCCGCGCTCGCCATTCGACTGGTCTACGGCCTCTTCGTCCACCCGCCATTTTCGTTCTTGCGGAGCGACGCGAGCGGCTACATCTCGCGGGCACAAGAC
The DNA here is from genome assembly GCA_016794345.1 of Myxococcales bacterium. Lineage (GTDB taxonomy): Bacteria > Myxococcota_A > Polyangia > Polyangiales > Polyangiaceae > Xiheicaenibacterium > Xiheicaenibacterium phototrophicum. The sequence continues at coordinate 339,048 of JAEUKE010000153.1, forward strand.
CTCCTCGACGGGAAATGGTCGCCCGACCCACAAGCCACCTTCTTTCCTTATGGCACCCATTACCTCCTCGCCGCCGCGCTCGGCGTCTCGGGGCGAGCCGAGTGGAGCGTGGGTGTCTCGTGGGCGCTCCTCGCGAGCGGAGCCGTCGCCTTCACCTTCCTCGCCGCCGAGCGGCTGCTCGCAGGCAGCCCGCGCGCCGCGCTGACGGTGGGCCTCGCGCTCGCCGTCTACCCGCCGTGGATCGAGCACGCGGGCTTCGCGCTCAGCGAGACCCCGACGGCCTTCTGCGTCGCGGTCGCCACCTGGTCCGCGATGCGGCTCTCCCAGGAGGGCCGGCGCCGAGACGCGCTCTACCTCGGGGCCGCGCTGGCGGTTGGCGTGGCGCTGCGACCTCAGATCGTGCTCTCGGCGATGGCGCTCGCGGTCGTCTTGATCTGGCGCGGACGGCGGCTCCCCGGGATCACCTGGCGCGCCGGCGCGCTGGCCGCGCTGCCGCTCGTGCTCGTCCTCGGCTTCTCAGCGGGCAGGGTGCGCTACCACACCGGACACCTCGGCCTGGTCTCGACGAACGGCGCGTTCAACTACGCGCTCGGCCGCTGTCACGCCCACACGCTCTCGGCTACCCGGACCCCGCGCAGCGCGTTCCAGCCGCCCGGCTTCCTGCGGCTCTGGCGATTCCGCGAGAAGAGTGGCGTCGATCCCTTCCCGCCGCTCGACCCGGCGTTCGGCCCCGAGCTCACCTTCGACGGGCAGCTCTGGGACGAAGAGCCCGCTCGGGGCCTGGCGAAGCGCTGCGTCGCCGAGACCGGCCCCTTGCGACAGGCGCGGTACAGCCTCAGCCACATCGTGCTCCTCTGGGCGTACAACGTGCCGTGGCCCAGCACCGGGCCCGTGGCGATGGTGAGCTCGTTTGCTCACGCGCTCCTCTTGTTGCCGGGCCTGCTCGTCGCCCTCGTCCGATCGCTGCGCAAGGAGCACGCGCTCGCCCTCACCGCGAGCGTTCACGTCTTCGCGCTCCTCGCCGTGGCGATGGCGTTCTTCGGCGAGGCGCGGCTACGCCTTCCCTACGACGGGATCATCGTGATGCTCGCCGTCTGGGTGTACGCCGATTGGCTGGCCAGGCTCCGCGCGCGGCGGGCCGGTCCTCTCGTCGCGTCGCAGCCCGGGTAGGCGCCACCAGTTGGCCTCGCCGGCCAGGCGCATGAGCGCCGGCGTCAGGAGCGTCCTCGCGAGGGTCGCGTCGAGAAAGATCGCGACCGCCATCCCGACGCCGACCGCGCGGATGAGGACGACGTCAAACGCGACGAAGACACAGATCATGATCGCCGCGGCGCTCGTGAACACGCCCGCCGTCTTCGCCAGGCCCTCCGCGATCGCCTCCTCGTTGCTCCTCCCTCCGCGGTGTGCTTCGGCGATGCGCGAGAGGAGAAGCACCTGGTAGTCCATCGAGAGCCCGAAGAGAACGCAGAACAGGAGGATGGGCAGGCCGGGCTCGAGCGGGCGCGGCTCGGCGATCCCGAGGTTTCCGTCCTGGAAGATCCACACGAGCGCGCCGAAGGCCCCCGCCATCGACAGGAGGTTCATGACCACTGCCTCGACCGGGAGGACGACCGAGCGCAGGAGCAAGAAGACGAGGAGCAGCGTCGCGACGATGACAAACGCGATCGCCCAGGGGGATCGCGCAGCGACGAGCTCGCCCGCGTCGATGTCGCGCGCGATGTCCCCGCCCGCCACGAGCCGCCCGTCCGCCACCTCCCGCGAGGAGCGGAGCGCGCGCACGATCGAGCGCGCCTCGGGGCTCGCCGTCGGCGCGTCCGTGAGCGCATAGAGGATGACCGAGCTCGCCCCGACGGTGAGCGCCTTGCCCTGCTCGACGAGAGGCGCCATGTCGCCGGACGGGTGGAGCAACATCAGCTCCAGCTCGTCGGGACCGACGGTCTCGCTGCCCGAGAAGAGGCTCTCCACGCCGGACACCGCGGGGAGCCCGCGCGCGCGCTCGGTCAGCTCGTAGAGCGCCTCGATGCGCGCGGGGGTGAGCGCGGGGGTCGTTGGGAACTCGACCGCGACGAGGATGCGGCTCTTGGCTTGAGCCGGGAAGTGCTCTTTCAGGAGCTCGAAGCCCCGCCGCGACTCGGCCTCTCGGTCGAGCACGCCGACGTCCGCCGCAGCCACGCGCAGGTGGAAGAATGGCACGGCCATCGCGAGCAAGAGCGCGACGATCGGTAGCCCGACGACGACGGGCCGCCGCATGACGAGCCGCGCGAGGCGGCCCCAGCGCTCCTCCGAGACGGACGCCGCCCAGGGCAGCCGAACGTGGCCTCGCTCCAGGTTGTCGCCGAGCAGGGACACGATCGCGGGCAGGAGCGTCAACGAGACGACGGCGGCGAGCACGACGACCAGCACCCCGCTCAGCCCCATCCACAGGGACGGAGGTCGACCGAACACCTCCAAGCTCGCCGGCTTCTCCATCCGCTTAAGCGCCGCTCCTTCCGTGCCGTTCGAGTCCCGAATGACCCGGGCAGCGAGAGCCATCGGCCTCCTCGCTCTCTTCGTCGCGTGCGCACCCGCGGAGGAGGGCGAATCTCCTTTCGGCGGGCTCACGCAGGAGCTCGGCACGCCGCTGCCCTCGTGCTCCGAGGCCGCCTCGAGCGGCTACGACACGACCACAAAGCTCCTCAGCCTCTCCCTGGGCGGAGGCGTCACGGACATCACGCTCATCGCCGACTCGGGCGAGCTCAAGGTCAACGGCTGGCCTTGTGTGAGCGGGACCGGCGTCGTCCTGACGACGGCCACCGTGGCGAAGGTCTCGATCACCGGGACGAGCGCCGCGGAGAAGGTCATCGTGGATCTCAGCGCCGGCACCTTCGGCAACGTCCTGTCCCCGACCAAGGGCGGGATCGTCCTCGATCTGGCGGGCGGGTCCGACGAGCTCACCGTGCTCGGGACGACGGGCGGAGACAAGCTCGCGGCCGGCTCGAGCGCGTCGGGCGACGTGTACCTGGAGCTGACCGGCGACACGAAGGCCGACCTCCGGGCGACGGCGACCGAGACGTTCACCGTCGCGATGAACGACGGCAACGACACCTTCCAGGCAATGGGCGGCGCGATCTCCGCGGCCCACCTCGACGCAGCCGTCACCTCGCTCTTGCCGCTCTCCGTCGCCATCGAGGTGTTCGGGGGCGACGGCAACGACACCATTCAGGGCGGGAGCGCCGACGACGACCTGCATGGCGGCAACGGCAACGACACCTTCAAGACCGCGAGCACCGATGACGGCTCGGACGGCTACGACGGCGGCGCCGGGACCGACCTCGTCGACTATTCGTCGCGGACCGCGGCGCTCGACGTGTCCATCGCGGAGGACGGCGTCGCCGACGCGGATGACGGCCTCGCGGGCGAAAACGACGAGGTCCTCTATTCGGTCGAGAACGTGACGGGCGGCTCCGCCGCCGACGTGCTCACCGGCAGCAGCGCGGGCAACACCCTCACGGGCGGCGCCGGGAACGACGTGCTCGCGGGCGGCCCCGGTGGGTCCTGCGAGCTCGACGTCGACGTCTTGACCGGCGGCGACGGCGACGATCGCTTCGACATGGGGAGCGCATCGAACTGCGGTGACTCGATCGCGGGCGGCGCCGGCAAGGACACCGTCGACTACGCGCAGCGCTCCGGCTCGGTCACGGTCGCCCTGGACTCCAACGCAAACGACGGGGAGATATCCGAAGGTGACAAGATCGGCCTCGACGTCGAGGTCGTCCTCGGGGGAACCGGGGACGACTCGATCGTCGGCGGGGCCGCGGCGGACGAGCTCCACGGCGGCCCCGGCAACGACACGCTCGCCGGCGGCGCGGGAGACGACACGCTCGTCGGCGGCCCGGGCAACGACGTGATGAGCGGCGGCGCCGGGAACGACACCTTCCTCGAGTCCGGCAACGACGCGGCCTATTCTCCGGCCATCGCGCGAGGCACGGGCGACGACGTCGCCAACGGCGGCGCCGGGCTCGACACCGTGAGCTACGTGTCGCGAACCGCCGCGCTGACGGTGACCCTCTGCGTGGACCCGACCGACGACGTGGGGTCGCCCACGTCGGCGTCCGCTCCCTGCGCGGACGCCGACGGCGAGAGCGGCGAGAGTGACAATCTCGTCAACATCGATTGGCTCGCGGCAGGCTCTGGCGCCGATCAGCTGACGGGAGGCTCCGCTGGCGAGACCTTCGAAGGAAACGGCGGAGACGACACGATCCTCGGCGGCGCAGGCGAGGACACCCTCTGGGGCGACGGGGGCGATGACACACTCTCGGGGCAAGACGGCGAGGACCACCTCGACGGCGGCGCCGGAAACGACTCGCTCTCCGGCGGAACGGGCGCTGGGGACATCTGTGTGCCCGACGCGAGCGACAGCGCTGCCCCGGTGGGCTGCGAGCTGAGCGGCTGAGCGCCGCGGCACCTGGCGCAGACCGCGGCGCGCGCCAAGATGCGGATGATGCGCGCGTGTCTTCTCCTAGCAGTTGGCTGAAGAAGTCTGCCGCGGTCGCTACTTCTTCGGCGACATCTGCTCTCGGCGGATCTCCTCGCTCGAGCTCGACGCGATGGGCGCGGTCGCGAGCCGGATCGACCACTCGACCGATCTCGACTCCCAGAGCGTGCTCGGCGACTACACCTTCGCGTCGTTCGGTCAGGACCTCGCGGGCGAGATCTACGTCGTGGACCTCGCCGGAACGATCTACCGCGTCGAGCCGGATTGACGCGCTTTTCGCGCCTCGGCGGACCCGGGCCCTCTGGTATCGTCCCCCGCCATGCGCCCCCTGGCCCCGCTCTTCGCGCTCGCCCTCGCCGCCTGCACCCAGACCCCTCAGCCGGTCCAGCCCGAGAAGCCGCTGCCCACGCCGGACCTCGCCGGGGAGAAAGGCGTCGTCGTGGACAAGGCGGGGCCGACCGGCGACCCGTTCGCGCTGACCGGGCTCGTGCGCGAGGAGGCGCTGCCGCTCCTCAAGGGTCCGCAGCCCGCGTTTGCGGACGTGAAGCTCGCGGCCGCGCCGAAGGGCGTCTCGGCTGCGCCCAAGACGTGTGACGCGTTCGTGAAGCGAGCGAGCAAGCAGAAGGCCACCTGCGGCGACAAAGCCAAGGTGCTCGAAGCGCTCGACGCTGCGCTCCGGGTCGAGGGCGCGGACGCACGCGACGAGGCGCTCGTCCCCCTCGAGGCTTGTGCGGAGCTCCCCGCGGGCCTCGTGCGATCGGTGCGTGTGGAGCTCGCCCCGATGGCGTGTGGTGACACGCTTGTCACGGCCTTCTTCGCCAAGAAGCCCGAGAACGTCCCTGGCGCCATCAACCACGCGCTCATCGGCCAGGCGCTCGCGGCGCGGTTGCATCGCGCGGTGCAGAGCCCGCCTCAGCTGAAGGCGCCGTTCACGAAGCAGCGAGTGACCGAGTTCGTGAAGGGCCCGATGCTGAAATGGTTCACCGAGCAGGCCGTGGCGGTCCAGGAGCTCGCGAAGGCCGGCGCGGATCTCGGCTCGTATGGGCGCGGCGTCGTCGCCATCGCCGCCGGCACGGCCGACCTGCGAATGGTCGAGGCCGTCCGTGACGTTCCCATTCCGGACGAGTTCCGGAAGGACCCCGAGCTCGCCAACGCCTACTACGCGTCGCTCGACGAGCAGCTCGAGCCCCGCAAGACGCGCGGTCGCGACGGCGCGCTCGCGGGCCTGCGCGAGATGGCGAACGCGGGCGTGATCCGGAGCGAGCGCGTGGACACCGCGCGCGGGTTGCTCGCCAAGCTCTACGGGGGTCGCCGCGTCGACTCGCTCGACGCCATCCTCGTGCTCCCGCCCCCCGAAGCCGGCTCGGCCACCGTGGAACAGAGGCTCGCCGCCGCGCTGCCCACCTTCTACAGCGGGCTCGTGCTCGCCCCCGAGGCAGCCAAAGATCCGGCCGTGCTCCGCTCGCTGGCGCAGAAGGGCATCCCCTTGCCCCAGCGCGCGGCGCTCAAGGAGGCCGAGGCCACGCTCGCCGACGAGGCTCGCTCGGTGTACGCGCGCGCGCGCCTCGCGATGGGCATTCGCTACTGGCGCGCCGTCGATTTCGACGCCGCCGCGTCATTGCTCTCCAAGACCCCGAAGGACAAGCTCTCGAAAGACGACCGCTTCGTGCTCGCGCTCGCCATCGCCCTGCGCAACGGACCGGAGGACGTGGCGGCGCTCATGCTGAAGAACGAAGGCTTCTCCCCCGGCTTCGCCGACGTCCGCGCGCTCGACGTCGTGGCGACCGAAGACGCCGCCTCGCCCATCGGCGGCCTCGCCGCGTTCGACGCGGGCGTGCTCAAGACCATCGCCGCGCCCCGCGACGCCGAGCCCAAGTACTGGGAGGGCCTCGCCGCGCGCTTCGAGAAGGCCACGGGCATGCTGGCGGATCCGAAGCAGAAGAAGGAGGCCGACGAGCGCTCGAAGGCGGCTGCAGCGGCGGCCAAGGCGATCGCGAAAGCGGGGCCGTGAGCTCCGAGAGCGAGCGCCCGGATCCGGCTCGCGCAGGCCTCGATCCCGCGCGGCTCGCACGCGTGACGGATCGGTTTCGGGCCCAGCAGCGCCGCGGCGTCTTCCCGGGCGGGCAGCTCGTCGTCAGGCGGCGAGGCGTGCTCGCGCTCGACGAAGCCGTCGGCGTCGCGCGCGGGTTTCGCCCAGAGGAGAGCGAGGCTGCCGTGCCGTTCACACCCGAGACCCGAGGCGGCTTGTTCTCCGCCGGCAAGCCGCTCGTCGCCATCGCCATCGCGCAGCTCGAGAGCCGCGGGCACCTCGAGGTCGCCGCGCCCGTCGCGAGGTATTGGCCGGAGTTCGCGCAACACGGCAAGGCAGACATCACGGTGCTCGATGTCTTGACGCACCGGTCCGGGCTCGGGCTGGGGCAGATCGAGAAGGACTGGCGCCACTACGGTGACTGGGCCGGTGTCATCGCCCGGATCGAAGCGGCCGCGCCGAGCTTCGCGCGCGGGACGCTCGCCTACCAGCCGATGGGCTTCGGGTGGATCCTGGGCGAGCTCATCCGGCGCGTGACCGGCTCACCCGTCGAGCGATACCTCGAAGAGGACGTGCTCGGCCCCGCCGGCTTGACCGATCTTCGCCTCGGTGTTCCTCGGGAGGAGATCCCGTCTCTCGCGCGCTCGTACTGGCTCGACGAGGCCCCGCCGTCGCTCGGCGGAGTGGTGATGGACGACTTCGAGCTGGCGCAGAACTCGGTGGAGCAGCTCACCGCTGTGTTGCCCGGCGCCGGCACCGTGGGGACCGCCCGTGCGATCGCGCGGTTCTACGATTGGCTCCTCGCCGGCACACCCGGTCGCAGCGGCGCACCGCAGATCGACGCCGCGGTGCTGGCGCCCTACATCAGGCGGCAGGTCTTCGGGATGGACAAGACGATCGGCGTTCCGATCGCAATCGGCCGCGGCTTCGGGATGGGGTGGCTTCCGCCCCACCCCTACGGTTGGTGGCGCACGGGCCGGTGCTTCGGTCACGCGGGGAACTTCAGCACCCTTGCCTGGGCCGACCCGACCACCGGTTGCTCGGTCGCGATCGTGACCAACGGCAATCGCTCACCACAGAAGCTGGTGGGGCGATTCGCGCCCCTCGGCAGCGCCGTGCGCGCGGCCTGCGTGTGAGGTCCGCGCAGGTGAAGCGGAGGATCTCGACCCGAGAGCCTGACGCCTCGGTAAGTGTCTGCTACCACTGGCTCGTGAGGTGGGCTCGCCCGATGCTCGTGCGTTCTTCGGCGCTCGTCGTGCTCGGGCCTCTCCTCGGAGCATGCGGCCCGGCTCGGTCCGACATCGCGCGGGGCGGACCATCGGACATGCAGTCGGTGGGGTCCTCGGTCACGGCGGCGCCGTCATCGGGCGCCGCGTTGGGGCCGGCCTCGGCGAGCGCCTCGGCCTCCGCCCTTGCCCACACGCCGCCGCCGATCAAGCCCGGCCCCTGCCCCTCGCCGGGCCGCGATCTCGAGCGCCTCTTCGCGAGCGCGTACAAGACGGCGGCCGAGCACCGCACGCGCGAAGCGCATCAGGCAGTGGACGAGGTTCTGCGCGCCCGCCTCGACCAGCTCTACCAGGCAGGGTGCCGGCCCGGAGCGACCGACGAGAGGCTGCGCGCGGAGCTCGAGCGGCTCTTCGATAGGACCGCGTACGCCACCGAGGAAGACCTCCCCCATGTCTTCGTGACGAGCCGGGACGACGAAACGCTGGTCGTCGGACACTCTATCGCCGGAGCGGGCGCGCTCGCGCTGTGTCAGTGGCGCAATGGCAAGCTGCGCACGCGCCTCCACGTCGGGACTGCGCTGACCGTCCCCGCCTGGGCCGTCGGAAACCCGATGGCGCAGGAGACGAAGGATCTCTTGATCCTCGACTACGCCATCGTTCAGCCGCCGGGCGCGGCCGACCCCATGCTGGCCGTCGCCAGCACCTTTCCGGCTGGCGTGGGGTGCTGGAGACGAATGGACTTCCGCGTCCTCACGCCGACCGCTGACTGGAAGACCCCACAGGCCGTCATCGACGTCGAGATCGGCGGCAGATGGTGTGGCGCTGCGAAGATCAAGGCGGAGGGCGCCGACGTCACGGTACACTACGGCGACTTCCCAGGAGAGCTGGGCGCAGCCGGAATGGCGCGGCTCCAGGCCCGGTCATTCCGTTTCGAAGGGGGCTCGTTCGTCGAGCACTTCGGGTTCCCGACCGAGACGCTCGGAGACGTGCCTGGCGGCTTCAGCTACGCCCCAAACGATCTGGTCGACGATTGGCTGCACAAGCCGTGGACGTTGGCCCAGGAGGCGACGGTCGAGGCGGCACGCGACCGCCTGAAGCCGCTTCACGAGAAGCTGAGCCTGGCCATGGCGAGGTCGAAGTCGGCGAAGAAGAACGGCGAGCCCCGGTTCACACACGAGCGCTTCCCCGAGAAGACGGCCGACAAGCAACGCCTCGTGGTCTACTGCGCGCTGGGCGAGACCCAGACGCCGTGCCCCGACTGGCCCAAGCCCGTCGACTTCATCCTCGAGAAGGGACCGCTGACCTGGATCGTCAGCGACGTGAGCCCCCGCGCCGGCGCGCCGAAGAAGTAGCTGCTACCGCCTGCGCGAGGCTCGCATCGTCTTGCGCGAAGAAGCTCGCGGACGATGCGCTACTCCTCTGGCGGCAACGTGGTCGTGCGGCCGGCCTTGGCGATCTGGTCCCACGTGGGCTGCTCGCCGCCGGTGACGATCGTGATCTGCCGGAGGCGGAGCACGACGCGCGTGACCGGAGAGGAATGGGAGAACACGACTCCCCCGCCGGGACGCGACTGCTCGAACACCGCCTCCGTTCCGGGGCGCGGGAACGGGTGCGACAGGTGCGTCTTGCCGTCCTCGTTGAACTGGCCGCCGAGCAGGCGCGCGCCGACGAGATCGTGGTTGGTCACCTGCTTCTGGGTCGCGATGTCCACAACCTGATGGCAGACCATGCTGAGGTCGATCGAGTAGACGCGGTTTTGCGTCCAGACCTCGAGCATCGTCCAGGCCTTCTCCACCGTCGGCGGGCGGCGCACCTCGTGAACGAGCTCCACCTCGATCGCCGGGAGGTTCTCGAAGCGATCCCGCTCTCCGGGCAACGTCTTCGTCGTGGTGTTGGGCGCGCCGGCGCTGGGCGCGCCCGCGATGGACGAGGGACCGGGAGCGTCGGGCGGCTTCGATGTCATCGACCGAAAGCTACCACGGCCCGGGCGGTCACTTCGAGACGGTGAGCGGCTCGAGCTTTCCGTCCTTTTTGATGGAGATCGCGAAGACCCCGACCTCCGTCGCGATGACGACCGTGGCGCCGCCTTGCCCGGGCAAAAGGCCGATGTCGGTCACGATGCTCTTGTCCCGGAGCTTGCCGTCTTTCATGAGGTCGTCGAACACGACGATGTCGTCGAGCTGCGCGAGCTTGTCGGCGGCGCCGACGCGCGCGCGGACCCCGCCGCGATCGCCCGCCACCCACGCGACGACGACGTCGTCCCCGAGCGGGACCGCGTCGGCCAGGCGAGCCCGCGGGGCGAGCTCGAGCCCACCCGAGAGCAGGTCCTTCATCGACGCGGTCCTGGTCTGGCACCCGGCCGTCGTGCAACGCGTGTGGGACACCGCGCCGCTCCACGGCTCCGACTCCGACCCGTGGGCGAGGCCGGCGGTGCCGAAGCCCCCCGGGTCACACACCGCCCCGACGCGCAGGTAGATCTCGAGCGGCGCCGCCCACTTGCCGTCGACGTTGGCGATGGCGCGCGACTCTCCGCGGACGTCCGTCAAGGCGACGAGGCCGCCCTTCGACCGGCAGCCCCACACCGAAGGGTTGCGTCCGCCGAGCGGCATCGATCCGAAGACCTGCCCGACGGCCCCCAGGTCCGTCGGGTTGCCGAGCTTCCCCGACTCGTCGATCGCGGCGGCGTACGCGTGCACGGCGATCGGCTTCGCGGGCGCGTCCTCGTCAGCCGCTTCCTCGCTCTTCTTCTCGTCCTTGAGGATGCCGAGGAAGATGAGCTGGTCCCACAGGATCTGCGTCGTCGCGAGCGGGGAGCCGATGTCGAAGCCCTCGATCTCGAGCTCGGTCTTCTTCGGCTTCTCGCCTTTCTTCGCGGTGAGCATCCAGACCTTGCCGGTCTCGTCCTCGACGATGGCGTGCACGGTGCCGTTGGCGCGGACGTAGGCCGACGCCGTCGCGGCCGCGTAGACCTCCTCCCCGGTGTCGCTTCGGAAGACGCCGGACTGCCCGCGCTGGCCCGCGAACACGAGCGGAGCCGCGCCCCTCTCCGTCGTCCCGATCAGCGCGAGACCGTGGTTCGACTTGGCGAGCGGGTCGGGCAGGCGCTTGCACGAGAGCGTGCCCTCGCCGTGCGCGCAGAGCAGCGGCGACTCGGGCACGTCCGGATCCTGCACGAGGATGTGCCGCACCTCGCTCGCGATCGGATCGAGCGAGACCTTCGCGAACGAAAACGGCTTGTCCGTGATGCGCCCGACCTTCAGGAGGTCGTCGGCGTCGAGGGGCGCAGCCGCGTTCGGCGGACCGGGCTCCTTCGTCTCGCCGATCTTCAGGCCCTCCTTCTGCGCCATCTCGAACATCGCGTTCATCGGCTCGGTCGCGTCGAGCACGTGGCCCTGCGGCGACTTCAAGACCTTCGCGAGCGCGTCCGCCCAGTACGGGAGGTTCTTGTCTCCGCCCGAGGTGAGCCCCGCGCTCCGCGCGGCGTCGAACAGCTCCTGCGCTCGATAGCCGCAGCGCTGCGGCCACGGCACCTTGTCGACCACGCCGCGGCGCGCCTCGGGCATGCCCGCGGCCGCGAGCTGGAAGCGCCGAAACCGCGCGGCGGGCGCCTCGCCCTCTGCCGGCGCGCCGCCGATGAGGCACTGCGTGACCGCCGAAAACGCCTCGTTTGCCTTGGCCTTCTGCTTCTGCACCTGCCAGAAGCCGAACCCCGCGGCCCCGGCGAGCAGGACCGCGATGCCGCCCACCACCGCGAAGACGCGTCGCTTGCGTTGCTTCGCGTACATCGAGCCGAGCAGCTCCTCGCTGCTCGGCCCTTCCCGCGTTTCGTCCGCTTCCGAGAGCTTGTTGTCCACGCCGCGCTCTTACCCGAGCCGGCGTTCTGCGACGAGAGGGCGCGCGCGCCCCCTGCCCTCAGAACCGAGCCTGGACGCTTCCGCCGAAGCCGAGGAAGTCCGGGCTCACGAAGGTTCGCAGCGCGACCGTCCCCTCGTTCGGGTCACGCTCGACGAAGGTCGCGTTGTTGTCGCGGATGTACTGCACCCAGACGATGGCGCTCAGGATCGAGGAGATGTCCCACTTGAGGCTGGCGCGCGTCTGGATGATGGGCGTCGCGCCGGTGTTGACCGGCAAGATGGCGATGTTGCCCTGATCGCGGACGACCACCGTGCGGCTGATCGGCGCGCTCGACAGATCGACAGACTCGCTCGTGAACGTCGACGGGAACTGCACACCGGCGCCGATGCCCGGGGTGAGCCGCGGTCCCTCGAAGTAGTAGTCCGCCGCGAGCGCGAAGAAGAACTCCGGCGCGGTCTCCGCGTCAGCCGGGAGCGTCTGGAACGGGATGAAGCTCGGCTGGTTGCGGAGCACGAACGGCAGGTCGCGATAGATGCCGGCGAGGCTGCCTCGGAAGAAGTCCGCCTTGATCTGGGCCTGGAGCGCCGCGGCGATCGCCGGCTGGATCGAGGTCTGCCCGGTGACGTCGAAGTCCTTCAGGTTCTGGAAGAGCCCCGAGCCCTCCGCGCTCACCATCCACAGCACCTTCTCGGGGACGTATTTCTCAGGCTTGAAGATGATCTGCGGCTTGTTCGGATCGTTGCGGTAGAGCGCGAAGTCGATCGACTGGCCGACCGGCATGTCCTCGTGGTGGACGGCGAGGCGACCCGATACGCCGCCCGTCCAGATCTGCAGGCCCTCCACGTCGGGCAGGTCGAACTTGCCCTGCGTGAAGAAGCCGCCGTTCACGTCGAAGCGGAAGTTGTCGTGGACCTGCGCGCCGCCGCCGCCGAGGACGCCGTAGTTCGTCTGGCCGATGCGGATCTGCTCGACCTCGCTCGTGCCCGGCGTGAGCGTCTCCTCGACCTGGACGATCTGGGCCGTCTTGAAGCCGACGAAGACGTTGAACCGGGGGTGCTCGTAGCCGATGCGCGCACCGGGGGAGCTCCCGACGAGGCGGGGGAAGATCGACTGGTTGATCGCGGCGGCGGTGCCACCCCAGCTGATGTCGTAGAGGTAACCGAGGCGGAAGCGGTCGGTGTCGATCGGCCAGAGCGTGAAGCCGAGACCTTCGGTCTTCTTCGGGTCGTCGTAGCGGGCCGTGTGATAAAACGCGCGGATGTACGAGCCGGCGTCGTAAAACGCCTGGTTCAGGTTGCCGCTGTTCGACGCGAGCTGGCTGAGGTCGAGGCGGACGAGCAACGCGGCCTCGGTGTCGAGGTCGTCGATGAAGCCCGGCATCTTCTTGTAGAGCGCCAGGTGCGTCAGGTTCTCGCGGCCGGCGAAGCGCGAGTTCAGGTTGTCGAAGAACAGGCGGTACTGGCGGCGGTCGCCGATCGACACGTTCGGCGACAGCGGGAAGGCCTGGCCGGTCTGCTTGAGGACGTCGTCGTCGCCGATGACCCAGGTGAGGCGCGTGTCCATGAAGTCGCCGATGCGCGTCGGCGACTCGTCGGCCTGCGTCTTCACTTCCTTCGGCTTCTCCTCGGCCTTCGGCTTCTCCTCCGGCTTGGGCTGCTCGGGCTTCGGCTCCTCGGGCTTCGGTGCCTCGATCGGCCCGCGGAGCTTCGCCGCGCGCGCCTTGGCTTCCTCCGCCTGGGCGCCGCCGGCCTGCGCGATCTGATCGAACTCGCCCGCGGCGAGCGACGCATAGCCCTGCTTCTCGTGGCAGTCGGCGAGATCGAAGAGGATCTCGTTCGGCTTCGGTCCGGGGTCGTCCGCCGGCGCCTTCTTCGCGGCCTGGTAGGCCTGCTCGAAGAGCACACACGCCGCGGGGATCTCGCTCCGATCGAGGGCGGCCTTGGCTTCGGTTCGCAGGTCGGCGGCGGATTTGTCCTGCGCGAACGCCGCGGGCGCACAGAGGAGGAGGGCCGCGGCAAGGGAGAGGGGCAAGAGGGCGCGCATGGTGGATCCGTCAGTTCGTTCCTTCATCGTTGTCGCCGATGGTGCGGAGCTCGACGCAAGCTTCTTTGGGGCCGATGGGCGCCGTCGCGAGCTGGGTCGTGTTCGGGTCTTCGGCCTTGGCCACGGGGTCGAGCGCGCAGCCGGGCGAGTCGCAGACGACGTCGTCCACGCAGCGGGCCTCGACCGTCCAGTTGAGGTCGCCGCCCGAGAAGTTTCGCATCGTGCCGGTCACGGCACGCAGGACCTCACCGCGGTGGGACGTGGGCAAGAACTGACCGGCGGGGTCCGTGTTCACCTGCATGAAGAGCAGGTGCGGGTTGCCGTCGTCGTCCGTCTCTTCTTTCCAGACCTTGTAGTTGCCCCGCGCGACGTAGCTCGTCCACTCGGTGCACTCGGGGTTGTCGTTGCACTCGTTGGCGCACGAGGCCTCGGCGTCGCTCTCGAAGTCCACCCTTCCGTCTCCGTTCAGATCGCAGCTCGACTGGTCCTCGGCGAAGACGTTGTTGATGGCCGGCTTGGGGCCGAAAAACTGAGGGATCTGGTAGCCCTCGAGCCGGACGAGGCCGCTCTCGAGCTGCTCCATCGACAGGGCGCTCTCGATCGTCTCGAAGCCGAGGACCACCGGGTCGGGGACCTTGCACTTGTCCTCGTCCCCCTCGAAGAGCGGCTCGACGTCGAACGACGGGAACGAGAGCTCGGTGAAGCCAAAGAACTCCACGACGGTGCCGCTCAGGAAGGTGACGCGGTCGCAGACGCGCATCCCTCGTGGGGTCGAGAAGTTGAACGCGAAGAGGTGGTTGTAACCTGCCGATTGCCCGGACAGATCCGTCACGTAGAAGCCGTCCTTCGCGATGCGCGTCACGATGAGCTCGTGCTCGTCCGACGTGTTGATCTCGAGCGACTCGTACGGGAAGGGCGTGGTGGAGGTGCCGCCCTGGACGTTCTGCACCGTGGGCAGCTCGTAGTGCACGGGCGGGGAGACGCCGGCGGCGAAGAACCCCTCCTCCTCGCTGTCGTCGTCCGAGAAGGCACACCCGGGATCGTTCGGGTAGTCGACGAGGACGTCCTCCTCGTCGTCGTTTTTGCCGTTTGCGCACGCAGGGGTCTCCCCGGCCGGCGTGGGCGTGTAGCCGAGGTCCTCCACCCACAGGCGCGACTCCCCGTAGACAGCGGTGACGGTGACCGTGGCGGTCGCTTTGCCGTTCTCGAGGCGGAGATTCCGGCCGATGTTCTCGCCGGTGGCGTTCACGACCGACACGACGGCGCCGGGCTGCACGGAGAGCCGGACGAACCCGTCGAAGTCGTCCGAGCCGCCGCCGGGGCCGACGGCCTGGATCTCGACCTCCCAGACCTCGTTCGTCTTGCCGACGTTGGCGGGGAGCGGGTCGTCCACGGTCGGCGGCTCGCCCCCGTTCACCGCGACGACGTCGACCCGGAACGTCTGCGTTCCGAGGTCCACGTCCTTCTGGCTGGTGCAGGACAGAACCGTCAGCAAGACGAACCTCCCCAGCACTCCGACCTTTCGATCTCGGCAACCAGGTCTCATTGGCCCACCATCCTCAGCCGGCCGTCGCTGAAGTTGCCGAGGCCGCGGTCGACGCAAGCGAGGAACTTGCACTGCTCCCCGGCGGCCGCGCACGGGCTCACCGAGTCCAGGCAGCTCTTCTGGATGTCCGAGTTCGGTGCCGCGTCACACGTCTCCCGCTGGAACGCGGCCACCTCGGCGCGGCAAGTCGCGAGGACACACGCGCCCTCGCCCCCGCAGCTCTTCCCCGGCGTGGTCGAGCAGCTCTCGCTCTCGGTCACCGCGTCCGGGCAGGCGCACACGTAGGCGCCAGGCTCGACGTTGCAGAGCGAAGGGTCACCGCCTTCCTTGCAGCCGCAGTCGGCGTCGGTCGAGCAGGAGCGCAGCTCCCCGGAGCTCGACGCACCACACGGATTGCCCCCGCGGATGTAGTCGATGAGCGCGTCGCGCTGCTGGACCTTTGTGTCGAACTGCGTGGTGTTCCGCTGCAGGACGCGGAAGCCGCTGCCGCCGCCGGCCAGGTAGTTCGATGTCGCGAGCTCGTAGGCCCCGAACGGCTCGATGGGTTGCCAGCAGAGCTCGTTCTCGACGTCACACTGCCCGAACACCTTGCCGGGACAGTCCTCGTCCGTCAGGCACTTGACCGCTTTGTCGTCGGTGCCTTCCTCGAGCATCGGGCCGATGAAGATGCCGCTCGCGGTCTGGGTCGTGCAGTCGATCACGATGCGCGCGCCGCCGATCTGCACCTGCGAGACGCAGCCGCGACCTGCGCTGCGCCGGGCGACGAAGTCGAAGAGCTGCTGGATCTCGACGCCCGAGAGCTGCATCTTCGTGATCGAGTTGTCGAACGGGAAGACGTTGTACATCTGCTCGACGGAGATGGGCCCGGGCACGAAGTCCGCGCGGATGCCCGTCGTGTTCGTGAGCGAGAAGTCCGTCTGGATGCCGAGGCGGAGCCACATGGCCGTGGCGATCATGTTGCCGAGGGGCGAGTCGCCGCCGGACGTGGAGAAGCGGCGCGAGCCGTCGGGCGCGTAGCCGACGAGCAGCTCGAGGTTCGCCAGCGTGTCGAGCCCCTGCGCGTAGGGCTCGAGCAGCGACGCGACGATCGGATCTTGTGGGACGCTCTCGTTCACAGGGAAGAGCGTGTAGTCGTTCGTCAGGACCTCGAAGCCGTTGATGGGATCGTAACAGGCCTCTTGAGCCGCGTTCGGGTCGCACTTGGGCGGGAGATCCCGCTCGTCGTTCGTGACGACGAGATCGAGCCGCCCGACGAATTTGGCGAAGGCGCCGGAGTGCGCGAGCACCACGTCCCGAGGCTTGCAATACCGTCGAAGCTTCTCGCCGGAGGTCGGGCCGTCGACCTCGATGTAGTAGCTCTGCTTCTCCTCGTCGAAGAGCTGCGAGCAGTCGCGCACCTTCTTGGGCGGCTGCAACACGATGTGGTTGTGGCCGCCGAGGACGACGTCGATGCCAGTCGTCGTCTCGATCATCTCCTCGTCGTTCTCGAGGCCGAGGTGCGAGATCATCACGATGACGTCGACCGAAGGGCGCAGCAGGTCGACGTAGGCCTGGGCGATCTGCGTGGTGTTGAGCGGCGTGATGCCGAGGCGGTTCGGCGCGTCGAAGATGGAGCTGAGGCTCGACAGGTTCGCCATCCCGATGACGGCGACGCGGAGCCCTTGCGCGTCGAAGACCTGGTACGGCTCGAACACGGTTCCGAGCGGCGAAGCGCCCGGCATCGTCGGGTCTTCGAGCTGGTAGTTGGCTGCGAGGGCCGGGAACGTGGCCCACTTCTGCAGCTGAACACCGAGGTTGCGCGCGCCGGAGTCGAACTCGTGGTTGGCGATGAGCATCGCGTCGGCGCCCATCGCGCTGAGCGACCGAATCTCCGCCTCGCCGTAGAAGAAGTTGAAGACCGGAGCCCCCTGGAAGCAGTCGCCGCCATCGATGTGGAGCACGCGCCCCGACCGAGCGCGCTCCCGGCCGATGATGTGCGACATGCGAGCGATGCCGCCGACGTTGGCGATCGTGTTGACCTCGCCGAGCCCGAGCCCCGCGTCGACCTGGCCGATCTGCAGGTTGTACGGGAAGAGCCGCGAGTGGACGTCCGACGTGTGGAGGAGCGTCAGGTGGACCTGCCCGGAGAGCTTCGTGGGCGGCAGGGGCTCCTCGCACCCACCCATGGTCAACGAAGCAGCGAGCGCCCCCGCACCAGCGAAGGCGACCCAGGACAGCGGGGCGCGGAAAGAATGGACCATCGAAGGACGCGCTTCGGCCGCTCTCCCGCTTCCGGGGGCTACCGACGCATCCGTAGCGAATAGGGAAACGCGCTCCCTGGCTCAAGCGAAAACTTGACGTCGGATGACACCGGCGCGTCACGGAGGCCGGAGGCGCGCCGGACGTCCGCTCGACAGCGCTTGGTCAACGTCGGCGGCGGGGCGGGGGTCCGTGCCTTCCCGGCCCCCGATGAACGGGCGGGCCGCGGCGCACCCGATCTTGGTGGTAGACCGGGTAATTGCGCTGATGCCAGCGTTGGTAGGCCGGTAGGTGTGGTAGTGCCGAACGTAAGATCGGTAGCTCGGCGCCGACCGCGGGACGTAGATGACCCGCCCGCCCGCGAAGTAATAGGGAGAGCCGTAGTCGTCATAAAAGACGACGTGTCGGTTGTTATAGTGCGGCGAGTAGGCCGCCTCCACCGCCACCGCCGGGGCCGGAGCTCGGAGGGTAGCGGTGCAGCCGGCTGTCGAAGCGCCGAGCGCGACGACGAGTGCGAGCGTGCTCTTGTACATGCCCTCTCCGTGGCAACCCACGTCCCACGAACGATCTCGGGGCCGAGCCGGTGGGGCGGGTCTGCGTGCTGCCTGCCGCGCGGCAACACGCCTCGGGCGGTGGCGCCTGGGCCCACAGGTGCGCGCGCACGCCGACGACGCCAGGCTGGACGTCACGTATGCTTGGGCCCGATGGCGGCTGACGGGAGCGAGGCGCTGCTGGTCGGGGTCGGGTTTCGTCCCGAGATCGCCGGCCCGCTCTTGCGCGGCGAAGGGGAGGCCACCTTCCTCGAGCTCCTGCTCGAGGAGCGCCTCGCCTCCCGCGAGCGCGCCCTCGAGGCCGAGGCGCTCGCCGAGATGCGCCCCGTCGTGGTGCACGGGACGAAGCTCTCGCTCGGCTCGGCCGAAGGCATCGACGAAGGGCGCGCGACGTTGCTCGGCGACCTCGCGCGGCGCACGCGCGCCTTCGCGGTCACCGAGCACGCAGCCTTCGTCCGCTCGGGCGGCGTCGAGATCGGGCATCTGACCCCCGTGCCGTTCAGCCGCGCCGCCGCGGACGTGATCGCACGCAACGTGGCGCGCGCGCGCCGTCGCCTGCCGGACGTGCCGCTGTTGCTCGAGAACGTCGCCTGGCCGCTGCGGCCGGGAGGCGACGAGATGTCCGAGGCGGAGTTCTATGCCCTGCTGGTCGAGCGGACGGGCGCTCGCCTCCTCTTCGACGTCGGCAACCTCTACGCGAACGCGCGGAACGCCGGCGTCGATCCGTTCGATGCGCTGCGCGACTTTCCGGTCGAGGCCGCCGACATGATCCACCTGGCCGGGAGCCTGGAGCGGGGAGGCTTCGTCTACGACACCCATGCGCACGCCGTTCCGGAGGACGTGTTCGCGATGCTCGAGCTCACGCTCGATCGGAGGGGTCGCGTGCCGATCGTGCTGGAGCGCGACCACGGGCTCGACTGGACCGAGGTGAGCGGGGAGATCGGGAAGGCGGCCGCGATCGGGAGGCAAGCAAGGCCGGCGGGCGGAGAGAGTCGGGACCTCGCAGCGAACCGAGAGGCGCTCTCGTTCAGGAAAGGAATGCCTGCGCTCTCCTCCCCCCCGGCCCCCCTCCGCTCTGCGGAGGGGGAAGAGGCGCTGTGTGCGGAGGGGAGAGAGGCGCTGCGTGTCGATCAGGTCGCGCTCGCTCGAGCGCTGGCCGGCATCGAAGCCGACGAGCGGCTCGACCCTGTTGCCGTCGCGCGCGCGCGCGACATCCTCACCCACAAGCGCGTCGAGGAGAGCCTGCCGCTCTTGCCCCGGCTCCGAGCCTTCGCCGGCGTCGCCCCCCTCGCCGAGCGTCACGCTCACGGCACGGTCCGCCCGCGCCGACGCGCCGCGGTGACCGACGCGCGCGCGATCGCCGAGGCCGCCGCGGCGTCGTCCGACGGCGCGCTCGCGCTCGCCGCGCGGCTCGACCGGCTCGCGCTCGACGCCCGCTTCGTCTTCGACGCCGAAGGGGCCTCGCCCCGA
>JAEUKE010000170.1 GCA_016794345.1 Myxococcales bacterium
ATCGCCGCCTCGAAGAAATAGCGGTGGCAATGCGCCCAGCAGCCGACGAGGCTCAACCGCTCGTCATCGTCGGCCTCGGGCAGGAGCGTGGGGACGCCCCGATCGAGGATGTCGTAGACGGGGGACGCATCGCATTGAAGATGCCCCGAGAAGCCCTTGAAGAGCGACTTCACCGCGTCGGATGAGTGAGACTCGGTGTAGTGAAAGAGGACGTGGTCGCAGTCGGCGACGATGGTGAAGAAGTGGCCCTTCTTGCACGCCTGCCTGCGACCATCGGCGCTCGGCTCGGGTTGGATTGCCGCGCCGGTCGCATCGGTCGAGAGCACGTGGCAGTTGTCTCGCGCGTCGGCGAACATCGCCTCGACGATGGTCGCACCGAGCGTCGCGCCGAGCTCCTCCAGGTAGCGGCACATGGTGCCGCTGTCGAGCGACTCCTCCTCGGTCTCGAGGCTCTGCTCGAGGCGGTAACAAGGCACGCCGAGCGCGAACTTCTCGACGGCGAGCCACGCGTAGACCGACGTGTGACACAGGGAGCGAGGGAACAGTCGCAGTGGATGCCCGGCGCCGAGCACAGTCTTGTTGCCAGCGACCTCAACCTCGTAGACCGCGGTGCGCTTCTCCAGCACGCGCAGGCCGCCGCGAACATGCATGAGCTCGAAGGTGCTCTCGTGCTTGATCAGGCGTCCCTGCTTCGCCAGCTCGGGGTCATCGATGTCGACGGTGATCTTCGGCAGGCTCGATGCGGATAGGTCCCGTCGACCCTTGGGCTTCGCACGCGGCTTCTTCTTCTCCTTGTCGCCGCTGCCGGTCTTCGCGTCCTCGCCGTCTTCGTTCGCGCCGTTGCCCCCGGGGGCGAGGGCCTGCTCGAGCTGCTTCCGGAGCGCCGCATCCTCGGCAAACAGACCCTCGAGCAGCAGCTGAAACTCGGACGTGTTCGTTCGCTCCGACTTCGTCCCGAAGAGCCTCCGCTTCAGCAGGTCGTTCTCGGCGATGTACGCGAGCAGCGAGCTGTTCAGCGCCGAGTTCTTTCCCTCGAGCGACTGCACGAGCTCACGCAGCTTGGCGATGATCGCGTCGCGCTCGAGGAGCTGCTCCTGCAGCTCCTCCGCGCCGTCCGGCATCGCGCTCTCGCTCATCGCGATGCCTAGACGCGTGTCGCTGCGACAACGGCTCAGCGAATCGTCAATGCACCGTGCGTGTGAGCCCCGCGAAGAGCGCTTCGAAGACCGCGTCGCTCACGACGACGCTCTGCTCGCCGGGCCGCGTGGGCGCAGGAATTTCGAAGAGCCCCGCGTCGAGCCTCTTGTAGAGAAGCACCGTGCCCGTTCCGTCCCATGTCAGCACCTTCACGCTCTGGCGTCGCTTGCCGAAGAACACGAAGAGCGCTCGCGAGCGGGGCTCTCGCTTCATCCGCTCGCGCACCAGGCCGCCGAGGCGCTCGAAACCGAATCGCATGTCGACCGGCTCCGTCGCGACATAGATCTCCACGCCATGGGGGATCACGGCGCGTTCTCCGAGAGTGCGAGCACGACCGACCGCAACAGCGCCGCGTCGAACGCCCTGCTCACGCGGATCCTCGCCGCCCCGACCTCGACCACGACGGCGTCGTCAGCCGACCCCACGCTCAAAGCCGATCCCACGCTCGATCGGGCCACGACCCGCAAGAGCTCCGGCATCGCCGACGGCGCTCGCGAACCCGCGTTCTCCGTCGCGATCCATTTCCGCAGCGTGGTCTCCGAGTAGCCCCGCCTCGCGGCGTACTTCTTCATGCTCTCGCTGCTTGCCCGCCACCCCTCCACCTCACGCCGTCGCTCCGCGTCCGTCCGCCGTCGTGCCATGCCCGCAGCGTCGCGCGCGGTGTCAGCCGGTCCTACGTGGGCGTCATGCAGCGGTTACGCTCTTCAACTGCTGAGCGGCGACCGCGGTGCCCAGAGAACCGCTCGCCAAGAGGATACCGCCCGCGTCTCTGCCCACGCGGAACGCCACGAGAAGCGAAAGGGTGCCGATGATCTGTCCCATCAGGACGATGGGCCAAAGTCGGCTCCACCACCCGTGTGCGCTCGGGACGCGTTCCACCGCTTCCCGGTAGGCGGACGCTGTCATGCCCCGACAATACCAAAGAAGTGGCGGCGCCCGGATACAGCTGTCTAGAAGGACGAGGTGCCCACGTTCGAGCACAACATCGTGGTCCGCGCGCCCCAGGTGTGGCTGTTCGATCTGATGCAGGACTATGGTCGGCGGCTCGAGTGGGACCCTTTCCTCTGCGAGGCGCGCCTCGTCGAGGCCGAAGCGGCCGGGCTCGGCGTCCGCGCGTTCTGCGTGGACAGGGCTGGCCGTGGAATGGAGACCGAATACGTCTCTTTCCAGAGACCGGACAGGGTCGCGGTCAAGATGACCCGCGGACCGTGGATGTTCAGGAGCTTCGCGGGCTCCTGGCGATACGAGGCGCTCGACGCGGAGTCGACACGCGTGACGTTTCGCTACCACGTCGAGGCCCGGCTCCGCGCGCTGACGCTCGGCGACAGGTTCCTCACGATGGTGATGTCACGGACGATGGGGAGCAGACTCACCGTCACCCGCGACAGGCTCGAGGCCATCTGGGCCACAGAGCGAGAGGCCGAAGCGCGCGCTACGGCCCGGCGCTGACGGTCTCCGCCCCTGGCTCCTCGAACCGGCGCAGCAGCCACGCGTTCAGCGCTACCTCGCCTGCGAACGCGCCGACGAGCAGCCACGCGGGGGCACCGAAGGTCCCCCGCTTGATCGCCCGCGCCGCCAGGATGGTCAAGAGCGCATCCTCCATCAGGTTCGCTCTCGCGGCGCCGCAGAGCCGAGATCCCCAGGCTCCGCTCGACCAGGCGCGCGACGAAGGGCCCGGTAAGCGGGGACGACGCAAGCGCACGAGCGATCTCGAGGCCGCCTCCGCGAAGTCGGGGCAAGGGCGAGGGCGCGCTCATGATTCGGTACGGACCTCGACGCACGACGCAACCCCCATCGATCGCTGCCTGAGTGTTTCGTCGCGTCCGAGACGGAACGCCAGTGCCTCCGAGCAACGCCGCAGCCAGGCCGCGATCAGGTGCTCGATCACGGCGTCGAGAGGTCGCAGGCCAAGAGAAGGATCGTATGCGACCCGCCAGCGAACGTCGGCTCCGCCATCCGGAGTGGCGCTGAAATCGAGGCACACGAGCATGCGGGACACGACCGGCACGCTTGCCGCGACGATGCGCGCGAGCCACCGCCGACCGGGCGAGCCGTCGAGCACGTGCACGCGCACGGTGCCGAACGAAAACACCTCGTCGACGACGGCGTCAGGCGCGACGCCGGGCTCGGTGATCCAATCGCGACGGCGGAAGCCCGGTACCCATTCGCGCTGCACCGCCGACGCGACCAGCGCGTATGCAGCGGACGGCGGCGCCGGTACGTAGCTCCTGAGGTCGAGCGTCTTGCGGGCGCAATGGAGAAAGGCGGCGTCGGCGTGGCCCAGCCGGAAGAGCGGGGCGCCCCTCCGGCCCGGGCCTCTTGGCGCGTCGAAGGCGAACGGGCCCGGCAACGGCGAGCTCTCTTCGGTCGGACTCTCGTCCGCGAGACCGAGGATGTTGCGCCAGTAGGCGGTCAGGAAGATGCCGTCGGGATCGAGCTCCTCGCGGACGCGCAGGAAGTCTTGCCAGCGCGGATAACGAGACCGAAGCGCCTGCCCGATCTCGCGCGCCGACGCCGTCGGCAAGAGCTTCCCCCAATGCACGCGCGCCCCCAAGTCCGACAGCGCGTCCCACAGCGGGGGGAACAGCTCGGTCCGCGGATCCCCGGCGTGGTGCTGGAACCAGAAGACATTCAGCCGTACGGCCGGGCCCCCGTACGCGGGCGACATCCACGCCCCGCTCTCCGCTGCAGCGTAGATCTCGACGGCAAAGTACCCTGCAGCCTCCGGATGACGCTGGTAGAGGTCGCGGAGGCGCTCCATTGCCCGTGCGGTCTGGCTCAGCGGGAGCCACAGCTCCGTGAAGGTAGTGGGCAAGAGACGCTCGTCGATTCCGTCGTCCATCGGGAGCGCACGCCACCACACGTCACGAAACCGCCGTGGCCCGCGGGTGTCCTCGGGCGAGAAGCTCGACGTGATCGCTGCCTCGAGGCGTCGCGCTCCCAACTTGTCCGCGAGACCTGCGATCCCCCGACCCACCCGCTCTCCGGCCATACGCCGGAGCCCGCCTCGCCACCCGCCGAGCGCCGCGAGCGCCACCGCCGCAGCGGCCTGCGTCGGTCGGTCGGTGCCGAACAGGGGCTCGAAGGCCGAGTAGGGCACCGGATCCATCGCCCAGCGAGGACCGGTCGACGTGTCGTAGTCCTCGTCCGTCATCGGCCTCCCAGCCCAGACGACCAGCTTGTCGACGCCGCGCTGTGGCCACCACAAGACGCGCGCAAACGGGCTCTGCCGCAGGAACGACTCGAGGCCATCGGGCCCTGGATCAGTCATTCGGAATGGAGCCCGCTGGGCTGCCACGATCGATTCGTAGCTCTGCACGTCGTAGCTCGGCACACACTGCAAGGTCACCGCCGAGACGATGCCGAAGAGCCCCATCGACACGAGCGCGGCGTGGAACCGGTCCGGCTCGTTCGACCTCGACAGGACATGCAGCCGTCCCTGACCGTCGACGAGGCGGAGGGACACCACCGCGTCGTGGAAGCCGCGGGAGGCCGACCCACCGGCCGAGCCCGTGGACAGAAAGCCAGCGACCGTCACGTGAGACACGCCCCCCAGGATCGGCAACGCCCACCCTCGCTGCTGGAGCTTGTGGCAGAGGCCTCCTTCGACCGACGACCGCATGGTCGGATCGCGCGGGTCGTGGCCGAACCGGCACCCCGCCTCCACGGTCACCTGCATGTTCGCATCGTCGAAGCGGACCCGGTCGTAGCGGTCCAACAGGAGCTCGATCGCCTTGCCCCGCCCCGCCAGCCTCGCGTCGCTGTGAATGGCCGCGGGGACCGAGTGCGCGGAGCCTCGAACACGCACGGACAAGCCGTTGGCGCGCGCGTGCGCGACGACCAGCTGCAGCTCGTGCTCCGTGCGCAAATGCACGTAGCCACGTGCATCGACCGGCAGCCCCGGGGGGCCGACGAGCCGCGGCTCGGCGATCGGGGTTGCCTCGGGGCACATCGGGCTCGTCCAGCCGGCGACCCTATGGGTCGCGTCTGGGACCGACAAGCCGGACCGCGCCGCGCCACCGCGATTACGCGCTTCCGCGTAACGGTGTCGTCATGGGGGCGAGCGCTGCGCTCAACCCCGCCGGCGGGCTCGACCCCAGCTCCCGGGCTGGGACGAGCCACGCCGCGCAGGCTCGGCCCACGCGTCGAGCCGGGCCGCCTGGACCTTGACGAAGTCGCGAACGTCGAACGGCAGCGCGTCCCCGGTCTTGAGCACGAGCTCCCGGTACAGAACGGTCCGCTCGAAGGGTGTCACGGCATAGTCGGCGAGCTCCAACAAGCTGAGCGCGGGCGTGTAGGCCTTGCCCCGTCGGAGTCGCTGTTGCTCGGGGTACGGCTCGCGCTCCGCGAGCCACGCCTGCCACCGGCCGGCGTCCACCGACGGCAAGACGGCGCGATCGGGCGAGCCGTCCGAGGGAAGATCACGGGGATCCGAGATGCGCTTGGCCACGGAGGCGCGCCCAGGCGAAGGGTCGTCCGGCTCGTCGGGCTCCGGCACGTCGATCTTTTCGGGCGCGATCGTCGTGTCGTCGAAGAGCGGCGCGTCGGTGAGCCGAAGCAACGCAAAGGCTGCCGCGAGCTTCAGCTCGTCGTCCTTCCCGTCGCGCAGCACACGCAGGAGAAGCGGAAGCGACGAGACCGCGCCGCCATATCCGAGCGCGGTGATTCGCGCCTTCGTCATCTTCTTCTCGGCGAGCTGGACGATCCCCTCCACGTCGTCACGCTCGCCGGCCAGCGCCACCGGCAAGAGCGCGTGCTCCTCGCGGGGGGTGCCGAGCCAGTCCCGAAGCCTGGAGACCGCAAACGGGACCTCGCCGAGCACGAGCGCCCAAGCGAGCGCGGCCATCACGTCATCGGACGAATGCGTGAGCAGCTCCTCCGCGCGGCCCGAGAGCTCGGGGACGCGCGCCAGCGCGGCCGGAATGAGCGCGGCCGCGATGACCTCGGGCGCGTCGTCGGCGAGGGCGCGTGAGATCTCGACCTTCGTCGCCTCGCCCCGCCTGGCGAGGACATCGATCGCAATGGCGCGGTACGCCGGAGTCTCGTCGAGGAGCCATCGCCTGAGGAGCACGGCGATGTCGGGGCTCGGCGCGAGGGCGAGCCCCTCGCCCACGGCCCGCGCGTTCTCCACCTCCGCCATACCGAGGAAGGCCGCGCAGCGCTCGAGAACGGCGAGACCGTCGCGGCCCTCGAGAGAGCCGCCGATGATCGCGGCCGCGAACCCACGTGTCGGGTCCTTTGCCGGGGCGTCGACGACGAAGCGCTCGATGGCGCCGAGCGCCGCCGGGCCGAGCCCGACGATCGCGTCCACCGCGGCCAGGAGGCGCGCGTCGATCGTGGCCATGGTCCGCCACTCTTCCCCGAGCTGCGGCGCGCGCATCATCCCGAGGGCGGCGATGTCCTCGAAGCAGCGGCGCCCGCGTTCGACGACCGCTTCGTCGACGCTGAGCGCGCGGTGTTTGCCGGCGACGAAGCCCGGCAGCGGCTCCTCGACCTGCGCGCGCTTGTGGCCCTCGGCGCGCTTCGCTTCGCGAGCGGCGCGCCGCTCCTCCGCCGCCGCTTGACGCTCCTTGGCGCGGGCCTTCACGAGCGCGAGGCGCTCGGCGGGCGGCAACGACGGATCGACCGGCAGCGGCGGCGCGGGCGGCGGCGCGACAGGCGGCGCGATGACAAAGACGGGATGGAGCGTCTGCCGCGCGGGCCGATGCAGCGACGGCAGCTCCATGCTGGCAACGAGCGGCGAAGGGATCGGCAAGCGACCGGAGCTCGGCGACGCCAGCGCCTTGCGCAGCCACCCTGCGGCGGTCTTCGCCCAATCCGCCGCCGGCTCGAGCCCGGGGTCGACCTCGACCGCACGGTCGATCTCCGCGCCGAGCTCGTCGGCTGCCGCCGCCGCTTCGGTGAGGGACGTGACGACCTCCCGCCGGCCGTCGTAGGCGTCGAGAGCGGCGACGATCGCGCGCTCACACGCTCCGCCCGCGTGGCGCAGGTCGAAGACC
Source organism: Myxococcales bacterium (assembly GCA_016794345.1). Taxonomy (GTDB): domain Bacteria; phylum Myxococcota_A; class Polyangia; order Polyangiales; family Polyangiaceae; genus Xiheicaenibacterium; species Xiheicaenibacterium phototrophicum. Next base: position 7,197 of record JAEUKE010000170.1, read on the forward strand.
GATCGCGGCGCCATGACGAGCGCGCGCCCACACGCGTGGAGGCCCTTCAATGCGAGCTCGAGCGCCTCGAGCTGCTCCGCGAGCGGCGGCGCCTGGTCTTCGCTTCTCCCCGAGCCAGCCTGGCTTGTGATCCCGATCACACCCAAGTTGGTACACCAGTGCGCCCGCCCTCTCCAGCGCCGTTTTTCGCGCAGCTCAGCCGAGCTTCTTGGGGGGGCCGGTCCGGGCGACGAGCGCGCGGAACCGATCCGCCAGCTCGGGCTCCTTCGCGAAACGCGGGACGTAATGCTCGCTGCCGCGGAGCAGGACGTCCAACGAAGAGCCGCGCTCCTTGAGCCGCTCCGCCACGTTTCCCCCTTCCTGCGCGATCACGTAGGCCTGCGCGAACGCCTCGAGCGTCGGGGCCTGCGAGGCGGACGGAAGCCCCGGCCGCCGCATCGCCGCGTCGAAGCGGACCACGGCAGCGGGCACTCCGTCCGAGTCGTCGGCCTCGAGAGCCGCGAGCGCGCGTTCCTCCAGTGCCTCGAACGACTCCTCGTCGAGGCCATGCGCCGCGAGCACCTCGGTCCTGTCCGCGCCCCGGGCGAGGTCCGCCAGGATGGCGCCGTAGGTCTCGAGCTCGTCGTCGTTCTTCGAGGCAGACACGCGGCGCTCATCACGCGATCAGCCGGCTGCGCCAAGGAGAATTGTGCGGTCGACGGGGCAGCTCCAGCAGCCGGGCGCGGCCCGGCGGGGTCGCGTGGACGAGCGCGACCACGCCGACCGACGCCGCTGCTTCGGCGGATTCGTGAAGCGACCCCTGCACCAGCACCGTGTTGTCGATCCTCCAGTACGCCGCGTCGGCTGCCTGCGCGTCAGGCGCCGAGGCAAGCGCACGGAACGCATCGGGCAGCCCCGACGCGTTACCTGCTGCGCGCAAGCGCCCCCAGTCGTGACGCGCAAGCTCCACTTCCAAGCTCACCCGAACCAGCATCGTCCAAAATCTACGTGATGGCGCCGGCGTCGGAAGGAACGCGACTCACGCGGGGTCGGATGCCAGCTGGGGCCGGCAGATCGTGAGCTCGATGTTCACACCGAGATTGCCCAGGGTCGCCAGGAGCTCGGCGTCGGCCGGCAGGATGAGCGCGTGCGTCTGAACAGCCTGGTCCTCCGGGTCGATCGCCACGTCGAAGGTGACCTTGGCGCCGAGCGCGGTCGCCTTTCGGACGGAGCTCGCATGCACGTCGAGGAAGTCGAGAACACCCTCGAGATGGTGCGCCCAGAGGTCGGACGTCTCGATGTCGCAGGAGAAGCCGTCCCCCCGCTCGTCTCGGGCCGGTGAAGACCCCCTCCTCCACCTGGTTCATCTCCTCGCCGATCGCGAGGAGATCCTGGACGCGAGCGGCTTCGGTCGTGAAACGGATCACCGAGTACATTACCAGTCGTCTCCTCCGCCGCCGCGTCCGCCAACTCGCGCCCCCGAAGAAGGCGGGCGGGCGGGACGCCGGCACCAGCCGCTCAGGGCCGAGCGGGGCCTCGGGAGCTCAGGAGAGCTCCTCCAGCCAACCGCGTGTGAGCTTCTCCAGACCCGCGGGGATGCCCCGGGAGAGCAGCCGTTCGAGATGGAACCGGGCCTGGGAGCTCAAAGCGGCGTCCGCGCGCGCTGCGAGGCCGAGGAGGTCGATGCAGGACGCAAGCTCGTCGGGCTCGTCGGTCGACCCCAGGAACGCCACGTACACCGGAAAGCCGCGCGCCACCTCGTGTTGGCAGCGCGCAGCGAGCCCCGCGTTGCCGGCCGCGGTCTCGCTCGGCGCTGCCTCGCCGGCGGCGATCTGCCCGAGCAGCTCCAGCAGCCGGGCGCGGCCCGGCGGGGTCGCGTGGACGAGCGCGACCACGCCGACCGTCGCCGCTGCTTCGGCGGATTCGTGCAGCGAGCCCTGCACCAGCACCGTGTTGTCGATCCTCCAGTACGCCGCGTCGGCTGCCTGCGCGTCAGGCGCTGAGGCAATCGCGCGGAACGCATCGGGCAGCCCCGACGGATCCCGAGCCGCACGCAAGCGGCCCCAAGCATGGCGCGCCAGCTCGTCTTCGAAGGTCACGTACCCTCCCCCGAGCCGGCGCCACCGCCGCCCGCCCCGCCCCCTCCAGCGGGCGCGCTATCGCTCGCAAATCGCGTACCGGGCGGGAATGCATCACGACCATAACGTTCTTCGCATCGCGGACAGACCGGCACCTCGTTGAAAGGCGGATCATGGGGCCGAGGCCGCACGGCCTCGGTGAACCTGACGTTGGGTGGGCTCCCGAGCTGGCGACGAGCATCATCCTCAGCGCAATCGCCTCCTCCGGAGACGCCCGTCGCGACTTGCCCGGTTTCTGGGTTGTACGCGGCCGTGACGGCCGCCGGCCGATTGCCGCGGGGTGGTGGACGGTCCGGCCCCAGCTCGGCGGCGCGCGCGTCACGCGCTGCCCGCGCCTGATCGAGCGGCGTCGGAGCCGTCCCTTCATGCTCGGGACCCAATCCGTGTGGGTCCACCTGGGTCGTCGGGCTCCCGTCGAACGAATGCGGACGAAAGCCTCCGCTGATCTCGAGCGGATCGGGGGTCAAGAAGCGGCCCGTGTCTGAATCGAACACGCGAAATCGCGTCCAGGCTAGCCCGGCCTCTTCATCGAAGACCTGCCCAAGCAGCCGGAAAGGCGATGCGACGGTCTTGCCCGCTCGCTCGCGCTCGGGGTCCCAATAGGCCTTCTCCAGCCGCCCCCAAGGAGTGAAGCCGCCGCTCCACGCCACACGGCCGGAAGAATCGACCAGCTCGCGGGGCATGCCGAGATGATCCGTCACGCACAAGAACACCTCGCCATGTTCCTCCTGCAGGAGCGGCACCATGGTGCCGGGCTTGTGCACGAAGACGCGAACGGTCCGGCCATCCTTCAGCTCCGCGGCGAGTTGTGCCTCGGTCCAGAGGAACGTCGTCGACTCGCTCGCCGCGGTTGCACCACGTTCGAAGCGCCGCTTCGAGACTCGGCGACCGAAGGCATCGTAGCCATATCGGAGGACGGTTCCGTCGGGCCGCACGACAGCCCTCAACCGGTCGCGGACGTCGTATTCGTAGGTCGTGACCCGCTCGGGGCCGTCGGTCCGTGTCAGATCGCGCATGCCGGTCCGGCGACCACGCTTGTCGTTCACGTACTTTGCGCGGGCGGTGGAGAGGAGAGTCCCCCCCGGCCCGGTCTTCCAGGCCTCCCCCTGTGCCGACCCCGCGAGGGCGCGCACGAGCGAGCCAGCGGCGTCGTAGGAGAACGCGTATTCAATCGCGCCACCAGCCCCGCGCCGCCCGGTGAGCAGGCCCGTAGCCTCGTATTCGTACTCGGAGACCCCCCACCGTTCGTCCAAGACCTTCGCGAGACGTCCGCCGCGATCGTACGAGTAGAGCCGTGCCAAGACGGAGGGCTCCAACTGGCCTCCCATTCCTCGGGTTAGCTTCTGTTCGAGGAGCCGGCCGACAGAGTCGTGCGCGCTCTGGACCGCGAACTCGCCTCCTCTGAGCGAGATCGCCTTCTCTTGTCCGGCGGCGTCTCTCGTGAGGTCGAACACGACCCCGTTGTGATCGACGATCCTGACGTCGCCTCGGCCGTCGTATTGAAACCGCGTGATCGCACCGTTCGGCAAGGATCGCTCGGCAACGCGACCGTCTGCGTCGTAGCCGTAGCGAACCGTGTTGTCTCCCTGCCGCTCCGAGAGGAGTTGCCCGAGCGCGTCGCGCTCGAGGAAGGTCTCGACGACCTCCTGCCCGCACTGGGCCGATGCCGACCGAATGCGGCCGCCCCGATCTCGCACGACCCGCACCACGCTTCCGTCACTCCCGACATCCTCCAGGAATCGGCCGGCGCGGTCCGTCGTGAATGCTCGCCACGAACCGTCGGGGTACAGTACTTTCGCGACGCGACCACTCTTGCCGCGCTCATACTTCAGCAAACGTCCGTCGAACGTCTGCTCCTCCACCAGCCTGCCCGCCTCGTCGTAGGTGCAGGCGTACGTATCGCCGGCCGGGGACTTAATCTCCGTGAGCCGCTCTTTGCCGTTGTATTTGAACGACCACACCTTGCCATCGGCGGTGACGAGCCTCGCGAGCGCGCCCATTCCCGCGTAGGACATCTCGGTCACGCCCCCCGAGGCGTCGACCTCTCGCACGACACGCCCCCGCGCGTCGAGCGTGCGACTCGTGCGCGAGCCATCCGCAAACACGAGGCTCGTCATCCTGCCAGCGCGGTCCAGGATCCGGCGGGTGACACCGCCGAAGACATCCGTGCGCGCGACTGGTCTGCTCATCGCATCGAACGCGTAGGACGTGCGAGCGCCCATCCCATCCGTCTCGGCGACGCGATTGCTGTGAGCGTCGTATTCGCAAGACAATACGGCTCCGGATCGACCATCCAATCGCGTCAGCCTTCCGGCTCCATCGTGGGTCGCGACGTAGAACCGGCCGTCGGGCAGCGTCAGCCGTGCGAGCCTTCCCTGCGAGTCGTAGACGTACTCGGTCACGCGGCCATCCGCCGTCGTTTGCCGACGAGGGTTGTCGTTCTGGTCGAACTCCCAGGACGTGACGCCACCGTCGGGCGCCACCCGCCTGATGAGATTGCCTCTGGCGTCGTACCAGAACTGCGTTCCCTCCCCTGCTCCGTTCACCTCGGCAATCAGAAACCCGTCTTGGTCGTACGCTCGTTCGACGAGGACATAGCCGTTCGGCAACGCTTCGCGGGTGACGTGGCCCGTATCATCGACCGTGTACCAACGTGGCTCCTCGCCTTCGGCGAACGTCTGGTGCTTCTCCGAATCAAAGGAGAAGACGAGATCGTAGAGCCCCTTCGGCCCCCATGTGCGGCTGCAGCGGCCTGTGTCCGCTTCGTACTCGTAGCGGAAGGTGACGCCGGTCTTCAGCGTGGTCGCCACCATGCGGCGCTGGGCGTCGTACTCGAACGTCTCGCTGTGGCCTAGCGCGTCGGTCACGGCAGCGAGGCAGGTCGCCTCGTCGTACAGGTAGTCGACCGTCTGCTCCGATTGCCCGGAGGCGCGCACGTCGAGGCGCGTGAGGCGCTGGCCTTGCCACGAGACGCGGATCTCGCGCCCGGCCGTGTCGACGATCGCGGTGAGCCGCCCCGACTCGTGGAGCAGCTCGATCTTGTTGCCCCACGCGTCACGCACGTGCCGCAAGGCGGCCTGTCCCCCCGCTTCGAACGACTCGAACCGATACGTCCACCGCGTCTCCAGGTGGAAGATCTCCCACCGGTCCGCCGTGAGCCGCTTCAGCTCCATCCGCTCGCCGCGGTGGAACGTGCTGCCCCCCACCGGGATCTGCTCGAAGAAGATGCTGCGGCCCTGCGCGTCGCGCAGCACCGTGACCTTGCCCTCTTCCCAGAGCGCCATCTCCCAGTTGTGCGCCCAGCCGGGGCCGAGCGTGGCGCGCACGTCGTTCCGGCGCGACGACGAGTAGTAGCGCTTGAAGACGAAGGGGATCAGGCCGGCGATCTCGAGGTCGACGGCCTCGTCCACCACGTGGCCCGTCGCCATGTCGACCGGGTGCCCGTTCTGACACTGGTGCTGACCGGGCGGGCCGGACGACGTGCCCGGCGCCGCGTCTGCGCCGGAGCCGCGCGCGCCCGGGCTCGCCGCGCTCGCGCTCGCGCCGCTGTTGCTCCCGCCGCCGCCGCCGCCGCCATTCGACGGGCCGCTCGGTCCAGAAGGCCCCGCACCGCCGGCGCCGCCGCCGCCACCGCCACCACCGGGCCCGCCGGCGCCTCCCGCGCCGCTCGCGCTCCCTCCGGCCCCGACCGTGATCGCCTTGTTCGAGATGCAGAGCGCGCCCGTGATGCCCATCATCCCCAGCTCGGCGAGCACGATGGGCGCGCCCATGATGATGAAACACGGCCCCGCCGTGTTCAGGCTGCATGTCTCTTTCAGCGTGCCGGGCTCGTTGCCGTGGCAGGTCTTGATGACCGACCCCGTCGTCGCGAACTTCTGCCCCTCCACCTTCGTCCGCATCGGAGGGTCGGTGATCCCCTCCACGGCGTTGCCCACCACCGGGTACGGGATGGGCACCGGGCTCGGCGCGCAGGGCGTCAGGCACACGCTCACCGCATTGGGCACGATCGTGTGCCCGGACTTCTCGGTGATGACATCCATCATGAGCGCGGTGACTTTGCCCATCGTCTTCCCTCGTCCCTCGTCGAGCGCAGAGGGTAGCACCGAGAGCCCGTTCTCTCGAGAGGGAACGTCCGCGCGCAGTCAGTGCGCGCCGCGCATCCCCGCGACGATCGCGCGCACGATCTCGGCGACGTGCCGTCTGTGCGCGGCCGGCGTCTTCGCGTCGTAGGCGGCGCCGGAGGCCGCGCGCAAGAGGAGCTGCGCCGCGGCGGTCGCGCTGAGCTTCATTCGCTTCGGATCGAGCTCGGACTCTTCGATGACCCGGACGAGCAGCGCGAGATAGGCGCGGTCCGCGCGCTGGACGATCTCGGCGCCGATGGTCCCGTGGGAGTCGACGAGCTCCGCCGCGTGGGGCGACTCATCACGCCGGGGTAGGAGCTCGGGGTGTCGTTCCGCCCCGCGAAGGCCTCCATCCTGGACACGATGGCGGACCTCGTTCGCTGGGGGCACGTCGCGAAGTAAGCTCCCTGGCCGATGGCCCTCTTCCCGAAGTGCACCTTCGCGCTCTCGCTGGCGCGGCCCGCCGTCGCGGGCACGCGCCTCACCGGCACGGTGACGGTCGACGCCCCCGAAGACATTCCGCGGGCCGAAGCGCTCGAGCTGGTCTTCCAGACCGAGGCACGCGCGGTCTACGGCTCGGGGAAGAACCGCACCGTCAAGCGCGCCACGGTGTTCTCGAAGAGCCTCTCGTCACGGCTCGCGGGTGCGCTGCCCCGCGGAGCCCACGCCCTTCCCTTCGACATCGACCTTCCCCCTTGGCTCCCGCCGGAGCTCGACGGCCCCCGTTGCTCGATCGAGCACAAGATCGGCGTCCGACTCGACGTGGACTGGGCGATCGACCCCGACGCCTCGTTCTCCCCCGTGATAGCGCTTCCGCCTCGACGCGCCGTCGCGACGCCGGCGCTGGTGAGATCGGACCCCTCGTTCCACCCTTCGCTCATCGTCGAGATCGCGTTGAGCTCGACGACTGTCGTCCAGGGAGGCCACCTCGAGGGATCGGTCGCCGTACGCGGCGCCGAGGAGGGCGCATTCGACGGGATCGAGCTCGGCATCACCGACTACGCGACGATCGCGTTTGCCCGCGGCGATCGGCGGGAGCGCTCGTCGGCCCGATATCGCTGGGCTGCGAGCGACCTGAAGGAAGGCCGGAGCGTTCCGTTTCGGCTGGGTGTCGACGCGGCGTTTCCTCCGACGTTCAAGAACGGATTCATCGATCACGATCTCGTGCTCGCCGTGCGCCTCGACGTCCCCTGGCGCACCGATCCCACCTTCGTCATCCCGATCGAGCTCTTGCCCATCGGCTCGCAGGTGGACGGCGCACCGAGCGCGATGGTCGTGGGGAACGAGCGCATGCAACTGCTCGCGCAGGCGATGGCGCGCGTCCCCGGCCTGCGGGTGGGCCGATACCCAGTCCTCGTGGAGGGGGAGCTCGGTGCGGTCCACATGCGGGTCGTCGACAGCCCCCTCGGCTCACGCCTCGGGGTGGAGGTGGAGCTGCAGCTGCCGAGCGTCGATCTCGGGCTGACGCTGAGGCAAAAGGGCTTGTTCGACCTCGGCGGCGCGTCCCTGCTCCCCGAGGCTCTCGCCCGCGACTACGTGCTCCGGCGCTCGGAGGAGGACGGCTCGGCCCCCGTCGAAGACGCCGCGGTGGCTGCCTTCGTCGAAGCCGTGACGGCCAACCTGGAGGACGCGTCGGACATCCGCCTCGCCGATCATCGGCTCGCGTTCCACCTGGCCATCCACGAGGACAGCGAGAGCACGTACCAGGGCGTCGCACGCCTGGCGGTCGCGAAGGCGAAGCAGGTCCTCGAGGCCATCGCCGCGCTGCCACCACCTGCCGCCATCGATCGGCGCGCGTGGGAAGCGATGGCCGCCGAGCAGCGCGCGGTCCTCGTGCCGAGCCGGCCGGCGCTCCACGGCGTCGTCCTCGCGGCGCGTGTCCTCGGCGGCGACGAGCGCGCGCTCCAGGCGTCGCTCCGCGCGGTATGGGAGGGGGCGCGCCGGGTCGGGGTCGAGTGGAGCGTCGATCTCCGCGCGATGCCGCTGCCGTCGCAGGTGCTGTCGAAGCTCGCCGAGGGGACGCTCGCGGAGGCCGCTCCCGCCCTGGCGAGCCACTTCGCCGAGGCCCAGATCGAAGGCACCACCGTCGTCCTTCGAGCCGATGGCTGGCACGAGGACCCACGCGCCTGGATGCCGGGCCTGGAGGCCTTCTTCGCCTGGGCGCTCGAGACCCGCGGCGAGCGCACGAGCCAGTCGGCGTACCGGTGAGCACGCGGCGGATCCGCCGCGCGAGCAGGCGCGGTAGGGTGCGCGGATGACGATCGCCGATCCGCTCTCGCACATCCTCGTCATGACGCTCGCGCGCAGCTTGCTCGCCGTCCAGGCCGAGACCGGTGTGATGCTCTGGCGTCTCGAGATTCCGGCCTCGGCGCGCCGCCTGTTCCGCGTCGGCCCGCGGCTGATGGTCATCACACACGCGCAGGTGCTCTGCGTCGACTTCGCCTCGGGGACCATGATCGGGGCGGTCGACCTGCCCTTCCAGGCGTGCAACGGCGTCGTGAACGCAGGCAAGCTGTACGTGAACGGCACAAACGGCGCCGCGTGTATCGACCAGGACGGCCGCGTCGTCTGGTCCGTCGGCTCCGCGAGCACGGCGACCTTCAGCACGGATTTCACCATGGTGTGCCGCGCCGCGAACGGGGCCGAGCTCTGGCGGTTCGATCCCGGCGCGGTGCGATCGCCGCCCGCGCTCGTCGTCGGCGACCAGGTCGCGCAGCCGGATCTGCATTGAGGCGATTGGCGAGGAGCCACGCCCCATGACGATCTCGCTGGCCGGTCGGCTCGCGCGGGTGCGCCGCGGTCTCCTCCTGCCCGTCGAGCTGCGTCGAAAGGTGCTCGCGGACACCGCCGCGGCGCGCCGTTATCGCAGGGTCACCTGGGCACAGGCGGCGATCACCGTCACCGTCGGTGCGCTCCTCGCCGGCCTCGTCTTCTTCTTTGCGCTCTGGCTCATGAGCCGTCCGGGCACGACCGTGGCCTGGTCGGAAGCCGGCCTGAGCATCCACTCCGGCGAGCCCCCGCCCGGCACCATCGGCTCCCGCCTCGACGAAGAGTGGAGGATCGCGGCTGGGCTCGCGTACGTGCTCTTCGGCACGCTCACGCTCGTCGAAGGCGTCGTCATCGCCCTCTCTCGGGAGCACCACGATCAGGTCGGACGCGACGCAGCGCTCTTGGCCGGAATCGAGCCCGAAGACCCCGAGGCCGTGCCGCGGGTGCGCCTCGACCTGCGCTGGCTGTGGAACAAGGTGAAGCGCAAGGTGCGGGGGTTCCGGATGTTCGCCGCGGGCCTGCCGGTCATGGCGGTCGTCCTCGTGGTGCCGGTCGTCGGCTCGTATGCTTACGGCTTTGTCACGTTTCTGTGGAGTCTCTATTGGCTCACCGTCTTCGCCGGGGCCAAATCGGCGAAGGCCTGGGTGGAGACCCCGCCGCCTCGCGAGCCCCTGTTCATCGTGGCCCTGCGCCGCATCCCCGTGCTGCGCTGGTACGCCGGGCTCTGGTCACGACAGACGAAGGCGGTGTTCGCCCCGTGCAGCCGCGTGGAAGAGCGCCCCTACGAGCTCGCGGGGCTCGCGATGGCGCGGCTGCTCGGCACGTTGCCCGTCTTGTACCTCTTCTTCCGGCCGTTTTTCCCTGTCGCCGCCGCGTCCATCGTCGGGGAGCGCGGCGAGGCCGCGCGCGATCAGCCGGCGGCCTGAGGGCCGTCTTCGCTTCGAACGCCGGGGCGGATCACCGCCTCGGCGGGATCCGGTTGAGCGAGATCACGAGGCGGACGTCCGCGTTCGCCTCGAACGTGGTCTCGCGCGGGACGTAGCCCGGCGACTCGACGCGGACGACGTACTTCCGGCCGTCACGCGGCAGGCTCTGAACCCGCGCCGACGTCGTCAGCAAGACGCCGTCGAGGTAGACGCGCGCGAACTTCGGCTGGACGTCCAGCGTGAGCTGGATCGGCTTGCTGACGCCGCCTGCCGTCGAGGCGGGCGGCGCCGCGGACGCGGCCGCCGAGCCCGGCGACGTGGGCGGGGGCGGCGGCGGCATCGCTGACGATTCCGTCATGTCCTCCGGCGGGGACTCGGGGCGATCACGGGTCGCGACGATCACGGCGACCACGGCTATCGCGGACGTGACGACGGCGGCCACCACGAGCGGCAGCAAGGAACGTGAGCGGCGCCCGCCGGCCGGTCGCGGCGGTGAGACCTGGCCGAGGGGGTCCGAGACGACAGGCGGAGAGGCGACCACCTTCTGGAGAGAGGGCGAGGCCGCGTCCGCCATCGGCGCACGCGCCTCGGGCGGCTGCGGTGGCTTCGTGGCCTGCGGCGGGGCGGGGACAGGCTTCGGCTCCGCATGGGGCTCCGGCTCGGATGGCGGCGTGACGGCGGCGGGCGCCTCGAGCGGCGCAGGTCCCGGGGGCTCGGGCGGGGGCGGCGGCGCGGAGGGTACGAGGTCGCCCGAGGGCGGCGCGAGCTCCGGAGCCGGGAGCTCGAGGTCGGGGACGGCGGGGATGGCGCGCCCGCTCGGAACCCGCGCGAGGCTCGACAACGCTGCAGGAGACGCAGCTGGCGTGGGCATCCGCCGCATCAGCGCGGTCTGGATCGCGACCTCCTCCGGGTCCGGGATGGTCGCGCGGTCGTCGCGCGGGGGAAGCGAGCGCGGCGAGACGGACGCCTCGACCCGGATCAGGCCGTGTCTCAACAGATCAGCGAGGAGCTCGAGCGCGCGCAGCCGGTCGATGCCCGAGCCGCGGATGACGCTTTCGAAGGGCGTCCTGCCGTCGACGCGCTCGAAGATGGTGCGCACGTGCCCGGTCGAGCTCAGCGACGGCGAGCCGGCGACCTTTCGGGGCACGAGCTGGAGCCCACCGATGACGGTCTCGAGATCCTGGATCGCGAGCCGGCGAAACGCCTCGTACGCGCGCTGGACGGTGATGTTCTTCGGCTGCCGCTCACGCTCCGCGAGCAGCACCGCGTGTGCTCGCGCGATCTCCTGTTGGGCGAGCGCAGCGAGGATCTCTCGCCGCTGCGACTCGTCGAGCCAGGTGAGCTTGTCGGCGAGCGCGCGCTCCCATTCCCGTTGCGTCACCCGGGGCCCTCCAGGTCCGGAGGCCGACGCAGCGGCGCCTTGTGTGTGCGCAGGCGAGGTCGTCGTGGCCGTCGATGGCTCGAGGCCCGGGTCGGTCGTCCGCTCCTCGGCGCGCGGATCGGGGCGATGAGCACGGCGCCACCGCGGTGGCGGCGCGGGCACGGAAGCAGGGCTCTTCTGGGCGACGCCGAACTCGAGCGTTCGTCGCCGTCCGGGCGCGCGGTGACCGTCGTCCTCCGACAAGCGGGGGGATCTTACTCGATCGGGAGCGCGGTGGTGCACATCACGACGCTTCCGTCAGCAAAAGTCGGAGCCATGACACGGAGGCGCCGAGGCCACCTGCGCAGCGCTCAGTAGGCGTACGTGAGCGTGTAGGTGACGCAGGCGTTCTCTTGCGTGTCGATGCGGATGTACACCATCGCGTTGTCCGCGCCGATCGAGCTCGAGCCGCAGGTGAGGCTGAACTCGAAGGCGGAGGTGCCGCAGCAGCCGGGGCGACCGTCCGGCGAGGTGGCGGCGCTCGTTCCGCTCGGGCACTCGAAGTCGTTGGCCTCGTTGTCGTCACATTGGACGAACTTGCAGATGCGGATCGGATCGCTCGACGTGACGGTGCGGTCCGGGTCCGTGGTGCAGAACGAGCTCGCATCCGTGGCGTGGTACTTGTACCAGTCCGGGTCGGTCGCCCCGTCGAGCAGGCCGCTGACGCTGCCGCCGCGGTCGTCGCAGTCGCCGATGGTGCCCAGGTCGTGTGCCGCGGCCTCCGTGTCGTTCGGCTCGCCGGGGCCCAGGTCGTTGCAGCCGCTCGACCCGGTCGTGGTGGTGCTCGCCGTCGTGGTCGACGTGGTCGTGGAGCTTGTCGTCGTCGTGGGCCCCGAGCTGGTCGTCGTGTTCGACATCGAGCTCGAGGTGCTCGACGCCTTCGTCGAGGACGGACCGCCAGCGCCCTCCCCCGAGCCGCCGACCTCTTCGAAGCCGGGCTCAGGCGGGTCCCCGCCGCAGGCGAGCGCGAACAAGAGGGGCGACGAGGCGGCCGCGGCGAACAAGGCGAAGCGAAGGGCACGCATACCGAGAAGCAGGATAGCTTGGCTGCCTCTCATGACGAAGCGAATCCTCGTCGCCGGCGCGGGCCGCGTGGGCCAGGTCTACGGCCATCACCTCGCGCAAGGGGGGGCGTCCGTCACCGTTCTGGTACGCCCGCGACACGAAGAGGAAGCACGCGCCGGGTATCGGCTCCATCGCGTCGGGGTCACGGGCGCACGCACGCCGTCGTCTTTCCTACCCGACGTCGTGACCAGCATCGAGGAGATTGCGCGCGCGCAGCGGTTCGACGAGGTGTGGCTCTGCGTCGCCACGACCTCGCTCGAAGAGAGCTGGCTGAGAGAGGTCGCCTCGGCGACCGGGGACGCGACGGTCGTCAGCGTGCAGCCAGGGCTGGGCGTGAAGCAGCGGATCGAGCGCGCGATCGAGCCGGCTCGGGTCGTCATGGGCGTTGTGGCGTTCCTGGCCTGGGAGACGCCGCTGCCGAGCAGCGACGACCCACGCGAGCGCGCCGCGGAGCACGAGCCGGGGACCGCGTATCTCATCCCGCCGCTCGAGCCGATCTCGATCTCCGGCACGTCGGAGCGGCGCGCGCTCCGGGTGATCGACGGCCTGCGAGCTGGAGGCCTCGCCGCGCGGCTCGTCGCCGACGCCGAGACCGAGCTCGTCTTCTCGACCGCGATGCTCATGCCTCTCGTGGCGAGCCTCGAGCTCGCCGGCTGGTCGCTGTCCGCGCTGAGCGCCGACGCGAGCCTGGCGACTCTCGCCACCCATGCGGCCGAAGAAGCGCTCGCCGTGTCCCAAGCCGAGACAGGTCGCGACGCTCCGCTCTCGTCGCGCCTCGCGCTCTCGCCCCTCCTCGTGCGGTGGGGCGCGCGCCTCGCGCCCATCGTCGCACCCCTCGACCTCGAGACCTACCTCCGAGCGCACTTCACGAAGGTCGGCGCGCAGACTCGCGCCCTTCTCGCCGGGTACGTGGAGCGAGCCCCGCGACACGACTTACCAAACGGAGCGGTCGAGTCGCTCCTGCGCCGGCTGGAAGACATGGCTTGACGATCGCGTCCTGCTCGGCTTCCCTTCGCGGTGGAGCTCCGTGCAGACCGTCCAGGCGTCACCTGAGGTCAAGATCATCTCGAGGGGGAACGGCTACTGCCTCGCCGCGTGGAAGCAGGTGTACGTCGTCGAGTTCCGCGACACCCCGAGCATCGAGTCGCTCGACGCGTCGGTCCTCGGGAAGCGCGAGGTGGCGGCGGAAAACCCTAACGGAATTGTCGTCTTCAACTTGCTCCCCGGCGATCGGCCGCTCCCCTCCCCCGAGGTGCGCGACTACGCGGAGCGAAAGCAAGGAGAGGACACGTCCGGCGTCCTCGCCCACGCGACCGTGGTGACAGGCGCGGGGTTCCGAGCCGGCACCATGCGCAGCATCCTCGCGGGGCTCTACCTGGTGAGCCGCTCCGCCTTCCCGCGCAAGGTCTTCTCCGGCGTGGAGGAGGCGGCGGCATGGCAAGCGAGCATCCTCAAGACCGGCCGCCCGTGGGCGACCGGCCTGGTGCAGGCGGTCGGCGCGGTTCAGGCGTTCGGCGCGACCTGATCGCGACGGCGACGCCTGCGGAGCGCGACCGCTGCCACGCCCGCCAGCGACAAGAGCGCGCTCGGGCCCGCCGAGACACCACCGGGCACCTCGCAGCCACAACCGCCCTGCTTCGGCTCCACGGGCGCCGGCGGCTCGGCCGCGGGCTCGGGTGTGCCGTCCGAGACGGGCCCCGGCTCAGGCTCGCTGGCGCCGTCGGCCTTCGCGGTGTCCGGCCCCTCGGCGTGCTTCGACTTCGGCTTGCCCTTCTTGTCGTCGGCCTTCTCTCCCACGAACGAGATCGCGCGACGATCGACGACAGGGTTGTCCCCCTCGAGGATCAGCCGGATGGGCTGACCGAGCTGCTTGCCCGAGTCGGAGAGCTTGACGATGAGCTTGTACTCGCCGGCTTCGAAGCCTCGGTCGCGACGGATGGCGAAGTCGAACTTCGTCACCTTGAACGACTTGCCCGTGCCGTCCGAGAAGCCCACTTCCATGCTCTCGTTGATGTGCTTCATGTTCTGGAGCGGCTTCTTGTTGAGCACCGGCTTCTCCGGCGACTCGTCGGTCAGCGCGCGCTCGTAGTAGGTGACCGGCTCGAAATCGAAGATCATCGGGACGTACGCGAGATCCGGGACGCTCCCGTAGTCGATGTTGAGCTTGAGGCGCCACCGGCCGTCGGCCTCGGTCAGGGTGGTCTTCTCGGCCTTCACGGTGCCCGCCGCGAGCGCCGCGCGCGGGAAGAAGGCGAGAGCGAGGGCGACGAGCGCGAGCGCGAAGGAGAGGAATCGGGGCAGCGTGAGCCTCATGCCGCCGAAGCTACACCAATCTTTTCCCCAAATGCAGCGAGGTCGACCAGCGCGCGCTCGGCGAGCTTGGCGTAGCGGTCGCGCTTCTTGAGCTTGCGGTGGGCGCCCTCGAGCGGCGGCAGGTGCGCCCACGTGATGTTCGAGGGCTGGTACTTGCCGGTCGGCCCGGGTCGCCCCAGGTGCGTGAGGATGCCGCCGAGCGCCGTGGTGCTCGGCGGCATGGTGGGCTCCTCGCCGCGGAGGCGGCTCGCGAGGAAGACCCCACACAAGAAGCCGCCCGCCGCGCTCTCCACGTAGCCCTCCACGCCGCTCACCTGACCGGCCACGTAGACCCCCGGCACGGCGCGGAGCATCATGTGCTGGTCGAGCAACGTGGGCGCGTCGACGAAGGTGTTGCGGTGCACCGAGCCGAACCGGAGGATCTCCGCCTCTTCCAGGCCGGGGACCATGCGGAAGACCCGCTGCTGCTCGGGGAACTTCATCCGCGTCTGGAAGCCGACGAGGTTGTAGGCCGTCGCCGCGGCGTCCTCCGGGCGGAGCTGGATGACCGCGAAGGGCCGCTTGCCGGTGCGCGGGTCGGTGAGGCCGACCGGCTTCATCGGACCGTAAGCCAGCGTGAGCTCGCCGCGCTCGGCCATGACCTCGCAGGGCAGGCAGCCCTCGAAGTACTTCACCTCCTCGAACGCGCGCGGGGCGACCTTCTCGGACTCGACCAGCGCGCGGACGAACGCCTTGTAGCCGTCCTCGTCGAACGGACAGTTCACGTAGGCCTCGTCGCCTGCGTCGTCTTCCGCGCCGGTGGGCTCGCCGAGCGCGACGACGCCCTTGCCGTAGCGCGACTGCTTCCAGACCTTGGACCAGTCGATGGAGTCGGCCGCGATGATGGGCGCGATGGCGTCGTAGTAGGCGAGCCTCCCCTGCCCGACCTTCGCCTCGAGATCGGCGGCCAGCTCGTCGGCCGTGAGCGGACCGGTCGCCAAGATGACAGGACGGTCATCCGGGATGGCGCGCACCTCGCGGTGCACGACCTCGATGCCGGGGTGGCTCGAGACGAAGGCGGTCATCTCCTTCGCGAACCGCTCGCGGTCGACGGCGAGCGCGCCGCCCGCCGGGACCTGGGTGCGGTCCGCCACCCGCATGACGATCGACCCCAGGCGGCGCAGCTCCTCCTTGAGGAGGCCGACCGCGTTCGTCAGCGAAGCGCCGCGCATCGAGTTGGAGCAGACGAGCTCGCAGAGATCGTCGCTCGTCTGCGCGGGCGTGCGCTTGTGCGGCTTCATCTCGACGAGCGTCACGCGCACGCCGCGCTCGGCGAGCTGGAAGGCGGCCTCGCACCCGGCGAGGCCGCCGCCGACCACGGTGGCTTGGTTCATGGACGCGGTGTGTTAGTCACACGCGCCCGGGACGCAAGGACAAGCCCCTCGGGGGCCTCCACGACGAGCCCGCGCAACACGAGCCCGAGGAGGCGGCGCGTGATCTCGGCGGCGGGCTCGGAGAGGGCCTCGCAGATGGCGTCCACGTGGCGTGCGCCGTCGCGGATGGCCCGGAGCAGGCGCCTGTCGGGCTCGGGCTCGCTCTCGATCGGATCGGCGGCGAGCGGGTCGGCCGGGAAGAGCTCCGCCTGCTCCGGCCCGGCGAGCCCGAGCAGATCGAGAGCGTCCTTCGCGCGTGTGATAGGCGTCGCCCCGAGCCGAAGCTCGAGGATCCACCCGGCGCCCGCCGGCTCCCAAGGAGGGCTCGCCACGACGCCGACCTTGCGACCGAGCTCGCGCGCCGCCTTGGCCGCGTTGCGCGCCCCGCTCTGGAACGGGCACTGCACGACGACGAGCACGGGCACACACGCCGCGAGGATCTCGTTGCGCCGGAAGAACTGTGCCCGGGTGGGGATACGCTCGTCCTCGAAGCCGGAGACGAGCGCGCCCCCCTCGTCGAGGACGCGCGCGAAGAGGTCGGCGTTTCGCTCGGGGAACGGGTGCTCGAGGCCGCTCGGCAGGACGACGACCGTCCGAGCGCGGCCCTCCAGGCCGCCCTCGTGCGCGGCCGAGTCGATGCCGAGCGCGCCTCCCGACCAGATCGTGACGCCGGCTCGCGACAGCTCGCCGGCGAGCTTGCGTGCGTACGCGACCGCCTCGGCGCTGGCCTCCCGGGTCCCGACGATCGCGACGCGATCTCCCCAGCCGAGCTTGCCCCGGACGCGCAGCGTGGGCGGATGCTCGAGCCGAAGCAAGGTGGTGGGGTACTCGGGATCCCCGGGTGCGATGGTTCGTGTCTCCACATCCAGGGAGTCGGCACGAGCCGCCGCCAGTTGCTCGAAAAACGACGCGCGCGCGCGTCGCGGTCAGTCGTAGCGCTCCTGGTGCACGTGTTTGCGATCGATGCCCAGGTCCTTGCGGCAGAGGTCGCGCACCGCCTTCACCATCCGCTCGAGACCGCAGACGTACACGTGCGCGTCGGGCCGCGCGAGCTCGGCCCAGACCATCGGCAGGTGCACCTGGACGTAGCCGGTTCGCCCGGCCCAGCCGTCGGTCGGGCGGGAGAGCGTGACGAAGACCCGCACGTTCGGGTGCTCGGCCGTCCAGCGCTCGAGCTCCTCGCGATAGAGGATCTCGGCCTCGTGCCGCACGCCGAAGAGCAGCCAGAGGGGCGCGTCCGACCCGGCCGCGAGCGCGGCCTCGATCATGCTGCGCAGCGGCGTGACGCCCGTTCCCGTCCCGACGAAGAGCGCGGGCGAGCGGTCGCCCGCCTCGCGGGTGAAGAGCCCGCTCGGTCCGACGGCCCGTATCCGAGAGCCGGCCACGAGGCGGTGCAGGTGCTCGCTCCCCGGACCGCCGGCGACGCGGGTGACGGCGATCTCGAACGAGCTCTCGCCGCGAGGGGCGGAGGCGATCGAGTAGGCCCGCTTCAGCTCACCGCCCTCGTGGGGCAACATGAGGTTGACCCACTGGCCAGGAACGAAGTTCAAGGGGTTGCCGTCCAGGCGCGAGAACACGAGCTCGCGCACGCTCGGCGAGAGCATCCGCGCGCGCTCCAGGCGGACCTCGAATGACTGGGGGACGGTCACGCGGTCGTTATAGTAGCTTCTGCCGGGATGATCCCGGCCCGGTCGACGAGAGCCCTCCTCGTGGGGGTCTGGCTCGCATCGGCCGCGGCAGCGGGGTGTGAGCCGGGGCCGGCGCCGTCCCCCGCGGCGACGGGCTCTGCGGCCGCCGCTCCCGCGCTCTCCAGCCGCGCGGTCCCCGAGCCACCGCTCGATCCGCGCGCGCTCGAGGAGATCATCGCGAGCACGCCTGCCCCGCTGCCGCCGACCTCCGCGTCGGCGACGCTCGTCGGCACCGACACGGGCCTCACGGGCGCCGAGCCGCCTGAGCAAGAGTCGGACGACGACTCGCTCGTCTCGCTCTTGCCCACCTGGGCGGCGTCCAACGCAGGATCCGAGCGGGACCTTCGTGGCACGCTCTACTTCGACCTCGTGAGCCGATGCCGCGACGAGAGCGGCGCGTTGCTGCCTCCGGAGTCGGTGGAGCTCGAGCTCCGGGTCGATCTCAAGGGCCACATCGACCGCTCCAGCGTCCGAGCCCGCGCTCGCGAGCCGCGGTATGCGGCAGCCGCGGCGTGTATGGCGCGAATCGCGCGGACGAGCGAGGCGCTCCTGACCCCACCGCGCCTCGAGAAGCCGGTCACGATCAAGGCGCTCGTCCCGAGCGTGGACTGACCGTCAACGCTTGAGCTCGAGCGGCCCGGTCGTGGAGACGCGGAGGTTCGAGGCGAGCGACGCGATGGCCGAGACGGCGTCCGTGCCGTACGGCACGACGATGCCGTAGGGCAGACCGTCGACGTCCGGGGCGTACGCCAGCACCGAGCCCGAGTCTCCCCACGGCAGGAGCTTCGTCCGCCCGCGGATGGGCGCCGTCCCGACCACGGCTCGCGTGGACACGTCGACCACCGAGAGCTCGTCGGCCGAGGCGACGACGATTGTGTTCCCGCCCCGGATGGGCAGGACGTCCTCCCAGGGCGCTCCCGGCGGGGCGGCGACGATCTTGTCGACCTCGCCGCCCGCTCCCACACGGAAGAGCCCCAGACCGTCGGCGTAGAGGACCTCGCCCGGGCCAGCGCCCACGGCCAGCGCGGTCGCGCGCGGCGCAGCCCGGGCGACGATCGTGACAGAATCGTCCTTGTCATCGACGCGCGCGATCTCCCCGGAGGAGAGCGAGAGGAGGAGCCCACCACGCGTCGGCTCGGTGTCGAACACGAAGCCCCCGAGCTCGGCGATCTGCTTCGGGGCCGACTCGGGCTCGCCGTCGAGCGCGGCGACCTCGACGGCCCCGGCGAGCGTCTGCGTGTAGAGCTTCTTGCAGGAAGCGCCCAGCCCGAGCACGAACCCCGGCGCGCGGCGAACGTGCCCGACAAGGCCGCCCGTCCGCACGTCGAACACCGACCAGGCCTCGCCCTCCACCCGCCAGGCGAGGATGCGGTCATCCGGGCAGGTCTCGAGCAACCTGCCACGGAGCGAGCGCACGCGCTTGCCGCTCGCCGCCTGCGTCACGACGATCTCCGGGGGCTCGTGCCGGAGGAGGTCGCCCGTGTGGTGCGTCCGCTCGACCGCGGCGACGTCGTCGGCCCGGAGCACCGCGGCGATCGAGCCGACGCCCGGCTCGTCGAGGGGGCGCCACTCCTCGTCCCGAGGCGCGAACAAAAGCTCCCGGTCGAGGCGGTCGTCGTCCGCGAGGGCGAGCACGAGCGAGGTCGACAGGACCCGGCCGCGGTCGAGCTCGAACGCCTTGGCGAAATGGGTTCCGGTCGAACGCCCCGCGAAGTCGCCCAACGAGAACCGGGAGACCAGCCGCGGCGCCGAGGGGGAGAGCCGGTTGCAGCGCCCGGACGGCTTCGGCTCCGAGGCCGGGCGCGCTCCTCTCCGGAGGTAATAGTGGACCGGCTGACCGCTGAGCTTGCACAAGGTGACGTCGAGGCCGCCCTCGTCCCAGCGGATGTCGGCCGGATCGGGGAGCGCGGGGACGTCCACCAAGAAGGGCTCGGGCGCGTCCGGCGAGGTGACGATCAGGCGGCCCCCGAGGCCGAGCGCGATGAGCGGCTCGCGAGGGCCGAACGCCGCCACCCGCACGTCTCCCGGAGCGTGAATGACGGTTTTGTTCTTGTTGTCGTCGAACGGCCGCAAGAGGACGACGTCCGCGCCGGTCCACGCCGCCACCCGGGTGCCGTCCGGGGAGACCGCGAGCGCGCCCGCCGGCTCCGGGACGTGTGCGGCGCCGCGCTTGCGCGCGTCCCACACGGAGATGCCGTCCTCCTCGACGCAGGCGACGACGGGAGCGCGCGCCGCCGCGGCGAGCCCGCCCCGGCAGCGCATGGGCAAGACGGCCGCGAGCGCGATCTCGCCCGAGGCTCGGAGGCGAAAGACGTGAACCTCGCCGAGGGCGTTGCGCGCGAGCACCGCCTCGTCGAACGCAAACGGCACGACGTCGACGACCGGCGCCCCGCCGACCGCCATCGATCGCACGACAGGGCGGCGATACAGGAGGTCGAGCCGCTTCGCGTCGACGTCGACGTCGACGTGCTCGAGCACCTCAGGCTCGCTCGCGACCGGCTCGAGATCGATCACGGTGAGGGTCCCGGCCGCCCCGATGCCGATGACCCAGCGGCTTCCCCACGGCATCGCCGGGCGGTCCACCGGATCGAGCGTGAGGAAACGCGCGGGGGCGAGCTCGAACGAAGCGGCGAGGAGCTCCATGGGCAACGCCGGATCCGCCGCGCCTCGGCGCATCGACTCCGCGAGGTACGCGACCCGCTGGTACGGGTCCGCGGCGCCGCGCGCGCGAGCCACGAGCTCGGTCACCTCCGCCTTCTGCTTCGCCTCGCGCTCGGCCTCCTCGGCGGCGGCGCGACGCTGGTCGAGCGTTCGCTTGCCCACGAGGAGGAGCACGAGGCCCACGAGCAGACCGACCCCGACGACGGCGCGCCAGGCCAGCGACCTGCGGCGAGCGCTCTGGGAGGCCGCGAGCAACTCGTGCTCGATGGCCCTCAGCCCGCGCAGCGCCGCAGGCCCGTGACGGCGCAGCGCCGCGCGCAGATCGCCGCGATCGAGGTAGTCGGGGTGGCGATTGCTCCGTTCCCAGGCGTCCGCGACCTCCGCCAGGCGCTCGCGCAACGCGAGGCGATCCATCGCGCCGAGGCGAGCGCTCGCGAGGAGCGGAAAGGAGCTGAGCGTCGGGTGGCCCAGCCGGACCGCGTCGCGGACGACGGAGATCAGGTATGCGTCGTGGAGCGAGGCGAGCGCCGACCGCGTCGTGTCGTCGTCGCCCGCCAGCCGCACGACGTCCTCCACCGTCCGGGTGACAGGCTCCCCCTCCGAGGTGCAGAGCTGGAGCAGGACCTCGGTCGCGCGCTCTCGCTCGCCGGGCGAGAGCCGCGCGAAGACCTCGGTCGCGTGACGGTGCAGCGCCGCAGGGAGCGGCTGGCTCGGATCGAGCAGACGGGCCGCGGGGCGCGCCCAGGCCGCGAGCGCGATGGCGATGCTCGCGAGCGTGCCGCCGCGAGCGAGCTCGATCTGCACCGCGTGTGTGAGCGCCTCCGCGGAGGCGACGGACCAGCCCGCCGCGTGTGCGGGGCCGGCGGAGATCTCCTTCGCCGCGGCCTCGGGCGGGGGGGCCAGGTACCGGACGACCCCGGGCAGACCGGCGAGCGCCGGGTCGACCTCGGCCAGCCGGTCGACCGAGTCGAGGTCGGCGATCAGGATGATGCGCAGACCTTCCACGCGCCCGCCGAGCCCGTCGCCGATGAACCGCACGAGCCGGCGCCGCGACTCCGCTCCGCAGCCGAGGAGCTGCTCGAGATCGTCGATGACGATGACGGTTCCGACATCGTCGCCGACCGACAGCCCGGCGAGGCGGGCGAAGTCTCCGTCGTCTTCTTCCCCCTCGAAGGGCTGCGCGCCGACCGCGCCGAGCGCGCCGTCGAGCGCAGCGTCGGGGTCGACCTCGAGCGAGGCGTAGCCGACGCGCAGGTCTATCCGCCCGTCGAGCCCTCGCTTGGCGAGCTCGGGGACGAGCGAGGCTCGGACGAACGAGGTCTTGCCGCTGCCGAAGGCGCCGGCCACGACGAGCGCCCCTTCGAAGGCCAGGTGCCGGAGAAGCCGCTCCCGCTCGGCGTCGCGGCCGAAGAGCAGCCCTTCGCGCTCCGGGCCGTACGCCCGGGCGCCGGGGTAAGGGTTCTCACCGACGCCGTGGGGGCGCGTCCAGGCCTCGTCCACGAGGCCAAACAGCGACGCGACGTCGCGCTCCGCTGGCGAGACGGCGCACAGCTTCCGCACGAGCAGGGCGAACCCCGCCGGAAGCCCGAGAGCCTCGAGGTCGGTCATCTTTCCGGCCAACGTCGCCTCGCGGAGCTCGATGAAATACGCCCGCAGGGTCTCTCCGTCCGAGTCGTCGGGAGGCTCCACCGACACGTCGTACGGCAGCCCTCCCGTGACGAGCTGAGCGAGCGTCACGCCGAGCGCGTAGGCGTCGGCGAGGCGGGTCGGCTCGCTCGAGGCCAGCACCTCGGGCGCGACGAAGCCCGGCGTTCCGTAGACGACGCGCCCCCCTCCGGTCGCCACGTCCCCTCCGCTCGCGATCTGGGTGAGCGCGTACGGATCGCTCGTGTCTGCGAGCGCGACGGTGGCGAGGAGGGCCGGATCGGGCGCCGAGGCCGCCGCTCGATGCCGCGGGATCGCGCCGTGAGCGCTGCGCGAGATGCCGAAGTCGAGCACCTTCACCTCCCCGCCCTGGGTGACGAACAGGTTGGCGGGCTTGAGATCCAGGTGCACGACGCCGCGCGCGTGGATCGCGTCGAGCGCCGCGGCCACGTCGCGTCCGTAGCGGAGCGCGGCGCGCCACGGGAGCTTGCCTCGCCGCCGCAGCTTGTCCGCGAGCGTCTCGCCGATGAGGAGCTCCATCGCGACGAACGGCGCGCCGATGTCCTGGAGGATGCCGGCCTGATAGATGGTGACGAGCGAGTCGTGCGAGAGCGACGCGAGGAGCTTCGCCTCCTCCGCCCAGGTCGTCCCGTCAAACTCGGGCGCGAGCACCTTCAGCGCCACGTCGCGCAGCGGGGCGCCGCCCGGCAAGAGCTCCACCGCGCGCCAGACGTCGCCGAAGCCGCCTCGACCGATGCGCTCGACGAGGCGGTACTTGTCATCGAGGACGGCGCCGGGCGAGAGCTCGGCGAGCGAGGCGATGGGCCTCCTCGTCTCTCGAGCCGGACCGGCCGGCGTGCTCGCTCCGCCGCGCTCCACCGGCGCCGAGCATATCCCGTCGCGAACGGAGTCTGATAGAAGGGTTACCTCGGCATGACCGGGCGAAGCGGCGGCGCAGCAAAAATCGGTGGGGTCTTCCTGCGCGCTGCGGCGGGCCCGCTCTCGTTTGCCGCCAGCTGCATCAGCGGAAACAAGATCCTGAAGGGCCTCGAGGAGCTCGAGCCGAACGGGCTCGCCGACGCCTACCAGCGGGGAATCGCCGAGGTCGCCAGGCTCGTGGGCGTCCCCAAGGTGGAGGTCGAGCGCGTGTTGCCCCTCGACGAAGCGCACGCCATCACCGAGAGGATGCGCCTGTCCCACGCCCGCGCGCTCGACGCGTGGCGCCTGCACGCGGGGCAGTTCGGCTTCTTCGACGCGGTCACCGCGTTGACGGTCGACGGTCGTCCGGTCGAGATCGGCCTCTGCCTCGAGCGTGTGGCGGGCAAGGTGCGCGCGGACAAGCCGCTCTCCGAGCCGCTCTTCGCCCTCGGGGCGGACGTCACGGCGTGGCACGACCTGGTCGTTCGCACCCGCCACATCCTGGAAGATCGCGGGTGGCTCGCGGCCGCCTACCGACGTCGCATCCTCCTGCGGGTCGCCCTCCTCGCCATTCCTTTGCTGGTCCTCGTCGCGTTCACCGTCGGCGTGGTCACCATCCGGCTCAAACGAGACGCGGTCGCGCGCCTCCTGTCGCCAGAGGACGCGTGTGCGGCCTCCGAGATCCCCGCGAGCGCGCTGGAATGGGCGAACGAGGAGCAGCTCGCCGAGCTCGAGTCCAAGAAGAAGGCATGCGGCGAGCGTCGCGAGGCGGAGCGCCGCAAGCGAGAAGAGGACGAGCGACGCGAGGCCGAAGCGAAGCGCGCGCGAGAGGAGCGCGAAGGGCGCGAGCGAGCCTGCGCCGCCCTGGCCGACGAGCTGGAGAAGGGCGCGCTGACGGACGCGACCCGCACGCTTCGGGGCCAGAGCGACGCGCTGCTCGGGCGGGTCGCCAAGCGGAGCCTCCTGCCCGAGGATCTCGGCCCCGCGGACCCCGCCTTCCCCTGCAGCGACACGCCCGCGAAGGCGCGCCTCGAGGCCGCCTACGCCTCCGCCCTGCTCGGCGACGTCTCGGTGTGGACGCAGCGCGGCGACCCCGGGAAATACGCACACGCAGCGCTCGTGACGAAGAAGGCCGACATCCCGACGAACGCGCTCCTGGGGCTCGCCGACAACGCGGAGCGGACCGCCAAGACCGGGCTCACCGGCGGCGACCCGGTGACGATCGCCCGCGCGAAGCGGCTCTGCGCGCTGGCGAAGGATCTCGGGGTCCCCGGTCGCGGCTCGTGCAACGCCGTCTCCGGGCTCTGATCACGGCGAGCGCGCGGCGAACGCCCCGATGGAAGCCGGGGTCTCGGCGGGCCGCGCCTCGGCGCGCCCGTGCCTCACGTATTGCATGAGCACGGCGTGTTTGCCTTCGAGGCGCCCCGCCTTCCCGCGCAAGGCCGAGCTCGGCCCTGGGGAGAGATCGAGCTTGGCCAGGTCGGCGAACCCAGGGTCGGCGCCGAAGAGGCTCGCGTCGAACCCTGCGACCTTCCCGCGTCGATCGTGCATCTTCCCCGGGATCCCGTCGAAGGCGTTCACGCCGGTCGACAGCCAGTTGCCCAGAAGCGTGGCGTCCCCCGAGATGACGCCGTCCCGCGCGCCGAGCAGGGCCACGGGGCGGTTCGGGGTCGGGGCCGACTCGGCGAACACGACGTTGTTTCGCATGTCGAGCTTCTCGTCGTTCGTCGAGAGCTCGAAGACCGCCGTGCCCTGCCACTCGCCGTGGGAGCCGTTCTGAACAATGACGGTGTTGTGATGAAAGTGGAGCGTCCCTTTGCGGTAGGTGTCGTAGAGCCCGCTGTCGCCCCCGTAGTGGACCATCGAGCCGCTCGCCTCTTTCCCGCGCACGAGGACGTTGCCGTAGACGAAGCTCTCGTGGAAAGCCGGGTTCTTCAGGTTCGGATCGCGCGCCTCCTGGGAGTCGACGAGGTCGATGAGGTGCGCGCCGTCTTCGATCCAGTTGTAGCGAATCACCACGCCGGCGCTCCGCTCCTTGATGTTCGCGCCGAGCGTGCCGTTCGGTCCCCGCTTCGGCGGGCCGAAGTGGTTGTATTGGATCACGACGCCCGAGGCCTCGTTGTAGACGTTGTGCTCGTACCAGTCCGTCGGGCTCGCGTTGCCGTAGACGTGGTTGCCCTCGAGGAGCACGTCGTGGCTCAGCTCCTCCGCGCCGGCCGTCCCGAGGAAGAGGCCGTTTTCGTTGTCGTGGACGACGCAGCCGCGGATCGTGACGTGATCGCCGCGCTGCAGGAAGATGCCGGCGGCGTTCTCGGCCCACTTGGTCTCCTTTCCGTGTCGATCGAAGAAACGCTTCGTTCGGTTGGCGTTCCGGATCTCGAGGCCTTCGATCACGATGTGCTCCGGCTGTTCGCGGTACGGGTCGGAGTGCCGCTTCCCGATGATGACGAGCCCGCGGACCTGGTGACCGTCGTAGGGGAACTCGAGCCCCTCCTGCGTCTTGGCGCCGTCGCCGTCGAGGACCGGCAGCTCGCCGCTCGGGCCGCGAACGCCGCAGACCTTGATGGGTGCGTCCGCCCGCCCGACGCCGCCGACCATGATCTTCTCGTGATACGGCTCGGGCCGATGGTGGATGCGTACCGTGTCGCCGGGACCGAGCTGCGCCCAAGGGACCTCGGCGAGCGAGCGATACTTCTGTCCGGGACCGACCGTGTAGTCGGACCCCGTCCCCGGGACGCAGCCCGCCGTCGCGCGGCCTGCCGAGGAGCCTTCCTCGACGTCGCCGGAGCTCCTCGGGATGGGGCGGTGGTCCGGCCCGAGGTGCCCGTCCGCGGTCGAGCTGGAGCAGCCGGCCAGGAGAATGGAAAGGATTCGGTACCGAGTCACCCGGGAACCTTATCCTCTGCGGGCTCGAGTTCAATTGATAACGAACATCACTTTCAGTAAGCTTCGTCAGGTCCCCGAAAAAGAACGGAAGCCCGTGCCAGCGAAACCAGAAACCGAGCCGCTCGCCGATCTGCCGATCGGCGTACGCGCGGTCGTCGATCGCGTCTCCTGCGCACGCAGCGTGGCGGTGCGCCTCTACGAGATGGGGCTCGTGCCCGGCACGAGCGTCAGCGTGACCCGGATCGCCCCGCTCGGCGATCCCCTCGAGCTGGAGGTGCGCGGCTACAGCCTCTCGATCCGGCGGCTCGAGGCCCGTGAGGTGCTCGTGAAGAGGGCGAGCGACCCGTGAGCGAGCAGACGCTGCCCCACGTGCTCTTCGTCGGGAACCCGAACTCGGGCAAGACGACGCTGTTCAACCTGCTGACAGGCGCACGCGCAAAGGTCGGCAACTACCCGGGCGTGACCGTCGATCGCCGAACCGCCGAGCTCGCGCTCTCGAGCGGCGCGCGATGCCTGGCGGTCGACACACCCGGCACCTACAGCTTGACCGCGCGCTCGCCCGAGGAGCGCGTCGCCGTGGACGCGGTGCTGGCCACCGACGCGGAGGCCCCCGCGGTCATCGTGCTCGTGGTCGACGCGACGACGCTCGCCCGCGGGCTCTACTTCGGGACCCAGGTTCTCGACGCGGGTCGCCCGACGATCGTCGCGCTCACCATGACGGACGAGGCGGAGAAGGCGGGCCTCGAGGTGAACCATGAGGCGCTCGCGCGCGAGCTCGGGTGTCCGGTCATCCCGATGGTGGCGAACCGCGGCATCGGAAAGCCCGCGCTGCTCGCCGCGCTCGAGGCCTCCCTCACCTCCCCCGCGGAGCGGCCGAGGCCACGGCTCGAAGGCGACATCGCGCGGGCCACCGACCACGTCGCGCGCGCTCTCCCCGGCGAGGACGGCCCGCTGAAGACGACG
Source organism: Myxococcales bacterium (assembly GCA_016794345.1). Lineage (GTDB taxonomy): Bacteria > Myxococcota_A > Polyangia > Polyangiales > Polyangiaceae > Xiheicaenibacterium > Xiheicaenibacterium phototrophicum. The sequence goes on from JAEUKE010000170.1 coordinate 34,100, forward strand.
CGCGCGCTCTGGGCCCTGCTCTCGCTCGGCGACGACGAGCTCCCCGACGTGGACCAGCGGCTCCGCGACGCGTCGGCCGAGGCGCGGTCCCAGGCCGCCGAGCGAGGCGTGAACCTCGACGAAGCCATCGTGGCCCACCGGTACAAACGCGTCGACGCGATCCTCGAGAAGGTTGTCGTCCGCACCGCGCCGGAGAAGCGCTCCCTCTCGGCGCGAATCGACGACGTGCTGCTCCACCCCGCGTGGGGCCTCCTCGTCTTCACGTTCGTGATGGCCGTCGTCTTCCAGGCGCTCTTCTCCTGGGCGGAGCCGGCGATCGGCCTGCTCGAGGCAGGGATCGACGCGACGAAGGGCGCGCTCACCGCGGCGCTGCCAGCCGGCGCCTTCACCGACCTGCTCACGAACGGCGTCGTCGCGGGCGTCGGGAACGTGATCGTCTTCGTCCCGCAGATCGCCCTCTTGTTCGTGTTCATCACGGCGCTCGAGGACTCCGGGTACCTCGCCCGCGTCGCCTTCGTGATCGACAGGCTGATGGGCGGCGTCGGGCTGCACGGCCGCGCCTTCGTACCGATGCTGAGCGGTTTCGCGTGTGCGATCCCCGCCGTGATGGCGACCCGCACGATCGAGAGCCGCAAGGACCGGCTCGTGACGATGCTCGTGGTGCCGCTCGTGACCTGCAGCGCGCGCCTGCCGGTCTACGTCCTCATCACCGCGACGGTCTTCGCTCCGGAGCGGACGTTGTTCGGGCCGTTCAGCCTGGGCGCGGCCGTCTTGCTCGCGATGTACGCCACGAGCGTGCTCTTCGCGCTCGGCTCGGCTTTTGTGCTCCGTCGCACCGTCCTCAAAGGACCCAGGCCGCCGCTCGTGCTCGAGCTGCCGCCGTATCGGCGCCCGAGCGTGCGCAACATCTTGCTCGCGACATGGCAGCGGACACGACGTTTCTTGCTCGACGCGGGTACGGTCATCCTCGCGCTCACCATCGTCCTCTGGGGGCTGCTCACCTACCCGAAAGACGAGGCGGTCACGCAGCGCTTCGAAGGGCTGCGCGCGGAGGCTGCGGAGATCGCCGACGAGGAGCAGCGCGCCGAGCGGCTCGCGACGCTCGACGCCGCGGAACGAGGCGAGCGCCTGCGTGGCTCCGCTGGCGGCAGGATCGGGGCAGCGATCGAGCCGGCGCTCGAGCCCCTCGGGTTCGAGTGGCGGCTGGGGATCGGGATTCTCGGCGCGTTCGCCGCGCGCGAGGTGTTCGTCTCGACGCTGGGCATCGTGTTCGACGTGGGCGAGGCCGACGAGCAGAGCGAGGGGTTGCGCGACGCGCTCCGCGAGGCGAAGCGTCCCGACGGCAGCCCCGTGATGACCCCGCTCATCGGCGTCGCCCTGATGGTCTTCTTCGTGCTGGCCTGCCAGTGCATGTCCACGATCGCGGTGGTCCGGCGCGAGTCCGGCTCCTGGAAGTGGGCCGGCCTGATGCTCGGCTACATGACGCTCCTCGCGTACGTCGTCACGCTGCTCGTCTACCAGGGCGGCAAGGCGTTGGGCCTCTCATGAGGCGCGAGCCATGATGCAGGAGATCGCGGCTGCGCTCACCGTCGCGCTGGCGGCGTCTTACCTCGCGTACAAGCTGGTCATCGAGCCGACGCTTCGCCGCACGCGACCCGACGTCCCCCTCGGCCGCCTCCGTCGCAAGCCTCCGCCCAAGCGGGACTGCTGCGACTGAGCCGGCACCGCGGAGCCTGATAGGCTCGAGACATGCGACGGACGACCGCGCTTCTCCTCCTTTGGATGGGCTCCGGGTGCGGCGCCGCCCAACCGGCGACGGGCGCGCCGAACGACACCCGAGCGATCGGGACCGAGTCGGAGCTGCCGGCGGGTGGCAGCGGCACGGCGAGCACGGGCGACACCGCCGCGACGGCGCTGGCACCGCCGAGCCCGCCCGGCGACAAGAAGGCGGCGGAGCCCATGACCGTGACGTTGCACCTGCAAGTGGAGAAGAGCCGGGCCTCCAGCCCCAAGAAGAAGGAGCCGCGCAGCGACGACGACATCCAGGGCGGAGAGGGCAACGGCAGCGAGGTGGTCGGCCAGTCGGCCTCGACCGAGCAGCGGCAAGGGAGCCTGAAGCGCGAGCAGGTGGAGGCCGTCCTGACGAAACACCGCGGCGACTTCAGCCCCTGCCTCAAGGAGGACGCCGTCGTCCGCATCGAGGCGACGATCAGCACCTCCGGTGCCGTGGCGGACGTGACGAGCGAGCGGAGCACGCCCGACGACGCGAAGCTGCGAGAGTGCGTCACGAAGGCCTTCGCGAAGCTCACCTTTCCTACCGACTGGGCGCAGCCGGGCAGCACGGACGGCACGAGGCTGAGCCTCGATCTCCGCCTCAAGAAGGAGGACGACGAATGAAGCGACTCTCGGGGTGGAGACGCATCGCGGACGCCATGTGGCGGCCACCGGACGACCCGCAGGTCTACGGAGCGCTCGAGGTCGACGCGACCGCGCTCCGCGCGTACGTGGCCATGCTCCGCGAGCGCGGCCAGCGGGTCACGGTCACCCACGTCGTCGGCAAGGCCCTGGCCCGAGCGATCACGACGGTCCCCGACATCAACGTCAGGCTCGTGGGGGGCTACGCCCTCCCCCGCCGCTCGGTCGACGTGTTCTTCATCACGGCCGTGGAGGGCGGGCGCGATCTGTCAGGCGTGAAGATCGAAGACGCCGACCGTAAGCCGGTCGTCGACATCGCGAGCGAGCTCTCCGCGCGCGCGGCTCGCCAGAAGAGCGGCGACGACCCCGACCTCGCGAGATCGAAGCGCTCGATGGCGCTCCTCCCCAAGGCCGTGCTCCGCGGCGCGCTCCGCCTCTCCGCCTTCCTGGCGGGCGATCTGGCCCAGAGCCTCGAGCCCCTCGGCCTCAAGGACACCCCGTTCGGGAGCGCGATCGTCACCAGCGTGGGCATGTTCGGCCTGCCGATGGGCTTCGCGCCGATCTCCTGGATGTACAAGGTGCCGATCCTGATCCTGGTCGGCGAGATCACGGACAAACCCGTGGTCGAGGCCGGGGCCGTCGTCGTTCGCCCGATGCTTCCGATCTGCGCGACGATCGATCACCGCTACGCGGACGGCTGGCACATCTCCAAGCTCCTGGTCCCCTTCAAGGCGTACCTGGCGAACCCGGGCGCGTTCGAGCCCACCCCACCCTGAGCCCCCCCGAAACGTGAAACCCCTCCCGCGCGGACGCAGGAGGGGCCTCGAAGGTCGGCTGGTCTGGGTCAGCGGCGCGACGCGAGGAACAGCCGGAGCACGTACCAGAACAGCAGCGCGACGCCGGCGAAGAGCTCGAGCGAGGCGGCCACGTATCGGTTCTCCGGGTAGTGGTGGAGCACGTTCGAGGTGCTGTGGAGGATGGAGGCGCCCGCGAAGACCACCATGCCCACGCTGAAGAGCGTGCCGAGCGTGAAGCCGAAGATCACGCTCGCGACGATGAGCGCGAGGACCCCGAAGCCGACCCATCGGAGGATCGCACCGAGGAAGGAGAAGTCTTTGCGGGTCCAAAAGACGATGCCGGTCAGGCCGGCGAAGCCCAGGATTGTCACGAGGGCGGCGCTCTGGATGGCGCCAGGCGCGTAGGCGTCCGCGATGTAGAGGAGCGGGACGAAGATGATCGCCTCGGCCAGGGTGTAGCCGAAGAGCGCCGCGTATTGCGCGGGCAGCGACTCCGCCCGGTGCGCCACGGCCGTCGCGAGCCAGCCGGCGACCAAGAACCCGCCCAGCACGATGAGCCAGCTGCCGCCCAACATGACCTGAGCGAGCACCTGGGCGAAGCCGGAGAGGAAGAGACCGACCTCGATCAGGGTGAAGAGGACGATGGCCCCGAACAGGTGGTTGTACGTCCGGACCAGGAACCGCTCGCGCGAATCGGCGGCGTAGCCGATCTGGGCGGCGGGAGCGGCATACGGGTTCTGTTGGTACATGCCGATAGGTTTACGTAGCCGTACGCCGCGGCGCAAGGCACGGCGGCGGCGCACGTTGGCGCTTCTTGCCACAGGAAGCCTCTGGTAGGCCGCCCGGATGCATGTCGTCGTCACGGGCGCGTCGGTGGGAATCGGGGAGGCCTTCGCTCGCGAGTTCAAGAAACGCGGGGCCACGCTGTCCTTGATAGCCCGCCGGAAAGACAAGCTGGCCGCGCTCGCCCAGGAGCTCGGCGGGGACATCACGGTCATCGGCGCGGACCTGGTCGACCCGAAGGCGGCGCAGGCGGCGCTCGTGCAGGCAGAGAGCGAGCGCGGCCCCGTCGACGTGCTCGTCAACAACGCCGGCGTGCAGATCATCGCGCCGGCGGCCGAGACCGACCCCGACGCCGGCGAAGACCTCCTCGACCTCAACGTCGCGACGCCGCTTCGCCTCATTCGCCACGCGCTCCCTTCCATGCTCGCGCGTGGCAGCGGCACCATCGTCAACGTGGCCTCGATGGCCGCGCTCTCCCCCGTCCCCGGGATGCTCTATTACAACGCCTCGAAGGGCGGCCTCGCGAACGCGTCGGAGGCGCTACGGGGCGAGCTATGGGGGACCGGCGTGAACGTCGTCACGGTCTATCCGGGCCCGGTCCACACCGACATGGGGACGAAGGGGATCGCCAAGTACGAGCAGTCGCCCGCGGCCGGGCTCGCGCCGTGGGGAACGAGCGACGAGCTCGCTCGGCTGGTCGTGCGCGCGGTCGAGCTCCGGCAGGCGCGCGTGATCTACCCGCGCGCCTATTCCGTATCGCTCCTCTTCCCCAACCTATCGCGCTGGTTTTCGCTCAAGTTCGCGCCTCGCCTCAAGGGTGGAGGGCCAGCGTGACCGACGAGAAGCCGGGCCTCGGCACGCTCGCCGGCGCGACGACGCTCCTCGATCGCAAGACGGCGCACGGAGCGTGGCAGGCCGGCCGGTCCGAGCCCGGGCCCGTCGATCCGACGCCGGAGTTCACGGGAGGCGAGCGCTACGAGCCTCGGCGTCGCCTCGGCGAAGGCGGAATGGGGGAGGTCACGCTGACGGCCGACCGGTGGCTCGGTCGCGACGTGGCCATCAAGACCATGCGCGGACAACCTCGCGACGAGGACCGCGCTCGTTTCCTGCGCGAGGCCCACGTCCAGGGGCAGCTCGAGCACCCCAGCGTCGTCCCCGTCTACGATCTTTCCCCGCCGGGCGCCGAGAAGCCGTTTTTCTCGATGAAGCGGATCCAGGGGATGAGCCTGCGCGAAGTGCTCGAGCGTCTGCGCGCCGGAGACGCAGAGGCGGCCGATCATTTCCCGAGGCGCAAGCTCCTCGCGGCCTTGAGCCAGGCCGCGCTGGCCGTCGCGTTCGCACACGCGCGCGGCGTGGTCCATCGAGATCTCAAGCCGGACAACGTGATGCTGGGCGAGTTCGGTGAGGTCTACGTCCTCGACTGGGGGATCGCGAAGACCGCAGTCTCGGCCGACGATCCGGCGCCGCTCGAGCCGGTCACACCCCCGGTCGAAGGGACCGTGGCCACCGCGATGGGGACCCTCGTGGGTACGCCCGGGTACATGTCGCCCGAGCAGGCTCGTGGGGAGGCACACGCCGTCACCGCCGCGAGCGACGTCTACGCGATGGGCGCCATCCTGTTCGAAGCGCTCACGCTCGATCCGCTCCACCAGCCGACGAGCGTCCACGCGCTCCTGCTCTCCACCCTGGCGAACGGGAGCGCGAGGCCGAGCAGCCGCGCGTCGGCGCGCGACGTTCCCCCCGAGCTCGACGACCTCTGCGCGCGCGCCACGGCCCTCGACCCGCGCGACCGCCTGGCTTCCATGCGCGACTTCGCGGAGGCCATCAGCGACTACCTCGACGGGGAGCGCGACGTGGAGCGCCGCCGCGCCCTCGCCGCCAGCGAGTTCGAGGCGGCCGAGCGCGCGCTCGTGGCGGCGATGGAAGGCGGCGCGGACGCGGAGGCACGTCGCGCCGACGCCCTCCGAGGGCTTGGCCGCGCCCTCGCGCTCGACCCGAGCGAGCGGGGCATCGCGCTCCTCGGTCGCGCGATCCTGCACGGCTCCGAGAGCCTGCCGGCCGACGCCGAGGCGGAGCTGAAGGCGGTCGAGCTGCGTGATCGCCAGCGCGCGGCGAGCCGCGCCGTCCTCGTCTACCTCGGCTGGAGCGCGGTCGCTCTCGGCATCGTGGTCCTCGGCGTCGAGAGCTGGACCCTCGCGGCGATCGCCGAGCTCGTCGTGGCCCTGCTCATCGGCCACACGATCTGGATGGCCCGCACCGGCAACACCGCGCGCATCCACATGCGGCGCAACATCTTCCTGAACTTTGCGGCCATCTCGTCGCTCGGGTTCCTCGCCGGTCCCCTCATCGTCGTCCCGGAGATCGCCGTCATCGCGGTCGCCTCGTTCATCGTCGGGATCCGCGCCAACCGGGAGACACGTGGCATGCTCGCCTCGCTCGCCATCGCGGCCATCCTGGTGCCGCTCTCCCTCGAATGGGCGGGAGTGTTACCTCGGTCGTACGCATTCGAGGACGGCGTGATCCGGATCCTGCCGCGGATGGTGCGCTTCCGGCCGTTCTTCACCCAGGCTTTGCTCGTGGTCTCGGCCATCTCGTCGATCCTCGTGACCACGTTCATGGTGGGTGGGTCGACCCAGTCGCTCATCCAGGCCGAGCGGCAGAACTTCATCCAGGCGTACCGCTTGAAGCAGCTGCTGCCCGCGGAAGCCGGGCTACCCTCCGCTCACTCCGCGGCTGGGCTCGGGCCTTCCGCCTCGGAGAGGCGCCGCTCGGCGTCCGAAAGCCTCGCCGGATCGGCGTGACCGGCGGGTAGCTCGCGCCACCCGCTTACCTCCGCGCGGAGCGTCTCCACCTGCGCCCGCTTGTCGCCCATCTTCCCGAGGACGTCCGCCTTCCGGGCCAGGTAGCCCAGCCGGCGGGGACCGTAGGCGAGCGCGATCGCTCGATCGAGCGCGGCGACGGCGCGCTTCGGCTCGCCCGCCGCGATGAGAGCCTGCGCGAGGCGCGCGTGGGCCTCGTAGCTGTCCGGCAGCTGCGTCGTGCGCTGCTCGAGCAGGGCGACGGCGTCGCGCGCGCGATCCAGCGCGAGGAGCGCGCCCATCCGCTCGTAGTCGTAGACCTGCGCTTCGACCGGCGTGCGCGCGCGGCCCGCCGCCTCTTCGAGCAGCCCGAGCCGGCTCGTCTCGAAGCGTGCAGCGCCGGGCTTGTCGCCCGCGTCGCGGAGGATCTCCGCCGCGATCGCCAAGGTGTCGGCGCGATCGTCGACGCTCGAGCCCGGAGGCGGCGCGTCGACGAGGGCCAGGATCCGCGAGCGGGAAAAGGCGAGCGCGCGCGCCCTCTCCTCACCCTCCGGGAGCTTCCCCGCGCACTCGCGGAGGTAATGGACGAAGTCGACCGGCGCCGCGGAGCCGGAGACCGCGGTCGCGTGTTCCACGCCGAAGGCCGCGCACCGCGCGTGCTCGCCGGCCTCGTAGAGGGACCGCATCGCGCCGAGCAGGGTCTCCGCGCGCCGATCGTTCTCCACGAGCGACGCCGCTTCCTCGTAGAGCGCCGCCGCCCGGACGAAGTCCCGTTCGACGTAGGCTTGATGCGCCCGCGCGAGCACGGCAGGTCCGGGCGCACCAACCGGTCCCTTGTCGCGCGCGACGAGGCCCGCCGTGAGCAGCGCGGTGAGCTCCTCGAAGGACAGCGCGCCGCCGTGCATGGCGAGCACCGAGCCGCTCTCGGGCGCGAGGACGAAAAATGTCGGCCAGACCCGCATCCGGTACCGCTCGAGGAAAGGCGCGGCGTCCGCCTTGTCCGTGTCGAGCGCGACGAACACGTACGACTTCTCGAAGCGCGCGAGCTCCGGTCGCTTCAGCACCACGTCGCGCATGGAGAGGCACGTGTGGCACCAGGGCGCCCAAGCGTCGACGAAGACGAGCTTGTTCTCTTCGCGCGCCCTCGCCTCCGCCCCCGCCAGGTCGTCCTCCAGGAACGTCACCGGCTCACCGGGGGGGCGCGGCGCTGCCTGCGCGGGGGCGGGCGCCTGCGCCGGCGCGCACGCCGCGCCGAGGGTGACGATCGCGGAGAGAAGCGCCGCAGAGAGCCGGGAGCGCACGGTCACGGCCCCGACGGTAGCCGCAGGAATCGCCCGCGTCGACCCCGCAACCGGCGTGGTAAGGTGCGCGGCCGATGGCGCTCGCTCGCATCCTCGTTCCCCTCCCCGACCGCGACTTCGACGTCACCGAGGTGAGCGTGCCATGGCGCCTCTGGACGCGCCGCGGCTTCGACGTCGTGTTCGCGACCGAAGGCGGCGACGAGGCCGCCGCCGACCCGCTGCTGCTCTCGGGGGTCATCTTCGGACAGCTCGGGGCCGAGCGGGAGGCGAAGGTATTTTATCGGGAGCTTCTCACGGCCAGCTCCTTCAAGAAGCCGCTCCGGTTCCGTGACATCGATCCGGCTGATTTCGACGCGTTGCACCTCCCGGGCGGACACGCGAAGGGCATGCGGCCGTACCTCGAGTCCACCACGCTCCGCGAGAAGGTGCTCGAGCTCTGGCGTCTGAGGAGGTCCACCTCGGCGATCTGCCACGGCGTGATCGTGCTCGCTCGGACCACGATCCCCGAGACCGGGCGGAGCGTGCTCTTCGACCGGCGCACCACGTGTCTGCCGAAGTACATGGAGCGCTCGGCCTGGCTCTCGACCGCATGGAAGCTCGGCGACTACTACCGGACCTACCCCGAATACGTGGAGGACGAGGTGCGGCGCGCGCTCGCACACCCGGAGCAGTTCATCCGGGGCCCGATCCACCTCTTCGCCAAGGGGACGAACGACGACGACTCGGCCGCCTTCGTCGTGGACGACGGCCACTACCTCTCGGCCCGGTGGCCGGGTGACGCCTACAAGCTCGCGCGGGTCTTCTCGGACAAGGTGCTCGCGCGGAAGACGGGGGCCTCGAGCTTCCGCGGGACGCGGGAGCCCGCGTCCGGCGGGGCACCGTGACGCCGGACGCGCGCGCCCGCGTCCGCGGCCTCGAGGTCACGCCTCTCGCGCTCCCGCTCGTCGAGCCGTTCGCCATCGCCGGCGGCGCGCCGGACGTCGCGCACAACGTGCTCGTCCGGATCGAGCTGGAGGACGGGACGGTGGGCCTCGGCGAAGCGGCCCCGTTCGAGGCCGTCACGGGCGAGACACAAGCGTCGACGCTCGCCGCGCTCGATCGCGTGCGTGAGCTGGTGCTCGGCGCCGACGTCCGGGCATGGCGCGCGCTCTCGTCCGGCATCTACGACGTCGTCCCCGGCGCACCGGCGGCGCGGTGCGCCGTCGAACAGGCCGTGCTCGACGCGCTCACCCGCCGCGCCGGCCTCAGCGTGGCGCAGCTCTTCGGCGGCCGCGGGGCAGGCCTCGAGACGGACGTGACCGTCACGGCCGGGACGATCGACCACGCCTCGAAGGCCGCGTCGCGGTTCGCGGCGCGTGGCTTCCGCACGCTCAAGGTCAAGGTCGGCAAGGGCGGCGCGAGCGAAGACGCGGACCGGGTCGAGGCCGTGGCGCGCGCGGCGCCTGGCGCCCGCCTGCTGCTCGACGCAAACGGCGGCTACGACGCGACGACGGCGCTCGCGCTACTCGACGAGCTCCGCAAGCGGAGCATCTCGATCCGCCTCTTCGAGCAGCCGGTACCGGCCGACGATCTGGAGGGGCTCGCGCGCGTCAACCGCAGCGGAGGCGTCACCGTCTGCGCGGACGAATCGGCGAAGACCGCAGCGGACGTGCTCCGGATCGCGCAGCGCGGCCTCGCAGGCGCCGTGAACCTGAAGATCACGAAGAGCGGCATCCTCGAGACGCTCGTCATGTGGAACGTGGCCGAGGCCGCGGGGCTCGAGCGCATGATCGGGGGAATGGTGGAGGCCGAGCTCGCGATGACGTTCTCCGCGCAGCTCGCGTCTGGGCTCGGAGGCTTCGCCTTCGTCGATCTCGACACACCGCTCTTCTTGCGCGAGAGCCCGTTCGAAGGCGGCTTCACCCTGGAAGGTCCGCGCATCGTGCTGCCTGCGGGCCCGGGGATCGGCGTCCGCTTCGGCAAGGCCTGAGCCCGCCGCCTGCGTGTCTCACTTCACGGGCCGGAAGAACGCGCCCGCGAGCTCCGCGCCGTTCGTGTACGAGGTGAGGCGAACGATCTTGCCGCCCTCGATCTCGAGCACGTCCGCGAAGTGGACGTCGCCCCGCCGGTTCGTGGAGGCGAGCCCACCGAGCGCGCCGGTCATGGTCCCGGACCAGGTCCCCGCGACGACGACGTGTGATGCGGTGCCCACGACGTCCGTCGGGTCGACGGTGAGGTCGGGGAACGCAGCCACGAGCTGGCGGAAGTCCCGCGCGATGCTCTCTCTCCCGACGACGTCGTCGGGTCGCGCCAGGTCGCGGTAGACCGCTTCGTCCGCGAGAAGGCTCGCGAGCGCGTCGACGTCCTTGTCGGCGAGCGAGCGATAGAACGCCTTCGCGAGATCGGTCGAGGCTCGCTCCGCCGTCGCCCCGCTCGCGGCCACGAAGGTCGTGGCAGTGGGGAGGCCGAGCGGCGGACGACCGCGGGCGCCCGGGTCACCGAGCTGCATGGCGGTCGTCTGCTCGTCGATGAAGAGGTGTTCTTTCCTGACGAGCCCGTCAGCACCGAACCACATGAGGCTGAGCCCGGGCACCCCGAGCACACGCCCTTCGCGCGTGGACCCGGCGACCACCCACTCCACGGCGGCGACGTCGCCCGCCGTCACGACGCGGGCCGTGCGCATGCGGACCTCCGCGAGGTCGCCCCAGAAGCCGCTCAGACCGCGGACCATCTCCTCGGGGGTCTCTGCGCGCCGGCCCTCGGCTCCGAACGAGACGATGGAAGCGTCGGGTGTGTAGAGGATCTGGAGATCGCGCGGGCTCCTCGCCACCCAGGCCGCCTCCGAGCGGGTGACGTTCTGGCGGACGTGCTCGAGCGCCGCTGCGCTCGCGGGCCCCGCCGGTGCGCTCGCGGAGGTGGTGGCCGCCGGCGCGAGGGCTCGGTCCGGAGGCGGAGCGAGCGGAGCGCTCGAGCCGCCGCAGCCCGTCGCCAGGGCGAGCACGGCGACGACGCGCTTCACTCCGCCTCGGAGGCGATGACCTCTTCGGGGACGTCGCCGAAGCCTTCGAAGCTCACGCGGAGGCCGGAGCGTGGCAGCACCGGCTCGTCGATCGGGCGGCGCCTGCCGTCGCCTCCGGGCGTGACCTCGACCAACGACAGACCACGCGCGACCGAGTCCGACGCGTTGTGGACACACGCCGTGAGCGTGCCCGCGTCGCTGGCGATCTCGCAGACTCGGAGCGGCGCCGTCGCGCGGAGGATGCGCGAGCGGGTGAGCTCGTCGGTCGGGGGGAGCGCGCCGAGCCCGCGCGCCGCGTCGGCTGCGCCCGGATCTCCCAGGTAAGCGAGCATCGTGGCGGCGTGCAGGCGAACGAGCGGCTGCCTCGCGGAGAGGAGCTTGCGGAACGAGTCCGCCGGGGCCGAGGCGACGGTCCCGAGCAGGCGCTTCTCGGGCACGTCCACCCGGAGCTCGCTCCCCGGCGCCTTCACGCCCCATTTCACGCTGCGGCCGGGGCCGAGCTCCCCTTCCCAGAAGAGGCCACGGTCGGTCACGCCACGCCGGCGCCCCTTCTTGTCGCGCCGCGCGAACGTGAGAAGGACGCGCAGGTCGTTCAAGGCGACGGCCGCGTTGTTCACGACGGCCAGATCGAAGTCGTAGCGGGAGACGCCTTCCTCGTCCGACAGGGGGGAGATGTCGCCGAGGGCGCGCCCCGGGTCCTGGCGCTTCGAGATCGGCAAGACGGAGAGGACCGGAACGCCGCCGCGCCAGAGCGGCGAGTCCGCGCGTTCGCAGCTGCAGGCGGGCCACTTCGAGGCCAGGAGCGTGTCGTCGTCGGCGACGGCGGTGTTCACGAAACCGGCCTGCGCCTCGGGCGCGCGCTCGGGGACGACGCCGCGCAGGGTGCGGAACCCAGCCACCAGGCCGATGACGACGCAAGCGGCGGCGAACGCGTAGCCCAGCCGAGCCCATGGGACCCGGACGGCGCGCGCGCGAGCTCTCGTCTCCGCCGCAGGCGCCGCAGCGCGGGCGAGCGCGACGACCTCGGGGAGCTCGGGCACCTCGAACGGATCGGTCTCGTGAGACGCCGCGGGGACGAGGCCTACGCGCTCCGCCAGGCGCCGCTCGAAGGAACGCTGGAGCCGCGTGGCGAGCGGGCCGCCGAACGTCAGCCCGGCGCCGATCTGCTTGGCGAGCGCGCCGAGGGCGATCATCACCACGGCGCCCACCGCGCCCCGTCCGAGGAAGCCGCTGGCCCAGGTCGGCGGGACCGCCAGGACCGACAACGCCGCGAGCGGCAGCGGAAGGAGCCACGCGAGGACGCGCGACGCTTGCCTCCGCTTGTGCGCCGAGGCGAGCGCCTCGAGCGGAAGATCCGTGAAACAGGTCAGGTGGAACCGGTTGAACGGAACGGCCGCAAACGGATCCAGCGTGAGGCCCAGTCCCTCGCCGCGCCGGACGAAGCCACGGACCGCCGTGTAGGGCACGCTGAAGCGCACGAAGCGGGTGAGCGCGCCCGGCACGAACCCGTCCGCGTAGCTGCCGGCGCGCAGCAGCTCGATCTCGAGCCGCTTCGGCAGGAGCGTCAGGCGCACCGCTCCCACCGCGTTCGCCTCAGGCGACGCGACGGCGAGGGCACCGACCGTAAAAGACCCGGCCACGAGGCGGCGGAGACTACCACACCGCGGTTCGGATGCGCTGGCCGCACCCCGACTCGCGGGGCGTCGCCTCCTCGGGGGCGTCCCCGGCCAGCCGACGACGCAGACTGTTCGCTTGCCGGAGCGCGAAAACGGGCCTAAACCCGCCGCCCATGCGTACCTCGACGCACTCGTGTATCGCCGGGCTCGTGCTCACGCTCGGGCTCGCGGCCGCTTGCCAGGACAAGGTCGACGAGCCGGCGCCGCCCCCCCGCTCCACCCTCTCCGCCGCGCCGGCGCCTCCCGAGCCGACCGAGCTCAAGTCCGAGGACCTGAAGGTCGGCGAGGGCGAGCGCGCCGTGAAGGATGGCGACGAGATCAAGGTCCTCTACGTCGGCCGGCTCCTGAAGAACGGCGTGAAGTTCGACTCCAACGAGAAGCGGGACGACCCCTTCCCGTTCACCGTCGGTGAAGGCGTGATCGAGGGCTGGAGCAAGGGCGTCGTCGGGATGAAGAAGGGTGGCAAGCGCAAGCTCACGATCCCTGCGTCGCTCGCTTACGGCGAAGCAGGCTCGCCCCCGAAGATCCCGCCGAACGCGGCGCTCGTCTTCGAGATCGAGCTCATCGGCTGGGCGGATGAGCCCGCCGCCCCCGCGGGCTCCGCGTCGGCGGCCGCGTCGGCCTCGGCAGGCCCGGCCGGCTCCGCCTCGGCGGGCCCCGCGACGTCCGCTTCGGCGGGCCCCCCTCCCAAGAAGAAGGACGAGCCCCAGAAGGGTGCGCCGTGAGCACGCTCGTCGACGGGCTGCTCGACCCGGAGCGCGCAGCGCGCGTGCTCCGGTCGGCCAACGAGGTGGAGCTGCGCCTCGCCCCCGTCGCCGGAGAAGACGGCGCCGCGGGTTACGGCCCTGCGCCCGTCGAGCCGCTCACGTTCCGCCTGCGCCGCGGCGATCGCGCGGCGACCACCAAGGGCGCGACGACACAAGAGCCCGTCGGCGAGATCACACTCGAGGCTGCGAAGCTCAGCTGGGGCGGCTGGGGCGGCGCGCCGTTCGAGAAGGTTCTCGTGACGCTCGTCGTGCGCGTCGGGGATCGCCGATACGTCGCCGCCCAGGCGATCGCCCAAGACGAAGATCGCGCCCGAGCGGCGTGCGCCGACGTCGAGGCCGCCCTGGAGGACTTCCTCGGCGGCGCCGAGGTCTCCGCCGGAGCCGCGGCGCCCGCGGCCCTCTCGTCGGCAGCCGAGCGCTTCGCGTTCGTGCTCGAAGGTGACTACCTCGTCTTGCGCGACTACCAGGCGGCTGGCCCACGAGAAGGGATCGCGAAATACGCGCTCCTGTCGGTCGCGTGTCTCGTCCTCAGCGGCCTGGCCTGGTCCGCCTTCGCACGCGAGCTCTCGGGTGCGCACGTCCTCTCCTCTCTGCTCGGCCTGGCGGCGCTCGGCCTCGTCCTCGCCCTCGCCGCGCTGGCCATGGGCGAGATCGCCCGGTTCGCCTCGAAGTACCGGGGCAAGGGCGCTCCGCTGGCCTGGTTCCACGACGATCGAATCGTCGTCTCGCCGTGGGTCTCGCGCGAGGGCGCGATCGGCAAGGAGCCCATGGGGCAGCTGGGAGCCGCTGTCCGCATCACGGAGGTGGACGACGTCAGCTTGAAGGAGCATGACGGCACCTTCATCATCTGGCTCGACACACAGCACGGCCCGATCGACGTCGTCACGATGCCGGACCGGGAGCTCGCGGTCCTCCACCAGGAAGCGATCCTCCGCTGGCTCCGCGCGGTGGCCGCTCCGGCCAAGCGCCCGCGGGGCATCCTCCGCGCAGCGCCGTCGGCGGCCTGAGCCCGGTCAGCCGAGCGCCCCGAACCGCGCCGCGCGTGGCGCGAGGGCCACGCGCGTTGAGCGGTGCCGTCAGGGGCCAGCCGGGCCCGCGAGCTTCTTGGTCAAGCCGTCGGCCCCGAGCCCCTTCGCCTCGAGCGCCCACGCGAGCGCCCGCTCCACCCGAGGGCCCTGCTGAACAAAGCCGAGCCGCTCGACGTGAGGTACTTCGAGCCGGCGGCGTCACCACGCTCGAGCGCGCCGCCTTCGGCGACGGCGCGCACCACCGAGCTCCGGCTCGATCGGGTGAGCAGCGCGGAGCACCTCGAGAGTCGGATCGCCTACCGCGAGGCGCCATCCAGATCGGTTTCTACGAGGAGCAGCGGTGGGCCGAGCGACCGGAGACCTACCTGCGGCGCGCGCTGGCCCGATCGCTCTTCGTCGAGCGCCCGCTCGCGCAGGCCGTCTCCGGCGCGCGCCCGGCGCTCGAGGCCGAGCTCCTGGCGTTCGAGGAGGTACGGACCAAAGACGGCCGTCGCGCGCGCGTCTCGGTGCAGCTCTTGCTCCACGACGGACCGCGTGTGCTCGCGAGCGACGTGATCACCGTCGAGCGCCCCGTCACCGCGAGCGGAGGCGCCGGCTTGGCGTGGGCGCTGGGCAGAGCGCTCGGCGACGTGGCCGACCGCGTGACCGAGCGAGCGCTCGTCGGGCTCGAGGAGGCGACGCCGCGCAACGATTGAGGGCCGGACGCGGGTTCTGCGCAGAGCTGGCGCCCCGCAGGATCAGCCGAGCGCGCGACCGAGCGCGCGAAGGAAGACCCGGTAGACGTCGAGCTCGTAGCTCCCCATGTGGAAGATGCGGAACAGCCGAGCCGACAGCTTCCCTTGCGCCGCGTAGATCTCGAACGTGTGACCATCGACCTCCTCGGTGGCGAGCCGGTGCGCGAGGGCCTCGTACGACACGTTCGCGGGGATCTCGAGCGCCGTCCCGATCGACGAGAGCGGCATCCCTTCCCACCGCGCGATCGTCAGGCCGAGGCGCTCGTAACCTTCACGGAGCAACGCGGCGCGCGCCGAATAGATCGCGTGACGACCGGCGACGCCGCCTTCCGCTTCGAGCGCCTCGAGCGCGGCCTTCACTTGCAAGAGGCTCATCGGGTCGATCGTGTAGGGATGCGAGCCCTTCGCCTGCGCCGCCTGGATCTTCACGAGCTCGAGGCTCGGCGCGCGCTGCGGCAGGCGCTGCATCTCGGCGAGCAGGTCCTCTCGGACCAGACACATCGTGAGGTTCGGGTGCGCATGCAGGCCCTTGTTGCACGACCCCATGACGGCCGAGATCCCCCAGGCCCCGAGCTCCATCGGCTCGACGAAGAGCGCGCTCACGCCGTCCACGAACAGCTTCTTGCCGTGGCGCTTGCAGAGCGCGCCGATCTCGGCGACCGGGTTGAGCGAGCACGACGATGTCGCGCCGTAGACGACCGCGACCGCGTCCGCCTCGCCCCGACCGAGGATGGCGTCGACTCGATCGAGGTCCGGACGCTCTCCGTACGGCAGATCCATGTCGACCATCGGCTGGCCGAGGGCGCGCGCGAACTCGTGCAGGCGGTCACCGTAGGCCCCGTTTCGGATCACGAGAAGCCGCTCGGTCGGGTGCAGACAGGACCCGAGCACGGCCGCCATGGCGGTGGAGCCCGTGCCGGTGAGGAACACCGGCTCGTATTCGGATGCACGCAGCGCCGCCGTCACGCCGCTCCGGATGGCGGCGAGCAAGGGGGCAAACGCGGGCCCGCGAGGCACGATCGGCTGGGCGCCGTAGGCGCGTGACACGGCGTTCACCCCCTCGGGCAGGTGAAAGACGGCGGGGGTGAGCGAGACCACACGAGGAGCCATCGGATCAGGCTCTACCCGCACCGATTGGCGAGGTCGAGCCGAAGGCGCTCCCGGGACCGATCGAGGAGTTGTCACCCGCGCGCCCCGTCGCTGTACTCTTGCCCGGGTGACGGGTCAGCCAGCCCCAGTCGGTCCCGATCCGGCGACGGAGGTCCAGCCGAGCGACCTGGAGCACCTGCCCGCGCTCCACGGGATCCTGGCCGCGCTCAACGATCCGGGCGCGGGCGTGAGCCAGCTGAAGGACCTGTGCAACCAGCTCCCTTCGCTGAGCGCGCGCCTCATCGCGCGCGCGAGGCGCGAGGCGCCCCATCACGAGGTGCGCGAGGTCGGTTACGCGCTCGCGATCCTGGGGAACGCGGGGCTCGAGGCGGTCTTGCTCCCCTACCTGGAGGATCTCACGATCCTCAAGACCGACCTCGAAGAGGCTCGGGCGAGCGCCCCCTCCAGCAAATGAGGCCGCGTCACCACCACATGCACTTGCGGAGGTCCTCCCAGACCTCCTTGGCTGACTGGTAGCGGTAAGCGTCGCGGCGCCGGAGGAGCTTGGCGATCACCGCGCTGAACGGCGTCTGCAGGGCCTCCGCGAGCATGCGCGGCGCGCCCTCCGCGATCTGCTGTTGCACCGCGCTGCCCTCCCCCTCGAGCGGGCTCCGCCCGGTGTGCATGTGGAACATGAGCAACCCGAGCTGGTAGAGATCGCTCTGCCGCGTCGTGTAGCCGGCCGTGACGAGCTCCGGCGTGAGGATGTTCGGGTTGGCGACGCGCGGTCGGAACCAGGACTGTCCCTGGAGCTGATGGGCTACACCGAAGTCCGTGAGCTTCACGATGGGCCACCGATCTACCTGCGACAGAAGGACGTTGCCGGAGTGCAGGTCCGAGTGCACGAGGCCCGCGTCGTGGAGGTACTGCAGCGTCATGAGGAGCTGCCGCGTCACCTCGACGAAGACCGGCGGGGCCATCGGCCCGAGCTCCAGCATGGCCCGGAGGCTCGTGTCGCAGCGCTCGAGCACGAGGTAAAAGAGGAAGTTTTCCTCGAACGCGTCGTGGATGTAGACGATGTTCGGGTGGCGGAAGCTCTCGAGCCGCTTCAGCTCGAGCGCCCATTCCTGCTTCACCGCCTCGTAGGGCTTGTTCGCCGGGCGGAGCATCTTGAGGGCGAACAGCTGATCGAAGGGCCCGATGGTCTCGTAGACGGATCCGTAGTGACCGTCGCCGATGAGGTTCCCGACGATGTACGTCCCCTTCGCCGAGATAAGCGTGCTGCCCGGCGTCGGAAACGGGATGAGCCCGGAGGGAGCGATCGGCGAGGACACGAGTCGGCCGAGCTAGAGACTACGCGGGCGAGAGGGCCCGGAAAAGGTGCACTTCGCCTCAGGTCCGGTCACGAGCCCGCCGCGCGCACCATGTCTGCGGCCTCGTCTCGATCGATCTCGAGCGCTTCTGCCGCTTCCAGGATCAGCTCCCGCTCGCTCGTGCGCAGGAGGCCGTCGGCCGCCATCACGTTGATCGCGAGCTCGAGCGCGAGCTTGCGCCCGGCCGGATCCCCGAGCGTCGTGCGGACCCAGGCGAGCCGCGCCTCCCGGCCGTCCGAGGCGATGCGCGCCTCGATCCGTCCGAGCAACGCGTGCAGGTGCTCGCCGCTCATCCGATCGGGCGAGAGCGTGGCCATCGCCCGCTCGAGCCGCTCGCGCTCCTCCTGCTGGAACTCGCCGTCCGCGGAGGCGGCGAGCACCATGATCTCGACGAGCGCCTCCAGCTTGCTCAGGTCGAGCGCCTCGGCGGCCTGGGAGCGCGGGCTCATGGCGTGATCACCGGAGCGTCATCCATCGCCGGCATGCCCGCCTCTTTGTGAACGCAGAGGCCCTGCTTGCAGTAGACGGGCGGCGGCTTGCGGCAGTCGACCTTCTTCTCCTCGCACTTGCCCTCGACGAACTTCGCCTGGAGCGGCTGGATGTGATCGGTGAAGTTCTTCTTCGAGAGCGGCTTCTCGCAGCCCGGCCACTCGCTCTGCTGGCAATCCGCGTCGCTCGCGCACGGCTGCGCCTTGTTGAGGACCTCGAAGGCCTGACCCCGCAGCGCGTCGCACTCCTCCGGCTTGAGGCGTTTTTCGCAGCCGGTGTAGGGCAAGAGCGCGACGAGGAGGACCGCTGCCGCTCCGGCGCGGGAGACGATGTGTCGAATCATGGGGCGCCGCAGGGTACTGCGGATTCCCCACGCTCTCCAGGGGGCTTTTGCCCCGCGGACCTCCGTGCTCCCTGGGCTCTTTCCGTCCGCCTCACCGCGAGGCGACTTGCCGCATGCTCTGCGCCTCGGCCTTCAGCTGCCCGTTGGGGAAGCGAGACGCGTAGCTGTCGAGCAAGGCCAGGCTCGCGGCCTTGTCGCCACGGCGAAGCGCGCCTCGTGCGGCGTCGAGGAGCTGGATCTCCTCCGAGAGCGGGGAGCCGGACTTGGG
Organism: Myxococcales bacterium; assembly: GCA_016794345.1. Lineage (GTDB taxonomy): Bacteria > Myxococcota_A > Polyangia > Polyangiales > Polyangiaceae > Xiheicaenibacterium > Xiheicaenibacterium phototrophicum. The sequence continues at coordinate 52,959 of JAEUKE010000170.1, forward strand.
GTCAGGCTGCGTCGCCGCGGTCGCCACGGGCTTCCTGGGCGGAGCCGCCTCGGCCACCCGCGGGGGCGTGCCGGGCTCGGCACCCGGGCCACCAGGACGGCTCGCCTCCGCAACAGCCGCGGGGTTGGGCTCGGCCTCGGGCTCGTCGGGCGCCGCGGCCGCATGAGGAGCTTCCGCGGGGCCGACCTCGGTCGCCGCGCGCTCGCCGGCGGCGGCCGGCGCGACGGAGGCCTGCGCCACCGGCGGACGCTCCGGCGACCGGAGCAACACGTAGGGCACGCCGACCGAAGCCGTGACGAGGGCCACACCGACCCCGAGCTTGGACATCAACGACAGCGAGCCGAACCAGCCGGCGCCTCCGACGCCGCTCGCCAGCCCCGTCTTCACGGCCGCGGTGGACGCGGCGCCGGCGCACAGGCCGGTCGCAGCAGACGCGACCCCGAGCGCGACGAGCGTGCGCTCGACCGTTCGCGCCGGAGGTGCCTCGTCGAGCGCGGACTCCAGCAGCAAGACGTCAAGCTCGCTGCCCGGCTGCTCCAGCAATCGCTTGGGCTCGTTCGATGTCATGATTCCTCCCGGTCGGCGTCGGAGACGCGCGGCGCGCCGCCCGGCCCGCTTGGTCCTGCGAGCCCGCTCGGCCCAGCAAGCTTCAGTGCCCTCTGCGACTTCATGCGGACCTCGATTCGGTGACGTTGCTCCGAGAAGAGCTCACGGGCTCGCCTCAGGCGCGACGCCACGGTGCCTTGGGGGATCGCGAGGAGCTCGGCGATCTCGCTCATGGTGAGCTGCTCGAGCTCGAACAGCGTGAACACGCTGCGCAGCTCGATCGGCATCCCGGCCAGGATCTCCTCGAGCAGCGCCTTGGCGCGGGCCCGGTCCAAGAGCTCGTCCGGACGCTCGCTCGTGTCCACGCGCTCGGGAGCCGCCTCTTCTCCCATCACCTCGCGGCGGCGCGCGTGTGTCCGGCGGGAGCGCGAGGCGACCCGCAAGCAGACGCCGTAGAGGAACGACCTCTCTGCGCCGTGCTGGATGTCGTCGATGCGTCTCGCGGCCACCATGAAGACCTGCTGCAGGGCGTCCTCTGCGTCCGCCCGGGGGACCCCGAGGCGAACGAGCGAACGCCAAACGAATGCGTTGTGATCGAGCACGAGGCGGCGCACCCGTGCGCCGTCCACAGGCGCGGCTTCCCTTGCGGGGCCTTCAGCCTCCTCGAGAAGCTCGTCCGGTTCGTCCCCGGGAGCGACCTCTTCCGGCGCGGATGCGACCCGGAGGGGCAGTGCCTGCATGCTGTACACCCGATGCTATCCCCGGGCACCTCGAGGCAGATCAGGAAATTTGCTCGGCCACCGAGCCTCAGCCCGACCGGCCGCGGTCAGACCCGGATTTCCGCGAGGACACCGTGGTGGTCGGACGGCGCGATGCTGACCCCGCCCTCGGTGACGACCTCGTCGAGGACGACCCGGGCGGACACAGGCATTCCTCGACCGTCGTCCCGCGGTCCCCGCACGAGGACGTAGTCGATGCGCCGCGGGACCTCGTACGTGAGCGCAGCGTGCGGGTTCTTGTCGGGGTCGAACGTGAACGGGGGCCCGGAGCCGGCTCGCTCGAAGCAGTCCGTGAAGAACGTGCTCGTCTTCTCCAGGGCGTGCAGTCCACGAAGGAACCGGATCTCGGTGGCGTCGGGCCCTGCGTTGAGATCGCCCATCAGGATCGCGGGGAGCTCCCCGGGCTGCTCGAGATCGCGGATCAGCCCGGCCACGGCGAGGGCCTGGGCTTCTCGAACCGCCCCTTCGTCGAGGCGCCACGAGAGGTGGGTCACGTAGACCGGCAGGACACCGTCGGGTGTGTCGAGTCGGCAGGCGAGGACCACGCGGGCGTCGCCGGTCGGCAGCGGCAGGCTCCGCGCCTCCAGGATGGGGAAGCGGGACACGACCGCGTTTCCGAACTGATCGCCGCCTTCGTACGACCAAGCCGGAGCAAACGCCGTGTGGAGCTCGGCCGGTCCCCCCGCATCTTTCCAGGCCGTTGCGATCTCGTGCTCCTGCGAGGCGCTCGGGATATTGGGTCGGTGGACGACCTCCTGCAAGCCGATGATGTCGGGCGCAGCCTCCGCAATTCCCTTCCGGATGAGGCGCAGCCTATGCTCCCACGGCCCCGACCGGTTCCAGATGTTGAGCGTCAGGATCCGCACCAGCCCCATTTCCTTGGTCCGTAGCTTCCCCCCGTCCCGCGTACAAGCCCGCCGAAGGTCCCGGTGATGCCGTCGCTCGGCCGCCTCTTCGCGGTGGTTGCCCCTTGCCTGCTCGTCTGGGTAGCGACGCCGGCGCTCGCGGCCGGGACCGAGCGGACGTTCACCGTCGAATACACCGCGAGCAAGAGCTGCCCCGCGAAAGAGGGCTTCGTCGACGCGATCCGCCGGCGGACCGCGATCGCGCGCGTCGCCGGGCCCGGGGAGCAGCCCGACGTGGCCATGCGCGTGCGCCTCGAGAAGAAGAAGGGCAAGCGTGCGCGTGGCCGCCTCGACATCACGATCGGCACGATCTCGAGCAAGCGCGACATCGAGGACGCGAGCTGTGAAGAGGTCGGCTCCGCGCTGGCGTTGATCGCGGCGCTGGCCATCGACCCCCTCGCCGAGACCTCGGCTCACCTCCCGCCGCTTCCCCTGCCCCCGGACCCCCACGTGCCCGCCGAGGTCGGCGTGAGGCCGGCGATCCCCGAGCCGAAGCTGCTCGCAGACCCCCATTACCTCGGCGAGGCGCGGGCGAAGTTTCCCAGGCAGAGCGAGGCGGAGCTGCTCATCCCGTGGAGCTTGCCCGCCTTTCCGACAACTCCGCTGCGCCACCGGAGCGAGCGTACCTTCCAGGTCGGCCCCGGGGTCGAGGCCGCGCTCGACATCGGGCCTAGCCCGACTCCGCTCCTCGGCTTCACGGGGATCGTGGGCGCGCGATCCTTCGAGGGCCTGCCCTGGGCCGTCCGCGCCGAGCTCACCTACTCGCTCTCCACGGCGGAGAGCACCGCGGGCGGGCTGGCCGGCGGCGATCCCGTCGCGTTCCGCTTCCTGCGCGGTCGGTTCGAGGGGTGCGTCCCTGCTTGGCGTCCCAACGATTGGTTCCGGCTCTGGCCTTGCGCGAGCGTGGGAGGCGGCGCCGTCTGGGGCGAGGCGAGGCGCAACGTCGCCTCGACCGAGGCGACGACGGAAGCGACGAGCCCTTGGTTCGCGCTCGGCGTCGCGGGTCGCCTCGAGCTCGCGCCGACGCCTTGGCTCGACGTGACCTTGCGCGCCGGGCCCGATCTCCCGCTCGTCCGCGGCGTGTTCCGCGACGAGGACGGCGACGAGGTCTTCGCGCCGCCCCCCGTCAGCTTCAGCCTCGGGCTGGGCGCGAGCCTGGCTTTCTGAGCCGTCAGAGATCGGTGCGCGTGCGGCGCCGCACCGGCTCGTTTCGCAGCTTCTTGCGCAGGCTCGAGGGCGAGCCCATCTCGAAGACCGGCAGCTCGGCTTCGGCCTTCGGTCGAGCGATGAGAAAGCCCTGCGCGAAGCGGACGCCCGTGTCGCGCACCGCGTCGAGCTCCGCCCGGGTCTCGATTCCCTCGGCCACCACGTCAGACCCGAGATCGTTGCAGAGCCGAACGATCGCCGAGAGGAGCCGGCGGCGGCGCTTGTCGCCGTCGAGCCCCTCGACGAGGCCGCGATCCACCTTGACGATATCGGGCGCCAGGTCGGCGATGTAGCGCAGGTTCGAGTAGCCGGCCCCGAGGTCGTCGACCACGAGCCCGACGCCCTTCGAGCGCACCTCCGAGATGATGCTCTTCACCAAAGCATGGTGGCTGAGCGGGACGCTCTCGGTCACCTCAAGGTAGACGCCCGGCCCGTGGCTGAAGATCGGGTCGTCGGGCTGGACGAGCCACCGATCGGAGAGCTCCTCCGGGTGCACGTTGAGGAACAGGGCGTGGTCGGTGCACACGGCGGTCGCGAGATCCCGGATGCGTCGACCCAGCTTCCCCGCGAGGCGCTGCTCGACGGCCGCATCGAACAGCGTCACCGGCGAGTCGAACTCCTTGGCTGCGGAGCGGGCGAGCGCCTCGAACGCGAACGTGATGCCAGTGGAGATCTCCACGATGGGCTGGAACACCACCGACACGGTGCCCTCTGCGAGGGCTCGTGCGACAGTCCCCATCCGGGTGGTCGTCTTCCGAGAGGTCGCCAAGGTCGGTCACGATAGCGCACCCTGCACGGCTTTGGTGCACGCTTCGACGAGCGCCCCGAGCGGATGTGGGAGGTCGCCCGCCAGAGCCAGCGCTGAGCCCGAGAGCGCTGAGCCCGAGAGCGCTGAGCCCGAGAGCGCTACTCGGAGCCCTCTCGCGCGGGCACCTCGCTCGAGCCGGCGCGCTCGTTTGCCTTCGCCTCGTCCCAGTAGCGGTCGAGCACCTCGAGCGCGAGGCTCGGCTCGCCCGGCGCCGGCCAGCCTCCGTGCGCCGACTTCACACGCGCTTCGACGTGCTCGAATCGGCCCACGAACTTGTTCGTCGTCGCGCGCAGCGCCGACTCCGCGTCGACGCCGACATGCCGTGCGAGGTTGACGAGGGCGAAGATGGCGTCGCCCAGCTCGGCCTCGATGGCAGCCGTGTCGCCGCGCGCGATCGCGGCGTCGAGCTCGCCGATCTCCTCGTCGACCTTCTGCCTCGATCCACGCGCGTCGGGCCAGTCGAAGCCCACGCGCGCGACCTTCTCTCCCACACGCTGGGCGCGGACGAGCGCCGGCAGGCTCTTGGGCACGCCCGCGAGGACCCCTCGGTCCTTCTTCTCGGCAGCCTTGATGCGCTCCCAGTTCTGCAGCACCTCCGCCGAGCCGCCGACCTCCACGTCACCGAACACGTGCGGGTGGCGGCGGACGAGCTTCTCGCAGATCGCGGCGACGATGTCGTCCGGCCCGAAGGTCCCTTCGCGGCGCGCGAGCTCCGCCTGGAACACCACCTGCAGCGCGAGATCGCCGAGCTCCTCTTTGAGCTCCTCCCGGCTGCCGCGGTCGATCGCGTCAATGACCTCACACGCCTCCTCGAGCACGTAGCGCCGGAGCGACTCGAACGTCTGCTCGCGGTCCCACGGGCAGCCGTCCTCCGCGAGGAGCCGCTGCATGAGCTCGACGAGGCGCACGAAGGTGCGGCCGTCCTGAGCTTCGAGGGATGGGGGCGCGACCGGGGCGAACGGGCGGGGCATCGGCTGCGGCTTACCACGGCCAAAAGGAGCCGGCTGTGCTAACACGCGCTCGAGCCACGTCCGCCGCGGCTCGTCCCCCCGCCATGAGCGCCCCTCCTCCTCCCCAGCCCCCTCGACGTGAGGAGGGCGACAAACCCTGGCACGCGGTCGCGCGCTTGCCGGAGGAGTGGGCGCGGGAGATCACGAAGCGCGGCGAGCGTCCGTTCCGCGCGCTCGAGGTCTTCCGCTGGATCCACAAGCGCGGCGCGCTCGATCCGGCGGAGATGACGAGCCTGCCGCGCGGCCTGCGCGAGTCGCTCTTCGAGGGCGCCTCGCCTGTCGGCTGCATCGAGCACGCGCACCGCGCGACCGACGGGACACGCAAGCTCGTGATCCGTCTCCGCGACGACGCCCCCATCGAGTCGGTCCTCATCCCCCGCGTGTCGGGCCCGGGCTCGGCCGCGCGCGTCGAGGCTCCCGAAGAAGACGCCGACGCAGCGGCCGCGGCCGAGGACGACGACGAGCCCGAGGCCGCCGCCGGCGAGGCCATCCGCGTCACGCAGTGTGTCTCGACGCAGGTCGGCTGCGCGATGGGCTGTGTGTTCTGCGCGAGCGGGGTCGCCGGCCTCAAGCGCAACCTCGGCCCCGAGGAGATCGTGGGCCAGGTCATCCTCGCGCGCGCGTTGCTCGAGCCGAACGAGTCGCTCCGCAACGTGGTCTACATGGGCATGGGCGAGCCGCTCCACAACTACGAGTCGACGCGCCGCTCGCTGCAGCTCCTGACGCACCCCGAAGGCGGCGGGCTCTCCACGCGCCGCGTGACCGTCTCCACGTCGGGCCTCGTGCCCGAGATCGCGCGGCTCGGCGCGGACTTCGAGGGGCAGATCGGCCTGGCCATCTCGCTGCACGCAGCGGACGACGAGCACCGCGGCGCGCTGATGCCCATCAACAAAAAGTACCCGCTCGCGACCTTGATGGACGCGCTCCGCGCCTACCCGCTCCCCAAGCGGCGCCGCATCACCATCGAATACACGCTCGTCAGCGGGCAGAACGACGACACACGCGAGGCGAAGAAGCTCGCCTCGCTCCTGCGCGGCATCCCGGTGAAGATCAACCTCATCCCGATGAACCCGATCGCGGCCTCCTCGCTCGGCCCGCCGGACATGCGCGGCGTCCTCGCCTTCCAGGACGTGCTGCAGCAAGCGGGTTATTCGTGTTTCGTGCGGCGCCGCCGCGGGGATGACGTATCGGCCGCGTGCGGCCAACTCGCGCTCCTGGGCGCCAAGCCCAAGGTCCGTCACTTCCGCCCGTGACGACAATCCTGGAGGCACGAGCGATCACGAAGGCCTTCCACGACGACGGCGCCTCGAGGCGTCCGCTCGACGAGGTCGATCTGCGCGTCGAGCGCGGCGAGCTCGTCACGATCCTGGGCCGGAGCGGATCGGGCAAGAGCACCCTTCTCGGGATACTCGGCGGGCTCGACCGCGCGTTTACCGGCTCGCTCGAGCTCTTCGGGCGGGACGTCCGCCGCCTGACCGACGACGAGCTCGCGCGGCTCCGCCACGAGCGCATCGGCTTCGTCTTCCAGGCCTACCACCTCCTCCCGCACCTCGACGTGATCCAGAACGTCCTCGTGCCCACCCTCTTCGGGCTTCCGCGCCGAGACGATCGGCGGCGCGCGCGCGATCTGCTCGAGCGCCTCGGCCTCGGCGACCGCCTCGCGGATCGCGTGTCGGTCCTCTCGGGCGGCCAGCGCCAGCGCGTCGCCCTCGCGCGCGCGCTCCTCTGCGACCCCGAGCTCTTGCTCTGTGACGAGCCGACCGGAAACCTGGACTCCGAGACGAGCCACGAGATCGTCGAGCTCTTCGGCGAGCTCGTCCGCCGCGACCACCTGACCATCGTCGCGGTGACCCACTCCGACGAGCTCGCCCGGGCGGGCACCCGCTCGCTCCGCCTCGACGACGGCCGGCTCGTCGAGCTCCCCCACGAGGAGGCGAGATGAGAGCGCCGGCGCTCGGGGTCCTGGTCGTGCGCGAGCTCTTTCGCACGCGTGGCGCGCTCGCCACGAGCGGCTTCGGGATCGCGGCGGGCACCGCTGCGCTGGTGTTCTTCCTGGCGCTCGGCCTCGGCGTGCGAGCGGTGCTCTTGGGCGACGTCTTCCCGGTGGATCAGGTCGAGCTCGAGCCGCCGAAGGGCGACGACCCCGGCCTGCTGGGCCTCGTCCTGGGCGCAGGCGCCGCGCCGGGCATCGACCCCGACGCGGTCGCCACGTTGAAGAGCACGCCAGGCGTGATCGGCGTCTACCCGAAGCTCCGCTTCGCGTTCCCGGCCAGCGCGCGCGGCGGGGCGAAGCAGCTCGGGCGGGACGTCGGCACGAGCGAGCTCGTCGGCGATGGCATCGAGGCCGGCCTCGTCGCCGGGGAGCTGCCGAGCGGGGCTCCGCCGTTCGACGATCCGCTGACCCGCGCGACGAAGCCCTGCAAGACGACGGAGGACTGCAGCGGCGAGCAATATTGCGAGAAGCCGCCGAGCGCACCCGAAGGGCGCTGCTCCGAGCCGGTCCCCGTCCTCGTCTCGCGTTACCTCGTCGAGGTCTTCGACAAGTCGCTCGCGCCTGCACACGGCCTGCCGCCCATCGGCGACACGCTCGTGAAGAAGGCCGAAGGCGTCGTCTTCACGATGCGCATCGGCGAGTCGCTCCTCGGCAAGGCGAAGGGCGCCGAGCCGCGCGTCGTGCACGCGCGCATCGTCGGCGTCTCGCGACGGGCCATCGATCTCGGCGTGACGTTGCCGATCGACGTCGTCCGCCGCCTGAACCGGGAGTTCGCTGGCTCCGCTGCGGCCACCCGGTATTCGAGCGTCATCGTCGAGGTCGCGGACGGCGCAGACACCGCGCGGGTGATCGAGAAGGGCGCGACGATGAAGCTCGAGCCCAAGGACACGCGCGCTCGTGACGTGAGCGTGCTCACGGCCGGGGTCATGGCGCTGCTCTCGCTCGTCTCGACCGTCATCCTCGTCGTCTCGGCCACGAACATCGCCCACACCTTCCGCGTGTTCGTGTCGGAGAGGAGCGCGGAGATCGCGCTCTATCGGGCGCTCGGCGCGACCCAGACCGACATGCGAGCCTGGGTCCTCGCGCTGGCGACCTTCGTCGGCGCCGCCGGCGCCGCGGCGGGCATCGTCGTCGCGCGGCTCGGGGCCTCCGCGGCCGACGCCGTGGCCGCGGAGCACCTGCCCGACTTTCCGTTCAAGCCGAGCACCTTCTTCTCGTTCCCGGTGTGGCTCTACGGCGCCGCGCTCGCGTTCGGCGCGCTGTTCGCCGTCGCAGGCGCGATCGCTCCGGCGATCCGGGCCTCGCGGGTCGATCCCGTGCGCGCGCTGGCGGAGCGCTCCTGACGAGGCGCCGGCGGTCCTTCGACGCTCAGCTCGCCTCGCCGGTCCGACGGCGGCTCCGGACCGCAGGACGATCCCGGTCGGGCGTCGCGGCGGCACGGCGGTCGGCGCTCTTGGCCTCGCGCTCGGCGGACTCGAGGTAGTCGATCGCCTCGGTCTCGTGCCCCATCTCCCGCGCGACCCGGGAGAGGCAAGTCCACAGCTTGGTCCGCACGGGGCCCGAGCGCGTCAGCGCGAGCGCGTCTTTGTAGGCGCGGTGCGCGTCGCTGAGCTCTCCGGAGGCCGCGTACGCGTCGCCGAGCTTTGCCGACAGCAGCGCGACCGCCCCGATGGGATCGTCGAGATCGCCGCGATCGAGATCGGCACGCGCGACCTCGATGCCCTTCTTCAGCGCGATGATCGCCGGGACGGGCTCCCCCTTGCCCAGATGGTTGTTCGCGATCTGCTCCAGGAGGACGATGGTCATGTTGGCGTCGCCGGACTGCAGCGCCTCGGAGATCGCCTTGTCGAGGAGCTCCGCGCTGTGCTCGCTCAGCCTCGCCACCTGGCTCTCGCGCGCGTGGACGCTCTCGCGCGCGGCCCCGGGAGCAGGCACCGGGACCGACTGCGGCGCCGGCTCACCGATGATGAGCGGCGTCGTGAGGCTCTCGCGCGGGAGCGCCTCGCCGCACTCGCCACAGAACTTGGCGGTCACGAGCACGCGTGCGCTGCAGTTCGGGCACGGCCGGAAGCTCTGCCGGATCCACGAGCGGCGGTCGCTCGTGCTGCGCTCGCCGGTCCGGTACGCGACGACCTCGCGGAGCGCGTCGGCGAACGCTTCGGCCGACTGGAACCGCTCGGCCGGGTCTTTGCGCAGCGCCAGATCGACGATCTCGTCGAGGCCAAACGAGGCGCGCTCGCCGGCGATCTTGGAGAGCCGAGGAGGCTGCTCGTAGACGTGTTTCTCGAGCAGCTCGCGGGGCGTCTCCCCTTCGAACGGCAGGCGTCCAGCGAGCATCTCGAAGAGCATGACGCCACACGAGTACAGATCCGTGCGGTGGTCCGTGTCCTTCGCCATGGCTTGCTCGGGGGCCATGTACTCGGGCGTGCCGAACACGAGCCCCGAGCTCACGGTGTTCACCACGCTCGTCCGTAGCTTGGCCAGGCCGAAGTCCACGACCTTCACCAGGTCGCCGCCTCCGCGCTGGGGCAGGACGAAGACGTTCTCGGGCTTCAGGTCCCGGTGCACCACGCCGAGGCCGTGGGCCTCGTCGAGCGCCGAGAGGATCTGCAGCGTGATGTCGAGCACACGCGAGACCGGCGGCCTGTGCTCGCGCGCGAGCAGCGCCGCGAGCTCCTGTCCCTGCAAGAGCTCCATGACGATGTAGGGACGGCCGTCGGGCGTCTCGCCATAGTCGTAGACGCGCACGCAGTTCGGGTGGTTGAGCGAGCTCGCCGCACGCGCCTCGTTGTTGAACCGCGCGACCATCTGCGGATCCGCGACGAGCGTGTTGCTCATCACCTTGACCGCGACGGCTCGACCGAGGTTCGCCTGCTCCGCGCGGTAGACCGCGCCCATCGAGCCGCTCGCGATGTGATCGACGATGCGGTAGCCGCCGGAGAGCGTGCGACCCACGAGCGCGTCGGTGTCTTCGCCGCGAAGCTGCCCGACCGGGAAGCCACACTCACCGCAGTACGCGGCGCCGGCTTTCGTCGCGCTCGATCCGCACGAAGGACATTGCATCTGTCGTCGCCTTGCTCCCGTCCCAGCTTGTTTCAGCCGCAGCGAGCCATGGTAGCGCAGCAAATGGCCGTTCGGCACGCGGTTTCGCTGCGGCACATTCGAGCTCGCGCGCCCGCTTGCGCGCGCCTCCTTGCGTGTGCCCCCTTGCGTGTCTTGGGGTTTTGCTAGGCTCGAGGCCCCGCGTGGTCTCCTACACGCTCTTCGGCACCGCGATCGGCAAGATCGCCCTCTTCTGGGGCGACGCGGGCATCCTCGCGCTCGCGCTCCCGGCCCAGACCGACGCGACCACCGTCCGACACGCCTCGGAGATGGCGAGACGCAACGGTCCCGACCGCGAGCCGCCGACCGAGGTCGCCCTCTCGGAGGCTCCTGCGCCGATACGGGACGCCGCGAGTCGGGTCGAAGCACACCTCCGAGGCGAGGCAGGACCGACGGCGGACCTGGCGGCCATCGAGCTCGACGAGCGTCGCCTCACCCCGTTCCGCCGGCGGGTCTACACGGAGGCGCGGCGCATTCCGCGAGGACAGCTCGTGAGCTACGCCGAGCTCGCCCGGCGCGCGGGCTCGCCCGGCGCCGCTCGCGCCGTCGGGCGCGCGATGGCGACGAACCCCTGGCCGCTGGTCGTCCCCTGCCACCGCGTGGTGAGCGCGGAGGGCGACCTCCATGGCTTCTCCGCCCCCGGCGGAACGCGGACGAAAGCGACCCTGCTCGAGATCGAAGGCTACGTTCCCAAGCGCCAACCCGCGGAGGCTCTGCCGCCCGCGGAGGCGCAGGGGACGTTGCCCTTTCGTTCGGCGCGATGAGGTAAAGTCCCGGGAGCGTGTCCAGCCCCGACCAGCCGCCTGCCTCCCCCGAGGAAACCTCGACCGCACCCGCCGTGCGCTCGTCCGCGCCGCCGCGACAGGCGGAGCAGCCCGCGGCTGCGCCCAGCCACGCTGCGACGATCGAGGACCACCCGTCCATCTCCCTCCTCCATTCCCGCGCGCCGGTGCGGAGCCGCCGCTGGCTCTGGGTGGCTCTGCCGATCGTGGGGCTCTCGATCGTCCCGCTCGTGGGGCTCGTTTACGCGGCGACCGCCACGTTCGGGAAGGCCTCCGCGGAGGGCGCGGGCGAAGACGAGGAAGGGTCGGTCGACGGCGGCGCTGGCAAGAAGAGCAAGGCGCGGACGAAGACGAGCAAAGCGGCGCCGAAGCCCCGCTCGGACGGCGCCGCGGAGTGCTGCGCGAAGCTGCGCGAGCTGGGAAAGACGGCCCCGCTCGACGCGCGCGCCACGTATCTCTCGGCCGCGCAGGCGTGTGAGTCGGCCCCCGACGAAGATCGCGCCCTGAAGATCGCCCGCAGCAACGTGCAGACCGCGAAGCACGAGCTGCCGGAAGAGTGCGCGCCCTGATGCCGCTCCTTGTCACGCCTCTGCTGGCGTTCGCGATCGGCACGCTGCTCGCGCTGGGCCCACGTGGCCCGCTCGACGCTCGCGAGCAACGCTTCGCGACGATGGGCGCGGCCGCGTACGCGGCGCTCTGCTTCTTTCCGGCCGCGGCCTGGGCCGCGGCGACGCAGCCGTCGTGGGCGCTCGCTTATGTGATCGACGGCGGGCGAGTCCCCGCCGTCTTGCTTGTCGCCGTCGCGGCCGCGTCGTCGGTCCTCGTCCTGCTCGGGCTCCGGGCCGGCCTCTCCTTCGCGCAGGCGACCGTCGACAGGCGCGCCGCACTCTCCGCCGCCCCGCTCGCGGCCGCGGCAGTGGTGCTCGTGTTCCAGGCCGACCGACTCGGGGTGGTGGGCACGCACCTCGCTTTCGTGCGGGCGAGCGAGCGAGGCCTGGAGCCGCTCCTTTCCTCGCGATTCGGGGTGGTCCTGGCGGTCCACGATGCCCTGATCGTGGCGGGAGCGCTCCTCACGTACCGCGCGATGGCCGCGCTGGGTGACGCGCCGTCGTCAGAGCCGAAGCCCCGGTTCGGCCGCCCGAAACTGGGCAGACCGCCGGTGACCTCGGGCGGCACCAATCCGTTCGGCTGAGCCGGGAGCACGATTCCGACTGCAGGGAGCTTCGTCGGCTTCCGTCGTAAGAACGAACGGAGCACTGTTCGAACGCTTCCCTCTTCTCCAGTTGGGTTATGCTCCGCCCGTGACGAGCACCAGGATGATGAACAGATCCTTGATCATAGGGGCCGTGCTTTCGTTCTCAGTGGGCTGCGGGACCAGCTTCTCGCAGTTCTGTGAGGATCAGAACCTCTGCGAAGAAGGCAACGAGCTGGACATCGACGCGTGCACCGCGTCGTTCGAGACCTCGGCCGAGCTCGCCGACCTCCGCAACTGCGGCGCCGAGTTCGACGAGGTGTTCGACTGCTACGCCGAGAACAGCCGCTGCAACGACGGCTCGTACGGCCCCGACGAAGACACCTGTCGGGGGGCGGAGCAACGCCTGCAGGAGTGCGTCCAGTGACCCGAGGGATGAACATGGGACGATTCGCGAACCTTGCGCTGCGTTTCCTGGTGGTGGGCTCCCTGACGTTGGGCGGCACCGGCTGCGGCTCCTTGCTCCAGGATCGCTGTGACGCGGTCTGCGAGTGTGAGAACTGCGGCGACCGCGAGCGCGAGGCGTGTGAAGTCGAGGTGGAGGGCGACTTCGAGGTCGCGGACATCTACGAGTGCACCGAGCAGCTCGAGGCCTACTTCGAGTGCAACCTTCAGGAGTTTTCCTGCGAAGACGGCCGCTACTCGGACGACCTCGAGCGCTGCGATCGCGAGTTCGACGACTACGAAGCTTGCCGGCGCAACACCTCGGCGCGCGACCGCGGCCCCTACGGCAACCCCACGCCGGAGTGAGCTGAGCTCGCCTCGGATCGGTAGCTGGTGCTCAGCTGCCGGCCGTCAGTTGCCCGTACCAGGTGTCGGCGACGCGAGCTCGAACGACGAGGGATCCGGGTCTGGCGCGCCGGGGGTGACGCGCGCCAGGCTCATGCCCGGCTTGGGCTTGGGCTCCGCGGGTGCGCGACTGACAGTCCCGTCATCGCAAACCAGCTTGGTGGGCTCGCCGGAGTTGCTCAGTCCGTTTTTTCCGAGCTGCTCCACCGTGAGCAAGGTGGCCGAGCCGGCCGGGGCCGGATCGTATTCGGAGGCCGGATCGAAGGTGGAGTTGACCACCACCGCGAACCCACCGGGCCCTATCCACGCCGACGGGAGCGCCGCCTCCCCGCCAATATCCTGGAACATGCACGCCGAGAGATCGCCGGGCGCGCTGCCCGCGTTGACGATCTCGATCCACTCCTGTTCGGGCTCCTCCCCAACTGGGTTGGCGTAGATCTCGTTCAAGACGAACCGGGGACGCGGCGGTAGGGTCTCGACCCGAACGGTTTGCTGCGCCCAGGCTCCGCCCAGGTCGAGGGTCTCCACCAGCAGATCGACGACGGAGTCGGGGGTGAGGCCCGCCACGACCACCTCGCGCCCGCCCTCCGTCGCGAACGCCTGATCGAGCCCCTCGGACGAGATCGTCCAGAAGACGGGCACGTCGGGTGGTCTCAAGACCATTCTGTCATCTTCGACGCGCGCGCAGCCGGGGCCGATGGCGATCTCCGGGGCCTCGCAGGTGACCGGCTGCGGGGAAACCGTCGGCTCGGCGACGGTGATGGGCCCGGGATCGAGGGGGAGCAGAGGCCCGACGAAGGGTGGAGGCATCCACTCGCCCGAGACCGCTTCGGCGGAGACGAAGCGCACACACCGAGCTCCCCCGCCACCCGGGCTGCGCGTGACGAAGCGCCCGCGCGGGCCGTCGGGGAGCAACGCGGCCTCTTCATCGAGCGGCTCGAGCGGGGTCTGGGCACAGAACACGACCTCGGCCGAGCCGGCGATCACGCCGGGAGGCGGAAAGAGGCGCGGGAGCGGGGCGAGCGCCGTTGCGCTCACGGTCAACGGGAAGACGAGCCCTCGCTCGGCCACCACGAGATCGAACCGCTCGCCTTGTGGGAGGGACACCAGCGGCGCGACGACCGCGTCGTCCCCCTCGACCCACGTGACGGCCGGCACGATGCGTTCGGCGAGGGCCTTGGAGAGGTCCGCCTCTGCGATCTGGTCGAGCTGGCGCGGGCCGACCTCCCCTGCGACGAGCGTGACCCCGTCTTTTCCCGCCCCGACGAGGCGCAGGTGCGTGACGGCCGCGATCGCGTCCGGCGGCGCCGCGGGCGAGAGCTCGAGGTGGATGGACGGGGGCTCTTCCGATCGCGTCGAGGGAACAGGAAGGGCCGGCTCGCACCCGAGCAGGACCAGGCCGAGCCACGACAAGAAGCTTCGCGTCATACCCCTGAGTCGACACGAGCCGGCTCGAGTTGCGTGACGCGGTGACGATTTCTGAAATCGACCGTCAGGGAGCCGCGGTCACTCGTCCGGGTCGGGGACCTTCGCGGCGAGCTTCAGCACCTCGGCGCGAAGCTCTCGATTCGCCAGGAGCTTGCGGAACAAGGACCAGATCTCGGGGTCCGCCAGGAGCTCGAGCGGGGAGCGCTCGCGACCGCCTTTGAACGCCGCCGGGCCCTTCTCTCGCAAGGCGTTCAACCGCTCGACGTGAGCCTTCGTGGGGAACAGATCGCCTCGCTCCCAGGCGAGGATGGTCTCGGACGGGACATCGAGCGCCGCGCCGAGGTCACGCGCCGAGCAGCCGAGCGCCTTCCGGATCGCCTTTACGTCGCCAGGCGACATCAGGACTTCTCGTTCTGATCGTCGGACTTCTCGTCGTCGTCGTCTTCGGACTCGTCGTCGTCTTCGTACTCGTCGTCGTCTTCGTCGTCGTCGTCGTCTTCGTCGTCTTCGTCGTCGTCGTCGTCGTCGTCGTCGTCGTCGTCGTCGTCGGACTCGTCGTCGTCGTCGTCGGACTTCTCGTCGTCGTCGGACTTCTCGTCGTCGTCGGACTCGGACTCTTCAGCGGGCTCCGAGGGCTCTTCGCCGGCGTCGGCGGGGGCTTCGCCCTCGGGCGTCTCGCCTTCGACGACAGTCTCGTCG
>JAEUKE010000183.1 GCA_016794345.1 Myxococcales bacterium
ACTCCGCAGAACGTGCGCGGAGCTCGGTCCGGGCGGCGACCATGGCCTTGAGGAACTCGCGGTTCATCATGGCGATGAACTCCACGCTGATCTCCTTGGGGCAAGCGGCCTCGCACTCGTTGTGGTTCGTGCAGTGGCCGAAGCCCTCCGCGTCCATCTGCGCGACCATGTTGCGCGCACGCTCCGCGCGCTCCGGCTCGCCTTGGGGCAAGAGGCCGAGGTGACCGATCTTCGCCGCGGTGAACAGGCTCGCCGAGGCGTTGGGGCACGCCGCGACGCACGCGCCGCAGCCGATGCACTGCGCCGCGTCCATCGCGAGATCGGCGCGGTCCTTCGGGATGAGGAGGGAGTTCGCGTCGCGCGGCGCGCCCGTGCGGACCGAGACGTAGCCGCCGGCCTGGATGATGCGGTCGAACGCGGACCGATCCACCACCAGATCCTTCACGACGGGGAAAGCCTCGGCGCGCCAAGGCTCGACGACGATCTCGTCGCCGTCCGAGAACTGCCGCATGTGGAGCTGGCAGGTGGTGGTCGCCTTCTGCGGGCCGTGCGGCTCGCCGTTGATGACGACACCACACGCGCCGCAGATACCCTCGCGGCAGTCGTGGTCGAAGGCGATGGGCTCCTCGCCTTTGCCGAGGAGGTCCTCGTTCACCACGTCGAGCATCTCCAGGAAGGACATGTGCTCGGTGATGTTCTTGGCTTCGTAGCGCTCGAAGCGGCCGGAGTCCGTCCGGCTCTTCTGCCGCCAGACGTGGAGGGTGAGGTTCATCGTGCGAGCCATGATCGTTCTCTCGCTTCTCGCTATTTGTAGGAACGCGCGGAGGGTTTGACGAACTCGAAGGTCAGCTCTTCTTTGTGGAGCTTGGGCTTGCCGAGATCGCCGGTGTGCTCCCAGGCGGCGACGTACATGTATTGTTCGTCGTTGCGCTGGGCCTCGCCTTCTTCGGTCGTGTGCTCGGTCCGGTAGTGGCACCCGCAGGACTCGTCGCGGTCGAGCGCGTCGAAGCACATGAGCTCGCCGAGCTCGAGGAAGTCCGCGACACGTGAGGCCTTCTCCAGCGTCTGGTTGAGCTCGGCGCCGGAGCCGACGATCTTCACGTTCTCGTAGAACTCCGCGCGGATCTCCGGGATGCGCTTCAGGGCCTTCTTCAGCCCCTCCGCGTTGCGGGCCATGCCGCAGTTGTCCCAGATGATGTGGCCGAGCTCGCGGTGGAACGAGTCCGGCGTGCGCTTGCCGTTGATGCCGAGGAAGCGCTTGATGCGGCCGTCGACCTCCGCCAGGGCCTTCTTCGCCTCGGGGTGCGACTCGTCCGCCTTGGCGAGCTTGGCTTGGGCGAGGTAGTTGCCGATCGTGAAGGGCAGGACGAAGTAGCCGTCCGCAAGACCCTGCATGAGCGCGCTCGCGCCGAGGCGGTTCGCGCCGTGATCGGAGAAGTTCGCCTCGCCGGCCACGAAGAGCCCGGGGATTGTGCTCATCAGGTTGTAGTCCACCCAGAGCCCGCCCATCGTGTAGTGCGTGGCCGGGTACATGCGCATGGGGACCGTGTACGGGTCCTCCCCGGTGATGCGCTCGTACATCTGGAAGAGGTTGCCGTAGCGCTCCTCCACCTTCTTCTTGCCGAGGCGCTTGATGGCGTCGCGGAAGTCCAGGTAGACGCCGCGCCGCTGGTCGCCGACCACGGGGCCGACGCCGCGGCCCTCGTCGCACATGTCCTTCGCGCGGCGCGACGCGATGTCGCGCGGGACGAGGTTGCCGAAGCTCGGGTAGAGGCGCTCGAGGTAGTAGTCCCGATCTTCTTCCGGGATGCTGTTCGGGTCCTTCGTGCAGTCTTCCGCGTTCTTCGGGACCCAGACGCGACCGTCATTTCGGAGCGACTCGCTCATGAGCGTGAGCTTCGACTGGTAGTCGCCGGCTTGCGGGATGCACGTCGGGTGGATCTGCGTGAAACACGGGTTCGCGAAGAGCGCGCCCTTCTTGTGCGCGCGCCACGCCGCGGTCGTGTTGCAGCCCTTTGCGTTCGTGGAGAGATAGAAGACGTTGCCGTACCCGCCGGAGGCGAGGATGACGACGTCTGCCATGTGGGCCTCGACCTTGCCGGAGGCGAGGTCGCGGCAGACGATGCCACGCGCGATGCCGTCCACCACGATGAGCTCCATCATCTCGTGGCGGGTGAACTGCGTGACCGTGCCGGCCTCCACCTGGCGCTCGAGCGCCTGGTAGGCGCCGAGGAGCAGCTGCTGGCCCGTCTGGCCGCGCGCGTAGAACGTGCGCGACACCTGGGCGCCACCGAACGAGCGGTTGTCGAGCAGGCCACCGTACTCGCGGGCGAACGGGACGCCCTGCGCGACGCACTGGTCGATGATGTTGACGCTCACCTCGGCGAGGCGGTGCACGTTCGACTCCCGCGCGCGGAAGTCGCCGCCCTTCACGGTGTCGTAGAAGAGCCGGTAGATGCTGTCGCCGTCGTTCTGGTAGTTCTTCGCGGCGTTGATGCCGCCCTGCGCGGCGATGCTGTGGGCGCGGCGGGGGCTGTCCTGGTAGCAGAAGACCGCGACGTTGTAGCCCTGCTCGCCGAGCGTGGCGGCGGCCGCGGCGCCGGCGAGGCCGGTGCCCACGATGATGATCTTGTACTTGCGGCGGTTCGCCGGGTTCACCAGCTTCATCTCGAAGCGGTGGCGCGACCAGCGCGTGTCGATCGGTCCGCTCGGGGCCTTCGATGCGAGGCGGGAGGAGCCCTGGGTGGTTTCGGTGGTTTCAGCGGCCATGGCTTATCTTCCGAGGGTGCTCAGCGAACGACGCCGGCGAAGACCGAGAGCGCGATGAGGATGTTGCCGCCAGCGACGCCGATGCCGAGCGCCTGGGGGAGGAGGTTGCGGACGCGGTTGTAGCGCGGGTGGCTGAGGCCGAGCGTCTGCAGGAGGCTCCAGGAGCCGTGGTAGAGGTGCAGCCCGAGGAAGACCTGCGCGACCAGGTAGATCGCGACGACCCACCAGGTGGAGAAGCTCGACACCACGTTCGCGTACACGTCCGTGTGGCTGTGTTTGTAGATGCCCAGGCCGAGCCCCGGCGCCGTGAAGTGCGCGAGGTGGAAGAGGATGAACGCGAGCAGCGCGAAGCCGCCGTAGCGCATCGAGAGCGCGGCGCCGTTCGTCGCGCCGTATTTCCTGATCTTGTAGTCGACCTTGCGCGCCTCGCTCGTGCCGCCGATGAGCGAGACGGCCGACCAGACGTGCAGGGCCACGCTGGCGAGCAGGACGCCGCGGGCGCCCCAGAGCACCGGCGGTGTGCCTTTCAGCGTCTCGGCGTATTTGTTCAGCTGCGCGGGCCCCAGGAAGACCTGGAGGTTGCCGAGCATGTGGACGATCACGAAGCCGTAGAGAACGAGGCCCGTGATGGCCATGACGGCCTTTTTACCGATTGTCGTATCGAGGAGCGTGAGCGTTCTGACCATGACTTTCGCGCCTTCGAGCGCCCGAGAGGCTTCTAGCCCAACTGCTACCTAGCCGTTCGCCGAAAAATCACCCGGAGGGTGTCTAGGACCATCCCGCTGCCATTTCACCCCCCCCAACCCCCCTCGCGCTGCGAGGGGGGAGCCCGCCCGTCGCTTGTCACCGCGAAGACTTCACCAACTCCCCCCTCGCCGAAGGTGAGGGGGGCGGGGGGGTGAATCCATGACGAAGACGTCATTGAAGGAACGAGCGTCGACGTTCTTGGCAATCGGTCAGCGCTTCTTCGCGAAGTCTTCCGGGCGCAACACCATCGTTCCGCCGCCGGTGTCCGAGTCGGGGATGGGCTCCATCTCGATCGTGCCGTGACGTCCATCTTTCGTCACGTTCGTGGCAGGCGAGTGGAAGGGCGGGGGCCCGGGCGGCGCGGGCGGGACGGGAGGCGGAGGCGCCGGGAGCGGGACGGTCGGCGGGCGCGTCCGAGCAGGTGTCCGATGTCCGGCAGGCGTGGTGACGGAGCCTGGAGGCAGCGGCTGCGGGGCCTGGCCGAGCGCGGCGCCGCGGCGGGCCATCAGCTCGGCGGCGGCCTCGGGGGTGATCGCCATCGTCGAGCCGACAGAGTCGTCATCATCGATGTCGGCGTGACCGGCAGGCCTCACGACGAGGTCGGGGAACGCGGGGCGTGCTTGCGGCGCGGGAGCCGGGACGGGGACCGTCTTGGGGCCTGAGCTGGAGGCCGGAGGCGGCGGCGCAGGAGGCGGCGGTGCAGGAGGCGGCGGCGCAGGAGGCGGCGGACGCTGCTCCCAGGGGATGGCCTTCGCTCCGCCGAGCAGCTTCATCGCCGCTTCGGGGTCGATCGCCATCGTCGACCCGCGTGAGCTCTCGGGCTCGTCGAGATCGTAGAGCGGCAGGTCGTCCGTCACCTTGGGGACGTTGATGATCGGGCGACCGACCGGCATCGTCTTCGAGTCCTTCGGTAGCGCGGTCGGCGCCGGCGGCGCCGGGGGAGCGAGCTGTACCTGCGGCTTCTCGGTCGCGATCGCTGCTGAGAAAGCGCCTTGGCCCGATGTCGTCTCGAGCCCGGCGACGACACGCGACGCGGACGCGACGCTCTCGTCGGGGAACGCCATCGTGCCGCGCCAGACCAGGTGGATGGCGCGCTCGTAGCCGTTGATGTTGGCGGTATCGAGTCGCATGGCGATGGCCGCGCCGTCGCGTGGGGCCTTGGGGCCGAAATAGCGGGCGACGGCGCGTGGGCTCGGCAGCTGCGTCCAGACCCGGGGCCGCCCTTCGACGAGGTTCTCGAGCAGGAACACCTCGTCCCCCTGGAGCCGACTGATCTGTTGCTCGACGGGCGCGGAGAGGAACAACCCCCACGAGAGCTCCGCGGGCATTTCGGGGCGCGTCCCTTCGGTGCGCCGAGGGTCGCCGCGCCCCAGGAACCGTGCGCGCGCTCCCCATGTCCGCGAGACCGGGCCATACGCGGCCGGGGCGGCCTCGTCGGTCGGATCGATGAGGTTCGCCGCGTGGCCCGAGCCCCGTTGCACGCCGATCGGGTTCTGCATGGGATCGGCCCACGCGCGATCCCAGATGACCGGCATGGAGCGGAAAGGCGCGGGCGACCCCTGGCCCGCGCGATCGCCGAAGACCACGATCGTCCGATCGAAGAGCGGCGACGATCCCGACACCGCGAGGCGCGTGCTCACCTGAGGCGCGGGAGCCGCGGGCCACGCGCTGCCGACGAAGGTGATCTCCGCGCGGGGCTTGTAGGGCGCGATGTCGGCGTCTGCCAGAAGCGAGCGCGTCTGCGGCAAGAGCCGCTCCTCCTGGACGATCTCGGCCGGCGTGAGGATCCGGGCCGTTCCTTCGTCCAGGCCGAACGACGCCTTGACGACGACGGTGAGCGTCGAGCGGCCGGCGTGTTTCCAGAGCACGGTGCCGGCTACCGACGCGCCCAGCGCCTCCACCTCGATGGGCCACGTTCCGCGCACGAGACACACGAGGGTAAGGGCCTCGCCGGAAAAGTCACGCATCGTCTTCTGCAAGCCCGCGAGAACGCTTCGCGCGGCCTGAGCGCTTGCGCACCATCGCGCGGACGTGTTGTGGTCACCGGTGGCATGGGAAACGAAGCGCGCTGGGCCTTTGCCCTCGTCGGAGCTCTCGGGTGCGGCGTCGAGGTCCCGCCCCCTTCGAAGGGGCCCCTGGACCTCGACGTGCGGAGCGCAGAGCGCCCCAAGCCTCCGGCGCCGAAGCCGGAGGAGGCGACGCTCGCGTGGCGAGGCGCGCCGTGGGCGGAGAGCACGCCGCCTGGCGTGAAGCCCCTCGAGCCGGCCGAGGCCGACGAGCTCGCGGCCAAGTGCAAGCCCCTCGAGTCTGCCGTCTTCGGCAAGCGCCCGCGTCGTGGATCCTCCGCGGATCCGGCGAGCGTCGGCGTCGCCGAGGCCGTGCTCGAGGTCCTCGCGGATCCGCCGCCGCTCCAGGGGATCGACGTGCCTCGGTGCGCGGACCTCCTGCGCCGCGACGTGACGGACTTCCTCGCGCGCTCGCGCGAGACGCGCGCGGCTCAGGCCATGCGGATCGTCCTGGTCGGCCTCGCGGATCGCGCCGGGCGAGGGGACAAGCCTTGCCCCGCGGCGCCGCCCGTCCCCGCCGATCTCGCGCTCGTCGAGTCGGGCGCGTACGAGAGCAAGAAGGCCGACTACGAGCCTGAAGGGTGGGTCTGCGCGCGCTTCAATCCGCTCGGCGCGCCGCAGCCGTTCCAGATCGAGCTCGCCGTCCTCGACGGGACGTACCGCGTGATCACGCGGCTCTATCCGGTGAAGGGTGGCGCGGCGACCGAGCTCTACGCCGAGGCGCCGTTCGCGGAGATCGGCCCGACGACGCCCCTGCTGCGCCGCGAGACGAAGTGATCAGTCCTCTTCCGGCGGCTTCGGCGGAGGTACCACGCGCACGCGCTTCACTTGCCGGGGGCTCGCCGCGACGACCTCGAGCTTGACGCCGCCTGTCGTCTCGAAGCTCTCCCCCACCGGGGGAATCCGGCCGGCCAGATCCAGCACCAGCCCCGCGATCGTCGACCAGTTCTCGCCCTCGGGCAGCTCGAGCTCGAGCTCCCGGTTCACGTCGCGGATCGGCGTCTCGCCGCGCACGAGCGCGACGCCGTCTTTCTCGAGCTGGATCGGCTCAGGCTCGTGCTCTTCGTGCTCGCTCGCGATCTCGCCCACGAGCTCCTCCACCAGATCTTCGAGGGTGACGATGCCGCTCGTCGCCCCGAGCTCGTCCACCACGATGGCCAGCTGGATCCGGCGCTTGCGCATCTCCCCGAGCAGGTCGACCGCGCGCATCGTCTCGGGGACCATGAAGGCGGGCCGGAGGGCGTCCTCTAGGACGAGGAGCTTCGCCTCGACGAACAACGTCATGAGGTCACGGATCGTCACGTAGCCCACGACGTTGTCGATGACCTCGTCGAAGACCGGCATACGCGTCCGCCCGTGCTCCATGACGATCTGACGGATCTGTTCTGGTTTGGCGTCCCGTGGGATGCCGACCACGCGCTGCCGGGGGACCATGACCTGGCTGGCCGTCAGGTCGGCGAAGTCGATGGCGCGCGAGGCGATCTCGCCGGCCGCCGGATCGACCGAGCCCGCCTCCGCCGCCTCGTCGACGAGCTGCTGGATCTCGCCGGGCGAGAGGCGCGCCTCCGCGAAGTTCGTCTTGTCGCCGAAGACCCGGAGCACGACGTTGCTGCTCGCCGTGAGGAACCAGACGAGCGGCTGCGCCAGCCACGACAAGAGGAGCATGGGGCGCGCGATGAGCAGGCTGAACCGGTCGGCCGCGCGCAGGGCGAGCGACTTGGGGACCAGCTCCCCCACCACGAGCTCGAGGTACGAGATGATCCCGACGACCATGGCGAGGGCGACCTTGTCCGCGGACTCCTCGAGCCAGGGGACGCTCTTCGCCAGCGGCGCGAAGTGTTTCGCCAAAGACGCGCCGCCATACGCGCCGGCCAGCGTGCCCATGATCGTCACGCCGATCTGGACCGTGGCCAGGAAGCGCTCGGGGTTGCTCCGGAGCTTCTTGGCGGCCGCAGCGCCGCCTCGCTTCTCCTGGACCAGTTGATCGATGCGGGTCTTGCGGACGGAGACGAGCGCGATCTCGGCCCCGGAGAAGATGCCGTTGCCGATCAGGAGCAGCGTGATGATGAGGATGTCGGTGAGGATCAGGGTTGCCTCACCTCTAGGGCGTCCGCGTCGTCAGCGAGTCCACCGCGTGCACCGGCGCGCCGTCCCCGGCCATGAGGTGTTTGATGGCACCGAGGACGAGGCGCTGCGACTCGAGGCGGCTCTTGCCGGCGAACACGGGTGACACCACGTCGAGGACGAAGTGGCCGCCGCCGCCGGTCACCTCCACCTGGGCGTCGGGGATCTTCTCGAGGATGGCCTGACGCACGGCATCGTGGACGGAGCCCTGGAAAGTCGTGAGGTGGTGCGACATCGGCGGGGGCATTGTCGCGACAGCCCCCTCCCCGATCAAGAGACGCCGCGACGAAGTTTCGTCAGCCGGCCGCCCTGCTCCCGATGTACTAGGCTACGGCCGCAATCAAGGAGCACTCCGTGAGCGACAGCCTCCGCCCGTCCGACACGTTCGTTCGTCGTCACCTCGGTCCTCGCCCGGAGGACCTCCCGTCGATGCTGCAGGTCGTCGGGGCGAGCTCCCTCGAGGCGCTCGTCGCCGAGACCGTGCCCGAGGTCATCCGCATCAAGCAGCCGCTCGCCCTCTCGGGCGCGGCCAGCGGGGAAGACCGCGGCGAGCAAGAGATCGTGGCCGAGCTCCAGGCGGTCGTCCGGCAGAACCGCGTGATGAAGAGCTACCTCGGGATGGGGTACTACGACTGCATCACCCCGCCCGTCATCTTGCGCAACGTGCTGGAGAACCCGGGCTTTTACACGCAGTACACGCCCTACCAGGCGGAGATCTCGCAGGGCCGCCTCGAGGCGCTCCTCAACTACCAGACCATGGTGGCGGACCTCTGCGGGATGAGCCTCGCCAACGCGTCGTTGCTCGACGAGGCGACGGCCGCCGCGGAGGCGATGACCATGTGTCACCGCATCGCGAAGAGCGGCAACACGTTCTTCGTCTCCGACGCTTGTCACCCGCAGGTCATCGCGGTGGTCGCGACGCGCGCGGAGCCCCTCGGCATCGAGGTCGTGGTGGGCGACGCCTCGCGCCTCGATCTCGACGCACACGAGTACTTCGGCGCGCTCTTTTCCTACCCCGAGACCGACGGTCGCGTGACCGATCTGCGCGGCGTCATCGCGCGCGTCCACGAGAAGGGCGCGCTCGCGGTCGTCACGACCGATCTGCTCGCGCTCACGCTCCTCGCGTCGCCCGGCGAGCTCGGCGCGGACATCGCGATCGGCTCGAGCCAGCGCTTCGGCGTCCCGCTCGGGTTCGGCGGTCCGCACGCGGCCTTCCTCGCGACGGACGAGAAACACGCGCGCTTCGTGCCGGGCCGCATCATCGGCGCCTCGAAGGACGCGAAGGGCAAGCGCGCGCTGCGCCTCGCCTTGCAGACGCGCGAGCAACACATCCGCCGTGACCGCGCGACGAGCAACATCTGCACGGCGCAGGTGCTGCTCGCGATCATGGCCGGGATGTACGCGGTCTACCACGGGCCCGAAGGCCTGAAGCGCATCGCGGAGCGCGTTCGCGGCATGGCGCTCACCCTCGCGGCCGGTCTGCGCAAGCTCGGCTACACCGTGGCCGACCAGACCTTCTTCGACACGATTCGCGTCGTCACGTCGCAGGAGGAGTCGTCGGCGCTGCTCGACCGCGCCGAGCAGGCCGGTCTCAACTTCCGCGTCCACGACGACGGCACGCTCGGGCTCTCCGTCGACGAGACGACGACGCTCGCCGACGTGCGGTTGCTCTTCTCCGTGTTCGCCGAGGGCAAAGGCGACGCGCCCGATCCGGCCGCGCTCACCCCGGCCGACGCGACGTTCCCGGCCGGGCTCGCCCGCGCGACCACGTACCTCACGCACCCGGTCTTCCACGCCTACCACTCGGAGACCGAGCTGCTCCGTTACCTCTTCCGCTTGCAGGGCCGGGACCTGTCGCTCACCACGAGCATGATCCCGCTCGGCTCGTGCACGATGAAGCTCAACGCCACGAGCGAGATGATCCCGGTCACCTGGCCGGAGATCGGCAAGATTCACCCGTTCGCGCCGCCCGCGCAGTGGAAGGGCTACGCGCGCCTCCTCGCAGATCTCGAGACCTGGCTCGCGGAGATCACGGGCTTCTCGGCCACGAGCTTGCAGCCGAACGCGGGCGCGCAGGGCGAGTACGCCGGCCTGCTCGTCATCCGCGCCTACCACCGGAGCCGCGGCGACGTCGGCCGCACCGTGTGCCTCATCCCCACGTCCGCACACGGCACGAACCCCGCGACCGCATCGCTCGCCGGCATGAGCGTGGTCGCCGTCGCCTGCGACGACAAGGGCAACGTCGACCTCGACGACCTGCGCAAGAAGGCGAAGGACAACGCCGACAAGCTCGGCTGCATCATGATCACCTATCCGTCCACACACGGCGTGTTCGAGGAGCGGATCCGCGAGATCTGCGACATCGTCCACGAGCACGGCGGCCAGGTCTACATGGACGGCGCGAACATGAACGCGCAGGTCGGACTCTGCCGCCCCGGCGAGTTCGGGCCGGACGTCTGCCACATCAACCTGCACAAGACCTTCTGCATCCCGCACGGCGGCGGCGGCCCGGGCATGGGCCCCATCTGCGTGGCCAAGCACCTCGCCCCGTTCTTGCCTATGCACCCGCTCGCCTGGAAGAACCGCGGCTCCACCAAGGCCATCGGTCCGGTCAGCGCCGCGCCTTATGGCAGCGCGTCCATCTTGCCGATCCCGTGGATGTACATCGCGCTCATGGGCGCGAAGGGCCTCACGCGGGCGACGCAGACGGCCATCTTGAACGCCAACTACATGGCCAAGCGGCTCGAGAAGGAGTTCGAGATCCTCTACACGGGCGCGCGCGGGCGCGTCGCGCACGAGTTCATCCTCGACTGCCGGCCGTTCAAGAAGAGCGCGGGCGTCGAGGTGGAAGACATCGCCAAGCGCCTCATCGACTACGGCTTCCACGCCCCGACGATGAGCTTCCCGGTGGCCGGCACCCTGATGATCGAGCCGACCGAGAGCGAGTCGAAGGCCGAGCTCGATCGGTTCTGCGACGCGATGCTCCTCATCCGCGAGGAGATCCGCCAGATCGAGGCCGGCGCGCTCGACCGCGCCGACAACCCGCTGAAGCACGCGCCGCACGCAGCGGACGTCGTCACCGCGGACGAGTGGCCGCACAAGTACTCGCGCCAGCTCGCGGCCTACCCGGCGCCGTGGACGCGCGAGAGCAAGTTCTGGTCGCCGGTCAGCCGCGTCGACAACGCCTACGGCGATCGCAACCTCGTCTGCACCTGCGGTCCGCTCGAGGATTACGCGGCCAGTTGACGCCTGGTTCCCTCCTCGCCGAAGGGGAGGGGGTCGGGGGGGTGAAAGAGCAACAAGAGCCCCACCAAGCGGCGTGACGTCGCCTCTTCAGCGAACTGCTACGCTACGTTCATGGTCGCCGCCACGCCGCTCTTCCCCGTGCGCGCACCCTCGGACGACGAGGAGCAGCGCGTCCTGCTCCACGACGTGCCTTGGGCTGCCTACGTGGTGCTTCGGGACGCGATCGAGAGCTCGGGCGTTCGGATGACCTACCTCGAGGGGAAGCTTGAGATCATGAGCCCGTCACGCGCGCACGAGGTCGACAAGAAGCAGATCGCCCGCCTGCTCGAGCTCTTCTGCCTCGAGCGGGATATCCCCCTCTTCGGCTACGGGTCGACCACGTTCCGCAAAGAGGAGGGTGAGCGTGGCCTCGAGCCCGACGAATGTTACTGCCGCGGAGCGGACAAACCCGTTCCCGACCTGGCGATCGAGGTGGTGAAGACGCGGGGCTCGATCGACAAGCTCGAGGTCTACCGCGGGCTCGGCGTGGCCGAGGTCTGGGTCTTCGAGGGCGGGGCGTTCCAGGTGCTCGTGCTGCGGGGCGACCGCTACGAACGTTCGCCCGTCAGCGCCGTGCTCCCCGAAGTCGACCTGCCCATGCTTGCTTCATTCGCAGTCCGCGCCGATCAGCATGCTGCGCTGCGGGCGTTCCGCGACGCGCTACGGGGGGATTAGGGGGGTGCTCACCACACCCGCCGCCCGAACCCGACGCCGAGGCCCAGCTCCACGTTGACCATGAAGGTCACGGGCGGAGCGTCGGGCCCCGCGATCGGCGGCAAGCCTTCGTCGCGGACCCGGTACGCCGACTGCGCGAACGGCACCGAGAAAGTCGGTCGAATCCCGGCGAGCAGGGCGGCGCCGTCCTCTGTCGCACGAACTCCGAGCAAGAAGCCCACACGCGCGGCCGCGGTGTCGGTGTCGAGACAGGTCCGACGACCCGGTGCGCGGAGGATCTGCGCGATCGGTGGCCCCACCGGAGGCGGCACCGCGTCACCCGGCTGGGCCATGAAGCAGAACGACGACCGCACCCACCCGAGCCCCGCGCTCGGTTGAATCGTCAGCCACGAGGTCCGTGCGAGATCGTACCCTCCCTCGACGAAGAGCGAGCCGAGCGACAGCTCGCGTCTGCCTTCGCCATCGGAGACGGTCATGCCGTACGCGCCCGACACGCCGAGCACGGCCCCGTTGTAGCTCAGGGCGAGGCGCGCGCCGAGCTCACCCGTGAACGGATCGAGCGGCTCGTAGCCGGTGCTGACGAGCTGGCGGTTCCACTCGCTTCGCCGAGTCAACACCCCCATCCCGCTGTAGAGCGACAGCGCCGCGCCGTACGCCCAGTCCTCGTCCGCGATGGGCGAAGCGGGGGCGGCCACGGGGAGCTCCGGGGCGGACGTCGCGAGCGTGGTGGCCGGCGCGCCGATGGCGACGAGCGTCACTCCGATGATGCCCGCGGTGATCATGACAGCACCGCTCTGGCGATCGGTGCGACGACCTCTCGCCAGACCGCCGCGGAGCCGGAGGCAGAGCCCATGCGTGTCTCCGCGCGGCGCAGCGCCTCGTCGATGCCGGCTCGCACGGCGCCCGAGCGATCATTCGAGGCCAGCCAGCCGAGCGCGGCGAAGCCCAGCGCGGCGTGGCGGATCTCGTCGCGAGCCAGGCGTTCGAGCGCGCGCCGCGCGGGGATCTCTGCTTCGCGGCTCGCGAGATCGATGAGCTCGACCACGCCCAGCGTCTCCTCGACGCACCCCTCGTGGACCAGCCGCCGTGCGAGCTCGCTACGCGATGGGAGCTCGAGCGCGGCTCCGGTCACCGCGAGCGGGCCCGGACCGACCTCGCGTCCGTCGTATCCGGTCGCGAGCGCGAAGCAGAGCTCCGCGTGCGCCGTCTCTTCGAGCGAAGCTCGCTGCGCGGCGCGGACCAACGACGCAGGCGCGCCCAGCGCGAGGAGCTCGAGCGTGAACCGCGTGAACGAAGCGACCGCGGCGTGCTCGAGCAGACCGCGCTCGCGCCATGCGGCCGCTCGCGCCGGATCGTGGCGCCGGGGCGCGCCTTGCTGCGCCGCTCGAGCCGCCCGCGACCAGCCACCCCCGGGAGCGAGCGTGGCACGGACGCTCCGTCCGCCGATGACGAGCGGCCGGCCGAAGCCGCGCGGAGCGTCGCACTCGTCCACGGTGCTCTCGTGGGTGTAGCAGCACTCGGTCGGCGCCACGTAGGTGCGGTCGCCCACGCGGTACTCGCGCTCCGGATAGACGGCCGAGGAGACGATGTCGTCGATCGCGAGCCGCTCTTCGGCCTCTTCGAACGTCGGGCACTCGAGCTCCCCCGGTTCGAGGGTCAGGCACGCCTCGGCGGTGACGAAGCGCGTCTCGCAGCAACCGGAGAGCGCGGAGCCGAGCACGGCCGCGCCCAGGATTCGATCACGAAGGAAAGCCAGCTTCGTAGGCATGCAAGCCCGTGTCAGCAAGCGGCGGACCCATCGGTACCCCCGCGCACAGCGAGCCACGGCCGCGGATATCCGCTGCGCAGCGTCGTTCACGGCGGGCCGTTCGAGCCTCCCGGTTCACACGCTGTGCCCGATCAGAGCCAGTTCCGCCGGTATGGAGCGATGATGCGTACGGCTCCAGCCTACGCAGCCAGCTGAGCCAATCTCTCGAGCGCGCGCTCGGCCGCCGGTCTGGAGCAGGAGAGCCAGCCGGCGACGGCGCCGGCGTCCGGCGGCTCCTCCGCGCGGGCGATGCGCCCGACGATCCGCTCGAGGATGTCGGCGCGAACGGCGAGCGGGCCGAGCGGCAGGTAGCCGACGGCCGCGTAGAGCTCGGGCAAGACGGCCGGGCTCGCCGGGATCGAGACCTCGCGCCCGGTCGGCCATCGGACGGCGGGCCGCGGCGTGCCCGGGGTCGAGGCGCCCGCGAGCGTGCAGGCCGCGAACGCCACGCGCTTGGCCACCACGTCCGGCTTGAGGAGCTTGGGCACGTAGAGCGCGGCGCGCCCGAGGACCACGCCGGCTGCGGCGAACGCCGCGCGATCTTCGTCGGTGAGCGCCGCGAGCTGCTCGGTCGCGGCCCCTGCCGCCGCGCTCCCGAGGCCACGGGCGATCAGGTGCGCCACGCCGCGTCCGGCCGGCGAGAGCCCCTCGAGATCGCGCAGGAAGCCTCCGAGATCGCTGCCGAGGTCCCGCGCGAACGCGACCAATCGACGCGCAAGCCGGAGCCGCGCGCCGGGCTCGACGTCGAGGGTGACGGCGACCTCGGGCAGCTCCACCGAGCGCCCCGGCTTGAGCCGGCCCACGGTGAAGCCGTCGCACGACACCGCGCCGCTCGCGTCGACGGAGAAGCGATGATGCTCGGCCTCGATGATGCGCTCCACTTGCGGACCGGTGGAGGAGACCGCCGGCTCCGTGGTCGGGAGCTGCTCGCGTAGCGCGGCGAGCTTCGCGAAGGGCGAGCTCGGCGGCGCGGGGGGCGCCGCGCCGCTCGCGCTGCGCCGCTTCACCGCGACGAACCGCGCGACGAGGAGCTGGTGGAGCTTGTCGCTGATGCGATCTTCGATGTCGCGCGCGCGCTCGCTGAAGCGAGCCTTGTCGTCGAGCCAACGCTCCTGGTTGGCCGCGTAGCTCCACAGCCTGATCTCGGCCAGCCGATGCACGAGCGTGTCGACGTCGTCGCCGCCTCGCTCGATCCGCGCGAGCTCGCGCTCGGCCCAGTCGGCGTCGATGCGACCGCGCGGCCCGGTGAGCTGGCGGTAGAGGGTCGCGAGCGTCTCGAGGTGATCCTCGAAGAGGAGCTTCTTGTAGTCCGGGACCGCGCACACCTCCCACAGGAGCTGGATCTGATCGCGGCTCGTCGCGCGCGCCGCGATGTCCGTCCGCTCGAGCAGCGCGGCGAGCGCGCGCTCGTCGTCCGCGGGCTCGACGCGCCGCAGCCTCGGCGAGGGCGCGCCGACCCGGAGCGAGCCGAGCAGCGCGTCGACCGACGTGAAGTCGAGATCGGCGCTGCGCCAGAAGACGCGGTCGATGCGCGGCAAGGCGTGGCTCTCCAGCGCGCGGGCGGCGCCGTCTCCGAGCGGCGGACAGGGTGAGAGCGTCCCGAACGTGCCGTCGCGGACGTAGCGGCCCGCCCGGCCGGCGATCTGCGACAGCTCGGAGATCTCGAGATCACGCGACTCGCGTCCGTCGAATTTGCGGAGATCGGCGAAGGCGACGTGGACCAGATCGAGGTTGAGGCCCATGCCGATCGCGTCGGTCGCCACGACGTGGTCGACCTCACCCGCCTGGTACATCGCGACCTGCGCGTTGCGCGCGCGCGGCGAGAGCGCGCCGAGGACGACCGCCGCGCCGCCCTTCTTCTCGCGGAGCCGGTCCGCGATCTCGTAGACGCGCGAGGCCGAAAACGCCACGACGGCGCTGCGGCGCGGCAGGGCCCCGAGCGAGCTCGGGCCGGCGTGTTTCAAGGTCGAGAGCCTCGGGCTCTTCGCGATCTTCGCATCGGGCACGAGATCCAGGAGGAGGGGCTGCATTGCCGGCGAGCCGAGGAACCAGGTCTCCGCGCGGCCGCGCGCATGCAGGAGCCGCTCGGTGAAGACGTGGCCTCGCTCGCGGTTGCTCGCGAGCTGCACCTCGTCGATCGCGACGAAATCCACCGAACGGTCGGTCGGCATGGCCTCGACCGTCGCGATGAAGTAGCGCGCGCCCTTCGGGACGCGCTTCTCTTCGCCGGTGACGAGCGCGACGCGACCCTCCCCGCGCTCCGCGCTCACCTTGTCGTAGACCTCCCGCGCAAGGAGCCGGAGTGGCAGGCCCATCATGCCAGACGGATGTTCGAGCATGCGCAGGATGGCCCGATGCGTCTTGCCCGTGTTCGTCGGGCCGAGCTGGAGGGTCGTGCTGCTCATGTGACTCTCGTATGGTGCCGGCCCCGTTTCGGTTTGCAATAACGGAGAGACCGGCGTCTGATTGATGCATCGTGCCCCAAGTCGCGTCCATTCGTGCGTCTGCGATCACCGAGGCCGAGCTCGGCCAATTATCCAGGTCGCTCGACGGGCCGCCCGTGCTCGTCACGGCCTTCGCGTCGTCGTCGATCGATCTCGGCGCGGTGCTCTCGACCTTGAATGAGCGCTTCCGCGACGCAGTGGTGCTCGGCTCGAGCACGTCCGGCGAGTTCACCGAAGACGGCGATGGCAACGGGACCGTCGCGGTGTTTGCGCTCTCCGGCGACTACCGCGTGTTCGCGGGCATGGCGGTCGGCCTCGCGGCGAGCCCCGAGCGCGCGGTGCAGGCCGCGCTGGAAGGTCAGCCCACCGCCGTCGCGGAGTTTCCGCACCGCACGAACATCGTCTTGCTCGACTCGCTCGCGGGCCACGGGGAAGAGGCCGCGCTGCTCGTCGCGGCCTCGATCGGCGACGTGCCCCTGGTGGGGGGCGCCGCCGGCGACGACCTCGCGATGAAGCAGACGGTGGTGGGCCTGGGTGCTCGGGCCGCGCCCGACGCAATCGTGGTCGCCTCCATCTACTCGCGCGAGCCGCTCGGCATCGGCGTCTGTCACGGGCACAAGCCGCTCACCGATCCGATCAGGGTCACGCGCGCCAACGGCAGCGTGGTGGAGGAGCTCGACGGGCGGCCGGCCTGGGACGTGTGGCGCGAGAAGACGGCAAGTCGCGCGCGAGAGCTGGGTCTCGACGCGGAGGCGAGCCCAGGCGCGTACCTCCTCCGATTCGAGGCCGGGCTGCGGATCGGGCACGAGTACAAGGTGCGCGCGCCGCTCTCACCCAAGCCCGGCGGCGGCATCCTGTTCGCGACGCCGGTGCTCGAGGGAACGGTCTTCCGGATCATGGAGAGCGACCCGTCGGCGCAGGTGGAGAGCGCGGCTACGGCGGCGCGAGAGGCCCGCGAAGCGCTCGGGGGGAAGCCGGTCGAGGGCGCGCTCGTCTTCGACTGCATCTGTCGCAAGCTGATCTTGGGAGATCGATACGTCGACGCGCTGACCAGCGTGAGCGCCGAGCTGGGGAGCGTCCCGCTCGCGGGATTCGAGACGTATGGAGAGGTCGCCATGAACTCGGGGGACATGAGCGGCTTTCACAACACCACGACCGTGGTGCTGGCATTCCCCCGCCATGACGATTGAGACCCTCGAGTCGCTCGTCCTCGCGCTGGCCGGTTCCGTGGGCGAGGAGCAGGCGCGCGAGATCGTGCGCCGCGAGGCGGCTCGCCTGGGGTTGAGCGCGAACCTCAACCCCGGTGAACGGCTCAAGCTGCTCCATGAGATCGAGTCCCTGTCCGGTCCCATCGGCCTCGCGGCGCGCCTGCTCGTGGTTCGGCTCGCGCGGAGCCGCGATCTGCCCGGCGCCTCGGGGGCTGCTTCTTCGACCCAGCTCGAGGCTGCGCGGCCGGCGCCCGCGAGCGCGGCGGGCGCTCGAGTCCCCGTGGCCGAGCTCGTCCAGCTCTTCTCGAAGTCGCTCGGTGAGATCGTCGCGTTCGATCTGGTCCGGAGCACGATGGCGCGGCTGGGGATCGTCGGCGACTCGCTCTCGCCCATCGAGGCCGAGACCATCCTCGACGCCATCGACGCGTCGGGGGGTGTCGCGGGGGCCGTCGCTCGCTTCGCGAAGGTCCGCTTTCTGCTCAAACTGAAGCGCGGGCCTACCGGAAGCAGACCGTAACACGCGCGCCCCTGGCTTCCGGGCCTCGTCCCGGGATAGCGTGTCGGGTTGGGGTCGAATCGGACCATGGATGTCTCGTCGCGGTCAGCAATCGCAGCGCTCCTGAGCTCTTCGCTGGGCTCGGAGGCCGCGCGCGCGGCGGTGGATCGCGAGGCTGCGGCGCTCGGATTCGGCAACGCGCTGACGACCCTCGAAGGGGTGGAGCTCCTGCACCGGCTCGAGAACGGGGGCGGGCCGGCCGGGCTGGCCGCGAGGATCGTGCTGCAACGGCTCGAGAGATCGACGAGCGGCCAGAGCTCCGGGCAGTTCCGCCCCTCTAGCATCCCCGAGGCGGCGATCCGCGTCGCGGAGGTCCAACGCCTCCTGGCGGTGGGCCTCGGGGACAAGCGGGCGTACGACGTCTTGCATCAAGCGCTGGCGCTCCTCGGGCTCTCGGAGGACGAGCTCTCGAAGGCGGACGCGGTGCGGGTCCTCGACGTGATCGAGGAGACGACACCCGCTGCCGCGGGCGTCGCGCGGTTCGCGAAGGTCCGGATTCACCTGAAGAGCTGAGCCGCCGTATCGGGTTAGAATCCGTCCGTGGTAATCGCGCGCGCACTCCTCCTGACGCTCGTCGGTGCAGCCGCGGTGACCGCGTGCTCCGACGACGAAGGAACGACTGCGGGCACGACCACCGGAAGCGGGGGCACGAGCCTCGCGACGACGGCGGCGACCTCGACGGCCGGGACCGGCTCCGCGAGCACCTCGACCGGCATGTTGCCGCCATCCTTTCCGGTGAGCGGTGTGGTCGTCGATCAGGACGGGCTGCCCGTGGCCGATGCCATCGTCATGCAGGGAGGTGGCGAGCGCAGCACGACCACGGCCGCGGACGGGACCTTCAGCTGGGAGCTCACCGACCAGGTGGACGGCGAACGAGTCCTCGTCGCCGCCAAGATCGGCTACCGCTCCGCCGGCGAAGCGTTCACCGATGTTCCTGACGGAGCTGTCACGCTCGTCTTGTACGAGGTCTCCCCTCCCGACAACACGGGCTATTCGTTCGGTCACCCCGGCGTCGGCGACCCTCTGGTGGACAGCTCCACCGCGTTCTGCGGGCACTGCCACACGACCTTCGCAGCCGAGTTCAACCAGTCCGCCCACGCCAGGGCGACGCGCGACCCGCGGGTGCAAGACCTCTACGCGGGGGTCGCCGCCGCGCTCGACTCGGCGGGCGCCTGCGCGGCGGCGGGCGGGGTTTGGCGCACGGGGCGCGTCCCGGGTCAGCCCTCGAGCACCGCGCCGCGCTGTTATCTGGGCGACGGCGTCTTGCCCGATCTCAACGGCTGCGGCGGCCCCGCCGGCCTGGCGTGTGACGACCCCGCGCTCCCGCTCGCCCAGCAGCCCCAATCTTTCGGCGCGTGCGCGGACTGTCACGCCATCGGGATGGATGGTCCGCTCGGCGGCCGCGACCTGCTCGAGGCCGAGGGCATCGCGTTCGAGCTCGGGAACCACTGCGACGCGTGCCACCACATCCGCGAGGTCGGCGGCGTCGACGAGCCGCCCGGCGTCGGAGGGCGGGTGGTGATGCAGCGGCCGCGCGAGAAGATCGGCGACGAGATCCAGGGGATGACCCGCCAGGCGATGTTCGGCCCCTATCCCGATGTGCCTCTCCCGTTCATGGGCGGGAGCTACCAGCCGCAGTTCGCCACGGCGGAGCTCTGCTCGGGCTGCCACGATCAGCGGCAGGCCGCGCTCGTCCCTCAGACGTCGCTCGACCCTGCGCGGTGGCCGGAGGGCCTGCCGACGCACTCCACCTTCACCGAGTGGCAGGAGGGGCCGTTCACGGCAACGCCTTGTCAGGGCTGCCACATGCCTCCCAAACAAGACCTCTTCAACGCGGTCGACGTGACGACGCCGGAGACCGCCGGGATCAGCGGAGGGTTCGTGAGGCCGGCCGACCGGATCCGTTCGCATGCCTTCCGCGGCCCGCTCGCGGTGGTCGACGGCTTGCCACGTCTGCTCGACACCGCCGCCACGCTCGATCTCGTCGCGAGCGAGGCGGGCGGCTCGCTCGAGGTCACCGCCACGGTCGAGAACGAGGCGTGTGGTCACGCCCTTCCCAGCGGGGAGCCGATGCGCGCGGCCTTCCTCGTCGTTCGCGCCGAGGCTTGCGGTGCGTCGCTCGCCGCCGTGAATGGGCCCACCATCGACGACGTCGGCGCCGACTACGCCGTCGGGCAGGTCGGGGTCGACGTCACGGTGGGCGGCGCGACCGTCACCTGGCCAGCGGGGGCCGCCGTCGCTGCGCCGGGCAAGGTCGTTCGTGTCGTCCGGCCGACGGGGACGTTCCTCGACTACGAGGGCGTGGGCTTCTTCGCGAGCCCGTCGCTCACGCCGGCCGACAAGGGCCTCGAGCTCTCGACTCCGGTCGCGGAGGCGATCATCACGTCGGTGAACGGCGCCGACATCGCGCTGGACGGCGTGATCGGCGCTCAAGCAGGAGACAGAGTCATCATCGCCGATCCGGTGCCGCAGGTGTTCGTGGACGGGGACATATCCCGCGCCCTCTCGGGCGCCAGCGGTCTCGCCTTCGCCCGTGTGCTCACGGACGCGACCGGGAGGCGCATGGTCCCGCACCATCGTGCGATCGACATGCTCCGTGACAACCGCCTCCTGCCGCTGACGCCGCACACGGCCGCGTTCACGTTCGCGCTCCCGCCCGGGTGTACGGAGGCGACCGTCCGCGCGACCCTCGTGTATCGGCCGCATCCGCTCGCGCTCTCGCTCGAGCGGGGTTGGGATGCGCGCGACTACGTCGCCACGGAGTCGAGCACGGTCGTGCCGCTGCCCTGATCGAGGCCGAGCTCCTCGCGCGCGTTGGCCGTGTCTTTCCGCATGAGCGGCCAGAAGTCCCAGCCGTCCGACAGGTCGATCTTCAGGCGACCGCCTCGTGCAATCGCGCCCAGATACGCCTCGGCGATGCCGGGCTTCGAGAAGAGATCTCCGTCCACGTCATGGCCGATCGGGGTGACGTTGATGTCCGCGACGAACACGAGGAGCGGCAAGATGGCCGAGAACAAGGGGTCCTTCTTGCGGAAGCCCGCCATGAAGCCGCCGACCTGGAGCTCCCCAAGCGGATCTGTGCCGTAGCCGCCGAGGACGTGCACGAGATCGTGGTACACGCCGGACTCCGGGAAGCCGCCTTTCTCACCGGGAAACGCGAAGCCGTTCGCGCGGTAATGGTCGAAGAGGGCGCGGCCCAGCGTCCCGGCGGGCAGATCGCCCAGGCCCTGGAAGGGCGCCGCGACGAGCGGATCCTCCACGAGCCCACGCAGGCCGAGGAAGCTTCTGGCCGCGGCCAGCACGCCGCGCTCCATCTCCCCCGCCGCCATCTCGCGCAGGTGGGAGCGTCGGAGGAAGTCGAGCGTGCCGAGGATCTTGTGGCCCTCGGCGAACAACGTCAGCGAGCGGAGCGCCGGCTCGCTCACCCCGACAGCGTGCGCGAACCTCGAAACCGTCGCCATCACGCTCGGATTCGGCGGTCCGTCCACCAGCGCGAGCACGCACATCCCACGTACGATCTGCTGCTTCAGCTCGACCGGTCCGTTGAACGACGAGGTGAACGCCTCCGGGGTGATGGGCTCGATCGCGTCGAGATCGATTTCCGTCCCGAGGAGCAATCGCTGGGCGGCGACGATCAGCCGGCGTGCGCCGGGCCTGATCGTGCCTGCGGCAAGCGCGACTGCCTTCATCGCTGCGAGGCCGACGGGGACGAGCTCCTGAGGAGGACGGATGAGGGCGGGCATGGGCTGAGTCCTTTCTTGTCGGAGCGGCGCTGCTCGCCGCGTCGACCTCCGTCCGCATTTCCGGTCCGAGGCCCGACACGTTTTCTTCGTCGCCTCGAACGAGCCAAGACGAGGGGGGGAGAACCGGAGCTCGCACTTTTTTTCTGTCGGGTCCGCGCCTCCGTCTGCGGACTGAGCGGCGGAGGCTTTCATGAGAAGAGTGTTGGGGCCGGTCCTCACCGGCATGTTCTTGCTGGCTTGTGGCGATGACGGCGGGACCGGCGGAGCGGGCGGCGACGGCGGCGATGGGGGCGCCGGCAATGCCGCGACGACCGGTTCCACGACGACAACCGGGGCCACGACGACCGCCGCCTCGGGGGCGACATCCGGGGCCACGACAGGCTCCACGAGCTCGTCTGGATCCACGAGCTCCACGGGGTCGACCAGCGCGACGACCGGATCGACGACAGCTTCGAGCACGAGCTCGACCACGACCTCCAGCTCCGTGGCGACGACCGGGTCGACGACGGCCTCGAGCACGAGCTCGACCACCGGCACAGGAATGGAGCTGTGCGGCGACGGCGCGATCGGCGCGACCGAAGCCTGCGACGACGGCGACACGATCGATGGCGATGGTTGCTCGGCCGCGTGCACGATCGAGCCTGACTACGTCTGCAACGGCGTCCCGTCCGTCTGCTCGAACGGGACCTGCGCCGCACCGTACATCGTGAGCGTCTTCCCCTATCACCTGACGGGGGCCGATTTCGCTCAGCTCGACGACGACGGAAGCTACGGGCTCGGTTCGGGGTGTGCGACCGCGAGCGGACCCGATGTCGGCCCGGACGTCGTCTTCGCGGTCGATCTCTTCCAGGGCGACACCCTGACGATCGCCGAGCTCGGCCCTGCGGAGGTCGTGCTGCACGTCCTCGAGCCCTCTTCGTGTGGGCCGGGCGTCGCATGCGCAGCGAGCGCCGATAGCCCCGAGATCGACGGCGCGTCGTACTCCGCGACGAGCTCAGGCCCGGTTTACCTGGCGGTGGAGCTCGAGACGAACGCAGACTTCGACATCGTCATCGACATCGATCCGTGTGGAGACGGCGTGATGAGCGGCGAGCAGCCATGCGACGACGGCAACCTGGTCGCAGGGGACGGCTGCTCACCGAGCTGCGAGGTCGAAGCCGGGTTCGACTGCTCGGGAGCGCCGAGTGTCTGTATGCCGTTGCCGTCTGCGAGCTGTCAGGCACCGATCGTCGTTTCGTCCACACCCTTTCAGTTCGCCGATCCGTCGAACCTCGTCGCTTACGGGGACGAGGCGGTCTTCGGGCTTGGATCGGGCTGCGCGGACGTGAATTCAAC
The DNA here is from genome assembly GCA_016794345.1 of Myxococcales bacterium. Classification (GTDB taxonomy): domain Bacteria; phylum Myxococcota_A; class Polyangia; order Polyangiales; family Polyangiaceae; genus Xiheicaenibacterium; species Xiheicaenibacterium phototrophicum. The sequence continues at coordinate 22,760 of JAEUKE010000183.1, forward strand.
GCCCGGCGCCGGGGCGGATCTCGTCTTCCAGGTCGATCTCGCGCAAGGCGAGACCGTGCGGTTGCGCGAGCTGGGCAACGTGAACACGGTGCTCCACATCCTCTCGCCCGGCTTCTGCGCGGAGGGTGTGGCTTGTGTCGCGAGCGCGACGAGCCCCGAAGCGACGGGGATCTTCTACACGGCGACCGTTCCCGGTCCTGTGTATCTCGTCGTCGAAGCGGCGGGCGTGCCGGACCCGACCGACAGCCTCGACGTGCGGATCGACACGTGGACCTGCGGGGACGGAGTCGTCGAAGGACTGGAGTCGTGTGACGACGGCGACACCAGCTCGGGTGACGGCTGCTCCGCCGTGTGTGACTTCGAGACCGCGACAGCGGCGCTGCTCCCGACCTGCTCGGGGACCATCTACACCTACGCTCCGACCACCTCGCTACCGGTCGGCGTGCCGGATCAACCGTCCGCGCCGCTCGACCTCGAGTTCGTGGTTCCCCAGCTCGGAACCGTGGAGAAGGCGGCCGTGCGCTTGTCCGTCACGCACCTAAGCCCGGGACAATTGGACATCTCTCTGGCAGGCCCTGGACAACCGCTCCCCGGCACCGACTTGAGCTCGGACAACGGCAGCGGGGGCAGCGACTACACGAACACGATCTTCGTCGACGGCGTGCCGAAGACGATCTCGAGCGGCGTCGCTCCGTTCACGGGCTCCTACAAGCCCGAGTCCCCGCTCTCCGTCTACGCCGGGGGGACGGCGCTCGGAGTCTGGAACCTGAGGATCGATGACGACACAGTCGGTATTACGGGGAACGTGACGTTCGCCGGCCTGGCGCTCTGCATCGTGCCCTGAGCCTACCGTGGGCTGCCGCCGCTCGAGCTGGACCCGCTCCGGCTCGAGCGGTCGACGCGCGTCGCGCGCCGTCCGGGGAGCGGCCAGCACCAGGCGCTGATCGCCGACACCGTCCAGAGCGAGACACCAAAGTACGGCACCACGATGCGCGGCGAGAGATAGCTGACCGGAACGTAGAGGGCCATGACGAGCGCGCCGTACGCGAGCCAGCGCTCGAGGAAGAGCGCGCCGTAGATCAAGAGACCGATCGCCAGGATGGCGTCGGTCCGGAGCACGTCCTCCACCGAGCTGCCGACGGCGAGCGCGTACACGCGATGCAAGGTCATCATCGCCATCGGGAGCCCGAGGACGGCCAAGATCTTCCGGTTGTGCATCGTCTGGAACGCCGTCCGGCGGAAGACGAAGAACACCGCCGTCAGGATGACGAGCCCCACGAAGCCTTGCCAGAGGACCCCAGAGACGCCGATGTCATACCGAAACTCCGTCCGGAAGCCGGCCAGGAGGACGTTCGCAGAGACGAGCACGAGGACGACGAGCGACGCCACGCGGCGCTGCCGGATGAAGCGGCTCTTGTCCTGCTCGGGGTCGCGCCGCAGCACCTCCTCGAGGACGTCGAGCATTTCCCCGAGGGTCGCGAAGCGATCTTCGGGGTGCCTGCTGAGCCCGCGAAGGATGGCGACCTGCACCTCCGGCGTGACCTCCGTCGGCGGCGGCCTCCGGAGCTCACCCGCCAGCACCACGCGGCGGATCGTCTCGAGATCTTCTCCTTCGAACGGACGCTCCTTGAAGATCGCCCGATAGAGCGCGGCCGCGAAGCTCCATTGGTCGCTCGCAGGACCTATCTCGCCTTCGAAATGCTCGGGCGACATGTAGCCCGGCGTTCCCATCACCGCGCCTTCGTGTGTGAGCGCGAGGTCGAGCGCGGAGAACGATCCCTTCTGGGCCGAGCTCGGCTCGGCGGTGCCCGCGTGTCGAGCGAGACCGAAGTCGAGCACTCGAGCGCGCCCGTCGCTCCCCACGAGCACGTTCTGGGGCTTGAAATCTCGGTGGAGGAGCCCGGCTTTGTGCGCGGCGGCCAGGCCGCGCCCGGCCTGTACGAAGACCTCGAGGATCTCGCTCGTGGTGCGGGGCTCGCCCAACCAATCCGACAGGGTGACGCCCTCGACGAACTCCATGGCGATGAAGACGTCCGCTCCCTCCACGCCGACCTCGAAGACCGAGACCACGTTCGGGTGTGTGATGCGCGCCATCGCCTGAGCCTCGCGCAGCAGGCGGGCCCGCCCGGCGGAGGTGCTCCCGCCACGGACGAGCTTGACCGCGATCCTCCGCGCGAGCGTCGTGTCCCGTGCGAGGTACACGATCCCCATGCCGCCTTCGCCCAGCACGCGCTCGACCTCGAAGCGACCGACGAAGAGCGGGACGGCTGCCGGCATCGGACTCGCCGGTCGCGCACCGGCCGCCTCGAGCACGGTGGAGTCGTCGGAGCGCCTCGCGACGGCCCGATCGAAGCCGAGGAGCTCGTCGACCTCCTGACGGAGCGCGGCGTCGCCGCCGCACGCCTCGTCGAGGTAAGCGCCCCGCTCGGGGGTCGGAAGATCGGCGGCTTCCGCGAAGATCTCCGCGACGCGCCCCGGGGCACTCACCTCGAGAGCTCCCGAGCCAGGAAGGCGCGCGCGAAACGAAAGTCGCGCTCGACGGTCCGCGTCGTCACCGACAGGAGCTCGGCTATCTCGGAGTCGGTCAGGCCGGCGAGGGTCCGTAGCAGGACGACCTCGGCTTGGCGGGGGTGCTCCGAGTCGAGCTTCTTGATGGCCGCCGAGACGGCGAGCACGTCGTCGGTCGAGGGCGCGAGCGCCCGGACGAGCTCCGCGTGATCCAGGCCCACGGCTCGCTGGCCGTTGTTCCTCTTGCTCGCCGACTTGCGTCGAGCCTGATCGATCAAGATCTCGTTCATGGCCCGCGCCGCTGCGCCGAAGAAGTGCGCGCGGCCCGACCACCTCACGTCGCTCTTGTCCGAGAGCGCGAGGTAAGCCTCGTGCACCAGCGCCGTCGGTTGCAGCGTCTGGCCGGGAGGGAGCTTGCGGAGCCGGGCCTCCGCGAGCACCCGGAGCTCCTGGTACATCGCCGGCAGGAGATCTCGGGTCGCGTCGGCGCGGCCGTTCGTGACGTCCTCCAAGATCGTCGAGAGCGGCGGAGCTGTCCGTTCTGACACGGGTTCGATCATCGTCCGACTTCCTTCGGCCTGACAACCGGCCTGAGGTCACCACACCTCGAAATCAGGGCGCTCGCCCGGCGCGCAAGACGAGCCCGAGCGGGCGCGTCTCGATCACCGCGCGGAACCGAGCCACGATCGGCTCCAGATCATGCAGGACGCCCTCGTCGCCCGCCGCCTCCGCGGCGTCCCGTCGCAACAGGAGGGACCCGAGCTGATCGTGGAAGTCGCATCGGCGACACGCGGGGAACGCCTCCCGTAGCCACTCGGATTGGGATGGGTCTGCGTCCAACGGCGCGAGCACCCACGGCGCGACGCCGCGCAGCACGGCTTCCTCGCCGCCGGGGGTCCGGAGCGCGACGAGCAACGGCGGGCCCCGCAGGTCGAAGAGCTCCGGCACACCGGCAGCGCCGCGCAGCGTGCCGCTCACGACGCCGTCGTCTCGCGCGTCGAGCGCCGACTGCAGGAGGTCCGAGGGCGCGTCCGCGAGGAGCCCTCGCGCGTCATCGGTCCGGCCGGCTCGGAGCGCGACGGCCGCGCAGACGCGCAACACGGTCTCCCGATCTCCAGGCGCGATCGCGTCGGAGAGCTCGAGGGCTCGGTCGCAGCGCGTCCGAGCCTGCAGGTGCTCGCCGAACGCGCTCCGGTGTGCGGCGAGCGTCGCCTCGATCGACGCTGCGTCGCTCGGGTCCAGCTTGTCGAGCCGGCCCGGCTCGAGATCCAGATACACCCCGATCGGCTCGTCGGCGATCGCCTCGAGCGGGGTGAACAGCAGCTGCTCGGGCGACACGGCGAATCGCGCGCTCGACGGGAGCGGCGTGCCCCGCGCCAGGCGCATCGCGGCGCGCCACCTGTCCGCAAACGCAGGCAGGCTCGAGCGGTCAGCGAGGATCTCCGCGCGTGTCTCCTTCTTCACCTCGGCGTGGAGCAAGCGGCAGATCGGCAGCTCGGGCGGCGGAACAGCGTCGCCGCCGGCCAGGCACGCCGGCTCGGCCGCGGGCGCAAAGGGCAGCCGTGACAAGATCGCCTCCGTCTCCGGACCGACGGCGTTACGAAAGTCCCCGATCTTGAACGCGGCCGCCGAGCTCGTGTCGCCCTTCACGTTTCGGCAGACCTGCCCGAGCTGGAAGACCGCGCCCTCGCGGAGCGAGTCGGCGAACGCGCCGAGCCCGGCCTTGCAGGTGACCGGGCTCGGGTTCTTGAGCGCGACCTTGCCCGCGCGCGTTCGGAACCCGTGTCGAAGGTAACGCGAGGTCGCTTCGTCGGCGGAAGGATCGAGCGCCGCGGCCAGCGCGAGCCGCTCCTCGACCTGGCCTCCGGCGTCGAAGCGGCCGGCGTCCGCGCCCGCTGCCAGGCGGTCGATCATGACACGTGCGACATGGTTCGACAGCGGCGGCGACAGGTGCGCGATCACGAACAGATCGACGCTCGCGCCGGGTAGCTCGGCTCCCGGTCCCAGGGGGCCACGGCCCGCGAACGCGAGCGCCAGGTAGCAGACGAGCGTTCCCAGCCCCCAGAAGCCGAGGAGCGTCCCGCCCAGCCCGGCGATGGCGAGGACGGGCGACGGCTTGAAGGCCGGCATCTCCGCCGCCGAGAGGCCCAGCCTCGACGCGCGCTTCGCGTGGCGCGCGAAGTCGAGGCGGCGCACGTAGCGCGGCGCGAGGAGGGCGGAGGCGAGCGCCGACGCGCCGATGAACACGAACGGGCCGTAGGTGTAGAGCGGGTGGACCTCGGGCACGCGAACGAGAACGTTACCACCTGCGCGGCGGCTGCTACGTTTGCCGCGTCGACATGAGCAAGACCAGCGAGACGTTCGACTTCTTCGTGATCGGTGGAGGCTCGGGCGGCGTCCGCGCAGCGCGCATCGCGGCCAGTCTGGGCGCGAAGGTCGGCCTCTGCGAGTCGGCCGATCTCGGCGGGACGTGCGTGAACATCGGCTGCGTGCCGAAGAAGCTGATGACGTACGGCGCCCACTTTGCGGCTGAGTGGCGCGAGGCGTCGGGCTACGGTTGGAGCGTCGCGCCGCCTTCGCACGACTGGGCCACGCTCATCGCCAACAAGGACAAGGAGATCGGTCGGCTGAACGGCGTCTACAAGCGCCTGCTCGAAGGCCGCGGCGTGACCATCATCCGCGGTCACGGCTTCTTCGTCGATCCGCACACCGTGGACGTGACCGCGCGAGACGGATCGAAGACGCGCGTCCGATCGAAGACGTTCCTCGTCGCGACCGGTGGCCGGCCGACGCGCCCGACCATTCCGGGAGCCGAGCACGTGCTCGTCTCGGACGACGTCTTTCACCTTCCGTCGATGCCCGCGCGGGTGCTCGTCGTCGGCGGCGGCTACATCGCCGTCGAGTTCGCCGGGATCTTCAACGGGTACGGCGCGAGGGTGACACAGATCCACCGAGGCGCCCTCTTCTTGCGCGGCTTCGATCGAGACGTTCGGACGCACCTCGACGCGGAGATGCGGAAAAAGGGCGTCGACCTGCGGTTCCATCGCGAGCTCGTCTCGGTCGCGCGCCAGGCGGACCGCTCCCTCCTCTGCACGCTGGACGACGGCTCGACGCTCGAGGTGGACGCGGTGCTCGCCGCCATTGGGCGTGTCCCCAATACCGCGGAGCTCGGCCTCGCCAACGCCGGCGTCGCGCTGGACGAGCGCGGCGCGGTGCGCGTGGACGACCGCTTTCGCACCTCGGCGCCGACGGTGTACGCCGTCGGAGACGTCATCGATCGCATCCAGCTCACGCCCGTGGCGCTGGCGGAGGGCATGATCGTCGCGCAGAACCTCTTCTCGAACGCGAAGCGCCACGCCGACTACGACAACGTCCCCTCCGCGGTCTTCTCCGACCCGCCCATCGGCACGGTCGGCCTCACCGAAGAAGAGGCGCGCGCAGAACGAGGCGCGGTCGACGTCTTCAAGTCGACCTTCACCCCGATGAAGCAGACGATGACCGGCCACGACGAAAAGACCTTCATGAAGATCGTCGTGGAGCGCTCGACCGATCGCGTGCTCGGGGTGCACATGGTCGGCCCCGACGCCGGCGAGATCGTCCAGGGCTTCGCAGTCGCGCTCAAATGCGGGGCGACGAAGGCGCAGTTCGATTCGACGATAGGCATTCACCCCACCGCCGCCGAGGAGCTCGTGACGATGCGAGAGCGTTGCCCGGAGCCGGACCACGCGCTCGAGGTCGAGCACAAGGAGCCTCCGCGCGAGCGGCACATCGTGCACCACCGCTGGGAAGACGGCGACGGCTGATCCGCCGGCGCCTCGCTACGCGAGCGCGACGATCTCGACCTCTTCGGCCTTGCCGGCGCGCTCGTAGGTGACGACGTCCCCGACGCGAGCGCCGAGGAGCGCGCGGCCGAGCGGGGAGGACGGCGTCACGACGTGCACCGCGGTGCCGCTCGCCTCGAGCCGCACGCCGCCGCCCGCAGGCGCGAGGAAGACGACACGCTCGCCCTCCTCCGCGCCGATGGTCACGAGCGCGGCCAGGGCGATCGGATCGTCCTCGGCGAACGCGCGTACCTTCAGCGCCTGGGCGCGGGCGAGGTCCGCCTCGAGCGCCTCCACGCGCATCGCCTGCCCGCGGGCCACGTACGAGGCCTCGGTGGCGCGCATGTCCTTGTCGCCTTCGGAGCGGGCGTCTTCGTGGGTCACGCCCTCCTGGCTGACCCTCTGCGCCGCCGCGAGCCGGTCACGCGACTCGACGAGCGCGGCCACGAGCGCCTTGAGGAGAGCTTGTTTGTCGACGGGCTTGGGCACGAACGGAGGAAGGAAGCTACCATCATCGCCGATGACCTCGAAGGACCCAGCTTCGCCCGATGGCGCCGCCGAGCTTCCGCCGACCGCGCTCGCCGATCTCGTCGCCGCGGCCAAGGAGAAGATGCACCCGGAGCCGGATCGACACGGACCCGCCGCGACCCGCGCCATGGCCGCGGTCGTGCGCGATCTGAAGGGCCTGCCCGAGCTGTCCGTCAGCCGCGAGAGCGCGACCCGCCTCCGGCTCGGCCGGCGTGGCAAGGTCGGCTTCGTGGTGATCGAATACCAGCCGAAGATCCTCGCGATCGAGGTGAGCGTGGGCGGCTTCAGCGGGGAAGACCCCACGGCGCCCAAGTCCCACCGGTACACGCTGCAGGGTGAGGAGTGGGCTCGGCTCGACGGCGCCGGTGATCTCTTCGGCGAGCTGCGGGCGCACCTGCTCCGAATCTACCCCGAGCTCGCCTGATCTCAGGCCTCGCTCGCCTCCTCCTCGCCGAACGCGACCTCACCCTCGGCGAGGGCCTCGATCACCTCGAACCCATCCTCCTCGAAGGCCTCGATGACGCGGTCGAGCGAGGCGTCCACGTGGAAGCCGAACGACAGGCCGTCGGTCGGCCCGAGGACGGTCTGCAGCTCGGTGTTGCGCTCGTTCGCGAACGTCCGCAGACCCGTGAGGATGGCCTCGACCTTTCCTTTTGGCATCGGGTCTTCGGGGATCTGCTCGAACACGGTGACGAGCTCGGCGTCCATCTCGAGGATGAACCAGACTGGACGGGCGCCGAACGTCTCCGCGATGCCTGGTGGCATCCACTTCGCGAGATCGCGCACCGTGCCGATGATGGCGAGCGGCGCGTCGTCTTCCTCTTCTTCGCTCGGCGAGGTCTCTCGTTCGCTCATGCGCCCGAGGGTAACCGCGGCTGGTCAAGTGCGCAGCCGGCTTTGGCTCTTGGCCAGGAGGATGGCGCCGCGGCCGTCTCGGTGCCCCGCGTCGGCGGGGTCACGCCGGAACCGATAGCAGCGCGCGTCGCAGCCGAGGCAGCGATAGGGCAAGAGCCCGATCATCGAGAAGGCGTGCTCCCACGTCCGCCTCCTCGAGCGCGCGAACTCACCCGACCCACAGCGACGACACGGGGGTAATCCTGGCTGCATAACACCTCGCAAGTAGACCCGCCGCGTGACGAGCACGGGGCGGGGGAGTGCGAGGTTCGCAAAACTCGATCCGACCGCGCGCGCGCGCGAAACGTCCGTTTGGACGCTCCTGTGGCGTGGCGTTCCGCCTCGCCCGAGATCGGTTTGGCGCGTCAGCGGCACTGATCCGCGAACGTCTCGCGGCAGCGCCCCTCTTCGTTGGGATCGCCGAGCGAGTCGTCGCAGTTGCACGCGCCGCTGCAGGTCCAGTCGATCTGGCCCGTCCGAAAGAACGCACCCTGCTGCTCGTACGAAGGCGTGAGATCGCGCACGCGGTCGTGAGGGTCGCAGCCGTCGGTGTTGGGGAGGTTCTCCGCCGGGTTCGGCGCGAGGCCGAAGTCGTACTCCACGAGCGCCGACGCGTCCGTCACCGGGGCGTCCACCTCGGCCAGGCCGTAGATGCCTTCCCAGACGGGCATCGCCGGATCGTCCGAGCGCAGCTGACGCGCGCCGATGGCCCGCGCCATGATGTGTGCGGCGAGCGTGGACACCTGGTGGTCGCCCCGAGCGACGTGCAGGAGGACGTGGTGGGTCGGCGCGCCGGGGAGGAGGTCGCGCTGGACGTAGGGCGCGAAGCCGTTCGGCTCCGAGCGGTCCCACGCGAGCTGCAGGACACCCAGGACCTGCTGGGTCGCGACCGCGTCGTGAGCGAGCCCGATCTCGAGCAGGAGACCGTATTGAGGCCAATCCACGCTGCGGTTCAGGAGGAGGCTGTAGGGCATGCCGGGCTCGCCGAGCAGGCCGCGCGTCACGTCGGTCGACACCGCCATGTACGTCGCGCCCATGATGCCGCCTTGGCTGTCGCCGCGGTACGCGCGCACCTCCGGGTCGATCCACGCCGGGTCGACAAGGAGGTGCTGGTCCGAGTCCACGATGCCGCTCGTCGCGACGCGGCCCATCATCATCCGCATGGCGAGGAGCTGGTTCACCATCCCCTGGATCTGCCGCTCCGTGAAGGACTTGATCCCGGTGAAGTTGCCGGTGAGGGTCTCGGCGGCGAGGGCGACCGAGTCCTCGTCGAACCCGAAGTAGTTCGTGGCGAAGGCGATGAAGCGCTGGCCGTTCGCGGCGCGCGCCAGGTAGCCGTTCCTGCCTTCGAAGCGCGATCCGAAGAGGCCATGGCCGTTCTGGAGAAGGCCGTGGGGCTCGCCGGAGAGGACGCTCCGCGGAACCAGGATGAGCACGTCCTGCTCCATGGTGCCGTTCTGGACGAGCTCGCCGGATGTCTCGTCGAGGGCGAGCCTGTCGAGCTCCCCGGCGGGCACGCCCGACGTCGCGGCCGTCAAGAATAGCGGAACCGTCATTCGAACCTCGAGGCGCCGGAGCAGCTCGGGGTGATCCTGCTCGGTGGGGAACTCCTCCACGTTCAGGATCTCGAAGTCGGGGCCGGCGTCGCCGACCACCTCGAGCGCCTTGTCTCGCATCTCCACCATGTAGCGGGTGTTGTTCTCCTTTGTCGCCGTGGTGAAGTCCCAGGCGAGCTGGAGATCGGCCTTGCCGACGCCCGCAAGCTCGAGCTTGCCGAAGATGTCGCTGTAGCGCCCGCGCCGCGCGTAGGTGGTCCACTTCTCGACCTCCGTGCCGTCCGTCATCACGTACCCGCCGCGGAGCGAGTCGAACACCGGCGACGGAGGGATGATGTCTCCGTCACGATTGTGAATCCCTCGGATGGCCACGATGTATCGAGTGGCGTCGCGCAGCCGCTCGGCGGGCCGGATCATGAAGAGGCGCTGGTCGGGCCGCCCGCCCTCGCCGTCGTTCTCGGTCGACATGTCGAGATCGACCCAGTGCGGGACGCGGCGCAACGTGTCGGCCTCGATCAGGATCGTCGGCGAGTCCGCCGCGAGCGAACGCGCGATGTCGTACGGCGTCGCGCAGCCGTCCGCGACCGCACGCGGCAAGTGGGTGAGGAGCGCGTTGCCTGGTGAGAAGCCGTCGTGGTCGTAGAAGAGCTCGGGCACCGCGTGCTCGCCGTCTTTGTTGTCGGGGAGGGTGGTCGCGCCGAACCGGACCGATTTGCCGGAGGGGTTTCTGCCCGTGGGATCGTCTTGCAGGTAGACGTCGGAAGGAAACGGCAGCCCGCAGAAGGTTGGGACGAGGGCGTCGCAATCCGATCCGAGGAGGGCCACGCCGCCTTGGGGCTGGACGGGGAGCTCGCCGCCAGCGCTGGACGACGAGGTGTCCGCACCCCCGGACCCCGTGTCGTCGGAGCACGCCGCGATGGCCGCACCGAGGCCGGCGAGGAAGGGGAGGAGCAAGCGCCGCTTTCCGAGCATCGTCACCGCATACCCGGGCCGCGGTGGCGCGTCATCGGCGCGCGCTTCGGGCGCGGGGCGGCGCGTGCCTCAGCGAGCGAGGGTCGTCGGCGGCGAGTGCACCGTCTCCATGCCGGGCAGCGCGGTCTCCGTGATCTCGATCGCGAGCGCGTACTGCGCGGCCGTTCTGAGGCCGGCCAGCCGCCCGATCTCGAGGCCGTTCCGGAAGAAGACGAGGGTCGGGAAGGCCTCGACACGATGCAGGCGCGCCGGCCCCGGTTGCCGGCGCCGATCCACCGCGACGAGGCGGGCGCGTCCTTCGAGCAGGTCGCAGAGCTCGGCGAGGCGCGCGTCCAGCGCCGGGTCGGGCCCATCGGAGAAGGCCGCGACGACGACGCCCTCGGACTGCAGGACATCGGTCAGGTACGAAGCCTCGTCGTCGATCCGGGTGCAGCAGGGAGCGGCCATGACGATCGCACTACGCCGCCCACGAGCGTCGGTTCCGCTCGGCGAGAAGATTGGGAGGAGCCTGAGGGGCTCTATCCGACCTTTCGGCCGACGGCGTCAGAAGCCCTGGAGGACACGCATCGCGTCGCCGTGTGAGCTCCGCACCCCGAGGGACTCCGCCGGCGTCGCGAGGCTCTTCATGGGCCGCGCGGCCGCCCCCGCCCCCGCGCCCAGCCCGGCGAAGGGCGAGATGGGCGCCGGCGGCGCCAGCGTGTGCAGCGTCTTCTTGAGCTTGGCGATCTCCTCGACTCGGCCCTTCAGCTCGGCGTCTTCGAAGCGCTTGGCGCCCTCTTGTGCGACCTTGCTGACCGCGTCGAGGAGCTTCCGGGCGCTCGCCAGGTCGCCCGCGCGGGCGAGCGCGATCCCACGCACGATGCCGTCGGCCACGCGGACCTTCGCGGCCCCGTGCTCGACCTCTTTGTTTGCCTCGCGCCGAGCCTCGGGGTCCGACGACGCACGCAAGGACGCGAACGTGCTGACAGGAATGTCAGCACCACCGGCGGGGAGCTGATGGTGCACGGTCGCATCGAAGAGCTCGACCTTGAGGCCGTCACGATGGCCCGAGAGCTTCACGCGGAGATACGTGTCGCGAACCTGGCCTTCGGTCAGGTCGCCGATGTGGATGCGCGCCGTCCTTCCCGAAGCGGCGACGCCGAAGCCTTCGACGATGCTCACGCCGGGGCCGCCGGCGAGCTCGACCCAGGTGTTCCGGGCGACGAGCCGGTTCATCTTGCCGATCTGGTCCTGGAAGACCTTTGTCACCTTGGCGGGGTCGTCGATGAAGTGGAAGGACCCGCCGGAGCGCTCGGCGAGGCGCGCCATCAGCGTCTCGTCGAACTCCGGCCCGAGGCCGAGCGAGGTGATCGGAACGCGCTGGGCGTTCGCCTGATCCGCCAGCGCGGTCGCGCTCGCCGCGTCGTTCGGCACGCCGTCACCGACCAGCACGATGCGGTTGATGCCGTCGGGCTTCATGTGCTCGCGCAGCTGTTCGAGCCCGACGCGGAGCCCGCCGGTCATGTCGGTGGTGCCGTCGGCCACGATGGCCGCGATCGCCTTCTTCGCGGCGGCGCGGCTCTCGTCGTCGATGCGCTTGGCCGAGACGACCACGGCCGGTCGGGACCCGAAGGTGACGATCGAGAGCGCGTCGCCTTCTTTCATCGCGTCCACGACGCTCGTGCAAGCCGCCTTCGCCTGGGCGATCCCGTCGCCGTCCATCGAGCCGGACGCGTCCACCACGACGGCCAGGTTGATGGGCGGTCGCGACTTCTCGACCAGCGGCAGCCCGCGCACGCGGACGCGCACGAAGATCTCTTCCTCCTTGTCGGCGGCGAGCACCGGGCGGGACGCCGTGACCTCCACGTCGGCCTGGGCGGCGGGCGCTTGGGCCACGAGCGGAGCGGGCACGGGCGCGGGCGTCGGCGACTTCACCGGGACCGGCTCGGACCGCGGCGCGGCGAGCTCGGGTGGGGGCACGGCGCCGGTCGAGGCGCAGCCGAGGGTCAGGGTCGACGAGAGCACGAGCGAAGCAAGCCAGGTTCCGCGCATTTGTCCTCCTCGTAGCGGCGGCGGGCCAGGACGTGACGCCGGTTGCCCCGTTCCGGCCCATTTCCCGGCCCCGCTCGCCCGGGTCCTTCGGGCGTGGTAGAGCTGTCGCTCCGGCACGGTGTCAAGGCTTCCCGGGGCTCACGCCTACACCGGGGCACCGAACGAATAATCAGGAGCGATTCCCCTCGGTTCCCGAGGGCATCGATAGACTTGCGCGCGCAAGCCGTGTGCGTCATGATCTTCGCGTTCACTGTTACGGGTGCCGGTTGGTGCGAAGTCTCTGATTCGGGACGAGCCACTCTGCAGACGCGACACGTGGAGGCCCCGCGTTTCACAGCGCGGCCCCCGCGACCCAGGCTCGAGCCGTCTGGGAAGCGGGACTCGGATGGAAGTAGTTGGTCCCGAAGGCTCAAGACACGGAAAGAGACACGCACATGGGTACTCGGCTTTACGTCGGCAATTTGTCCTTCAGCACCACCACGGACGTCCTCCGCGACGCCTTCTCCCAGCTCGGAACCGTGACCGACGCGCACGTCGTTTCGGATCGCGAGACCGGCCGCTCGCGTGGCTTCGGCTTCGTGACGATGAGCAGCGAAGCCGAGTCGCAGAACGCCATCAAGCAGATGAATGGCGCGATGCTCGACGGCCGTCCGCTCCGCGTGAATGAGGCGGAAGAGCGTCCGCGCGGCGGCGGCGGCGGCGGTGGTGGCGGCTTCGGCGGCGGCGGCGGCGGCGGCGGCTTCGGCGGCGGCGGCGGCGGCGGTGGTCGCGGCGGTGGTGGGTTCGGTGGCGGCGGCGGTGGTCGTGGCGGTGGCAAGGGCAGCCGCCGGGGCGATCGCAACGACCGCTGGTGATCGAATCACCTTCATCTCGTGATCGAACGAGGGCCTTCGCGCTTGCGAGGGCCCTCGCCTCATTTGGGTGTGTCGTCGCCTCGATCGGATGTCACGGCGCGCCTGGCGCGGTCGCCTCTCCAGCGGACGTCGTCACGCTCGCGCCGCCCCCCCCGGAGGCACCTGCTCGTGACGACCGGCCGCCGGTGGTCGGAGCCCTCGGCGGCCTCGAGATCGGGATGAGCGTGGCCGAGCTCGTTCGCAAGGTTGGCGCGCCAGCGAGCGTTTCCAGCCGCGAGGACGAGCAGGCAAAGTGGATGGACGCCGGCTACGACCCTGGCCGCTCCCCGTTTTTTTCGAGCGACTTCCGCGAGGTCCTCTCGTTCTCGGAGCCGCCGGTCCCGCTCTTCAAGGCGTTCGTGAGCGGCGACCGCGTGATTGGCCTCAAGTTCACTTTCTACGGAGCCGAGGAGGCGCTCTCGAGCGCGCCGCTTGGCTTCGATCACGGCTGCGTGCTCGGCGCGCTCGGCGCCTCCGCGGTGCGCGCGTTCGGCGAGCCCGAGGCGCGTCACCTGGAGTCGGGCGCCTCGCGGCTGGAGAAGCTCGAGTACTTCGATCGCGGGCTCAGCATCGCGATCGAAGACGGCAAGATCGTCGTGTTCGATCTGTACGTTCCCCCGAGCGCGATCGAAAAGCGCCGCTTGCTCGAGCGCATCCGCAGACCGGCGCCGCGCCCCGCGTCGGAGAGCGTCGCGCCGTCGCCGTGAGCCGCGCTCGAGCCCTCGCGCTCAGCCGGTCTGGCAGAGCGGGTTGTTCGGATCCTCCGCGCACGGATCCCAGACGAGCGTCTCGCCGATCGTGAGATCGAACGACGCCTCGTGGATGATCGACGACCCCGCGTCGAAGACCTGGATCCAAAGGCGCACCGGCGTCCCCTGCGGCAGGGGCGGGCTGTACTCCGGATCCCACGACAGCCCTGGCAAGCCCTGGATGATGCCCGCGCGCTGCGGCCACGAGTCGCCCTTGAGATCGACGAACTGCTCGGTCGGCCCCGTCCCTTCGATGGGCGCGCCGGTCGCCGGATCGTCCACGCCGAACTTCACGTGCGCCTGCGCGCCGCAGTCGGTGCAACCGAGCGCGACCCAGAGGTGGTAGCCGCCCTGCGGGCCCTCCATCATCGGGATCGTGCCTCCCGGCATCAGTCGCTCGAAGCACTTCTCTCCCGTGCCGAGCTCGAACGCGATCGGAGACGAGGGCGGGTCGCACGCAGGCGGCGCGCCGCCGGTCCCAGTGGAAGAGGTCGAGGAAGCTGTCGATCCGGACCCGGTGCTGCCCGTGCTCGCCGTCGTCGTGGCGCCCTGCTCGCCACCCGCGCCCGTCCCGGAGCCGCCCGCGCCCGCGCCGTCGTCCGAGGACTCGATGGTCGACCCGCAGGCCGCGAGGAGGAGCGTCAGGAAGGGCACCACACGTTTTGCCATGTGTGCCCTCAAGCACAGCGCTTGCCAGCGCGCTTCCTCGGGAAATTCCCGGGCTCGCCCCTGACAATGTGCAACTCTGTGCCTAACCTTCGGCAGGATGCAGCACCCCACGCCGGTCCTCGCGCTCCTGGCAGAAGCCGACCACGCGAGGCTCGCTCCCGGCGAGCAGCGGCTGTTCGTCGTGATCGATCTGGAGGCGGGAGATGCGCCGGTGGAGCGCGAGCGTCCCGCGCTGGTCACGGTGCTCGCCGTCGACGTCTCCGGCTCGATGCGGGGTGAGCCTCTCGACCAGGTCGTCCGGTCTGTCGAACGGATCATGGGCCTCTTGGAGGCGGGCGATCAGCTCGGCGTGGTCGCCTTCTCGACGGGCGCGACCGAGGTCGCGCCTGTCGCCGAGCTCGACGCGGGCCACCGGCGCGCCGTCACCGCGCGCGTCGCGCGCATGAAGGCCGACGATCGGACCAACATCGAAGCGGGGCTCCGGCTCGCGCGGTCGAGCCTGCCCCCGAGGCGCGGCGGAGAGCGGCGATGTGTCGTGTTGCTCAGCGACGGCGAGCCCAACGTGGGCGCGTCGACGCCGGGTGATCTCGCCGCGCTGAGCCGAGAGACCCGCCCGGAAGCGGTCGTCTCCACATTGGGGTACGGAACCCGTCATGACGATTCTGTTCTCTCGGCGATCGCGGAGGGCGGGGGTGGCACCTACCGCTTCGTCCCCGACCCCACGGTCTGTCAGCTCGAGCTCGCCCAGGCCGTGGGCGCGCAAGGCGACGTCGCCGTCGAGTCCATCGAGCTCCACCTCCGGCCGAAACCCGGCGTGGAGGTCCTGTCCGTCCTCGGTTCGCAGGCGCCCCGGTATGGCGCCGAAGGGCTCGTCCTTCGAGTCCCGGACATGCTCGCGCGCGGGCGCCGCATCTTCGCGGTCGAGCTGCGGGCGAAGCTGGACGAGGCACGCGTGCGCGGGGATCTGCTCGAAGTAAGCTTGCAGTATTGTCATGCAGGCGAGACGAGCCGCCGTGAAGCGGCGGCCACCGCCTCGGTCGACATCGGGTCGTCCCCGGCCGAGTCCCCGCGGGTGCGGGGCAAAGTCCTCTTGCTCCGCGCGGACGGCGCTCGCGCCGAGGCGCGGGCATTGGCGGAGCGCGGGCAGTTCGAGGCGGCGGCCGCGATGCTCCGTGGCCTGATTCGCGAGATGGACGCGCTCGGCGCCGGCGAGCTCGCCGAGGGCTCGCCGCTCTTGGAGGCGCGCGAGCAGCTGCTCGACGAGGCGATGGCGATGGAGCGCAAGCCGGCCGCCGAGACGCTCGCGGGGTTCCGGATGAGCACGGCCCCGAGATCGTTTGCCGCCGGCGACGTATCGGCCTCGTCGCGCTCCAGGAGCGTGACGGCCGCGAGATTCACCTCGACCACGGCGGGGCTGTTCCCGGAAGCCTACCTGAGGGTCGTCTCGGGCCCCGACGCCGGGCGCGAGGTGCGCCTCGCGGCGCAGAACACGATCGGGCGCACCACCTCCGCCGACGTGGTGATCCCGAGCGACTCGGTCTCACGTCGCCACGCCGACGTCTTTGCGCTCGAGGGAGAGTTCTGGATCGTCGATCTTTGCAGCACCAACACGACGAGGCTCAACGACCGGGCGCTCACGACGAAGCCGGCGCGGCTCCGCCCCGGCGATCGGATCCAGGTCGGCGAAGCCGTCCTCACCTATCGTGAGGTCACCCCCTGATCGCGAACGTCGATGTGCGAGCGCCTCAACAGGAGGTTTCGTCGCTCGAGTCGGCGCAGTCCACGATGCCGTCGCACACGTACGAAGCTGGAATGCACTCGCTGCTCGTGCACTGCCACTGATCCGACGTGCACGCCGGGGGAGCGCCGCAGAGTGCGACGCTCTCGTCGCTCGAGTCGGCGCAGTCCACGATGCCGTCGCAGGCGTAGCTGCCCGTGATGCAGGCCCCGTCCGTGCACATGAACTGACCTTCCGCGCAGCTCGGCTCGGGGCATGCGGCGTTGAGCGGGTACTCGTCGCTGGCGTCCACACACTGAGCCTTGAGATCGCAGGCGTATTTCGCCGCGATGCACTCCCCGCTGCCGCAGGCGAGCTGGCCTTCTTCACAGTCTCCGTCCGACTGTTGCCCCACCCCGGTCTCGTCGCTCTCCCCGCTGTCGAGGCCGAAGGGCGAGTCGCCCTCCTCTCGGGGATCGGTCTCGCCCTTCGCGCAGCCGCCTGCGACGACGAGGGCCGCCGCGAGCACACAGAAGCTTCCAACTCGCATGGCGAGGCCTGGTACGCGGGCTTTCCCGCACCCTTCCCTCGCTGGCGAAAAAAAGAGACGGGCTCGATGGAGCGGAGCAGGATCGCCAGAGCTACCCCTCCTCGTGGGAGGCGAAGGACATCGAGACCCCGGCGCCTTCGGGACCGTCGCGGAGAGCTTCGCGCCGGAGGTGGTACTCCTCGACCTCGCGATGCCCGTCCTCGACGGGTACGAGGTCGCGGCGCTCCTCCGCGACGACCCCGTGACGCGCGGCTCCGTCCTCGTCGCGCTCACCGGCTACGGGCAGGAGCGCGACCGAGCCCGCACGAAGGCGGCCGGCTTCGCGGCTCACCTCGTCAAGCCGGTCCAGAGCGACCGCCTCCTCTCGCTGCTCGGCGAGATCGAGCAGAAGCTGAACGGGCTCATCATGACGTAGTGGTCATGATGGAAACGTCATGGTGCCCGTCACATGCGCAGCAGGCGCTCGGCGAGGAGCCGCCGCTCGGCGTACGGTCGATCGTTCCAGACGTTCCGGGCGAAGACCTCGGTCCAGGAGGTCTCGGTTGCGCTCCGCGGCACGGTGATCCTGCCCTCCTGCACAACGGCGAGCAGCTCGGAGTCCACCGTCGCGACGATCGCCCCTGCCCCCGTGATGCGGAGCTGCATCGAATAAACGGGCGTCCACATCAGGATCCCCCAGACCTCGATCCCCTGGCTCCCGCGGTGGACGGCCAGGGAGGTGGTCTCCGAGGCGGTCAGCAGGGCGACGAGGCCCTTCACGGACGCCGGCTCGGGCCGCGCGAGGCGGAACGCGAGCGGCGCTTGGTCGGGCGAGCAGACGCACACCGTACCCCGGACCGGGCGAGCCTCTTCGGAGAGCAGGCTCGTCCAGAAACACAGGTTCGCGAGCTCCGCGAGGTCCTCCGCGCTCTGCGCGAGCACGTCGGCTCCGCTCTCCTCGATGACGCCCCGGTCCACGAGGGCGCGGCGCGCCCGGCCGCCGGCGAGGAGCGCGTCGACGAACGGTGACCCAACGTGAATCGGACCATCGGCCTCCGTCGCGAGCGGTGCGCGACCGCCGCGCCCCACCGTGGCAGGCAAGGCACGGATTGATCTCGGACCAGGCTTCGCTCGCGACGAACGCACGCTCTCTTCGGCGCCAGCAACAGCCAAGCCAGCGCGGTTCGGGACGATCACGCGCGCCGAGGCGGCCGCGCGTTCAGCCGCGGAGGATCGAGACGAGGCTCTTCAGGGCGCCGGTCGCGGCTCGCGCGCGCGCGCCGATGCTCGATCCGTAGATCGTGCCGATCACGTTCTTCGTGAGATCGAAGGTGGCCGGCCGGATGGGGTAGACGGAGACGCCGCCGCCGATGCGGACCCGGTCGCTCACCATGGCCTTCTCCAGGCAGCAGGCGCGGAGGCCTTCCCGGCCGTTGATACGGCCGAACCCGGAGACGCCGACCCCGCCGAACGGGAGCGCCTGGATCATGTAAGCCAGCCCGTAGTCGTTCACCACGGTCATGCCGGCGCGAATGCTGCGAGCCACCCGTTCGCCGCGCGCGACGTCTTTCGTGAACACGCTCGCGCCGAGCCCGTAGGCGGTGTCGTTGGCGAGCCGCACGGCCTCCTCCTCCGAGGAGACGCGCACGATGACCATGACGGGACCAAACTGCTCTTCCTTCGCGATGCGCATGGTGTGGTCGACGTCGACCAGCACGGTGGGCTCGAAAAATTGTCCGCCGAGGTCCGGCCGGCGGCGGCCTCCGACGAGGACCTTGGCGCCGCGCTTCTGCGCGTCGGCCAGGAGCTCCTCGATGATGTCGAGCTGGCGAGGCATGGTCATCGCGCCCACGTCGACGGTCTCTTTGAGCGGCGGTCCTTGGCGGAGCGCCCGCGCCTTCTCGGTCACGCGCTGCACGAACTCGTCGTAGACCGCGTCCATCACGTAGAGGCGCTCGACCCCGACGCACATCTGGCCGCAGGCCGTGAAGACGCCGAGCATCGCCTGGCTGGACGCGTGGTCGAGATCCGCGTCGTCCAGGACCAGCATCGGGTCCTTTCCGCCGAGCTCCAGCACGACGGGCACGAGCCCCTCCGAGGCGGTGGCCATCACCTTGCGCCCGTTGCCGGGCGAGCCGGTGAAGAAGACCTTGTCCACACCCGAGCGGACGAGCGCTGCGCCCGTCTCGCCGTAGCCAGTCACGATCTGCACGAGGTCGGGGTCGTGGCCGCGGCGGCGGAGCACGTCGCGGAAGATGTCGCAGAGCGGTGCGGCCGACCACGACGTGTGCTCGCTCACCTTGGCCACCACCGCGTTGCCCGCGAAGAGCGCGGGGACCGTCGGGCAGAACAGGTTGTGGAACGGGAAATTCCACGGGCAGAGGACGCCCACGACCCCGAGGGGCTGGTACTCCACCCAGGCCTTCTTGTGCATCAAGAAGCCGCTCGCGCGAGGCTCGGGGCTCAGGTCCTTCTCGCCGTTGTCGAGCACGTATCGGATCTTCTCGCAGACCGGGAAGACCTCCCCGAGGGCGGCGTCGACCATGGTCTTGCCGCTGTCCCGGACGCAGAGCCGGCAGATCTCTTCCTGGTGCGCGACGATGTGATCGAGGATCTCGCGGAGCACGGCGCGCCGCTCCGCAAACGACGTCTTGCCCCAGGCGACCTGCGCGGCGCGCCCGCGCTCCACCACGGCCCGCACCTCGTCGAGCGTCATCGCGACGACGGAGCCGAGGGGCTCGAGCGTCGCGGGATCGTGACATGGCACGACGCGATTGGGCTCGGCGGAGGCGTCGCGGTTCTCGCGGACCACGGGGATTTCTTGCATGGCGATCCTCTAATCCGGCCCGGCGAGGATGTCATCGGCGCGGCTTGTCGCGGGCGAATCCGACGCCGGTGCAAGAGCGGCCGGAAGCGGAGTAGGCTCACCCGGTGCTGCGCCGGCTCGTCCATCCAGTCGTCATGGTGCTCGCGTTCGCTTGCGGTGGGCAGCGCGTGGGGGACGAAGGCTACTTCGCCGGCGAGCCTCTTCCACCGCCCGAGAAGCCCAAGGCCAGCGCGGCGGGGCCGATCGCGTCCGCGTCATCGAGCGCGGCGCCCGACGCCGGCGCGGCCGCCATCTGCGATTCCCCGCCTCCGGGCGGCTTCCCCAGGTGCAACGCGGACAAGACGAACGAGCCCTGCGTCGCGCCGGGTATCGGGGAGTGCTTTCTGCACTGCGCCAAGACGACTCGATCCGTGCCGTGTCAGTCGCCGCCGCCGAGCCCCTGAACGAGCTCTGACATCGGCGTCACGCGAAGCTTGTTTCGCCTGAAGGCGCGAAGCGAACGCGCTTCGCTGCGCGCAAGCGGCCGCGCTGCGCAAGCTTCCGTCGCGCGACGACGTGATCGCGCGGCTGTCCGAAGTCGATGAATCGACGGTGCGGCTGGTCCGCGGCCTGCTTGTGGTTCGACGTGCCCGTATCGGGAGGTCTTCGTGGAATTGATGCTCTTGTTCGCAGCAGCGATTCTCTTCCTTTGGCTCCTCGCGTCACGAGAGAAGGACGTGGCGCGCATCAAGCGGCTCGAGTCTTCTGTCGAGCACCTCTATCAAGCGGGGAGCGCGGTCGCGCATCGCGTCAGCGCGCTCGAGTCGCGGGGATCGTTCGCCCCGCCTGCGCCCTACCGCGTCGCGGCAGAGGTCGCTCCGCTCGCGTCACCAGGATGGCAGCCGGCGCCGCGACCGCTCGTCGAGCCGGCGCGTCGCCCGACACCTGAGCCGGTGCACCGTCCGGCGTCTGAGCCGGCGCCTCGCTCGGCCGCGCCTCCGGCTCCGGTCGTGGTGACGGAGGCACGCAAGACGCTCCCCTCGGCCGGGCCTGCGGGCGCGCCGCCGCGCGCGATCGAGCCGCCTCCTGCGGGCGCGATCCCCGCGGACGACCCGCCGGCAGACAAGCCTACGATCGAGTGGGAGCGATGGATCGGCGTGCGCGGTGCAGCGGCGCTCGGCGCCGGCATCCTCGTCATCGCCTTGTTCTTCTTCCTCCGTCACTCCATCGCCGTCGGCTGGCTCACGCTCGAGCTCCGGGTCGCGCTCGGTGCGTTCGTGGGCGTCGGCTGCGTCGCGGCGTCCCAGCTCCGCTTGCAGCGAACCCACCGGGTCCTCGCGAGCTGGCTGACCGGCGCCGGCGTCGCCGGGCTCTACGCCACCATCTGGGCGGCCACGACGATCGCCCAGATGGTGGGCCCGGTCACCGCGTTTGCGCTCGTCGTGCTCGTCACCGCGGGCTGCGTGGCGCTCGCGATCCGGAACGACTCCTTGCCGACGGCGCTCCTCGGCGCGGCCGGCGGGTTCGCCGCGCCGCTCATGCTCTCGCTCGACGTCGAGCGGCCGATCGCCACGATCGCGTACGTGCTCGTGCTCGACGTCGCGATGATCGTGCTCGCTGCGAAGCGGCGCTGGTGGTCGCTCTCGGCGCTCGCGATGCTCCTGTCGGCCGCGTACGACGCCGTGTGGGTCGCCACGCAAGACAGCCCGGCCGGCTTGCTCCAGGTCGGCGTGCTCACGGTGTTCGCGGGCGTCTTCGGAGGGGTTCCGGCCTTCGCCATGGGTGACACCTCCGAGCGCGACGCTCCGCCTTCGCCGCTCGCGCGGCTGACGCGGTACGGCTCGGTGATCGTCCCGCTCGCGTTTGCGGCCTGGCTCACCCAGAGCCCGACGAGCGCGTCGAACCCGGCGCCGATCGGCGCTCTCCTGATCCTCCTCACGGTGCTCGCGGCGTTCATCGCGCGCGTCCAGCGAGAAGCGGCGCTCCCGTTCCTCGCGGCGCTCGGCGCGCCGGGCGTGCTCGCGGCCTGGATGGCTCGCGCCGACGTGGCTGCGAACGCCAGCGGCCTCGGCGTGCTGCTCGTCTTGCTCGCGGGCGTCCACGCCGGGCTCGTCCTCCTCACGAGGCGTGACCTGCGTGACGATCGACAATCTCCCGCGCACGACGACGTCGCCGCGATCGCGGTCGCGAGCGCCGTCGTCTATCTCGTCTTCGCGCTGGGCTGTACCGCCGCCGCGGGCGCGCTCGCCCCCGACCCTTGGGCAGCTTACCTCGTGACCGCGTCGGCGCTGACGGGTGCCGTGATCTTCGTCGCGAAGGTCGGCGCGGCCCCGTCGCTCGCCTCGCTCGCCGCGGTCGCCTACCCGGCGGTGGCGCTCGCGATCGGTTTGCCCCACACGCTCGACGACACGCCGGCCTTCTTCGCGCTGGGCGCTTCCCTCGCGGTGGTCGCGGGGCTCGCCGTCGTCGGTCGCCGCGCCGCGGATGCGGAGCGACGCGAGCTCATCGCCGCCGCGCGCCGGGGCGCGCTCGCTTCGCTCCTCGCGCTGGCCCCGACGGCAACCACCCTCGATCTCGGCGTCTTCACCGCGCTCGCGTTCGCCTTCGGCTTCGCCGCCCTGGCCACGAAGGGCGACGACGAGAGCACCTACTCGACCGTCCTCGTGCTCGAGGCCATCGCGATGGTAACCATGACGTGGCTGTCATCGCAAAGCGTCGAGCCTCGGGCGGGCTGGGCCTCGATCGCGGTGTGCGGCGTGTTCCTGGCGGCGCCTCTCTTGCCGGCCCTGGGGCTCACCGCCGCGGCGTCGGTCCCGCGCGGTCAGGTGCTCGGGGCGGCGGCCTTCGCGCTCGGCGTCGGCGCTCGGTTCTTCACCTGGGAAGCGGAGCTGCTCGGAGCGGGCGCCGCGGGGCTGGCTGCGGCGTTCGCCGTCCTCTACGTCGCGCTCCGACGGGTGACGACCTCGGACGCCGTCCGGGACCAGTCGGCGCAGTGGCTCGGCAGCGCCGCCATCGCGCTCGCCTCGGCAGCGATGGGGCTCACTCTGCGGAACGAGCTGCTCACCTGGGGCTGGGCAGCGCTGGGCCTGGCGCTCACGTGGCTCGCGTGCCGCAAGCGCAGCGACGCGCTCGCCGTGGTCGGCGTCGTTCACCTGGTGATCGCAAACGCCAGGGTCTTCGCCAACCCGGCCGTGCTCGGGTACCACCCTCGCGGCCCGGTCCCGGTCCTCAACTGGATCACGCCGACCTTCTTGCTCCCGGCGCTCGCGGCCGCTCTCGGCTGGGCGCTCCTGTCGCGGCTCCGTGAGCCGACCGGCGAGAAACACGCCCTCCGCGTCGTCCCCGCCACGCTCGCCTTCGTCACCGTGTTCGCCTGGGCCAACGTCGTCGTGCTCGACGTGTTCTCCGCCGGCGCGACGATCTCGTTCGCCGCGGCGGCGGTCCAGGCCCGCGATCTGTCGATCAGCCTCGTCTGGGCCCTCTTCGGGACCTCGCTGCTCGTCCTCGGCATGCGGCGCGGCGTGAGGGCGCTCCGGTGGTCGAGCCTCGTCCTCGTGCTCGCCACGGCGGGCAAGGTGTTCCTCGTCGACCTGTCCCAGCTCGAGGACCTCTACCGCGTGGCCTCGCTGGCCGGCCTCGCGATCTCGCTCCTCGGCATCTCGCTGCTCTACCAGCGCTTCGTCTTCCGTCCGCGCGCGGTGGCCACCTGATCGTCGGTTGGGTGGAAAGGTCGGAGGGCGCGACGGTCCCTAGTTTTCTGTTCGCCGGGGCGCCCCCCCGACTACCATGAGGAGCCCATGCGCCCGGACATCGGCGTGACCGTCGCTGGTCGCTACCGGCTCGAGAGCCCGCTCGCCGTCGGCGGGATGGGCTCCGTCTGGGTGGCGACACACGTCGGGCTCGACGCGCGTGTGGCGGTGAAGTTCATGTCGGACGAGGTCGCCCTCGCGCCGACGGGGCGCGCGCGCTTCGAGCGGGAGGCCAAGGCCGCGGCTCGATTGACCAGCCCCCACGTCGTCCGCGCGACCGACTACGGGGTGGAGGACAACACCCCGTTCATCGTCATGGAGCTTCTCAACGGGGAGTCGCTCGAGGCGAGGCTCCGCCGGGAGACGCGTCTCACCCCGGAGGACACGGCCAAGATCGTGCGACAGGTCTCGAAGGGCCTCGCCGAGGCCCACGGCCTGGGCATCATCCACCGCGACCTCAAGCCCGCGAACATCTTCCTCGCGTGCGTCGGGGACGAGGAGATCGCCAAGGTGCTCGACTTCGGCATCGCCAAGGAGACAAACAAGGCGCTCGTCGTGGACGACGACACGAAAAGCGGGACGCTGCTCGGGTCGCCGCAGCACATGAGCCCCGAGCAGGCGCGTGGCGCGGACGTCGACGCGCGCAGCGACCTCTGGTCGCTGGGGGTCGTCGCGTTCCGTTCGCTCACCGGGCACCGCCCGTTTGCTGGAACGAACATGGCGGACGTGGTCGCGAAGATCTGCATCGATCCCATCCCCAAGCCGAGCGCGCTCATGCCCGAGCTGGGCGCCCGGTTCGACGCCTTCTTCCAGAAGGCCTTCTCACGAAACCCGGCGTTCCGGTTCCAATCGGCGCGCGAGCTGGCCGACGCCTTCGCCGAAGCGACAGGCGTAAAAGATGACAGCATGGTCATCTCTGTCGTCAGGCCCCTCGTCTCGGCGGAGGTGGCTCCGCGAGCCGAATCCACGGCGGCGTTCCTCGCTCGTGCGAGCTCGGTCGACACGGTCGAGCTCACCCATACCGGCACCACCCGCGACGGACCGCCTCCGGAGGTGACCCAGACGAAAGACAGGCGGGCGCCCTTGGCGATCGGCGCCGCGCTCGCGGGTATCCTCCTCGGCGGAGTCATGTACCTGGTGTTCCGGACGCCGAGCGCGCCCGCGACCGAGGAAAGCGCGGCCGCTGGCGCGCCCGCGTCCACGGTCGGCTCGGGCGCGTCTTCCCCCGAGGTGACGCCGATCACCAGCGCCGCCGCGTCGTCCTCTGCCGCCGTCGAGGTGAGCGCGTCCGCGTCGGCACCCGCGTCCGCTGCCTCCACCGTTCGCCGCCCCCCTGCGGCGGCGGGCCGGCCGAGCAGTCAGGTTCAGCCGAAGAGGTCGAGTGATCCGTTCTTCTGAGCGCTTCGCGATCGCGCTGGGTTTGGTCGTGCTCCTGTCTCGCGCCGGCTCCGCCTGGGCCCAGGGCGACGCAGCCCCGACGACCGATCCGAAAGAGATGGCGCGTCGGCAGGGCGAGGAGGCCCTGGCGCTCCACGCCCAAGGGAAATTCGCCGAGGCGTACGCTCGCTTCGAGACGGCCGAGCGCATCGCGCACTCGCCCGTCTTCCTCCTGTGGATGGCGCGGTCCAAGCGAGCGCTCGGAGAGCTCGGCGCCGCCAAGCGCCACTACGCGCGGGTGGTGGCGGAGTCCTTGCCCGCCGACGCGTCACCCAACTGGACGCAGGCCAAGAAGGAGGCGGAGGCGGAGCTCGCGGCGCTCAGCCCGCGGATCCCGACCGTCGAGGTGAAGACGCCGCCGGGGACGGGGCGGCTCACGCTCGACGGCGCACCCATCACGGCCGCCGCCGTCGTGGAGGTCGATCCCGGCGACCACGAGGTCGTCTACACGCCGGAGGGCGGAGCGCCCACGAGCCGCCGCATCCACGTGGCGGAGGGAGAGCCGCGTGTCCTCGTTCGCTTCGACGGGCCGCGCGCCGACGCTGGCCCGGAGGCGGAGGGCTCGGTGATCCCGGGAGCGGTGCTGCTCGGCGTGGGTGTGGGCTCGGTGCTCGCTGGCGCGGTTACCGGGGCCTACGCCCTCGTGCTCGCGGGTCAGGTGAAGGAGGGCTGCGACGACCAGAACCGCTGCCTGGCGTCGGACCAGGGCAAGGCGGAGGACGCAGACACGCTCGCTCGCGCCTCGACCGGGCTCTTCATCGCGGGTGGCGTCCTCAGCGCCGTCGGAGTCGTCTTGGTCATCGTCCGGCCCGGAGGAGCGCCGAGCACGGCCCTCCGCGTGGGCCCGACCTGGGCTGGGCTGGATGTCCGCTTCTGACCGAGCTGCGGTCCTCTCGGTGGCCTGCATCGTCGCGGGCAGCGCGTGCGCATCGCCTCCCCCGCCCGGCCAGCTCGGGCCGCTCGATCACGCGATCGGCCCCGCAGCTGCCCCCACGTCGTCAGCCGCGCCGTCGCCGCTCTCCTCGGCGTCGACCGTCGCGACGCCTGCAGGCCCGACCGAGGCCGCGGAGCCCGCGTCCCGCGCGTGCCCCGAAGACATGGTCGACGTCGCGGTCGCCTGCATCGATCGGTTCGAGGCTCCCAATGAGCGCGGGCAGAAGCCGCTCCTCATGCAGTCGTCGGAGGACGGCGAGAGATGGTGCGAGGACCGCGGCAAGCGCCTCTGCACGGAGGACGAGTGGGTCCGCGCGTGTCAGGGGCCCCGCAGGCTCGCCTACCCGTATGGTCAGCGATTCGAGTCGGGGCGATGCAACGACGAAGGCACCTACCGCGCGGTCGACTGGAAGACGCTCGGGACCTGGCCCTCCGATGCCGCGAGAGCGATCGTGGAGAAGCTCGACCAATCCGAGCCGAGCGGGGCTCGCGAGGGCTGTGCGTCCGCGGAGGGCGTCTTCGATCTCACCGGCAACGCAGCCGAGTGGGTGGTCCGCACGAAGAAAAATGAGACGAACTACTCCCACGTCGTCAAGGGCTGCTTCTGGGGCCGCTGCTTCCGCGTGCCCCACGAGCCCTCCTGCGAATACGTGAACTTCGCGCACCCGGCCGGCTTCCGGAGCTACGAGATGGGCTTTCGGTGCTGCAAGGAGAGGACCGCGCCGCAATGACGAAGCCAATCCCGATCCTCGAGCTGTCGCACGCCGAAATGGTCGAGACCATTCGAGCGACCGACGCGCCCGTCTTCGTGGCCGTCAACCCGGTCGAGTTCCACGGCCCACACCTCTCGCTCCACAACGACAAGCTCGTCACCGAAGGCCTGAGCCGGGACCTGCACGCCGCCCTCGCCGACGGCCGCGCGGACTTTCCGTTCCTCGTGGCGCACGAGCTGGAGCTCGGGGTCGAGCCCTGCTCCGGCCCCGGGACCCGCCATGTGCCATACGCCCACGTCCGCGCCGTGCTCCTCGAGACCGTGCGCGCGCTGGCGGAGATCGGCGTGAAGCGCATCGTCATCAACACCTTTCACGGCGGCGGCCTCCACAACCTGGCCATCGAAGAGGCCTGCGCGGCGTTCACCAAGGGCGGAGGACGCGCCTTCGCGCCGCTCGCGATCGCGCTGAGGAGCATGGTCGACCTCGACCCGACGCTGCTCGAGGACGCGCTGCAGGTCGTCCCGGAGGCCGAGCGAAGAGCCGTGGCGGAGGACCTGCGCTTCGACTTCCACGCGGGCTGGCTGGAGACCTCGCTCGCGCTCCACTACGCCCCGACCAGCGTCTCGCCCCGCTTCACCTCGCTCCGGCCCGCGCCGTCGCTCGCTCCCGATCCCCTGCTCCGCGGCGCGACCACGATCGCGCGTTTGGTCGGAGCGCGCGGCCTCGCGACCGAGCTCGATTTCCTGGCCACCGCGGTGACCTGGCCCCGACTACGACCGTTCATCGGCTACACAGGCCGCCCGCACCTCGCCTCGGCGGAGGCGGGCGCGCGCATCGCGGCCACGTTCATCGCGCGTTACGCCGAGGCGGCGCGCGCCGTGCTTTATGGAGCGGCCGACCAGCCCAGGGCGCCATTCCGCTTCTTGCCAGCGCTCACCTTGGGCGGTCGCCTCGCGCCGACGTTCGTTCCCCTCTCGGACATCGACGCCGAGAGCTCTTGAGGCTCGGCTCAATCCTCGAAGAGCTCCTGTCGGAAGAGCTTTCGCATCCGCTCGGGCAGCGCGATGGACGGAGCCGGCGTCCGCCGCTCGCCCAGGATGCGGCCGGGCAAGACCTCGACCTCGACCGGCGGGTCGAGCTCGAAGCGATACCCGCGCGACTCGATCGCCAGATCGAGGCTCTTGCCCTGCCATTCGAACCGCCGGTGATACCCGAGCACCTCGGGGCCGAGGCGCCGGTGGTGGCGATGGGCGAGCAGAAACGAGCTCAGGCGAATCGCCTGGTGATTGAACAGCCGGTGGCAGCCGTGGCTGTACCCACGCAGGATGGAGTCGTACGAGGACGAGCCGTGCGTCCGGATGCCCTCGTCGCCCGCGGCCGCCGTGGCGCGCGGCTTCTGGTGGTGAATCAGCGCGGTGAGGCCGTAGGCCGACGCATAACCGGGACCGAAGAGGTCCGCCTTCGTGGCAAACGAGCCGTCGAAGCGCGCGCGCACGAGATCCCGCTTCGGCGTGCTCTCGGGGGGCACCCACGCGGGCGCGGCGTAGAGCTCGCGCCACAGCCGCTTGCCCGGCGGCGACAGCTTGTACGCGAGCATGACCTCCTTCGGGCGGACGCGCTCGGGCTTCCAGCCGCCGATCGTCGTGGGCCAACGGACGAGCGCGATCTCGCGGTCGCCGTCCTTCGCGTAGAGGGTCAGGGTCGGTCGTCGCCCGACGGGCTGCGCCCGCTCGCCGCCGCGCTTCGTGAACGGCGCCTCGTACCAGACGTCGCCGCGATCGATCTCGGCGCGTAGCTCCATCCGAGGGCCGTGGTAGGCGGGCGCCTCGGGCAGCTTCAGCGCGACGCGGAGGTGAGTCGTCGCCTCCGGGCCCAGGCTGCGGAAGAAGCCGGACGCCGACTCGGCGTCCAGCCACCCGAGGGCGCGGGCGGCGGCGTCCGTCGCGCGCGCCACGCGATCGGGCGCGCCGCCGGGCGGTGCGCCCTCGCGCTCTGCGCGGAAGGCGAGCGAGTCGAGGATGCGGCCGACGACCTCGCCTTCTTCGCCCGACGCCGAGCCGTCTTCGATCAGCCCGGTCGCGTCGACGACTCGTTCGCGGAGCGCCCGCAGGAGCCCGCGGAAGTCGAGCTCGCGCGTGTCCGTGGCCAGGATCGCGCGTGTCTCCTCGTCGAGCGCGTGCGAGACGATCATGTGCTTCCGCTGGAAGGCGCGGAGCGCGTCGGTCGTGGCGTTGTCGAACGAGCCGCGATACCCGCGCTTGGTCACGAGCAGTCCTTCACATCGCAGGTGGTCTTGCATGGCGAGGATGGCGCGCGGGCGGTGGCCCACGCGGTCGTGCTCCTCGAAGAGCCGCGCGAGCTTCGGCTCTGCGCGCAGGTCGTCCACCGTCTGGCTGCCTCGTCGCTGGCGCTCGGCCTCGAGGAGCTTCTCCACCTGGACGAGCCGCGCGGCCTCGGAGCGCTGCCGCTCGCGGTCGGCCCACGGGTCGACGTCCTTCAGGGGTTGCTCGAGCGGTCCGTCGTCCACCTCGTCGTGGCAGCGGTGGCGCGGTTCGTCCGCGAGGCGGGACGCGAGCACCTGGAACGACGGGGAGATCCCGTAGAGCTCGAGGAACCTGTCGCTCCGGGGACGATCCCACTCCGGCCCATCGTCGAACCGCTCGTTGGCGAGCGCGAGCAGCGTCTCGCGGTATCGCGGCCCCGGATCTTCTCCCTGTGGCGCGAAGAGCCTGGGGGTCCAATCATCGGCCAGATCGATCACGGTGAGGCCCTTGGCGCTCACCTCGTCCTCGCACACCGCGCCGACGCGCACGCCGAGCTCGAAGACGGGGATCGGCGCGGCGCAGCGCGACGGGGTCTCGGGCTCGGCCGCGATCGGCACGGGGGACGCGGCAGATACTTGGATGACGGGATTGTCATCTGAGCGGCGATCCGCGGAGCTCTGCGAATCGCACCCGGAGAGGAGGATCGGCGCGCTCACGATCCACCAAGCGGAGGCCAGACTTCGACCTTGCTGCAAGACCCGTTTACTGTAGCCCGCGCCGCGTGGTTGTCCCGTCGCGGGAGCGGGTCCGGAGCTCGCGCGCGGCCGCTGTGGCGCGCGCGCCTCAGGGCGCCAGTTGCGCCACGAGGCTCTCGAGCGCGGCGAGGCCGAACGTGATCTTCCGGAAGAAAGAGGGGCTGTGGGGTACGAGGACGAACCGCTCGTGCCGCTGCCAGATCGTCCGCAGGCGGGCGTCGAGGGCGAGCGCCTGCGCCTCGTCTTCGGTCCGGATGGGGTTGCCCCCCTCGATGCTGATGTGACCCTTCGCCGCGGTCTCGAAGAAGATGACGGCGTCGTACCGGGCGAGCTCGGCCTCGACGGTGGTCCCCAGGCTGGAGAAGAAGTCCTCGGGCTGCCCCGGCCAATAAGCGGCGCCGTCGAGGGTGCCGCGATCACAGAGGAGGATGCGCTCCGGGTAGAGCGCCGACTGCACGTCCTCCAGGTTGCGCTGCACGTGGAAGATGGCGCGCTGCACCGCCTCCCGGGCGAGCGGCGTGTCCGACCGCGGGAAGCCGCCGAGGAAGAGGAGCGTCGCGGCCTCGGGCACCACCACCACTCGCTCGCCTATCTCGCGCCGGAAGAGATCCGCTGCCGTGGTCTTTCCGCCTCCAGGGCCGCCCGTCAGGACGATACGACAACGCCCGTTCGTCGGGCCCGAACCTGCTGGCATCGCGACTACGGTACACCGGCTTCGCTTCCACGAGACAACTGGAGTAAAGGCGGCGCATGCACGGGACGGGTCTCCTCTACAGCTCGCACAACCGCTCGAACTACATCCACGATCATTTCATCGCGCAGCGGGCTCTACGAGGACGCGACAACAAGCGGATCCTGTTCTTGCCGATGAGCGCGCCGCCGCGTGGTGAGGACGAACATGAGCGGCAGGACTACGAGTGGGGGACCTTCCGCTGGTTCTTCGACTTCTATCGGCCCTACGGCCTCGAGGTCGTCCCGTTCTTCTGGAGCAGCAACCTGAGCCACGGCGACGTGGACTTGCTCTGGCATTACCTGTGGTCGAGCGAGGTGGTGATCCTCGGCGGAGGCCGGAGCCAGACCGGCATGTGGCGCTACAAGAACCTCGGCCACCGCTTCGACGGTGAGTGGGGGAAGTTCGGTCGCATCCTGCACGAGCGGCAGGCCCGCGGCCTCTTGACCGTCGGGTTCAGCGCGGGCGCGGACCAGCTCTCCGAGCACCTCTTCGCCCACTCTCGAGGGCCCGGCGTCGACACGGACGGCTTCGGCATCGCGCGGAACGTCGTGGTGCGCCTCCACCATGAGGCCTCGGACAACGGCGAGCTGGCGCACGCTGCGCATGCGTTGCCCCAGTGTATGGCCTTCGGCCTGCCCAACGACGCGGGGCTGTACCTCGATCAGGGCGTCCTGCCCTCCGGCAATCACTGGCAGGTGATCGAGTTCGTCCTCGACAACTCCTGGGATTTGCCGCGCGACCAGTGGCACATCAAGACGCGACATGGCGCGAAGATCGAGCACGTGAGCTGGGGCGGCCGGCACTGGTCCTTCAACGGCGGTGACCGTTTGGTCCGAGTTCAGTCCTCGGACAACCGCTTCCACGAGGCTTGGCTCGATACGGGCGACGGCCTCATGCACTTCTGGTCGGGGGAGCCGAGCAGCTTCGGGTCGATCGAGCAGGTGCTCGCCGCGCATTGAGCGATGCGCCTTGGTCCGGGCGGATTGCTCCGTTAGCCTGAGGGCAGGCGATATGACGCCTGCTTCTCAGGTAGAAGTCCAAGTCGACGGGCAGAGCTCGGGCGTGGCCTTCCTCGCGACCTCGACGACCGGCGCAGAGCTGTGCGTCGTCGGTAAGCTCTCGCTCGTCCTCCTCGAGGAGGGGCAGGCGGCCATCGTCGCCAGGCCCGAGCCCCCGGGCATACACGCTGGCGGCGCCGCAGCCGCGGAGCTCGACGAGACCGCGGGCGGCATGCTCGTCGTCACGGGCGGACGCCCGCTCGGCGGACGCGTGGTGCTCCGCCGCGGCACGGCGGTGTTGGCGGAGGTCGGGTTTGGTCCCGGGATCGAGCCCGTCGCCGTGATGGTGACGGAGCCCGTCGCCTCGGAGTCGGAGGATGACGACGCTCGCGAGGACGAGTGGCTGGTCATCGAAGGGGTCACGTCTCGCGACGCGCGGCGGTGGTGCAAGCTCCCGCAGATGAAGCTCGTCGCGACGTGGGAGCCTTCGTCCACGCTGCGGCTCGGCTCGCGCGCCTGTTTCATCGACCTCTCGACCTGGACCGTCTCGTTCCTCCTCCGCGGTCGTTTCTCGCTCTCGGCGCCTGCGCCGCGCTTCGTGACCGTGTCGGTCGAGGACACCTTTGTCTCCTCGGTGCGCGCGCGGCCACAACCGGACGACGAGGACGACGAGGCGCGTACGGCGGTACGGGACGCAGCGCCTCCGCCTGCGCGTGTCGTCGAGCAGGCTCCGCTCGACGAGCAGACGCGGGTCATTCAGATCCCGCTCGAGATCCCCCCCGAAGCGCTGCCGGAGAGCACGACCCGCCGAGGCGTCGTCCCGCGCCGGAACGCGCGCGCGTCCCGCTCTGGTCTTCGCTTGGGAGCTCACGAGCCGTTGGTAGATCAACGTTCGGTTCCCCAACAGGATGCGCCTCGCCCTGCTGCGGCGCCTCTGGTCCAGGACGAGGAGACCACGAAGATCGGTGCTCTGCCGCTCGAGGCGGGGCCCACCTCGGTCACGCGCGCGTTCGCGGCCATCGCGCCCGAGGACCCGGCGGAGGCCACCCGGTCGGAGCTGCTGCGTCGTGTCCAGCAGGGTGAGCGGCTCGAGTCGCTCGAGCTACGCGGCGCCGCGTTGGCCGGGATCGCGCTCCCCGGCGCGACTCTGAGTGGGCTCGACCTCTCCGGGTGCGATCTCCGTGGGGCCGACCTCGCAGGGACCGATCTCCGAGCGGCCCGGCTCGATCGAGCCCAGCTCGACGGCTGCCGGCTCGATGGCGCAAACCTGAGCGGCGCGAGCCTCGTCGGTGCCTCACTCCGCAGCGTCAGCTTGCTCGGCGCCTCGTTTCTTGGCTCTGACCTGACGGATGCCCTGATCGGCGTCGGCTACCCGGATGACGCGTTCGCCGGCGCGAAGGTCGACGGTCTGGTCCGCGACTGATCGGGCGTCCGCCAGGTGCCTCCAGGGCCGGACAGCGGTCGTCAAAATCCGTGAAGCGGAGGGTGGGCCGCAGGCTCGATCCGAAGTATGCGGCTCGGTGTCAGCCGGGAAACAACCGTGAACGAACAGAAACGAGCCGACATCGTCATCGTGGGCGCGGGTCCTGCTGGGACCGCGGCCGCCGCCCATCTTGGACAGCTCGGGGTGAAGAACGTCGTCCTCCTGGACAAACACGACTTCCCCCGCGAGAAGACCTGCGGGAGCGGCATCTCGCCGAAGGGCATCGAGGTCCTCCGTTCGCTCGGCGTCTGGGAAGACGTGCGGCGCGAGGCGTACCCCATCCATGGTCTGCGGCTCGTCACCCCCGAGGGGCGCGAGGCGTACCAGAGCGCCGGCGATCAGATGGCCGCCGTCGTGTGCGCGCGCCGCGTCCTCGATCACCTCATCCTCAAGCGCGCGCTCGATAGCGGCGTCGAGTTCGTCCCGTTCTTCACGGCCGACTCCCTCATCGAAGAGGGGGGGCGCGTCGTCGGCGTGCGCGCGAAGGACGGTCGCGAGGTCCGCGCGCGCTTCACGCTGGTGGCCGGCGGCACCCACTGCCGGCTCGGCCCCGAGCGCGATTCTCGCCGGATGATCCAGGCGATCATGGGCTGGTGGGAGGGCGTGCCCTTCCGCAAGGGGCATGTAGAGATGGTGTTCGACCCGATGGTCCTGCCCTACTACGGCTGGCTCTTCCCCGAGTCCGACGAGCGCGTGAACATCGGCATCTGCTACGAGGAGACCGGCACGAAGCGCAACGCGCGCGAGCTCTTCCAGCAGTTCCTCGACAAGCAGTACGGCCGCAGGCTCGCGGGTGCGAAGCAGCTCGGCGCCTGGAAGGGCCACCCGGTCGCTTACTCGTACGAGATCGAGAAGCTCACGTCGCCCGGCCGCATCGTGATCGGCGAGGCGGGGCTCATGACACACCCGGCCACCGCGGAGGGCATCTACCAGGGCATGAAGAGCGGCATGATCGCCGCGGAGGTGCTCCGCTCCGTGTTCCACGCCGGGGTGCCCGAGACCGAGGCGCTGGTCGAGTACGAGCGCCGTTGCAAGGCGACCTTCCGGCTCTCGTTCCTGGGCGGCGGGCTCTTCCGCAACCTCGTCAAGACGCCTGCGCTCGACTGGCTCGTCCGCGCCAGCGAGACGCCCCTGGTCAAACACACCGCCGCCAAGATCATCGCCGCGCTCTGAGCGACGAGGCGGCGCACGGGTGATCGCCGGGCGAATATCTGCTCAGATCGAGGCCATGGTGGCTCGTCCCCGTGGCCTCGGTCTGGGAGCTGTGCTCGCGCTCGGCGCGGCGTCCTTCGCGCCTTCCTCCGCGCTCGCCGATGAGGACGAGGCGCCTCGTAAGAAGCGCCGGATGATCGTCACCGTCGAGGACAACGACAAGGTCGACGACGAGGAGGCCGGCGAGCCATCGGAGGAGGAGGCCGCGCCCGCCGAGCGCCGAGCTCCACGCGTGGGCGACTCGCCCGACGAGATCCGCGAATACCTCGCTGGCCTGGAGGATCGCGTCCGCCGGCTGAAGGCGAAGCTCAAAGCGGCGAAGCGCGGGGACGACGCCGATCGACTCCTCGAGGTGGAGGCCGACCTGGCCGAGGCGAAGGCGCGACTCGACGCCGAGCGCGAGCGGCTCACCGAGCGCAACGCCGGCATGATCGCCGGAGGCGCCACGCTCATCGGCCTCGGCAGCGTCTCGTTCGTCGCGAGCGTCGTGCTCGTCATCGGCTGGGGTGTCTCCGCGGTGGACGGCTACCCGGACGACGAGTGGGGCTGGGGCTCGCTCGGCTGCCTGGCCGGTGGCGTCGTGGGCATCGCGGTCGGCGTCCCGGTGCTCGTGGGCGGGCTCAAGCGCGAGCCCCGCGAGGTGGAGGACGCCATGGTCGTGCCCCCCACTCGAACGGGCTTCACCCCTGGGCTCAGCCTGACCTTCCCGCTCAGCTTCTGACGACTCCGCGGCTCGCCGTCAGGCGTGGGGTGGGACGTCGAACGCGAAGCGCTCCGGCTCGAAGTTGAGCTCGACGTAGGGCAGGGGGCCGGTCGGGAGGAACCAGACGGCCTTGGCGCGAGTCGGGAAGGCGCGGCCCTGGTGGTGCTGCCAGCCCTCGACCGGCGTCCTCCACTCCGCGCGCTCGGCGGCGCCCTTGGCGCCAGGCGGAGCATAGAAGCGATCTCTCGTGGCGAAGTCGATGACCTCTCCGTCATTGCCGACGAAGACGCGGGCGCGCACGGTGCGTCCCGCGTCCGTCAGCGCGAGATCGAAGGCGTCCGCACGCGAGCTCGACCAGGCGACCGCCGGGACGAGGAGCATCGACGGCGCCATCAGGACCGCGTCGTTCAGGTACGTGACGCACTCGCCGATCGCGATCTCCTCGCCCGCCTCGTCGACGACCGGCACCCAGTCGAGCGCCTTGCCCAACATGTGGCCTCGCCCGCGGAGATAGGTGTCGCGCACGTAGGTGGGGACGATGCCTTTGACCCGCAGCAACATGTGGAAGATGCGGGCCACATCGAGGCGGCTGTTGTACTGCGCGCACTCGCAAGGGACCCACTCGTTCTTGAAGAAAAAGCGGCCGCTGAAGTGCGCGCGGAAGGACCAGTCCCGCGGCTTCCCCACGACGTTCATGAACCGCAGGTAGCGCTGCGCAGGCTCGGGGAGCGCCTCGATGTCTTGCTCCGTGACGGGGGTCCGATCGCCGGGGCCGCACAGAAGCCCGGCGCCGCCGACCTCACGCATGAGCTTCTTCTCCAGGCTCAGGAGGTCGTGCGGCTCTCCCTCGTGCTGCGCGTGCGGGGCTTCGGTCGGGCCTTCGGGCAGGTCACCGAACGTCCCGCGAGCCCACCGGTGCGCCCGGTGGAACCACCCGGCAGGCTCGGCGAACATGAGAATGCACTCGTGATGAATGACCGCAATGTCATTGTCGTGGCAGATCTGGATCGCCTCGGCGGACTCCGCGCCTTGTTGCATCCATACGCGCGGGATGCCGAGCCGGACGACGTCGCGGACGAGCTTCTCGGTCTCCTCCGGCGGCGTGACGAGCACGACGCCGCCGACCTTGCCCGCGACCTCCTCCAGCGAGTGCGCGCACGGCTGGTCGCCGATCTTGTCGGCCTTCGGGTGCACGACGGTGAGGCTGTAGCCCTTGTCCGAGAGCTCCTTCCGCACCGCGTTGCCGAACCCGGCGCCGCTCTGGGACACGCCCACGAGCGCGAGGGACTTCTGGGCGAGAAAATCTTCGATCGTGTCTCGCGTGACGGTCATTGTCGGACTCTCCGACCGAGGTCGTTGCAGCCCACGTGCCGAGGAGAGCCCCTCGAGTCCGGTTCATCGGGCGGGCTCGGCGCGGTCGCGACGCGCAGGCGGTGCGCGGGGCTCGGGTTCTTTGCGCGCGCGGCTCAGGCCGAGCCTTTGGCGAGCTTCCGTCGCCGCGCGATCACCCACCCGAGGGCAGCGGTCCCGATGAGGGCGGCGCCGCCGCCGAGGCCCCACCTCGTGGCGGGCCGTTCGAGCTCGTTCACCAGGCGCTGTGGGACGATCGAGGCCTGCGCGAAGCCGTGGATCTGGTCCACGTTCGGGAGCTCACCTCTCAGATCGCGCCGGTGGACGAGGAGGTCCGCGGCAACGACCCCTCGGCTCTCGTTCACGGCCGCGAACGCGCTCGCGGGTCGATCGGAGCGGACGAAGCCGGTCGACCAGTCCACGGCGTCGCGGTCCTCGTAGTCCCCGGCGACCGCGTCGAACGACGCGTCTTGCAGGTAGAGGGCGTGGTCGAAGCTCTCGGTCGGGTGGACCTCGCCGTCGTGGATGTGAACGGTGGGAAAGAAGATCTTGTCGGGCATCCGCGTCTTGAGCTCGAAGGCCATCGGATGTGGTCGGCCCTCGCGTGATTTGAGCTGGAACACGGCGAAGCCGTAGTCCGCGTACGAAGGGATCTTCGCCCAGATCTCGGGCGCGATCCGGAAGCGCGGGTCGAGGCGATCGAAGTCCTTCATCGCGGGCACGAAGGAAGCGACGTAGTCACCGACCTCCTCGACCGGGAGCGGGGCCGCCGCCGCGACGGCGGCGGACGCTCCCTTGCTGCGGGAGAGCGAAAACGACGGCTTCACCGGGAAGCCTGCGTCGAGCGCCTCGAAGAAGCCGCCGTTGTCCTTGAAGTCGATGAACCTGACCGCGTCCTCCGCCGCCGGCGTGAGGACGGGCAGCGGGAGGATCATCGCGTTCTCGGCCTCGGACGAGAACTCCATCTCATAGACCAGAAACTGCGTTCCTTGGCCCGAGAGGCGGGCGAAGATCCGGGTGTTTCGAACGCTGCGCACCGGGCCGGCGAAGCAACACATGGGGCCATGTACGAACGCGCCCGCCCGACGATCTCTTTCCTGCGGAGTCGAGTCGGCATGCCCCTGCGGACTTTCGTCTGCATGTAGCCCCCTTGCACCTCGAAATGGTCAATGATTTCCAATGTGGAGCCCAGGCACGGGGCCTGCAAAAACCGCGCGTCATGCTCCGTCTCCTCCGCCTCCCTCGCGCGCGGGCGCGCACCCTCGCGGTCGTGCTCGCGCTCGGCTCTGCGCCGGCCTGCACCGGTCAGATCGGGGGGGACGACGCGGGCAAGGGGACCCGCCGCGCGGACTCGCCGCTCTGCACCGAGTCCGCCACGCCCGGCCCGGCGCCGCTCCGCCGCTTGACCGTCGGCGAGCTGAACAACACCGTGCGCGATCTCCTCGGGGACACCACGCGGCCGGGCGACGGGCTCCCGCCCGACTTCCCCGCGGAGAAAGCCTCGAACGGGTTCGAGAACGACGTGACGGAGCAGACGGTCACCGTGGCTCACGTGGAAGAGCTGCTGTCGATGAACGAGGGCATTGCGCTGCGCGCCACCGAAGATCTCGCGGCCATCGTCCCGTGTGACCCGGTCGCGTCCGGGGAGGATGCCTGCGTGCGCGAGTTCATCGAGGCGTTCGGTCGCCGCGCGTACCGCAGGCCCCTCGCCGCAGACGAGGTCGACGAGCTCGCCGCGGTCTTCGCTGTCGGCCGCGAGGGCGCGGACTTCCGCGCCGGCATCACGCTCGTGATCGAGCGGGTCCTGTCGTCGCCGGTCTTCCTCTACCGAGTGGAGACGGAGGGGACCGACAGCGACGGCGCGGTGCTCCTGTCTTCACACGAGATGGCCTCCCGCCTCTCCTACTTCGTCTGGGAGTCGATGCCCGACGACGAGCTCTTCGCCGCCGCCGATGCGGGCTCGCTCGAGACCCCGGAGCAGATCGAGGCCCAGGTCAGGCGCATGTTCGCCGACCCGAAGGCGCGCGAGGCGCGGTGGAGCTTTTACAAGCAGTGGCTCCAGCTCTACCGCCTGCCGGACGTGTCCAAGAGCGCGGAGGACTATCCGACGTTTTCGCCCGAGCTGCTCCCCCACATGGAGGCGGAGGCGCGGGCGTTCCTCGAGGAGGTCGAGGCGAACGGAAACGCAAACGACCTCGTGAGCGCGCCCTTCACCTACCTCACGCCGGAGCTCGCGGCCTTCTACGGGGTCGACCCGGCCGCGAGCCCGGATCAGAAGGTCGAGCTCGACCCGGCGAGGCACGCCGGCATCCTGACGAAGGCCGGCCTCCTGTCGGTGCTCGCGAAGTTCGACACGGAGGCCGTGGTTCGCCGAGGCAAGTGGGCGCGCTTCCAGCTGCTCTGCGAGCACTTCGATCCGCCCGCGAACGCGGTCATGGACCCGTCGGTCGATCGCACGAAGCCGCCTTGCAGCGGGTGCCACGCGATGCTCGATCCGGTGGGCCAGAGCTTCGAGCACTACGACGGCGTCGGGCTCTGGCGCGACACGAAAGACGGAGCGCCGATCGAGGACACCGCGCTGCTCGTCGGCACCGACGTCGACGGGGAGTACACCGGCGTGCGCGGCCTGGCGGACAAGCTCACGCAGTCGGAGCAGTACAAACGCTGCGTCGTCACGCAGCACTTCCGGTACGCGACCGGTCGCCGGGAGGCGGACGAGGACGCCTGCTCGACTGACACGGCCTTCCTCGCCTTCGAGAAGGCCGGCTACGACCTCGAGGAGCTGCTCGTCGCCATCGCGACGAGCGACTCGTTCCGTTATCGCCCTGCCACGGAGGGGAAGTGACAATGAGGCTCTCGCGTCGATCGGTGTTGCGTGGTCTGGGCGGTGCAGCGATCGCCCTCCCGCTCTTCGAGGCCATGTTGCCCAAGAAGGCGAGCGCGGCCGGCCAGCCGAAGCGCCTCGTCGTGCTCGTGAACCAGAACGGCGCCGCCATGGAGGGTTGGCGACCGTCCGGCGGCGGCTTCGATCTCGGCACGAGCGCGTACCTGTCCCCGCTCGCCGGTTACGAGGCAGAGGTGGTGCTGGTCGACGGCGTGGACTGCAAGGCCGCCCAGCAGCAGAACCACGGCGTCTCGGGTGTCGCGATGCTCTCCGGGACCCGCTCGGGGATGCCGGGCGCCGTCGAGATCAACGGTCCTTCGGTCGATCAGCGCGTCGCGCAGGTGATCGGGACCGAGACGAAGAAGGCCTCGCTCTCGCTGGGGCTCCTCTGCGAGGAGGCGTACTTCGCGGCCGGGCCCGGCCAACGCTTGCCGGTTCAAAATGATCCGTTCGGCGTCTTCACCGATCTCTTCTCCGACACGCAGACCAACACGGCGGAGCTCGAGCGGATCCGTAAGCGCCGCGAGAGCGTGCTCGACGGAGCCGCCGCGGATATCGAGCGCATCAAGCCCAAGATCAGCGCGGCCGATCAGCAGAAGCTCGACGCCCACCTCACCGCGGTGCGTGAGGTCGAGAAGCGGCTGGTCGCAGGGCTGTCGTGTGAGCCGCCGGCCAGCATCGGCCAGCCGGTGGATGTGTGGGCGAACGAGAGCTACATCACGGTGACCGACGTCCAGCTCGAGCTGATCGCGCTCGCCCTCTCCTGCGACGTGACGCGCGTCGCGGGTCTCCAGTGGGACGGCCCGGGCGGAACCTGGGATCATTTCGGGTCGAGCTGGCCCGAGGTCGTCGCCCTCGGCTCGCAGTACTCGAACATGTGGGTTCACGACATCGGGCACGAGAGCGGCGAGGCCCACGCCACGATCGGGCGCTGGTTCGCCGGCAAGGTCGCGCTCCTCATCGACAAGCTCAAGGCGCGGCCCGAGCCGGACGGCTCGACGCTGTTCGACAACACCGTCATCCTCTGGGCCAACGAGATGGGCGAGGCGGGCTCACACGACCCCGGCAACTGCCCATTCCTGCTCGCCGGCGGCGCCAACAGCGGATTGGCGCGTAACAAACACGTCAGCTTGCCTCACCCGGGCTATTGGGGCGGGGGCGACGGCGCGCGGTCGAACAACGACCTCTTGCTCTCCGTGCTCCGGCTCTTCGACATCCAGGACGCGACGTTCGGCGACGCGGACTTCTGCAGCGGCCCGGTCACCGAGATCATCGCGTAGACCGGACGGCGGCGCCGCGCTCAGTTCTCGAGCGTCTGGCAGCCGACGACGACCTCGACCTTGGCGGTCGCGTCGGACTTGAGCAGCTCGCACGCCTCGCCGTAGAGCTGGACCTTGTCCTTGCCCTGGAAGTAGTCCCAGCCGTTGGCGTGTGACGTGTCGCGCGGGATGGCCTGGGTCCCGTCGTCGTTCGTCACCGTGATGTTGACGGCGTCGTAGTCGGGCGTGCCGTTCGGCGTCGGCAGCTCGAAGGTGCAGCTGGCGGCCTCGAGGGCGATCGACTCGAGCGCGCTGGCGAGCGCGTCCTCGAAGTTGTCGACGTTCACGAGGTACGCGCACTCGTTCAGGCTCTCGCAACCGGCGTAGAGCGCGGTGCCGCCCGCGGCGGCGAGCTGCGAGAGGTTGATGGCCAGGTCGGTCGCCGGATCGCTCGAGGCGGCCTCGCCGTCGATGCCGACGACGTAGGTGCGCACGCCGCTCGCTGCGGCGGAGGCGGCCACGTCGAGCGCGCGCTGGATGTCGTTGGCGCTCGGATCGCTGGTGGTGTCGCAGGACGTCGGCAGGCCGTCGGTGAGGAGCACGACGCTCGTCACGCCGGGCATCGACATGGAGAGCGCGGCGTCGAGCGTGCCCGAGAGCGCCGGGGCGAGGGGCGTGCCCCAGTAGAACTCGGTGTCGGAGGCGGAGACCGAGGAGATGATCTGTTGCTCGTGAGCGCTGTCGAGCGTGTCCATCCCGACGGCGAGCGACTGGTAGGTGCTCGCGTCGCAGCGGTTCGTCGTGTCGGGGAGCTCGCCCGTCGCGCAGTTGCAGTCGATGAAGTTGCCCGAGGTCACCTCGCAGCACGTCACGGGCTGGTCGCCCGAGGGGAACATGGCGAGACCCGCGACGGTCGAGTCGGGCATCGAGACGAGGATGTTCGCCAGGCCGGCGGAGGTCAGCGTCCATCGCGTGTCGGTCGCGCCGACCCGGAGGTGCATGCTCCCCGAGCGGTCGAGCAAGAAGAGGAGGTTCGAGCCCGCCGGCTCGACGGGGTAGACGCCGGTCGCCTCGGGGCAGACCTCAGGGCCCGCGCCACCGGCGCCTTGATCGCCCGCGCCGCTGCCGCTCGTGTCGCCGCCCGCGCCCTCTCCGTCGTCATCGCTCGCGCCCTCTTCGCCGTCGGAGCCGATGATGGGGTCCGAGTCCGAGCAGCCAGAGCCGAAGGCCAGGAGCGCGAGGAGGCAGAGCGATCGCTTCATTGGGGCATCTCCTACATGGGCCCACAGGTGGGTCCTGTGCCGCGCCTGTGCGAAAGTCATGCCGGCTGTAGGTCCCTACGATCCGGGCAAATTTCCCGCGGACCTGCTGCGACTGGATCAGCTCGGATCCAAAGCGCCCGATCCACGAGACAGAGGTCACCCTCCGAGTCGCGCGCCCGGCGCGGGGGGCTTCAGAACGCGCAGCCGAGCGGCACCGCGAAGACGTCCGAGACCTCTCCGCCGTCCTTCAGCCAGCGCACCGTGACGCTCGCGTCGAGCCCACAGAGCGAGCAGATGAAGGAGGCGTCGCCCGGCGTTGTGACCTTCGCGTGCTCGACGTCGACGACGGCGCCGGCCGCGATCGTGCCGCTCGAGGTGGGGGAAAGCTCGAGGGGGAAGGCCCAGCCCTCCATCGGGTTGGCGATGAGGATCTGCGCGTCGGCGATTACGAGGCTCCCGGCCGCGTTGCCCTGGTTCGTGT
This sequence comes from Myxococcales bacterium, assembly GCA_016794345.1. Lineage (GTDB taxonomy): Bacteria > Myxococcota_A > Polyangia > Polyangiales > Polyangiaceae > Xiheicaenibacterium > Xiheicaenibacterium phototrophicum. The sequence goes on from JAEUKE010000183.1 coordinate 64,649, forward strand.
AGCGGACCACGATCGAGCCGAGGATGGGATCGGGCCCGATCTTCGGCATGCAGTTGGCCCCGAGATTCACGTCGATGATCTCCGGGTCGATCTGGGCGCTCGAGCCGGTGCTGGCGGTCGAGCTCTTCGAGCTGGTCGCAGTCGTCGTCGAGGTCGTCGAGGTCGTCGAGGACCCGCCCGCGCCGCCCTCGCCGTCGTCGCGCTCGAACACGACGAGGCCGCCGCACCCCGCCAGCAATAAGAATGACAGAATGGTTAGAAACAAGCGCATGGGGCCTCAGGGGTCGTCGCAGCAGCGGAAGCCCGTCGAGGGGCTTTGGTCGCGGATGTCGGTGGATTGCTCCCACCAGAGATCGCAATCGAGCTGATCCGGCTCGGCGTTCCAGAACGCCCCGCCGGGGCGGAAACAGGCCGTCCCGCTGCCCGGCGGCTCGGTGCCGTAACAATGGTCGACCCACTCCTCCACGTTACCGCTCATGTCGTAGATGCCGGGGATGCCACCCGAGCACGTCGGTGTCCCGGTGTCGTGCGGGCCCGAGAAGTCGATGCTCGAGTCGACGCAGGCGCCAAGCGTGAACGTCCCCCCATAGGGAAATGTCTGCACGCTCACGGGCTCGATCGTGATCGCGGCGGCGCCGTTCGAGCACGCGTAGTACCACTCGCTCAGGTTCGGGTCGTTGCTCGCCGGCGGCGCCCCCTCGAGGACCACGTCGTCGAGCCCGCCGCAGAGGTGTTTGCCCTGTCCTTCGCAGAAGGCGACCGCATCGCAGAAGTCGATGCATCGGACGGGGAGCTTGGCCGACTTGAGCAGCTCGCCCTCGAGCGTGATCCCGCTCCCCGAACAACCGCAGCTGCCGTTGGGATCACACTCCCCGGGCACGAAGCTCGTGTTCCACGAGCAGGTCGATCGCTGCCCGTCGGTGGACGGGCTCGTCTTGAGCCACGCGTCGTAGGCGGCGACCGTGACCTCGGTCGAGTCGATCAGATACGGGTCGTGGCCGGGCGGGCTCACGGCGACCATGCCGTCGCGTCCGCCGGTGGTCGTGGTGCTGCCGCCGCCGGCGCCCCCCCCGCCGGTGTCGCCGGGGACGAGCGAGAACTCCTTGTCGTCGAGGTCGAGCGCGACCCAGCAGCCCCCGAGCAGCGCAGTGGCAACCGGGAGCAACGCGCGGGCAGCTCTCATGGCTTGCTGACCCCGAAGCGTCCGATCATCTTGCCGAGGTAGCTCCGATCGAGCCCCGAGATGCGCGCGGCCTCCGACTGGTTGCCGTTCGTGCGCGCGAGCAGACGCTCCAGGTAGACCCTGGTGAACTCGTTCAAGAACTGCTCCTTCAGCTCCGCGTAAGGGCGTTCGACGTCGAGCTGCTTCTTGATCGCGCTCGCGAGCTCGCCCGAGAGCGCCGTGGCCTGGCCGGGGAGGGCCCCGATCGCGACGAAGGCCTGCACTGCGTTTCGGAGCTCACGAGCGTTGCCGGGCCAGGTCTGGGCCGAGAAGCTGGCGAGCGCTTCCGGGGGGAGGTTGGGCAGCCCGGTCGAAGCCGCGAAATGGTTCGCCAGCAGCGGGATGTCTTCCCGGCGCTCGCGGAGCGGCGGCACGACGAGCCGCACGACGGCGAGGCGATAGAACAGATCTTCCCGGAAGCGGCTCGCGCGCACCTCTGCGTCGAGATCGCGGTTCGTCGCGGCGACGATGCGTACCTTCACGCGCCGCGTCTCGGTCGAACCGACGGGCTGCACCTCGCCCGCCTCGAGCGCGCGCAAGAGCGCCGGCTGCACGTCGAGCGGCAGCTCCCCGACCTCGTCCAGAAACAAGGTGCCGCCGTCGGCCGCCTCGAAGGCGCCCTGCCGGTCGGCGATGGCTCCGGTGAAGGAGCCGCGGCGATGCCCGAAGAGCTCGGACAGGACGAGCTCGCGCGCGATGGCGCCGCAGTTGACGACAACGAGCGGGCCGCGGTGCACGCTCGAGCCTTCGTGGATGGCGCGGGCGATCAGCTCCTTGCCGGAGCCGCTCTCGCCCTGGAGCAGGACGCTGACGAGTGACCCTTCGAGCCGATGCAGGACCGCGCAGAGCCGCCGCATCGGGGGGGAGATGCCGATGAGCCCGCGATAACCCGAGGCCGCAAGCTCGGGCTCGTGTGCGAGCCCCTCGGTGTCGGCGTCGATGGCCACCTCGACGGCGCCCAGCCGGACCCGGCTGCCGAGCCCGAGGACGATCTTCTCGAGCCGCTGTCCGAGATAAAACGTCCCGTTTCGGCTGCCGAGATCGCGGACGACCACGCCCTCCGGTGCGAGCGAGAGCTCGACGTGGGCGCGCGACACGGTGTCGTTCTGGATCACGATGTCCGCGCTCGCGCCCGCCCCCAGCACGCAGCTCCCGGAGGACAACCGGAAGAAGGCCGGCGAGCAGCGCGCTCCGAGCACGCGGATCATCGCGCCCAGCGGTCTGGGGCCCTGGGCGCGCGCGATCGTTCGCGTCTCGTCGCCGGAGCCGTCGCTGCGAGGGAAGATCGCCAAGAGGCGAGAATCTTAGCAGGCCCGGAACCATCGGTGGACTCTGCCCGTGCTTTCGGCAACGCTCCCACCATGAGCGCGGGGGCGAGAGAACGGCGTCGAGCGGGGAGCGGGCTTGGTCGCGCCGCCACCGTCCTCGTGCTCGTCGCGTGTGGATCCGGCGACCACAAGACGAGCGAAAATTCCGCCGAGCCCGTCCAGACCCCCGCCTCGGCCTCCGCCCCGAGCCCCGCTTCGAAGCCGCTGCCCGCCGCGCTCCCCATCCCGGCGGGCACCCGACCCAGGTGCACCTTCGCCAACGCGGAGACCGTGAGCTGCGAGGGCCCGTCCATCACGGTCGCCGCTTTCGAGCTCGACGCGACCGAGGTGACGCTCGAGGCCTACTCGAAGTGTGTCCGAGAAGGCGCCTGCGACGCGGTCGGGCTCGACGCCGAGCACAACTGCAACTTCGCCGCGGAGAAACGCGGGCGTACGGCACAGCGCATCGGCCAGCACCCGGTCAACTGCGTCACGTTCGCCCAGGCGAAGAGGTTCTGCGAGCAGGCGGGAAAGCGCCTGCCGACGCGCGACGAGTGGGAGTACGCCGCTCGGGGAGCGGACGGGCGGATCTACCCCTGGGGCTCGACCGCACCGCGTTGGGCCAGCTCCTCCACGGAGCTCGGCGTCTGGGCTTGTTGGCGGCACGCCGGCACGTGTGAGGTCGGCACGTTCCCTCCCCGCCAAGCCCCGTTCGAGCTGCGCGACATGGCCGGGAACGTCGCGGAATGGACGGCCGAGGGCGTCGCGTGTGGCTCGTCGTGGCTCGATCCCGAGCTCGACGTGACCGAAATGGTCGCGCTTGCCCGGTGCCGGCCGGACAAGGGCAAGCCGGACCCGACAATCGGGTTCCGCTGCGCGAGATCGATCTGAGTCACGACGCATTGGCGCGCGCGCCTCGATCTGCGATCTTCCGAGCCATGAGCTTTCGTCGTCTCGTCGCCGCCCTCGCCTTCGCGCCCCTCCTGTTCGTGCTCGCTTGCGGCGAGGAGGCTGGCGGCAGCGGCGGCGGGGACAACGAGGGGGGTGACGGACAAGGCGCGGGCGGCGTCGGAGGACAGGGCACGGGCAACACGTCCAAGCCCACTTGCCTGACGGAGCCCTCCGGGTCGTCGACCCCAGATGCGAGGGCCGATACGGCAGGAGCGTTCTCGCCGGACGGGCTGAGCGTCGTGCTCTTCGGGGGCGATACGGCCACGGTCGTTTGCGGCGACATGCCCGCGCGCGAGCACGTCGGCGACACCTGGGTGCTCGACGTCGCGTGCGGCGGATGGACGGAGGTTGCCTCGTCCGGCCCGCCAGCGCGCGCGCGCCACACCATGGCGACGGACGCTGCGCGGGGGCGAGCGCTCCTCTTCGGCGGCCGCACGCGGACAGGCAGCTCGACCTCCTACGATCTGTTCAACGACATCTGGGCCTTCGACTTCGCCTCCCAGACCTGGTCCGAGATCGTGCCTGCCAATGCGGGTCCGACGGCGCGCAGCAACACCGCGTCGATCGTCGTCGGTGACGTGCTCTACGTGTTCGGCGGGAGCACCTCGACCTCGGGCACCGTCTTCAACCCGCAGGACGACCTGTGGGCGCTCGACCTCGTGACGAACACCTGGACCGAGCTCGGCACCAGCGGCCCGCGGCCGCCGGCGCGCCTCTTCCATGGGATGGCGGGCGACGCTGCGGCCGGCCAGCTCTACGTCGTCAGCGGGGGCGACGAGAACGCGTTCATCGGCCCCTTCCTGGAAGACCTCTGGACGTTCGACCTCGCGAGCGGAACGTGGTCGGAGAGCACCGTCTCCATCGACGCCGTGGAGGACTTCGGGCGCATCAAGCCCGCGCTCCTGGCGCAACCGGTCGAGGGGGGCGCGCGGCTCCACTACTTCGCCGGCCACGACGCGGGGCAGCTCGGCAACCGCAACGACACGAACGTGCTGGATGTCGGCGCCACCGCGTGGCGTGCCTCGAAGCCGGGTGACACCTTCAACAAGCCCGGCAGCGGGACGTGCAACTTCCCGCCCGACTTCACCACGATCGACAACACGAGCCCCGAGCGGCGCAGCGCGTTCGCGGCAGCCGTCCACCCGAACGGTCAGGCCATGGTCATCTTCGGCGGGGACACGGACTGCGGGCGCGCGAGCGACGCCTGGTGGTACGACGCGACCGCCGAGTCGTGGGAGGTGGTGCGAGCGACGCCGGTCGGTCTGAGCTGCCTCCGCTTCAGCTCGAGCTGCTCGGGCCTCTGCGGCTGACCGGTCGGTTGGACGCTCTCAGGGAGCGATGATGCGGCCGGGCGCGGAGCTCGCTCCCTCCGCCGTGTGGCAGCTCGCGCAGTTCAAGTCCGACTGCGCCGCCGTCATGGCCTTCTCGCCGGCCGAGCTCTTCACCTTGGCGGTGTACGGGGTGGCCACGCTCCCCGTGTAGAAGAAGTTCCCGACCGAGTTCGTGTCGAGGGAAAGGACCTTCCCGTCAGAGCCCGTGATCTCCACGGTCACGCCGTCGACGCCCACACATCGCTCGTCGTCGTGGTAGGCGCCCATCACGGTGCCGGCGATCGTGTAGCGCGGCCCTTCGCCCTCGTCCTCGTGGCAGGTGATGCAGTTGCCGCCCGGTCGCATGCGCTCGCCTTCGTCTTCGTTCGAGGCTTCGTTGGTCGAGCAGTTCGCGGGGACGTCGCCGCCGCCCTCGTCTTCGCAACCAGAGAGCAGCGCGGCCGCGCCGAGCAGGAGACAAGCGAGAAAACGGCCATCCGCAATCGTCATGGAGGCTAGGCTGGATCGGCGGAGCTCAGTACGCCACTTGCCGCATCGTCAGATCACGACCGTCCTCGTCGCCGCGCTGCTCGCCGGCGGCGCCGGGTTTCTCCTGGCATCTGCGCGTCGTGAAGCCGCAGCGCCGCAGCTTGCTCCGGCGAGCGCGGGTCCGGAGAGCAGCTCTCCGACGAGCATGACCGTATCGACAGCTTCTTCCGCTCGCGCCCTCGAACCCGCCGCCCCTCCCGCGCATCCAAGCGCCCTCCTCGATCGAGCCCGCGCCGGCGAGCTCGGGGCCCTGAAAGAGCTCGAGCTCCGACCGCCCCGCGACCGCACCGTCGACGAGGCGCTCGCGCTCGCGGAAGGTCACGCGGCGCTTGCTCGGAACGACGCGGCGCGGCTCCTCGCCGACCTGGAGCGCGACCCGAAGCTCTTCGAAGATCGCGCCACCATGGGCTACGCCTACCGGCTCGCGCTCGACCCCGAGGTGGCGCCGACGCTGCTCGCCGGTCTGGCGGCGCTGACGCACCCGACGGCGGCCGACCTGCTCTACGATCTCGTCGCGCGTGGCGAGCCGGGGGCGCGGCTCGTCCTCCTCGCGGAGGATCTCCTACTCGGGCCAGCGGTGCGCGGGGAGACCTCGAAGCCGCTGGCGCTCCTGCTCGAGGTCCGCGCGGTGCGCACTTGCCCCGAGATCCTCGCCTTCGTTCCACGAATCGCCGAGCTGGGAGACGAAAGGCTCGGCCCGCTCCTCGAGCGCTTTCGCTCTCGCAAGGGGTGCGGTCCCAAGAACCAGGATGACTGCTGGGTCTGCTTGCGCGACGAGTCGAGCGAGCGCGCCTTCGACGAGGCTGCGAAGGCCGCGGCCGACCGGGCTTTCTCTGCTCCCTGGTCGACGGCCGCTCAGCGAGCGAAGTAGCAGGTCAGCCGGCTCGTCTGGATGGAGTGCGCGCAGAGCGCGTCGCCTCCGGGCGCGACGGCGAGCGAGTTGAAGACCTCTTCATCCGACGGCGTCACCTCGGTTCCCGTCAGCTCGAGGATGCGGACTCCACCGGAGCCCCCGATGACCGCCACGGCCTCGTCGCCGATCCATTCCGCGCTCATCGGGATCTCGCCCGACCACTTGCGCGCGACGGTCGCCGTCTTCACGTCGACCGCGATCAAGCCCGTGCTCGGCGCGGCGAGGAAGACGCGCTGGCCCGACGGCGCAGGCACGGCGAACAGGAGCTGATCGCCCTTGACCAGCGGACGCCAGGAAGCGCCTCCGTCGCGGTTGATCTGCACGCTCTTCGCGAACGCGCCGACGAGCAGGCCGTCCTCGCTCGCGGCCAACGTGGCCCCGAGCCCGTCGACCGCGGGGAGGCGGCGCTTCGGCTTCAAGGTGGTGCGGTCGTAGGCCACGGTCTCGAGGGGGGTCGTCTGGAGGTGCGGGGTCTCGGCCTGGCTCACCCAGTGCTCGACGAAGATCTCGTCTGCCGAAAACGCAGCGGCTATCGCGGACGCGTGGAACTTCATCAGCGTTCGCCACGCGAGCGTCTTCGGGTCCAGCGAACGAAGCTCCCCGGTGCACGCGACGGTCAGGCTGCCGTCGGTCGTGTTGGCGGTCCTCAGCGGCATGCAGCCGTCGCTGGACGACTTGAGCGGAGAGCCATCGGCGGCGGAGAAGGCGTCGACCGACCCGCCCCCGAAGGTGATGACGGCGTCCTTCGTGATGGCGATCCCACTCACGTTGGAGGCGTGGTTGGCCTCCCACCGGCGCGGGAAGCGTTCGAAGCCGACGGCGTGTCCGCGCTGCTCGACGGCCGGCGCGACGCTCGCGGCGGGGGCGCTGCTCGATTTCCCGCCGGAGGCGCCGCAACCGGTCGACGCGAGCGCGACGATCGCGGCGAGCGCCTTCAGCGCAGGTCCGCGCAGCACCGGAAGCCGGTCGAGTAGTCCCGATACTTCGTGTCGTGCCCTACCGCCGCGTAGTCGCATCCCTCTCCCAAGCTTTCGGTGTCGAGATAATAGCCGCCGCGCAAGGTGCCGGCGCCGTCGGCCGTCCACTCGTGGAGGTTGCCGACCATGTCGTGAGCGCCGATCTCGCTGACGCACCGATCGAAGCGCCCCGTGCGGGCGACGCCACCTGGAACGAGGTGGAGCCGGGGGTCGTTCATCGCGTCGAAGCCCCACGTGTCCGTCGACGCCGGCCGCCCGAGTGTGACGGCGATGGGCTCGACGCCGCGATCGTTGCAGGAGCCCGCATGACGGCGGGCGCCGTATGGGTAGCGCGTCCCGAGCGGGCCCTTGCACGCCGAGCGCCACTCGTCGTCCGAGCAGAGGCGCTTGCCGGCCTCCCGGCAGGCGGCCGCTGCCTCCTCCTGGCTGATGTACGCCTGCGGGACGACGCCTCGCGCGCTCCTCGCGCGGGCCCGACGAGCCAAGATGGGCTCGTTGGGTGGGTGAATGCCAATGACATGGCCGTCATTGTCGAGGCGCTCGAGGTGCGCCTCGAACGCGTCCACACAGGCCGAGCCGGAGATCTCGACCATCCCCTCCGGACAGCGCGGCGCGGGCGCGGGCTCGGCGCCGCTCGCGAGCAGGGGCGCCGAGGCGACGACGAGCACGGAGAGCCCCAGGCGGGCGCCGCTCATGCCGTCTGCCTCGGTGTCGTGCGCACGAGCGCGGCGACGGCGAGCGCCGCGATCGCGCCCGACACGCCGAGGACCCACACCTGCGATGGGCCGGTGCCGGTAGCCGGCTCGACCGGCTGCCGGGCTACGGCCAGCGCGAGGGCGTTGTTTGCGGCGTGCGCCACGACCGCGGGCACCACACTGCCCGTGCGCCAGACCACGAAGCCGAGCGCCAGCCCGAGCACGGCCGCGCCGATCGCCTGGGGCGGGTCGACGTGGAACGCACCGAAGAGGACCGACGCCAGACCGATCCCGAGCGGCGCGCCGAGGCGAGCCGTGAGCGACCGCTGCACGAGGCCGCGGAAGAAGATCTCTTCGGCGATGCCCGGGACGAGCGACACACACACGAGCAGGACCAGGAGCCGCGGACCGTTTGTCTGCGCGGCCTCACCGATGCTCTCGAGCAGCCCGAGGGTGACGCCCGGGAAAGCCGCGCGAAAGGCCTGGATCGCGAGATCGGCGAAAGGCCCCGCGGCGAGCACGAGCAAGAGGGCCAGCGCGATGTGGGCTGCGCGCGCGCCGCGGAGGGCCGTGCCGGCGCGAAAGGGGACACGCACGATGCGGAGAGCGACAAAGGTCGCGAGGACCAGCGTCAGGCCGGCCGTGAGCGCCGCGATGCTCACGAACAGCGGATCGCTGGTCAGCGTGTCCGCGTCTCGGAGCGTGTGGACGGCGCTGCCGCCCCGCGCGACGACGATCGCGAGCGCCACGAGCACGGCTGTCGCCGCGCCGCTCAGCTGGCCGCCGACGAAGGTCGCGAGGACGGTCAGGAGCGCGGCGCCGACACCGAGCGGCCGGTCCACTGTCCGAGTCGGGGGGAGCAGAGCAGCGCTCGGGGGCACGATCGCCATGGTACCGAGGCTTGCAAGAGTCGCTGCAAGCCCCATGTTGGCCCCGTGGCCGATCCGGTCGTTCCCCAGCAGCACAGAAAGCGTGGCGTTTCTGCCGTGCCGTTCTTCGGCGACCTCCTCGCGCTCTCCCGGCTCGTCCGGGATCCGGGCGCCGCGTTCGGTTGGAAGGTGCTGGCCGTCGCCACGTTCCTCTACGTGGTCTCCCCGGTGGACGCCTTCCCGGAGGCGTTCATGCCGCTCGTCGCCTGGGTGGACGACGTCGGGTTGGTCCTCGCCATCCGCCTCCTCTTGGACAAGAGGCTCGCGATCTACCGGTACCCGCTCTTCGGGGACGCCCCTCCGCGCGTCCTCCCCGATCCGGTGGGCGCGGCTCCGTCCCGCGGCACGTGAGGCCGGCGGTCCGTGAGCGGCGAACGCGTCAGGAACGGAGCACGAGGGTGATGGCGCGGGCGACGTTGGCGGGCACCCCGAAGATCGCCGCGAGCCTCCCGTAAGAGGAGCTCTCCAGCGCGTCGACGAACCCGTCGGCGTTGGCGACGTGCCAGGCGAGCGCGAGCATGAGCTCACGCAGGACCGGATGGTCGAGCCGCTCGGCGAGCGTCTCGAGGTGGGGGAGCCGGCGGATGTCGCCGAGGGCAGACTGGAGGAGGTCCAACATCCGCTGCTCGTCGGCGGGTGATAGGCCGCTCGCGCGCACGACGTCCCCGAGGAGATCTCGCTCGGCCGGATCGATCACGCGGTCGGCCACGGCCATCCACATGCAGAGCTCGATCGCCGCGCTGCGGATGTCCTCCTGCTGGGCGGGCGCCAGCGCGGTCAGCCAGGCCCGAAGCTCGCTCAGCCGGACCTCCCCCACGATCTTCCCCGCCAGCTCGGCGCCCTCCGTCTCACGCTCGCCCCGGAGCAGGCCTCCTCCCGAGAGGATGGCGACCCAGGTGTTGACCGCCTTCGAATCCAGCGTCACGACCCGCATCATCGCACACAGCCGGATCGCGCACGAGCTGCCTGGGGGCGCGCACGTCTTGCGCGCGGCCCAGCGTCAGGTCGCGTAACGGCGCCAGATCGTTGGGGCATGTAGCTTGCTGCCTCGTCACGATCGCCTGCCCGAAAGAAGGAATGATCATGCTGACCGCCCGCGACGTCATGACCCGCGATGTGAGGACCGCCCGAGCCGAATGGTCGCTCGAGGAGCTCGCCTCCTTCCTCACGTCCAACGCCATCACAGGCGCGCCCGTTCTCGACGAGCAGGGCAAGCTCGTCGGCATCGTGTCGACGACCGATCTCGTGAGAAACCGGATGCCCGAGCACCTCGATTTCCCCGACTCGGCGGCGATGCACGACCGCGCCTACGAGGGCGGCATCCCTCCGAGCGAGCTCGAGGGCTTCGGGATCGAAGGCGGCAGCACGATGTCGGTGGCCGACATCATGACGCCCATCGTCTTCGACTGCGCGGAAGACACTCCGGTGAACGAGATCGCCGATGCGATGATCCGAGGCCGGATCCATCGCATCGTCGTCACGCGAAAGGGCCGCGCCGTCGGGATCGTGTCGTCGCTCGATCTGCTCCGGATCGTGCGCGACATGAACACGAAGGCTGCGGCCGAGTGATCAGAACTTCTTGACGAGGCTGAGGCAGACGCCTGCGAGGACGTCGGCCTTCGCCTTGTCGACGACCGGCTTCATCGCCTCCGCGTCCGCCTGCTCGCCCGGGGCGCAGCAGTAGGTCGTCTTGTCCGTCCCGGCGAAGACCTTCACGCCGTAGAAGCCGACCTTTCCGTCCTTCTCGAACATCCAGAAGTCGACCTCGTCGCCGAGCGACTTCTTGCCCCAGGGCTTCAGCTTGCCGTTCTGGCTGAGCAGGTCCTTCGCGCCCTTCGCCTTGGCCTTCATGTCGGCCATCTTCGGGCAGCCGTCGCCGCCGTCGCTCTCCGAGTGCGCGAGGAACGAGAGCTTGGCGCCGTCCGCAGTGATGGTGCTCCAGGCGCCAGGCGCGGGCGCGGACTCGAGCTTCGAGCCCTTCGGGCCGCTGAAGAAGAAGCCGTCGAGCTTCGGGTCCTTCAGCTCCTCCACGTCCTTCAGATCGCCGACGAGCTTGGCGAGGTCCGCGGGCAGCGGCGACCCGCCCTCTGCGTTGGCCGCGGCCGAGTCGGCCGGGGGCGCGCTGCCGCTGGTGGCCGGGGCGGCGTCGCCGCCCGCGCTGGCCGCAGCCGAAGCGGTGGCCGGCGCCGCGGCGCTCGGCTTCGCGCTCGCCTTCGCGCTGGCGCCGCCTGCGGCCGAGCCGGCAGGCTTCGCGCCCGAGGGGGTGCCGCTCGGCGAGCCGCCGCCGCCGTCGCCGCAGGCGAAGAGGAACATCGAGCTGCAGAGGGCCGAGGCGAAAATGACGTGAGCAGGTTTCATGGCGCGCGCTCTTCGCACAAACGCTCCGGCGGGTGAAGACAGGACGGTTTTCGAGAGGGGTCTTGCGTTCAGGGCCGCGCCCCTGATTGGCTCCCTTTCGGCATGCGCTACGACGATCCCGAGACGCGAAGGCTCGCCGAGGACGCGGACCGGAGCGGGAACTGGAAACGCTGGGGACCGTACCTCCCAGAGCGGCAGTGGGGGACGGTCCGAGAGGACTATTCGGCGGACGGCGACGTGTGGCGCTACTTCACACACGACCAGGCGCGCAGCCGAGCCTATCGGTGGGGAGAGGACGGCCTGCTCGGCATCACCGATCGACAGTGCCGCCTCTGCTTCGCCCTCGCGCTCTGGAACGAGAAGGACCCGATCCTCAAGGAGCGCCTGTTCGGTCTGACGAACGGCGAGGGGAACCACGGCGAGGACGCGAAGGAGCTCTGGTATTACCTCGACGCGACGCCGACTGCCTCGTACCTGAAGGCGCTCTACAAGTACCCGCAGCGCGCCTTCCCGTACGCCCAGCTCATCGAGGGCAACCGCGGCCGCTCCCGTCACGAGCCGGAGCTCGAGATCATCGACACCGGCGTCTTCGACGACGACCGCTATTTCGACGTCTTCGTCGAGTACGCGAAGGCCGCTCCGGAGGACATCCTCGTCCGGATCACCGTGCACAACCGCGGGCCGGAGGACGCGCCGCTGCATCTCTTGCCGACCCTGTGGTTCCGCAACACCTGGTCCTGGGGACGGACGGGCGAGGGCTACTTCCCGAAGCCGACGCTGGGCGCGGGCTCTCCTCCGGAGGACTGCGGCGCACACGTGTGGGCCGAGCACGCCTCCCTGGGCCGGTTCGAGCTGGCCGCGGCGAAACATCCTGACGGTTCTGTCCCGAAACTCTATTTCACCGAGAACGAGACGAACACCGAGCGGCTCTGGGGTGTGCCCAACCGGTCGCCGTACGTGAAGGACGCGATCCACGAGCGCGTGATCGGCGGACGGGTGGAAGCCGTCAGCCCTTCGGGCATCGGCACAAAGGTCGCCGCGCATTACGAGCTCCTGGTCCCGGCGGGCGGCTCCGTCACGCTCAAGCTCCGGCTCTACGCGAACGAGACACACGTGGACGGGCCGGCCGGCTGCCTCGGCGCCGGCTTCGACGAGATCTTCGCCGAGCGCGTGCGGGAGGCCGATCTCTTCCACGCCGCGCGCACGCCGCCGCTCGCCCCGGAGGAGGAGCGGGTGGTGCGCCAGGCCCGCGCCGGGCTGCTCTTCACCAAGCAGTTCTACTGGTACGTCGTGAAAGACTGGCTCGAGGGCGACCCGGGCCACCCGCGACCGCCTGCCCGCACGCGCAACCGCGACTGGAAGCACCTCTTCAACCGGGACGTCATCAGCGTGCCCGACAAGTGGGAGTACCCCTGGTACGCGTCGTGGGATCTCGCGTTCCACATGATCCCGATGGCGGAGCTCGACCCCGAGTTCGCCAAGGACCAGCTCGTCCTGTTCCTGCGCGAGTGGTACCTGCACCCGAACGGGCAGCTCCCCGCGTACGAGTTCAACATGAGCGACGTGAACCCGCCCGTGTTCGCGTGGGCCGCCTGGCGCACCTACAAGACGAGCGCCCCGCGCGGCGAGCGCGATCGCGTATTTCTGGCGCGCGTCTTCGCCAAGTTGCTCATCAACTTTACCTGGTGGGTGAACCGCAAGGACGAGGACGACGACAACATCTTCTCCGGCGGCTTCCTCGGGCTCGACAACATCGGAGTCTTCGATCGGAGCAAGCCGCTGCCGATGGGTGGTCGGCTCGCGCAGGCCGACGGCACCGCGTGGATGGGCTTCTACGCCGCGCAGATGCTCGCGATCGCCTTCGAGCTCGCGGACGTGATCGCCGTGGAGGACCTGGCGTCCAAGTTCTTCGAGCACTTCGTCGGCATCGCCGACGCCATCAACAGCTTCGGCGGCACCGGGCTCTGGGACGAGCACGACGGTTTCTATTACGACCAGATCGAGCTCGAGGGCCGCACCATTCCGCTCCGGGTCCGGTCGATGGTGGGGCTCATTCCGCTCTTCACGGCCGAGGTGCTCGAGGAGGAGGTGCTCGCGCGGCTGCCCCGCTTCCGCCGGCGCATGGATTGGCTGCTCGAGAATCGGAGCGATCTCGCGAAGACGATATCGTACATGGCCTCGCCCGCGCACGAGGGCGGCGGCCACCGCCTGCTCGCCATCCCGAACCGCGAGCGGCTCGTCCGCGCCCTGAAGTACGTGCTCGACGAGGACGAGTTCCTCTCGCCTTATGGCATCCGCTCTCTCTCGCGCGTCCACGAGAAGCACCCGTACGTCTTCCGGGTCGGGAACGAGGAGTACCGAGTCGACTACGCCCCGGGCGACTCGACCACGCCCATGTTCGGCGGCAACTCCAACTGGCGCGGGCCCATCTGGCTGCCGCTCAACTACCTGCTCATCGAGGCGCTCGAGCGCTACGACTTCTTCTACGGCGAAGACCTGCAGGTAGAGTGCCCCACCGGCAGTGGCCGCTACATGCGCCTCAAACAAGTCGCGCGAGAGATCGCGTCGCGGGTGGAGCGCCTCTTCCTCCCGGACGAGCGCGGCGTCCTCCCCTGCTGGGGCCCACACGGTGAGCGCTTCGCGCGGGACCCGAACTTCCGCGACCTCGTCCCCTTCCACGAGTATTTCCACGCCGAGAAGGGCTGGGGCTGCGGGGCCGAGCACCAGACGGGCTGGACGTCGCTCGTCGTGGGCTGCATCGGCAAGGTGCGCGCGAAGAAGTGAGGCACAGGCCGCGCGCTTCAGAGCACGCGCATGCGCCGCATGACGAGGAGGAGCGCGGTCGCGATCGAGAGCACGGTCACCCAGAAGAAGAGGTAGCCGTGCTCCCACTTCAGCTCGGGCAAGATCTCGAAGTTCATCCCGTAGACGCCGCAGAGGAACGAGAGCGGCAGGAAGATGACGCTGACCACGGTGAGCCGGTTCATCACGCGGTTGGTCCGGTGACCGACCATCGACATGTAGAGGTTGAGCGAGTCGCTGAGGATGTCGCGGTCGCTCATGAGATCCTGCAGCACGCGCTCGAGCGTGCCGACCATGTTGGCGAGGAACGGCTGGGTCGCCTCGCTCACGAAGATCGATTTGCGCGTCGACATGTCGGTCAGCACCGCGCGGGCGGGGATGAGCACCTTGCGGAAGTGCAAGAGGTCGGCGCCGATCTCGGAGACCTGGCCGAACACCCGCTCGTCCACCTCGCCGATGAGGCGCGTTTGCAGCTCCTCCACGCGCTCCTCCAGCTTCTTCTGGGTGCGCACGTAGTGGTCGATGAGGTGATCCCACAGCTCGTAGAGGAGGAAGCTCGGGCTCCGCGCGAAGCGCTCGAAGTCCTCCTTGTACTCGCGCTTCACCGACTCCAAGAAGTGCGCTTTCCCGTCGTGGACCGTGACGAGGAACTTCTCCGCGATGATCACGTCCACCCGCTGGAGGTCGAATTTGCCCTTGTGCAAATGGCAGCCGGTCAGGACCAGGTGGATGTAGCTCGGGTAACGGGCCTGCTGCGTGCCGGGCTCACCGGACAGGACGTCGTCGATGACCTCGGGCGAGATCAGGTCGAGCTTCGTGAGCGTCTTGCGCGCGGCGTCTTTGTCGGTCGCGTCGACGTCGATCCAGACGAACTTGCCGGTGTCCATCGACGCGCGCGCGTAGGAAAGCTCGATCGGCCGCTCCTTGCGCTCGGCGAAATCGAACTCGATCGCCTGCGGATGAGGGACACGCTTGCTCGTATCCCCACGGCTCGGCGGCGGCGGCTCGCTCCTGCGCCCCTCGTGCGTCATGAGGGGCGATTGTCACTGGTTCGGGCCTGGGAGACCAGACGTCAGAAGAGGAAGTCGGTCGACAGGAAGGTCGAGAGCCGCCGGCTCGCGATCTCGCTGACGAGCTCCTTGTTCTCCTCGCTGGTCGAGGCCGCGACGACGGTGCGGATCGAAAATGCCCGGAGCGCGTCGCTGACGCTGAGCGTCCCCTCGGCGCTGTCTTTGCGGCCGGTGAAGGGGAAGGTGTCGGGGCCGCGGCGGCACTGGCTGTTGAGGTTGATGCGGGCGACCTGGTTCGCCAGCGCGTCGATGAGGCCGGCAACCCGGCGCGGGTCGCGGCCGAAGAGCGCGACCTGCTGGCCGTACGCGCTCGTTCGCATGAACGCGCCGATCTCCGCCTCGTCGCGGTAGACGGCCACGGGCACGACCGGGCCGAACTGCTCGGTGTCCCAGAGCTTGGCGCTCGGCGTGATCGGGTAGACCACGGCGGGCCGGAAGAACGTCTCGAGCGCACCGCCGCCCTTGCCGATGATCTGCGCGCCGTGCGCGACGGCGTCGTCGACGAGCGAGCGGAGGTAGGCCGGCTTGCCCGGCTCGGGGAGCGGCGTGAGCATGGCGCCGGCCTCCCAGGGCATCCCCGCGCGGAGCGCGTCGACCGCGGCGGCGAACCGGTCGACGAACGCGTCGGCGAGCGACTCGTGCACGAACACGAGCTTGATGCCCGTGCAGCGCTGCCCGTTGAACGAGAGCGCGCCCGACACGCACTCGCGGACGGCTACGTCGAGGTCGGCGCAGGGCAAGACCACGGCGGGGTTCTTGGCCTCGAGCCCGGTGATGCTCCGGAGCCTGTTGGGGCGAGGGTGCTGCTTCTTGAGGATGTTGACGACGCGGCTCGTGCCGATGAACGCGAGCACGTCGACGTCGCCCGACTGCATGATCGGGCCGACGGTCTCGGGGCCGTCTCCGGCGATGACGTTGACCACGCCGGGCGGGAAACACGACGCGAGGGCCTCGAGGAGCGGCAGGTGGCAGAGCGCGCCCAGCTTGGGCAGCTTGGAGACGACGGAGTTGCCCATCACCAGCGCCGGGATGAGCGTCGTGTAGGTCTCGTTGAGCGGGTAGTTGAAGGGGCCCATGCAGAGCACGACGCCCAGCGGCGAGCGGCGGACCATGCCGAGGAAGCCTTGCTCGAGGACGAAGCGGCTGGACGTGCGATCGAGCTCCTTCAGCGCCTCGACCGTGTCGCGCACGTAGACAACCGTGCGATCGAACTCGCTCTCGGCGTCCTTGCGGGTCTTGCCGATCTCCCACATCAGGAGGCGAACCACGTCCTCGCGCACGGCGCCCATCTTCGAGACGAAGTCCTCGAGCGCGCCGATGCGCCGCGCGACGCGCGCGGTGGCCCAGGGGCCGGCGCCGCCGTCCCACGCTGCCTTGGCGGCGGAGAGCGCCTCGAGCGAGGTCGCCCCGTCGAGCTGCGCGAGCTTCCCGACGACCGCCGCCTTCAGGCTGCCCGCGGCGTCACGCAAGCAGACGGGCGAGAGCACGTCGGCGGTCGGCCCGGACCAGGTGCGGACCTCGCCGCCGAGCAGGTAGCGCCCCGCCCACTTCGAGGTGTCGACGCGCGCGTTCTCGGGGATCTCGGACTCTGCGGGGAAACGGAGGAGCGGCTCGCCCATGGGGCGACTCATAGATCCGACGCGTGACGACGGGGTGACTTGACAGAGATGTGAATGAGGTTCACAGTTGTGAACGTGATTCACGGATTGCCGAGCGCCACCAAGAAGTCGCCCCGCGCAGAGCGCCGTGAGGTGATGACGGACGCGCTCCTCGATCGCTCGATGGAGCTCATCGAAGAAGGCGGGCTCGACGCGCTCACGCTGCAGAAGGTGGCGCAGTCGCTCGGCTACGTGACGACCGCGGTCTACCGCTACTTCCCCTCGAAGGACGCGCTCGTCGCCGCGTTGCAGCGGCGGTCCATCGGCGTCGTGCAGGCCCACTTCGAGCGCGAGCTCGCGCGTCGCATCGCCGCGGCGGACGGCGCCTCGCCGCCCACCCGCGCGCTCGCGGCGCTGCTCGCCGCCGCGGACATCTACCTCGGCCTGCCCCAGGCGGAGCCGCGCGCGTGGTACCTCGTCGCGCTCCTCCTCGGAGATCCGCGCCCTCTCCTCTCGGAGGAGGAGTCGCGACGCACGCTCCCCATCCTCGCGGAGCTCCTCGGCAGCGTGGAGGTGCTCTTCCGCGACGCCGCCCGCGAAGGCGCCCTGGAGGAGGGGCCTACGGGCGAGCGCGTGCTCGGCTTCTGGGCCGCGCTCCACGGTGCGCTCTGCCTGGAGAAGGCGCGCCGCATCGTCCCCGCGCTCCCGACGGCCGCTTCGATCGGGCGCGCTTCCGCGCGTTCGCTGCTCTCGAGCTGGGGCGCGACGCCCGCTCGGCTCGGCCACGCGCAACGAGCTTTGGAGAAAGGAAAGTAAGATGAGCTTTGCAGCACTGTGCGCCGGTGGCGCCGCCTGGACGGTCAGCGAGTACTTGATTCATCGCTTCATCGGGCACGGCAAGAAGCGGTCGATGCCGCCCACCTTGCTGGGGCGCATCTCGCCCGCGGGGTTGGCTTACGAGTTCAACCGCGAGCACCTCGCGCACCACGCGAACCCGAGCTACTTCGCCCCGACCTACCGCAAGGTGCTCGCGGCCGCGGTCGCGGTGCCCGCCGTCGCCGCCGTCGCGACGCCGCTCGTCGGCCCTCGCCGCGCGCTCGCCTTCGCCGCAGGCTTCGCGTCGGTCTACGCCGGCTACGAGGTGGTGCACCGCTTCATCCACGTGCGGCCGCCGCGCGGCCCCTACTCGCGCTGGGCGCGCCGCCACCACCTGCTTCACCACCACAAGACGCCGCGCAACAACCACGGCGTGACGAGCCCGGTGTGGGACCTGGTCTTTCGCACGTACGATCCGGTGGAGCGCGTCCGCGTGCCGCGCCACGTCGCCCCGACCTGGATGGTCGGCGCGGACGGCGACGTGAAGCCCGAGTACGCGGACGACTACGAGATCGTCGGCAAGCCACGCCCGGGCGCAGCGCCGAGCATGACGGCGCAGGCGTGAGCGATCAGAGGCACGCGGCGTAGGGGCCGACGTAGTCCTCGAAGCGGCCCTTGAATGTCTCGCCGGGGGCGGGACGGATCTCCACGCCGTCGGCGGTGAAGTAGAGCTCCACCTCGGTCTGCACGTATTGCCCGTTGGGCGACACGGTGAGCTCCGCCGCGGGGCACTGCTCCTCCGAGACGACCGAGGGCATCGCGAAGAACGGATCGATCGTGCGGACGAGCACCTGGTAGCGCGCGTCGTTCCCGTTGCGGCGGAAGAAGTCCACGTAGCGCGTCGTGAACGCCTCCTGTCCGGTGAAGCGGAAGTGGACCTGCGCGTCCACCTGCTTCCAGAGGTCGGCGTTGTCGTAGTCGGTCACGCCCTCCTCCCAGACGTCGAAGTAGAGGCCCGCGATGGCCGCGCGCTGGCGCGCCCACGTGTCGAACACGAAGCCGTTCTCGAGCGCGTTGCGGTTGAAGTCGCAGGGGCCGCCTTCACACGTCCACCGGTTGATCACGCTGACCGTGTTGCCGGCCCAGCCGGGCTGGCCCACCGGCGCCGCGACGCTGAACTTGTAGTTGTTGCCGAAGTCCGAGTCGTATTCGTTGCAGCCCCAGACATTGGTGACCTGGAACCAGACCTCGAGCTTGCCCGCGCTGTCCGGCACGATGGTCGCCGGGCCCGCCGGTGCCATGAGGCCCGCCACGCTGACGGCGTGCACGTCCCCGCCGCCGACGCGGTAGAAGGCCGTGATGGCCCACTGGGGGGTGCCGTTCTGCTCGCCGCGGCAGCTCGGCAGGCGCGCCGGGTCGTACGCGATCTGGATGGGGTCGCCCGCGCGGAGCTTGCCCTGCACGGTCTCCGAGTAGTCCGCGCCGAAGACGATCTTCGCCTCGCCGAGGGCGCCTTCGGTCTCCTCCGTGTCCTCCTGCTCCAGCTCGCCGGGCTCTGCGGGAACGCAGGCCGACGCGAACGCGAGGAGGGAGACAGACCCGAGAAGCAGGAGGGACCGCATGGGTAGGAGCGTGTAGGTACGGTCCTCGTGGGTGTCAAGCCACAACGTGACTCTTACCTGAGCTACGCCGGGGGTGGCGCGTGGGCCACCGCCTCGGCGCCGCGTGGGTCCGACCGGCGCCCCGGGGACCTTCGGTGTAAGGTGAGCCCGCTTCGATGAGCGCGCCGGCCGAGCTCGGACCGTTCCAGATCCTCGAGCTCCTGGGCGAGGGCGGCAGCGGCGTGGTCTACGCGGCGCGCGGACCGGACGGGCGCGAGGTCGCGGTCAAGGTGCTCCGCGAGGAGCTGGGCCTCGAGCCCCGCGAGCTCACCCGCTTCGTGGAGGAGGCCGGGCGCATGCGTCGCGTGAGCCACCCCGGGATCGTGCCCGTCCTCGACGTCGGCATGTTGCCGGACGGGCGGCCGTTCCTGGTGATGCCGCGCCTGCGCGGTCGTGCCCTCTCGGAGCGGCTCGCGAGCGCGGGGCCCTTCTCGCTGGAGCACGCGATGCGCCTCTTCGCCGGCGTCGCCGCGGCGCTCGGAGCCCTGCACGAGGCCGGGCTCGTTCACCGTGACGTGAAGCCCGAGAACGTCCTCTTCCTCGAGCAGGAGGACAGGCTCGTCCTGCTCGATCTGGGTATCGCGCGCGACGCCGACGCGATCGCGTCGACCACGACGCGCGCCGGGCTCATGCGAGGGACGCCAGCGTACATGGCGCCCGAGCGGATCTTCGGGCGGTCCGCCACCATTCGCAGCGACGTCTACGAGCTCGCGCTGCTCTTCTACCTGATGGTCGTCGGCAAGCTGCCCTGGGACGGCGAGGACCCGCGCGGTCGTATGAGCCCCAAGCACCCGATCGAGCGAGGTGTCTCGGTCCCGGGGCCGGTCGTGAACGTCCTCTTCGCGGCGCTCGACGTGGATTTCGACAGGCGCCCCGCCTCGGTGGCCGATCTCCTCGCGCAGCTCGAGGCGGCGCTCGCCCGCTCGCAGCACGAGTCGTCCGAGACGGTCCGCGCGGGCTTCACGCCGCGCACGCCCGCGATCGTCGTCACGCCGCCCGCGCACGACCACGCGACCGATCCGTCGATCGCGCAGGCGCCCACTGTGATCTCGCCTCCGCGAGCGTTCCCACCGGCTCCCGCGCCCGGGACGACGCTGAGGAGCAGCGGGAGCGGCGCGACGCCACACGTCGTCGTCAGCGCGTCGGCGCCTCCGCCTCCGCGTCCGAGCGGCAGCCCCGTCGGTCTGCTCGCGGCAGGCGCGGTCATCGCGACCGGCGGCGCGATCGCGGGCGCGTTCGCCGTGGGCTACCTGCGCTCGGAGCGCTCCGCGGACGTCCGCCCACAGGTGACCGTCTCGGACGTGGAGACGATTCCCACGGCGGACGAGTCGACCCGGCCGGCGCCGAGCGCGCCTCCGAGCGCAGAGCCGAGCACGCCGCCGAGCGCGACGCCCAGCGCCGAGCCCGATGCCCCCGTCGCCCAGCCGACCGGCTCACCCTCCGCGAAGCCGGTCGCCAGCACGCCCAGCCCGAGCGCGACGACGACCTCCACCGCCGGCGCGCCGGGCGTCATGCCGGCCTCGTGTCGCAACCTGATCAACCTCATGTGTGACCCGGCGTCCGGCGCGCGGCCCGAAGAGTGCACGGCGTGGAAGAGCAACGTGGCATCCTGGCAGCAGAAGCTGCCACCGAACGTGACGGCCGAGACCTGTCAGTCTGCGTTCGACACGAGCCAGAAGGGCCTCGCGATGCGGAGGGAATCGAAGAAGCCATGACGCTGCGAATCGCTACCCACAACCTCCTCGACTTCTTCGAGCCCGACGCCGAAATGCCGCCCGGCTGGCTCGCGGCGAAGCTCGCCTTCGTCGCCGCGGGTCTGCGCCGCGCGAACGCGGACGTGGTCGCGCTGCAAGAGGTCGGGTCGGAAGCGCTCGTCCGGCGCCTCGTCGAGTCGGAGGTGCCCGAGCTCGGGTACACACACGTCGCGTTCGCGCCCGGCGATCGGCGCGGGATCCGCTGCGCGATCCTGTCGCGCCTGCCCGTGCTCGAGACCCACGTTCACGCGGCCGCGAGCCTCCGGTTTCCGCGCTTCGTCGAGAGCGATCCCGAGCCGTTCGGCGAGCGCATCCCGCTGCGGCGGCCCCTCGTGCACGTGCGCGTCGACTCCTCGCTCGGGCCGGTGGACGTCATCACGCTGCACTTCAAGTCGAAGCTCGGCCGGCACATGCAGGACGCCTCCGGACAAGACGTGCTCGACACATCCGCGCGCGGCTACGCCGAGGCGCAGCTGCGCTCGCTCGTTCTGCGATCGGCCGAGGCGCTCTTCGTCCGAGGCCTGGTGGACGGCCTCTTGTCTGACGGGCACGACAAGCTCGTCGTCCTCGGCGACTACAACGACACGCTCGACTCGCTCCCGGTGCAAATCGTCCGCGGCACCGGGCGAGATCTGGATCCTGCGCTCGTGCTCGAGCCCGCCGCCGCGCGCGTCCCCGAAGATCGCCGGTTCACCGCGCGACACGGCTCGACCCCGCAGATCATCGATCACGTGTTGCTCTCGCCCGCGCTCGCCGCGCGCTTGCACGCCTGCGAGATCTTCAACGAAGAGCTGCGCGATCACGGCCCGTACGATCCCGACGCGCCGCCGGCGACCGACTCGGATCACGCGCTGGTGCTCGCCGTCTTCGGCTGAGGTCGCTCAGTTCCCGCCGCACACCGGGAACTGCTTCGTCCCCGGACGATCGACGTCGTCCCCGAGCGCAATGCCTTCGTCTTCGATCACGTGGCCGGCGACGTCCGTCACGCGGAGCTTGTACGGCCCGTCCCCGAGGCCGCCGTCGGCGATGAAGTAGTTGTAGTCCACCCGGCCGAGGCTCGCGTAGTTGCCCGCGCCGTCGGCGGCCTCGAGCTTGGCGATCGCGTAGGTGTGGTTGCGCATCTGGATCGCGGTCCAGTACGGGTTCGAGCCGTCTTTGAAGTGGTAGACCACCGGGCCCATCACGTCGCACGCCACGTATTTCCACGAGATCGGCACGCGGCCGGCCGAGAGCTCGGCGATCCTCTCGAAGGCCTCCGGGCTGAGGTCGATGTCGCCCTGGGGGCACTCCGGGCACCGGTCGACGATGCGTACCTTGACGGTACCGTTAGGTCCGGTGATCTCCACACACGAGCCGCAGGCTGCGCTGTCGGCGTAGTCGGTGTGGTTCATCGCGGCGACCATCAGGTCGTTCGGCGTCGCGGGGAACCCGCAGTTCCCCGAGCCGTCCGCGAAGTCGTAGTAGGTGCCCTCGCCGTCGTGGGCGGTGGCGTCGCCGTCGCAGCCCGGGTCGATCGGCGGGCCTCCGCCGCCGGGTCCGGTCGAGCTCCCAGCGCCCTGGCCCGAGGCGCCCTCGCCGTCTCCGCCGTCACCGAAGCTCGAGTCGCCGCAGCCGAACGGACCGAGGGAGAGCACCGTGACGCAGGGGAAGAAAAGGCGCATCGGTCCATGCTACCAGCCCTCGCCGGCGCATGGAGCCTCCGTTATCCATGATTAAGTCTCACAATTCGTAGGCCTGGCCGACATCTGTCCTTATCCAGGAGAGGCTGGAAAGTTACACTCGCCCTTCGGTTCATCGTCCGAAGGAGCACGCGGATTGAAGATCGAAGGCGAGAGCATCAAGAAGGTCGCCGATCAAGCCGAAGGTGCCGGCAAGACGGCGGAGCCACTCCTCCACGCCGCTGACAACGTGATGGGGGAGGTCGGGCGTCGGCTCGTCCACGGCATGTCGCGCAAGGCGCGCATCGTCCAGTTCAAGGAGGCGCCTTTCGAGAACGCCGACGACTGGACGTCCTCGGAGGACGGCGCGGTCACCGTGAGCACCAGCGTAACGGGTGGCACCACGGTCGATCTCTCGGAGCCGATCGAGTTCATCCACTTCGGGCGCGTCTACCTCGACCGCTCGCACCTGTTCCCGTCGCCCACGCTCGACGACACCGCCGCGGCGCTCGTGCCCATCGCGCCGGCCGGCTCGTCGACGCTGGCGAACCCGCCGAACGACGGCAAAGACATCCCCGCGCACGGGCTCATGTTCCGCGCCGCGCTCCTGCGCGAGTCGGTGTTGCTCGGCGGCTTCATCCGCGCGCAGATGGATGCGCTCATCGCCGAGGAGAAGAGCAAGGGCGTGATCGGCGTCCTCGCGCAGGTCCTCGCGGATCTGACCGGATCCGGCGGCGGGACGGACGACAAACCCAACGCCGTCGACCTGAATCCGCACCTCAAGAAGGTCATCGAGGCGGCCAAGCGCATCAACAAGGACAAGATCGACTACGTCGAGCTGCACGCGTCGGGCATCGAGCTCCACATCGCGCGGCGCGCGTACCGCGAGTACCTCGTCACCGAGAACGAGAAGCGCCACGCGCCTGCGAAGACGGCGAAGCCGGGCGGCGGCATCCTCAACGACCAGGTCCCGCTCATCAACCAGGGCCTGTCGGCCGGCCACGACTGGCTCGGCGGCGGGAGCAAGATGACGCCCGAGCAGAAGCAGGACGCGGTGCCCAAGCTCACCGCGCTCGTGCCGCCCGGCGTGCAGGACTTCCTCAGCCTCGTGCAGAAGATCAGCTTCAAGGCGTGGGACGTCTGCGCGGCGCTCAACTACGAGTACGCGATCCGCCTCGAGCCGATCATCGAAGACGCCGCGCGGCGCATGTCGATCGAGTCCATCCAGAAGCGCGCCATCCCGGTCTTCCCGGTCTGGTACATGGAGCGCCAGCCGGACTACCAGCTCCCGGCCGACGTCGAGCAGAAGATCTTCGACAAGATCGACAACCCGCTCGCCAAGAAGGACGTGCCGAAGCTCCTCGGCTTCCTGGTCGACCCCGTCAACAAGGCTGTCGACGTCGTCACCGACCCGATCAAGGGCGCCCTTCAGGACTTCGACAACAAGGTCGGCATCGACAAGACGCTCGACTTCCTGAGCCGGCCGGATCGCTACACGCCTGGCCGCCCGTTCCTCGACGACATCTTCCTCATCCCGCCGGACGAGGACCCGCCGGACGTGCCGGACGCAGCCAAGCGCGCGCGTGTGGGCTGGTCGAGCGGCCTCGGCCAGATGGCGGTGGACAGCCTGAAGGGCGCGCTCGGCATCTCGCACATCCCCGAGTTCCTGGAGTTCATCTTCTCCAAGGTCTCGACGATCTGCGCGGAGTTCGTGCGCGCGGTCTACTGCCGCCTCCTCACGCTGAAGCCGACCGATCAGATCACGGAGGCGGAGATCCAGGAGGCCGCGAAGCGTCACTTCGTCGGCAACATCATCGAGACGATCCTCGCGGGCCTCGGCTTCGTCGACAAGCTCCGCAGCATGACGCTCGACATCCCCATCGCCGAGGTGGCGATCTCCACCGACGCGCTCATCGGCCGCGCCAAGGAGTTCGCCGCGACCAAGCTCGAGAAGTGGATCGATCCGGTCGTGAAGTATGCGATGCGCGACCTCTACCAGATGATCTTCGCGCACCGGCAGACGGCCGTGACCAACCGCGCGCTGACGATGGAGGTCCACCTCGCGCAGCTCCCGACGGTCTTCTCGCGCATGTTCCGGAACGTGTTTTTCCCCCTGTGGGACAAGGTGATCGAGCGCACGATCGAGGGCATCACCGCCTCGCTCGCGCCGCGCCTCCCGGAGGCCGGCATGGCCCTTCTCAAGGCGCGAGAGCAGGGCGAGCAGGTCCGCGGCAAGATCGTGCAGGCGCTCGCCGCGCTCGACTCGCTGCCGGGCAAGCTGCCTGACGCCGAGTTCAAGTTCGGCAGCCCCAAGAACAGCGTCGACAAGCTCAAGAAGGACTGGAACCCGATCGTCAAGAACGCCCAGGACGCCTGGGACGCCGCGGAGATCGACGTCACCCAGGACCTGCCGGCGCTCGAGCACGACGAGCTCGAGACGGCGTTCCCGGTCAAAGACCGGGTGAAGAAGGTGCTCGTCGCCCGCGTGACGCCGGAGCACCTGAAGAAGGTCAGCCGCGAGCTGAAGTGGAAGCGTCCGAAGCCGCCCGCGCAGGGCTCGGACGCGGCCGGCTCGGGCTCGGGCAAGCCTTCGGACGTGAAGAACCAGGCGCCGCAAGGGCCTGCGGGCACGGGGTCGTCTCCGCCGCCGAGCGGCGCCGGGACGCCGAGCCAGCAGTTCCCCTACGGCGACTACCCGCTCGCTGCCGATCAGCCGATGTACGCGAGCGCGACACCGTACGCGGGCTCGTATGCGCCGGGCGGGTCGCCCAACATCCCCCTGCACAGCCCGGGCTCGTACCCGCCGCCTCCGCCGAGCGGGAACCTCTATCTGGCCAGCGCGCCGCCGAAGCAGGGAATGCCGAGCGCGCCGATCTCGAACGGCGGCGTGCCCGAGCAGACCATGCAGCTCGACAACCTGGTCTCGCCCGAGCTCCGGGATCTCGCGCAGCTCGACGTCGAAGAGACGGCCGCGCTCGACGCAGGCTCGCTCGCTTCGGTCCTCCCCCCGTTCCTCGGCCCCACGAAGAAGGTCTGATCCGAGATGGAAATGGATGCCTTCCTCAAGCAGATAAAGCCCGGCACGCTCGACCCGGTCAACCTCGACCACTACCATTTCATCTCGAGGGGAAAGGTCGAGCGGCAGCTCAACGTGCTCCGCTTCCACGGGGAGGAGCGGATCAACGAGCCTTACGAGATCGACATCGAGGTCGTCGCGCCGCAGTCGATCGATCCGTTCACCACGCTCGAAGAGCAGCTCCTCGGTCACCCCAGCACGCTCGTGATGATGGAGTCCGGGGACGTCCCGCGGGTCATCCACGGCGTGGTGACCAGCTACGACGTGCTCGGCTCGCTGCACGCAGACTCGGTCCGCATCCGGATGCGCCTCTCGGCGCGCCTCAGCCTGCTCAAGCTGCGCACCCACAGCCGCATCTTCCAGGACGAGACGGTGCCGGGTGTCGTGACGACCATCCTGAAGGAGTGGGGAGTGCCCCACGTCTTCGAGCTGACCGCGAGCTACACCCCGCGGACCTACCTCACGCAATACGACGAGACCGACTTCGACTTCGTCCGCCGGATCCTCGCGCGCGAGGGCATCTTCTTCTACTTCCGGCAGAACCACGAGGCGAACGCCGAGGAGCTCGTGATGACGGACACCGCGATGTACAAGCGGGCGCCCGGTCGGCACAACAAGCTCACGATCCGGAACGCCAACTTCGAGATCGGAGAGGGCGAGGTGGTGGAGCTGGGCGTGCGCCGCAAGATCCGCTCGACCGGCGCGCGCATCGGCGACTTCGATTTCCGTCACCCGCAGCTGCCGCTGCGCGCCCAGGAGCTGCAGGCGGACCCGAAGGGCATCCCGGGTGATCTCGGCTCCGAGCGCCTCAGCATGTACCTCTTCGGGCACGAGGCCGAGCACGAGGCGTCTGCCTCCGCGCAGAAGCGCGATCAGGACGCGTCCCGCCTGCTCGAGTCCCTCCGCTCCGACGGGCTCGCCATCGTGGGGACCAGCCGCTCCCGCAAGATCGTGCCGGGACACTCCTTCGAGCTCGAAGGTCACGCCCTCGAGCAAGTGAACCGCGACTGGGTCGCGATCGCGGTCGTGCACGAAGGCAAGACGCCCGAGTACGGCGGCGAGTCGGTGGACGTCTACCTCAACGAGTTCGAGGCGGGGCCCATCGAGACCGCCTTCCGGATGCCGCCGGAGATCCGCCGGCGGAAGATCCACGGCACGCAGACGGCCACGGTCGTCGGCGGCGGCGACGGCGAGGTCTTCACCGACTCGCAGGGCCGCATCAAGGTGCAGTTCCACTGGGATCTCGAGGGCAAGAGCGACGAGAAGTCGTCGACCTGGATCCGCGTCGCCCAGGCGTGGGCCGGCCCCGGCTTCGGCGCGCAGTTCCTCCCGCGCGTCGGGACGGAGGTCGTCGTCACCTTCCTCGACGGCGATCCGGATCGCCCGCTCGTCGTCGGTCAGGTCTACAACGGCAGCCACCCGCCGCCGTTCGGGCTACCGAACCAGAAGGCGAAGAGCGGCTTCTACACGCAGAGCACCGGCGGCGACGGCTTCAACGAGCTGTCGTTCAACGACGAGGCCGGCGCCGAGGCCATTCGCATCAAGGCCCAGCGCGACCTCGACATGCAGATCGGCAACGATCACAAGACCGAGGTCACCGGCAACTCGGTCATGCGCGTGACGGGCCACCGGACGGAGGTCGTCACGGGCAACCAGACGACGACCGTGACCGGCGGGCTCACCACGCTCGTCACCGCGCAGCAGACCACGCAGGTCCTGGGCGACGTGATCGACGCCGTCCGCGGCAACGCCGACCGGCGCGTCAGCGGGATGGACGCCATCCGCGTCGAGGGCGGCGCGCTGCGCGAGCTCTCCACGGTCGACACGTTCGTCTCGGAGGACGCGACGACGCGCGTGCGCGGCCACATGACCGCCGTCGTCGGCGACGAGGCCAAGCCGACCTCGGCCACCGTGCACGTCGAGGGCACGCTCGCCGGCTACGCCAGCAAGACGACCGAGCTCATCGCCGAGAAGGGCATCGTCCTGCGCTGCGGCGAGAGCCAGCTCCGCATCGGCCCCGATCGCGTCGAGATCATCGCGCCCAACGTGACGGTCTCGGGCAAGAAGGTCGAGGCCGGCGCGACCGATCGCCTCACCATGGTCTCGAAGGACGGCGTCGTCATCAAGTCGCGCCGCCTCCACGCCATGGGCGAGAGCTCGAGCCTGCTGCTCTTCAAGAACGCCGATCTCGGTGGCGAGCGCGTCCGCCTCAACTGCCAGATCGACGAGGCCGCGGTCGTCGCCAAGCCGAAGCCGATCACGCGCGTGAAGCTGACCGACGACACCGGCGCGCCGGCGCGCAGGCGCCGCTTCGTCATCGTCGAGGGGGACGGCAGCGAGCGCGGCGGCGTGACGGACGATCAAGGCGAGGCCGAGCTCGAGCTCGACTCCGACTCCATGATTTACTTCCCCGACGTCGACAAGCCGAGGGAGGCCTGAGCCATGCGCCCCTACGTCATTCGCCAGGGCGACTACCTCACGAAGCTCGCGCACACGATGGGCTTCGACCCGGACACCATCTGGAACCACGCCAAGAACGAGCAGATTCGCAAGAAGCGGCCCAACAAGGACCTGCTCCACCCCGGGGATATCCTCTGGGTGCCGGACGAGGCGGAGCACCGCCGCCTGCTCATCCGCGCGGGCTCGGACAACCGCTACGTCGCGCGGGTGCCGGGCGTCTACGTGGCCGTGAAGGTGACCATCGGCGGTGAGCCGCTGGTGAAGGAGCCCTTCCGCATCCTCGGCCTCGGCGAGCCCATCGAAGGCGAGACCGACGACAAGGGCTACATCCGGGCAGGTGTGCCGGTGCACGTCCGGGAGATCGAGGTCTACTTGCCTTCGCTCGACCGAACGCTTCGCCTGCGCGTGGGCGATCTCGACCCCGTGGACACCGTCAGCGGCATCAAGAAGCGCCTCATGCACCTCGGCTACTACCAACCGACCCGCGTCGGCGTGGAGAACGCCGCGGCGGACGGCGACGCCCTCGTGAGCGCCCTCAAGACCTTCCAGTCGGACAGGGGCCTCACGCCGAACGGCAAGCTCGACGAGAGCACCGCGAAGGCGCTGACGGGCGATCACGGAAGCTGACCGTCTCATCGCGAGACATGTGGCGATGACGTACCGCTCGCTGGTTAAGGTTCGCCAGGGCGTGCCGTTACCGCCTCGAGGGCAGCAACGTGCACCGACTCCTTCCCGAGCTCGTCGATCGCATCACCAAGTTTGCTACGTCCGCACTGGGGGCAACCAACGTCTCTGTCGCTCTGCGAAAGCCGGGCGACGAGGAGCCGACCACCTGGTCGTGTGGTGAGCCCCCGCCCACCGCGCTCACCAAGCGCATCATGGGCATCCGCGCCGTCGTCATCGTCGAGGACGCGCGCCGCACCGCCGACGACTGGGTCGGTGCGTACGCCGCGGCTCCCGTCCTGGTGGATGGCGAGCACGTCGGCGGCGTCTGCGTCGCGGAGCGCGAGTCGCGACCCTGGTCCGCGCGAGACGTCGACGTCCTGCGCGAGCTCGCCGCTCTCATCAGTCACTGCTACTCGCAGCGCCGCATCGTCGACGAGCTCCTCGAGCTGTCGCACGTCGACGAGCTGACGAGCCTCTACAACCGCCGCGGCTTCAACAACCTCGGCGAGCAAGAGCTCCGCCTCGCGAGCCGCGAGCGCCGGCCCGTCGGGCTCTTCTTCATCGACCTGAACGGCATGAAGCAGATCAACGACGACCTCGGCCACGAGGAGGGCGATCGCGCGCTCGTCGACGCGGCGACGCTGCTCCGCAAGACCTTCCGCGACTCGGACGTCGTCGCCCGCCTGGGCGGCGACGAGTTCGCGGTCCTGGCCCACGACTGCTCCGAGCGCGGCGCCGACGCGGTGCGCGATCGGTTGGACGCGGCCATCGCGAACTTCAACGCCGCGGCGCTCCGCAGCTACAGGCTCTCGATGAGCGTGGGGCTCGTGACCCGGATGCCCGACGACACCCGCCCGCTCGCCGAGCTGGTCAAAGAAGCCGACGCGCGCATGTACCGCGAGAAACGCAGGAATCGTCGCGCCGCGGCCTCCGCGCTGGCCACGTCGTACACGTGGACCACGTCTCCCCTCGAGGCAGACGCCGAAACGGCCTGACCAACGGGTCATCGCAACCCGCTGCCGCCCCGTGAGGGTGGCAGCCAGCTAGACCAAGCGGACCTGGACAGTTACGCTGTTTCCATTCCGCCATGGTGGGTCGTCCGCTGACGTCGTCAGGGGCGATCGTCGGCTTCGCGTTGCTCGGGGTCGTCGGATCGTCCTGCTCGCTTGCTTTCGATCTCGGCCGAGAGCAGTGCGAGTCGTCCGCGGACTGCGCGGAGGTCGGCTTCGCGGCCACTTGCCAGAACAAGGTCTGCGTCGCCGTGGGAGATGGCGGCGGCGGTCAGGGCCAGGGCGGTCAGGGCGGCCAGGGCGGTCAGGGCGGGGAGGACCCGCTCTGGGGGTGCCTGGGCGACTTCCAGCCCCCCGCGCCCGGGCCGGGCGGCAAGATCGCCTACCACTACCGCATCGAGCTCGCGGTCAACGCGGGGCAGCCCCCGCCGGGCCTCACCGTGAAGCTCTGCGGTCTGCTCGACTTCAACTGCGACTCGCCGCTCCCGCTCGACGATCCAGACGCTGACGGAAATGTCATGTTCGAGCTCGACGCCGACGTCGAGGCCTACCTCGACATCGCCGCGACGGACCTGAAGCCCACTCGCGCCTATCTCCCGTCTCCGCCGGTCGTGATGCCGCCCAAGGAGAAGGTCATCCGCGTCGTCCGCGAGATGGAGTTCGCCAACATCGTGGCGACGAGCGGCAAGTCCTACGACCCCACCCGCGGGACGGTCATCCTGCTCACGGTCGACTGCAACGACGACCGGGCAGCGGGCGTGCGCCTCGAGACCGACGACAAAGACGTCGATTCCATCCCCTACTACTTCAAAGGGCAGCTCCCGAACTTCACCGCGACGGAGACGGACCTGCAGGGCGCGGGCGGCTGGGTGAACCTGCCGGTCGGCCTCGTGAACGCTCGCGCCTTCCACGCGGCCACGGGCAAGGCCATCGGCTCGGCCAGCTTCGAGTCGCGCGCCAACGCGCTCGCGTACGTCCCCATCGGGCCGACGGTGGGGGCGCAGTGAGCGGGCGCATTGGGAAATACCGCATCCTCGCGAGGATCGGGCAGGGTGGCATGGCCCGCGTGCTCCTCACCATGAGCGAGGGCCCACACGGCTTCAACAAGCTCCTCGTCGTCAAGGAGCTCCGGGAGGAGCTCGCACACGACCCGGAGTTCTTGGCGATGTTCCTGGACGAGGCGCGCATCGCTGCGCGCCTCAACCACCCGAACATCGTGCAGACGTACGAGATCGGCAACGACAAGGAGCAGTACTTCATCGCGATGGAGTACCTCGAGGGGCAGCCGCTCAACGCGGTGTTCCGGCGCATCGGACGCAAGCAGATCCCCCTCGAGATCCACCTCAAGATCCTGGCCGACGTGCTCGCGGCGCTCGAGCACGCCCACGCCCTGGCGGACTTCGACGGCACGCCGCTCCACGTCGTGCACCGCGACGTGAGCCCGCAGAACGTGTTCGTCACCTACGACGGACACGTCAAGCTGGTGGACTTCGGGATCGCGAAGGCGGCGGGCGCGTCGAGCCGCACGCAAGAGGGCATCCTCAAAGGGAAGATCTCGTACATCGCCCCGGAGCAGGCGCGCTGCGAGCCGGTCGACGCGCGCGCGGACGTGTTCGCGGTCGGCCTCATGTTGTGGGAGGCGCTCGCGGGCCGCCGCATGATCCAGAAGGAGGACGAGGCGAGCGTCCTGGCGCGTCGCATGGCCGGAATGGACCCGAGCATCCGCACGGTGGTGCCCGACATCCCGAACGAGCTCGCGACGATCTGCGACAAGGCCATGGCCGGCCGAGTGGAGGATCGCTTCCAGAGCGCGAAGGATCTCCAGGAGGTGCTCGAGGCCTACCTGGCGCGGAGCGATTTTCGCGTTGGCCCCAAGGAGATCGGGCGGATCGTCGTCGACGGGTTCGCGGACGAGCGCGCGCGCATCAAGAAGTCGATCGAGCTCGCGATGAAACAGGCGGATACGACCGCCGAGCCGATGCAGATCGAGCTCATGCCCGCGAGCCTCAAGGTGACGAGCGAGTCGTTGCCGCGCGTCTACGCGGGCGCGCCGAGCGACCCCCCCGCCGCGAACACCACCGCGCTCACAGCGGCGATGCCGCCGCCATCGCGCGGGCGGTCCATCCTTCCTGCCGTGGCCGCCGGCTCGTTGCTCGCGCTCGTCGCGCTCGGCGTCGTGGTCTACGCGAAGCGCCCCGACACCGCCGCGGCCGGGGCGTCCAACCAGGCCCCCGCGGACGCCTCGGCGCAGACGATCGACGTGAAGATCCGCGTCCCGCAGGGTGCGACCGCCAAGCTCGACGGCGCAAATGTCGAGCAGCCGTTCTCCGCCCGCGTCCCGAGGGACGGCAGCTTGCATCACCTCGAGGTCTCGCAGCCCGGCTTCGAGACCGAGCGCCGCGCGCTCACCTACGACAAGGACATCGACGTCGACATCCAGCTCCGAGCCCTCGACGCGTCCGCCTCGGCGGAGCCGGTGGCGGAAACAGACCCGGAGCCCAAGACGCGGTCGACCGGCGGCGGTCGACCGCGCCCCCGCGCCACGGCGGAGCCCACGACCGCGCCCGCCGATCCGCCGCCGTCCGATGCGGACACGCCCAAACACAAGCCCAAGCAGCCCAGCGTCGAGATCGACGAGCAGAACCCCTACAAGAAGGGGAAGTAGCTTCTCGGAGAAAACCATGAGGTCGCGACACCAGAAGGTTCCGTCCCTGTTGGTTCACCCCCCCGGCCCCCCTCACGTCGTGAGGGGGGTGGCGGCAGGCTGCGTCGTTGCGCTGGCGATGCTTCTGTCACCCGCGGTCGCGTACGCGCAGCCGGCCGAGGCGGGCGCGGCGTTCGATCGCGGCGTCTCGTTCTTCCGCGACGGCGACTACGAGGCCGCCATGGTCGAGTTCAAGAAGGCCCACGAGCTCGATCCGAACTGGCGCGTCCTCTACAACCTCGGGCAAACGTCGCGAGAGCTCCGCGACTACGCGGCCGCGCTGACGAGCTTCGAGCGCTACCTGAGCGAAGGTGGTCAAGCCGTCGAGGCCGATCGCAAGGCCAAGGTCGAGGGCTGGATCGAGGAGCTGAAGGGCAAGGTCGCGACGCTTCGCCTCGAGGTGGACGTGGCCGACGCCGAGGTGGCCATCGATGACATCACCGTAGGCAAGACCCCGCTCAAGGCCGTCGTCGTGAACGCCGGCCGCCGCAAGGTCTCGATAACGAAGCCGGGCTACGCGCCTCTCACCCGCTTCGTGGACGTCGCCGGCACCGAGCGCAAGAACGTCACCATCCAGCTCAGCCCGCTCACGCAGCAGGGCGGCGAGCAGAAGCCGGACGAGAGCAGGCCGTCACCGCTCGCGCCCAACGAGCAGCCGGAGGGCGCCTCGCCGTGGCCGTGGGCCGCGTTTGGCATCACCGCCGCCGCGGGCACCGTCACCGCCGTCCTGGGCGGCCTCTCGCTCTCGAAGAAGGCCACATTCGAAGAAGAGCTCGAGAAGGTCCCCAACACCGCGACCGCCATCGACGCCGCCCGCGACGACGCGCGCACCTTCGCGATCGCGGCGGATGTGATGGGCGGTGTCACGATCGCGGGAGCCATCGTGACAATCGTCGGCTTCGCCGTCGAAGGCTCCAAGGGCACCGTCGAGCGTGAAGCGAAGGCGCCGGTTCGGTGGATGGTCGGTCCCGGGCACATCGGTGTCCGAGGCTCGTTTTGAGGAAGGCGGGCTGCCTCGCGCTCGCCGCGCTCGCCGCGTGCCTCGACCCTACGCAGGTCACGCTCGAGATCACGACGGACGCGCCGTGTCCCGTCGATTCCGCAATCGGGAGCCTGGTGGCGACCGGCGTCGTGGCCGGTCCGCTCGCGAAGACCGCCGCTCCGTCGGCGACGCCAGACGCCGTCTCGGACAGCTGCGACGCAGGCGAGGTCGGGACGATCGTCCTCCACCCCGATGGCGATGCGACGAGCGCCTCGGCGCTCGTCGTCGGTCTGCTCGCCGTCGACGGCGGGACCCGCACCGTGGAGGACTGCGTGCGGTTCGCCAACGACACGAGCGATCAGGCCCCGGCGCCGGAGTGCATCGTCGCCCGGCGACAGGTCGAGTTCATCGCGCACAAGCCGCTGACGCTCCCCGTCCGGCTCTACGCGGCGTGTGCAGGCGTGCGGTGTGCGCCCGGAAAGACGTGTGTGCCCGGCGCGCCGCTCGACGAGACCTCGCAGCCCTGCGTCTCCGCGGCCGTCGAGTGTGACGAGGCCTCCGGCGAATGTGAAGAGCCGACGCCGCAAGGCGGCGGCGGCATGGGCGCGGGCGGCGAAGGCGCGGGTGGCGAAGGCCTAGGTGGCGCGGGTCTCGGGGGAATGGGCGGCGCAGGTGGGATGGGCGGGGAGGGAGGCGAGGGCGGTCAGGGCGGCGGTCCCGTCGCGGTGCTCACGCTCCTCCCCCCGGCGCCCATGTTCTCCGACTGCGCAGCCCGGGGCGTGAGTGAAGACGGTTCTGTCATTGTAGGGCTCTCGCCTGTGCTCGGGAGCCCGTCGCGACCGCAGGTCTGGCGAGACGGCGCCATGCAAGAGCTGAACGCCGGAAACGGGGAAGCCACGGAGGCCTGCGGTGACGGAAGCCAAGTGATCGGCTTCCTGGCCGGGGCGCCTGGGCAGGCCATCCGTTGGAGCTACGCGGGCGGCGCGTATGGGGGAGGCGTCGCGTTCCGCCCGGTCGGGTCGGCCGCGGACGTCCTCGACTGCGACGACACCGGGCAATACGCCTGGATCAACGGCTCGGGCAACACCTTCCTCGTGAACATGGCGACCACGAGCTCGGAAAGCCGAAGTGGTGCGGCCACCGGGTTCGCGGCCGGCGGAACGAGAGGAGCCGTCATGACGACGCAAGGGACCAACACCACCGTCTACGATCTCGTCTTGGGGGCCTTCACGGACAGCTCGGTCTTGAAGGACATCGAGGTGAGCGCCATCACCGCGGACGGGACCCACGGCGTTGGCATGTCCGTGACCGGGCCCATGCAGATCGATCTCTCTTCGCTGGCTCCGTCCTCGCTCGAGGGCGTCAACGGCGACAAGCCCCGCGCGGTCGCCTTCAATGGGAGCGAGCACGTCGCGGTCGGCGTCTGCGGAGGCAAAGCCTGCGTCTGGGAGGGCACGGCGCGATATCAGCTCGAGGCCTGGCCCGCCGCGCTCGGCGCGGACTTCTCCCAGCTCGGGGCGTATTTCGAGGCCGTCGACATCAGCGCGGACGGCAAAGTCATCGTCGGCAACGGGGTGGATGGCGGGGGCACCGTGCACGCCTGGGTGCTGCGGCTGCCTTGAGCGAACGCGTCGCGGCGACGCCTCCTGCGGCAACACCGAGCTCGAGTGTGAGTGAGGGCGTCGCGCGGGGCCGGGGGCTCACGCGGCCGTGAAATAGGCCTCGAACAGGGCGATCGCGATCTGCGGCTCGGGAAGGCCCAGCGTCTCGCAACCGACCGCAGTCTCGAGGGACGCACGAAGGTCGGCCTCCGCTGCGGCGCGCGCGCGCTGCACCTGTGCGCGGCCCTGCTCGTCGAGGTGTTCGACGAGCCATCGGTTCACGTCCTCGGCCAGGGCGGCGTGGGCGCGCTCGTCCTCGGCGACGGCGCGGAACGGAGCGCGGAGGTCGGGCGCGGCTTGCTGCGCCTGATAGGTCGCGACGAGCGCGCCGTAGGCCTCCCGCACGCAGCCCTCGATGACGTTCTCGATCGCGATCGGCAAGAGCTCGCGTACGCCCAGCTCTGCGTGGCGCGGCTCGCTCACCGTGGCGCCGTACGCCCGCGCGAGCCGCTCCATCGCGCGCGCGTGGCGCACCTCGTCTTCGGCGGCGTCGTTCGCTCGAAGGGCGAGCTGCTCCGGCGCGCCGTGCGCCTCCAGCTCTCGCGCGAGGCGCTGGAACGCGGGCACGCTGGCTGCTTCCAGCGCGGCCATCCACGCGAGCTCGGCCCCCACCGATGTCGTGGCTGCGGAGAGAGGCGCGCCCAAGACCAGGCCCTCGGGCTGCCTGCCGCAGGCGTGCCGACCCTGGGGGTGTTTCTCGAAGCCATACGCGCCGAGCTTGCTCGACGCGACCTTGCCGTCGCGATGGAGCTCCACCTGCTCGACCACCATGCGCACACCGGCAGCCTTCTCCTTGTGAGCGGGCGGGCAGGGACGCTGCGGACCAGGCATGGGGCAACACACCGGCACGCGGGTCACCTCGATCTGGGTGTCCTCCTTCGCTCGGATGACGGTGCACACGACCAGCTCACGCTGGGAGTCCCAGAACGCAGCTTCCTGCATCATCGGCTGATACTCGGCGGTCTGCGTGCGCTTGACGCGCGTGACGTCGACCGTCACCGTCTCCTTGTACTGGGCGCAGAGCGACGCGGGGTTCGCCTCTGCGCCCGCTGCCACGTTCGGTACCTGCGTCGGGCTGGGCTCGGCGGCCACCGTGAGATCTTCGGGCTGGGAGCTGGCCGTGGCTGTCGCCGTGGCCGTGGCGAGGGTGCCCGACGCGGTCGACGTACCCACGAGGGAGTCGGACGAATGTGCTTCTGGCGATCGCTGGCAGCCCGCGAGCACGAGCATCACGGCGCGTGTGATGCGCAGATCGGCGGGCGAGGAAGAGGAGGCGCGCATCGACGCAGTGTAGCGCCGGCCGCGCGCGCACGGCCGTTCGGTGTGGCCCGCTACGCCGTCTTCAAGAGGCGCCGGCCAGCCAGGTAGCTGCTGATGCTGCGCGCGGCGCGGCGCCCTTCGGCGATGGCCCAGACGATGAGCGAGGCGCCGCGACGGGCGTCGCCCATGGCGAAGACGCCGGCGCCGCTCGTTGTGCCGTTGTCGTCGGCGGAGATGCGGCCGCGCGCGTCGAGCTCGACGCCGAGCGCGGCGTAGAGCGCGCTCGGCTCGGGGCCGAGGTAGCCGGTGGCGACGAGCACGAGGTCCGCGTCGTAGGTGATCTCCTCGCCGGTCGAGACCATCGCGCCGTTCGACCACTCGACGCGCTCGGCGACGAGGCGCGATACGCGGCCGCTCGTGCCCTCGATGCGCAGGGTGCGGATCGCAAACGCGCGCTCCCCGCCTTCTTCGTGGGCGGGCGAGACGCGGTAGATGTTGGGCCAGGTAGGCCACGGGTCGTCTGCGCCGCGCGCCTCCGGCGGTCGGGGCGCGATCTCCAGCTGTAGCACCGAGAGCGCGCGCTGGCGGTGCGCGGTGCCGAGGCAGTCGGCGCCGGTGTCGCCGCCGCCGAGGATGACGACGCGTTTGCCCTCCGCGTTGATGCGGAGAAGCTCCGGGATGGAGTCACCCGCCTGCACCCGGTTCTCTTGCTCGAGGTAGGTGAGCGCGAGATGAACACCCGGCAGGTCCGCGCCGGGCACGTCGAGCCCACGCGGCAGGAGAGCTCCCGTGGCCAGGCCGACGGCGTCGAAGCCCTCGCGCAGCTCGGCGGCCGTGAGGTGGCGGCCGACCTCGACGCCGCAGCGGAAGACGACGCCTTCTTTCTTCATCTGGTCCAGGCGCCGGTCGAGGATCGCGCGGTCCATCTTGAAGTCGGGGATGCCGTAGCGGAGCAGGCCTCCCGGGCGGTCCGCCTTCTCGAACACGACCACGTCGTGACCTTCCCGCGCGAGCTCCTGCGCGCAGGCGAGGCCGGCGGGGCCCGAGCCGACGACGGCGACGCGGCGGCCCGTACGGGAGACCGCGGGCTTCGGCTCGTACCAGCCCTCGGCGAAGCCGCGCTCGGAGATCTCCAGCTCCACCTGCTTGATGGTGACCGGGTCGGCGTGGATGCCGAGCACACACGAAGCCTCACACGGAGCGGGGCACAACCGTCCTGTCATTTCGGGGAAGTTGTTGGTCTCGCCGAGGCGCGCGGCGGCCTCCTCGAAGCGGCCGCGGTAGACGAGGTCGTTGAAGTCCGGGATGAGGTTGCCGAGGGGGCAACCCTGGTGACAGAAGGGGATCGCGCAGTCCATGCAGCGCGAGGCCTGTGAGCGCAGCTTCTCTTCCGGGAAGGGCTCGTAGATCTCGCGAGAGTCCTTCACGCGCTCCTCCTTGGGGCGCTTCTCGGGCGTCTCGCGATCGATCTCCAGAAAGGCGGTCGGCTTGCCCATGTTGCTACTCCGCGGCGACGCCCCGCGCCGAGGCGGGAGGCTCGAGGGTCTGCGCGCGGCTCTCGCTCGCCTTCTTCAGGGCGAGCTCGTAGTCGAGCGAGATGATCTTGGTGAACGTCGGCGGCGCCGCGTCCCAGCCCTGGAGCAGCTGCTTGGCGACGGTGCTGCCCGTGCGCTCCGCGTGCTCGGCCACGAGGACGCGGATGAGCTCGAGATCGGTCTCGGCCACGGGCCGGATGCCAACCATGCTCGTGTTGATGCGCGGCGCGAGCTCGTCCGCCTCGCCGAGGAGGTAGGCCACCCCACCGCTCATCCCGGCGGCGAAGTTGCGGCCGACGCTGCCGATGACCACGACGACGCCACCGGTCATGTATTCGCAGCCGTGATCGCCCACGCCCTCCACCACCGCGGACGCGCCGCTGTTGCGGACCGCGAAGCGCTCGCCCACCCGGCCGCGCAGGAAGGCCTTGCCGGAGGTCGCGCCGTAGAGGATCACGTTGCCAGCGATGACATTCTTGTCAGCTTCAAAGCGCGCGCTCGTGGGCGGGAAGACGGCCACCGTTCCGCCGGAGAGACCCTTGCCGACGTAGTCGTTGGCGTCGCCCTCGCAGAGGAGCGTGATCCCCGGGGGCAGGAACGCGCCGAGGCTCTGCCCGGCGGAGCCTT
Organism: Myxococcales bacterium; assembly: GCA_016794345.1. Taxonomy (GTDB): domain Bacteria; phylum Myxococcota_A; class Polyangia; order Polyangiales; family Polyangiaceae; genus Xiheicaenibacterium; species Xiheicaenibacterium phototrophicum. Next base: position 103,200 of record JAEUKE010000183.1, read on the forward strand.
GCAGCTCGAAGACGATGGTCCCCTCCGGCAGGCCCCGCGCACCGTGGCGGCGGGTGACCTCGCTCCCGAGGACCGTGCCGACGGCGCGATCCTGGTTCGTGATCGGGAGGCTCGCGCGGACCTTCTCTCCGTAGAAGAGCGCGGGCTCGGCGAGATCGAGCATCCTCTTGTCGAGCGGACGGACGACCGTGGGGCCAGGCGCGCGAGTTCGCGAGCGGAGCGCAGGCGGCGCCTCGACCCCGGGTACCGGCGCCAGGTGACCGGCGTCGAGAACGCGTGAGAAGTCGATGCTCCTCGCCTTGGCGCCGCCGGGCGCGAGCGCGTCGATCATGGAGAGGCGAACCGACGCGGGCGCGCTCGAGAGCTTCGGCTCGAGCAAGTCCACCCGACCGATCGCTTCGTCCAGGGTGCGGAAGCCCAGCGCGGCGAGGCCCATGCGCACCTCCTCTGCGATGAAGCGGAAGAAGCTGACCACGTGCTCGGCGCGGCCCTGGAAGCGCTCGCGGAGGTCGGGGTTCTGCGTGGCGATGCCGACAGGGCAGGTGTCGAGGTGGCAGACGCGCATCATCACGCAGCCCATGACGACCAGGGGCGCGGTGGCGAAGCCGAACTCCTCCGCGCCGAGCAGCGCGGCGACGAGCACGTCCCGCCCGGTGCGCATGCCGCCGTCCACCTGGAGCACGACGCGGTCGCGCAGGTTGTTCATGACGAGCGTCTGCTGCGCCTCGGCGAGGCCAAGCTCCCAAGGGCCGCCGGCGTGTTTGATCGACGTGAGCGGGCTCGCGCCGGTGCCGCCGTCGTGCCCGGCGACGATGACGACGTCGCTCTTGGCCTTGGCGACGCCGGCGGCGACCGTGCCCACGCCGACCTCCGCCACGAGCTTCACGCTGATGCGCGCGCGGCCGTTCGCGGCGCGCAGGTCGTAGATGAGCTGCGCGAGATCCTCGATGGAGTAGATGTCGTGGTGCGGCGGCGGGCTGATGAGCGAGACGCCCGGCGTGGCGTGGCGCACCTCGGCGATCCATGGGTAGACCTTGTTGCCGGGGAGCTGGCCGCCTTCGCCCGGCTTGGCGCCCTGGGCGATCTTGATCTGCAGCTCGTCCGCGTTGACGAGGTAGTTGCTGGTCACGCCGAAGCGCGCGCTCGCGACCTGCTTCACCGCGCTGCGGCGGCTGTCGCCGTTCGGGTCGGGCACGAAGCGACGCGCGTCCTCGCCGCCCTCGCCGCTGTTCGAGCGCGCCCCGATGCGGTTCATCGCGATGGCGAGCGTCTCGTGGGCCTCCGCGCTGATCGAGCCGTAGCTCATCGCGCCCGTGACGAACCGCGGCAGGATGCTCTCGATCGGCTCGACCTCTTCGAGCGGCACGGGCGTGCGCGCGTCCGTCCGGAGGCGGAGCAGGCCACGCAGCGTGCAGAGCCGCTCGGCGGACTCGTCTATCGCGCGGGTGTACTCGCGGAAGATCTCGAACTTGCGCGTGCGCGTGGCGTGCTGGAGCTTGAAGACCGTCTCCGGGTCGAAGAGGTGTCGCTCGCCGCCGCGGCGCCACTGGTATTGACCGGCCACCTCGAGCGGCAGGGTGGTCGAGCGGTAGGCGCGCGCGTGGTGCGCGAGAACGTCGCGCGCGATCTCGCGGGCGCCGATGCCGCCGACGCGCGAGGGCGTGAGGGTGAAATAGCGATCGACCAGCTCCTTCGAGAGGCCGACCGCCTCGAAGATCTGCGCGCCGCGGTAGCTCGCGATGGTGCTGATGCCCATCTTGCTCATCACCTTCACGACGCCCTTCTCGACGGCCGCGAGGTAACGCGCGCGCATCTCCGCGTCGGTCAGGTCCAGAGGGGCGAGGCCCTGTTTCTGGAGGAGCGGCAGCGCGTCGAGCGCGAGGTACGGACAAATGGCGCTCGCGCCGTAGCCGATGAGCATGGCCGCGTGGTGCACCTCGCGCGCCTCGCCCGTCTCCACGATGAGGGTGACGCGCGTGCGCTTGCGCTCGCGCACGAGGTGGTTGTGCAGCCCGGCGACGGCGAGCAGGCTCGGGATGGGGGCGCGCGACTCCGACACGCCGCGATCCGACAGGAGCAGCACCTTGGAGCCGTTGGCGATGGCGTTGTCCGCCTTGGCGAAGAGCGCGAGGAGCGCGGGCTCGAGGCCTTCGTCGCCCTCCTCCGCGGGGAAGGTCATGTCGAGGACGGTGAGCCCGTGCGGGCCGCCGCCGCGCAGCCGCGCGAACTCGCCGGCGTCGAGGAAGGGTCGATCGATTAGGACGAGGTGACAGCTCTCGGGCTGCGGATCGAGGAGGTTGCCCTCCGGGCCGATGGCCGTGCCGAGCGACGTCACGAGCTTCTCGCGGATGGCGTCGAGCGGCGGGTTCGTCACCTGCGCGAACAGCTGCTGGAAGTAGTCGAACAGCGAGCGCGGCTTGTCCGACAGGACCGCGAGCGCCGCGTCGTTGCCCATCGAGCCGATCGCCTCTTCGCCCTTGGTGGCCATCGGCGCGAGCAGGATGCGCACGTCTTCATCGGTGTAGCCGAACGCGGCGAGCGCCAGATCGAGCTCCTTGCCCTCCACCCGCGGAGGCGGCTCGGCGGCCGGCAGGCTGGCCAGCGGGACGAGGTTCTTCTCCGTCCACTCCAGGTAGGGCCGCTCTGTGGCGATGCGCGACTTGATCTCCGCGTCGGGCACGATGCGGCCCTCCGACAGGTCGAGGAGGAACATGCGGCCGGGGCCGAGCCGGCCCTTCTCGACGATGCGCTCGGGAGGCACGTCGAGCACGCCCGTCTCCGATGCGAGGATGACGCGATCGTCATTCGTGACCCAGAAGCGCCCCGGACGGAGGCCGTTGCGGTCGAGCACCGCGCCGATCTGCGTGCCGTCGGTGAAGCAGACGCAGGCGGGGCCGTCCCACGGCTCCATCAGGCAGCCGTGATACGCGTAGAAGGCCTTGAGCTCGCGGCTCATCGCCGCGTCGTGCTCCCAGGCCTCGGGCAACATCATCATCACGGCGTGTGGGAGCGAGCGGCCGCCCATGACGAGCAGCTCGAGCACGCTGTCGAGGCACGCCGAGTCGCTCAGGCCCTCGTGTACGATCGGGAAGATCTTCTCGAGATCGGCGCCGAAGAGCGGCGAGGAGAGCAGCGCCTCCCGCGCGCGCATCCAGTTCACGTTGCCACGCAGCGTGTTGATCTCCCCGTTGTGCGCGATGAGACGGTAGGGGTGGGCGAGCTCCCAGCTGGGGAAGGTGTTCGTGGAGAACCGCGAGTGGAAGAGGCAGAGCGCGCTCTCCGTCCGCGGATCGTCCAGATCGCTGAAGTATTCGCGGAGCTGCCCCGGCGTGAGCATGCCCTTGTAGACGAGGGTCTTGTTCGACAGCGTGGGCAGGTGGAAAAACTGCCTGTCGTCGATGCCGCTCGACTTGATCGTCGACTGGAAGCGCTTGCGGACGACGAAGAGCTTCCGCGAAAACGCCGCTTCATCCAGCGTGTCGGCCGGCGCGACGAACACGTGATCCATCATCGGCTCGACCATGCGCGCCGTGCGGCCGAGGCTCCGGTTGTCGGTCGGGACGCGGCGCCAGCCGAGGAGCTTCAGCCCCTCCTGGCGGACGATCATCGCGAAGATGAGCTTGGCGAGCGCGCTCGCTTGCGCGTCTTGTGAGCCCAGGAAGAGGCCGACGGCGTATTGCCCGGCCGCCGGCAGGCTCGCCAGGGGCTTCCGATCTTCGGGCGACTCGATGCGGCCGAGCGCACACTCGCGATCGAAGAGCCGGTGTGGGATCTGGATGAGCACGCCAGCGCCGTCGCCGGTGTTGGCCTCGGCCCCGGTCGCGCCGCGGTGCTCGAGCTTCTCGAGCGCGCGGAGGCCTTCGTCCACGATGGCGTGGGACGCCTGCCCCTTCAGGTGGGCGAGGAAGCCGACACCACACGCGTCATGCTCGAGGCGCGGATCGTACAGAGCAGGCGTTTGGTACTGCGGGCGCACTGACGCAACGCAGTATGACGCGTGACGCGACGTGGCGAAAGCGAAAAGGTGTGGCGAGCGGGCAGCTGCGGGGCCGCTCGCCGCTCAAGAAAAAGCCTGCACGCCGGGCAGGATGGGAAACCGAGGAAGGCTGCGCGAGACCCGCTGCCGAGAGGGCACCGAGACGAGCCGCCATTCGGGCAAAACGACAGCGGTCAGCGGCCCGCCGTGGACGCAGCCGGTGTCGATCCCGGCGGCGTGCTCCCCGATGAAGGCGCGGTCCAGCACCGTGTGGCCGAAGATGACGCGCTCCGGTCCGGTCCAGAGCGAGGCCCAGAACCGGTGCGTCGCGGGGGCGCGTGAGGGCCAGTAGCTCTTGCGCTCCGGCGGGGCGACACATTGCGCGTGCAGGAGGTGGTACGGGTCCTGTCCGGCCATGGGCACACCGGGCATGACGCCCGCGTGCACGACGACGGCGCCATGTTCGACCAGCGCGATGCGCGTCGGCAGCGTCGCGAGCCAATCGAGGTGCTCCTTCCCGAGGAGCGCGCGCGTGCGCGCGTGATCGGGCGAGAGGGAGCTCGCCGGTTTGTGCCGCGTCCCCAGGTGTTTCTCCTCGTGATTGCCGAGCACACATTCGTGCATCATCGCGAGCTCGACGCACTCGCGCGGCGCGGGGCCGCGATCGACGAGATCGCCGACGAAAATGACGCGGTCGCCCTTCGACGGGCCGACAGCTTCGAGAAGGTCCAACGCCTCCTCGAAGCATCCGTGAAGGTCTCCTATGACGACCGTGCGTGTCACGGCGCCGACCGACGCTCGGCCGGCGGAGGCCTGACACCGGCGCGGGCCGGGCTTGCCTGCGGGCCGCGGGCCGTGCAAAAGGTCCGCACCATGAGGTCCGCTCTCGCGTCCGTGCTCTGTGCCCTTCCCCTCCTCGTCGCCTGCGAGGCCCCCCCGCCGGAGCCGAGCGCCGGCTCGGCCCAGAAGGACCCGGCTGGCCCCACGGGCGTGAAGTCGGCCGCGACCGGCCAGGGCGCGACCACCGCGACCGCGCAGGCGGTGGCGAAGGGGCCGTTCCCCGAGTCGACGAACCCCGCGATGACGGATCCGTCGAAGGCGACCGAGAAGGCGCCCGAGAAGTTCACGGTGAAGTTCGAGACCACCGCCGGCGACTTCAACGTCGAGTGCACGCGCGAGTGGGCGCCGAACGGCGTGGACCGCTTCTACAACCTCGTGAAGATCGGCTTCTTCGACGACGTCTCGCTCTTCCGCGCCGTGAAGGGCTTCGTCGTGCAGTTCGGCATCCATGGCAACCCCGAGGTGAGCGCGAAGTGGCGTGACGCCCAGCTCCCGAAGGACGATGTGAAGGGCTCGAACTCCCGCGGGATGCTCACCTACGCGATGGCCGGCTCGCCCGACACGCGCACCACGCAGCTGTTCATCAACCTGAAGGACAACGCGAACCTCGACGGCATGGGCTTCGCGCCGATCTGCAAGGTGACCGACGAGGGCATGGCCTCGGTCGACAAGATCTTCATGGGCTACGGCGAGAAGCCGAGCAAGGCGCAGGGCACCATCCAGATGCAGGGCAACAAGTTCCTCCGCCAGAGCTTCCCCGAGCTCGACTACATCAAGACCGTTCGCCTCGTCGGTGACGACGCGGCCCCGGCGAGCTCCGCGAGCGCCGGCCCCGC
>JAEUKE010000205.1 GCA_016794345.1 Myxococcales bacterium
CGTCGCCCGAGGTTTCATGGCGACCTGCTCGGAGCCGGAACGCGATCTCCGAAAGCCCCTCTCGAGACTGGAACCCGACGCCCGACGACAAGGGTCGAGGCGAAGTGGACGGGTGCGCCTTGACATCGACCCCCACAGAAGTCTGCTGAAAAAGGCGGCGTCATTGTGCTGGATGAGGGAGGTGCTGCACTTTCACGCCCCCCAGCCCCCCTCGCTGCGCGAGGGGGGTGCCATCGAGAAACAGCGGCAAATCAGCTCCGATCGAGCATTCTGCCCCCTCACTCGTGAGGGCGGATTAGGGGGCTGAAAGGGCGGGCATGATGGGTCCAGAACGGAGGGCGGAGACTTTTTCAGCACCCTGCCAACCCCGAGCGACTGCCTCGTCGATCCGGAGCGAGACCGGGCGCAACCGGCCTACGCTGCGCCGGCCGTCAGCTCCATCACGCGCTGCTCCAGCCCGCGGCCCTTCGAGACGCCGCTGATCCGCACGCCGTGCTGCAACAGACACATGAGCACGTGGCCGATGACGGTCTCGGCGTCCGCCATCTCCCGCGAGAAGTCGACCGACAGGTCGCGGCGCTGCTCGTCGAAGCTCACGGTGCGAACGACAGGAATGGACCGGAGCGCGTCGAGAGGCACGGGCGGGCCGGCGGCGATCTCGACGTGGATCTCCTCCGACTGCGCGGTGAGCTCCTGCATGCTGCCGTGCGCGACGAGCCTGCCGTGATCGAGCACGGCCGCGTAGTCGCAGATCTCCTCGAGCTCGTGCAGGTTGTGGCTCGAGATGACGAGCGTGCAGCGGCCCTTGTGCGAACGGACGAGCTGGCGGACGCCGTACGCCACACGCGGGTCGAGCCCCGCCGTGGGCTCGTCGAGCAACACGACCTCCGGATCGCCGAGGAGCGCCTGCGCGAGCTGCACGCGCTTGGCCATGCCGTGCGAGAGCGCGCTGCATTTGAGGAACCACCAGTCGCGGCCCTCCACCTCGGCGAGCGCCTTGCGCGCCTCTTCGGCGGCCCTGTCCTTCGACATGCCCTGCAAGCGACCGAGGTAGACGAGGAAGTCCCCCACGCGATCCGCGGGCGGCAGGACGGCGTCTTGCGGGAGCACGCCGAGTCGGCCGCGGAGCATGTCGGTGTTGCGCGGCGAGTACCCGAGGACCTCGAGCGAGCCCTCGCTCGGCTCGAGGAAGCCGGCCATCATCGAGAACGTGGTCGTCTTGCCGGCGCCGTTGGGGCCGATGAGCCCGAAGACGGACCCGCGCGGGATGCGGAAGGTGACGCCGTCGACCGCGGCCTTCGAGCCGAAGAGCTTGCGCACGCCCGCGAGCTTGATCGCGGTGTCGGTGCTGGCCGGGCCGGCGCTCGGCGGAGGGGCGTCGGCCTTGCCGGGGGCCGCGTAGACGGAGGCTCCTTCGGCGTCGCTCATGTCGCTCACACGTCCCTCTTCGTGGTCACGAACACCGCGCCCGCGAGGAACACCGCCGCAAAACCGGACGCAGCGATGAGGCCCTTGGCGAGCTCCAGCGGCTCCGGCGAGAGCAAGAGCCGGTCGAAGCCGCCCGGGTGGACCCAGGACAGCCAGCCGTAGTCCTTGAAGGCGCGGCCGACGCCGTAACAGATCCAGGTGACCAGCATCGCCAGGAGGCTCGACAGGAGCGCGAGGATGGGCGTCTTGACCAGCGAGCTCGCGAAGGTGACGAGCGCGCACCAAGCCAGGCTGATGGGCAGCGTGAGGATCCAGAGGCGAGGGCCCCACGAGAGGACGACGTGAGGCGGCCCACCCCCGTAGACGAGCATGAGCAGCCACGAGATCGTGTGGATGACGAGCGTCATCAGGGAGGCCACGGCGAACGTGCCGAGGAGCTTGCCGATGACGAAGCTGTCGCGTCGCGCGCGGACAGTGGAGTAGCGAATGCCGCGATACTGGAGCTCCGTCGAGATCGCGTCGTACCCGACGAAGGCCGCGAGCAGCGCCGACGTCGTCAGCGTGGTCGAGAACATCGCGAACATGACCTCGGGGGCCTCGGCGAGCGACCGCGCGATGGCGTCGTCGTAGGCGAACTTGAGCGCCTCCTCCCGGATGAGGTGGCCCTGGGCGGTGCCGGTCCGCTGGTAGACCTTGGCCTGCACGTACAGGCCGATCATCGTCGTGCCGACGCCACCGACGACGGTGATGAGCGCGAGGACGATCCCCTTCGCGCTGCGCAAGCTCCGCACGAGCTCCCGCATCAAGACGAGGGCGATCTCCCGGCCAAACGCGGGCCCGGTCATCGCTTGCGTCGTCACGAGATCACCTCGAGGCGAGCCTTGATCGGCCTCTTGTTCAAGCCGGCGACCTCGAGCACCCTCCCGAGCGCGAACATCTCACGCTCCTCGTCCTTCGTGCGATGGTCGAAGCCGAGGAGATGGAGGATGCCGTGGGCGAGCAGCGCCGTCGCCTCGTCCACCGGGGTTGCCTTGCGCGCGCGGGCCTGGCGCCGGGCTTGCGGCACGCAGATGGCGATGTCGCCCAGCGCGGCGCGGCGGTCCTTCGCGACGACCTCGCGAGGCGCGTGATGGAGGGGGAACGACAGGACGTCCGTCGTGGACGGGTCGTTCATGAAGCGAGCGTGGAGCCCCTTCATGGCCTTGTCGTCGACGAGCGCGATGCTGACCTCCGCTCCCGGCAAGCCGAGCAGGCCGAGCATCTTCTCGGCGCGCGCCTTGAGGACGCGCGAGGACACGTCGGAGAACGGGCCGCCCTCCGACGTGATCTCCACCCCGCTCCCCCCTCGGCTCGCGCGACGGGTCGACTCGGCCGCCTTCTTCACGGAGACGCCCCGGGCTGCTCCTCTTCCTCGGAGCCGTGGCACTTCGAGAAGGCCTTGCCGCTCCCGCACGGGCACTCCATCTCGCCGCTGAGGAGCGGCTCCATGTCGCTCGTCGCCTCCGCGGCGTTGGTCGCGGCCCCGGGCGGGAGAGTCTCTTCGTGGCGAGGCTGCGCGCGACGCGCGCGCTCGGCGAGCCGCATGAGCTCGCGCATCTCGCGCTCGTCGTCCTCCTCCGCGCGCTGCACCTCCACCTTCGTCATGAGCTTCGTCATGACGTTGGAGGAGACCCGCGCGACCATCTGAACGAAGATGTTGAAGCCTTCCTTCTTGTAGGCCTGCTTCGGGTCCTTCTGGCCGTAGCCCTGCAGCCCGATGCCGTCGCGAAGGTGCTCCATGTCGGTCAGGTGATCGACCCAGGCGCGGTCCAGCTCCTCGAGGTAGATGTGGCGGAAGACCTTGAGGATCAGCTCGAGGCCGATCTCCTTCTCCTTCGACTCGTAGCTCTTCTCTGCCAGGTCGAAGAGGTGCTGCGCGAGCGCCTCGGGGTCGCCGAACTCGGAGACGTCGTCGTCGAGCTCGAGGCCGAAGGTCTCCTTCATCGACTCGAAGATGGCGCCCCAGTCCCAGTCCTCCGGCGGACGGTTGTGCGGGCAGGACTCCTCCACCATCGAGGAGATGATGCGGTCCATCAGGTCGAGGATGCGCTCTCGTTGCTCGGTGAGCGCGAGGGGGACGAGCTCCGCGAGCTCGTCGTAGACCTCGGGGACCTTGTTCGCCTTGCCGGTGAAGTCGTAGACGAGGCCCCAGCCCGGGAAGCGGCCGCTGCGATCGCCCGCGTAGACGAGGCGCTTCAGCTCGTCGAGCTCGATGAGCTTGTGGACCTTCCCGCCCGATGACGCCTCGGCCTTGCCGTCGCCGTCCTTCTTGCCCTTCTTCTTCTCTTTCTTCGCGCCACCCGCGGGCTCGAAGTCCTTGCGGGTGAGCGTGCGCGGGTTGCCCTCGGAGTCGTGCGGCAGGACGGGGTCTTCCAGGTGCTGGCCGAGGAAGGCGCCGACCTTCGGCAGCACGTCCTCGACGATCTCCTGGCGCGGCTTGATGACACGTTTGTCGCCGGTCGGCTTGCCCTCTTCGTCGACGATGTCCGGGTAGTAGCGGCCGGCGAGGAGCTGCTGGCGCAGGTCGTAGACGGTCTTCCGCTGCGCGCTCATGACGTCGTCGTATTCGAGGACGTTCTTGCGGATGTCGAAGTTGCGCTCCTCGACCTTCTTCTGGGCGTTCTCGACGCTCTTGGTGACCCAGGGGTGCTCGATGGGCTCGTTGTCGGGCATGCCCATGCGCTCCATGAGCACCTTCACGCGGTCGCCCGCGAAGATGCGCATGAGGTCGTCCTCCAGGGAGAGGTAGAACTTGCTCTGGCCGGGGTCGCCTTGCCGGCCCGCGCGACCGCGGAGCTGGTTGTCGATCCGGCGCGACTCGTGGCGCTCCGTCCCGATGATGTAGAGCCCGCCGAGCTCACGCACCTCGGCGCCCTCTTCGGCGCAGCGCTTGCGGTAGCTCTCCACCAGCTCGTCGAAGGCCTCGGGCTCCGCCTCGGGCACGCGGTCGTTCTGCTTGAACTCCCACTTCGCGAGCATCTCGGGGTTGCCGCCGAGCAAGATGTCGGTCCCGCGACCAGCCATGTTGGTAGACACGGTGATCGCGCCCTTGCGGCCGGCCTGCGCGACGACGAAGGCCTCGTTCTCGTGGTGCTTCGCGTTGAGCACCTCGTGTTTGATGCCCTTCTTCGCGAGGAGCTTGGCGATGGCGGCGCTCTTCTCGACGCTCGTCGTGCCGACCAGGATGGGGACGCCCGCCTCGTTGTGCTCGAGGATGTCCTGGACGACAGCGGTGAACTTCTCTTTCTCCGTCTTGTAGACGACGTCCTCGAAGTCCTGGCGGATGACGTTCCTGTTCGTGGGGATCTGGACGACGTCCAGCTTGTACGTGGAGTGGAACTCCGCCGCTTCGGTGTCGGCGGTGCCCGTCATCCCGGAGAGCTTCTTGTAGAGCCGGAAGAGGTTCTGGAACGTGATCGTCGCCATCGTGCGGCTCTCCTCCTGGATCCGCACGTTCTCCTTCGCCTCGATCGCCTGGTGCAGGCCATCCGACCAGCGTCGGCCCGCGAGGATGCGGCCGGTGAACTCGTCGACGATCATGACCTTGCCCTCGCGGACGATGTAGTTCACGTCGCGCTTGTAGAGCGTGTGCGCGCGCAGGCTCTGGTTGAGGATGTGGAGCGTCTCGAGGTTCTCGGGGTCGTAGAGGTTCGCGCCCTTGAGGGCGCCGACGCCCGCGAGGAGCTTCTGCGCGAGATCGACGCCTTCGTCCGTCAGCGTGACGGAGTGGCCTTTTTCGTCGACGGCGTAGTGTTGCTCGTTGCGGAGCCGCGGTACGATTTCACTGACGATCTTGTACTTGTCGCTGGAGCGCTCCGACTGGCCGCTGATGATGAGAGGGGTCCGGGCCTCGTCGATGAGGATGGAGTCGACCTCGTCCACGATGGCGAAGTGGAGCGGGCGCTGCATGTAGTCGAGCGCGCTGAACTTCATGTTGTCGCGCAGGTAGTCGAAGCCGAACTCGTTGTTCTGCCCGTAGGTGATGTCCGACTGGTAGGCGGTGCGCTTCTCCCACTCTCCCTGGGAGTGGACGACGACGCCGGTCGAGAGGCCGAGGAAGCCGTAGAGCCGGCCCATCCACTCCGCGTCGCGGCGGGCGAGGTAGTCGTTCACGGTGACGACGTGGACGCCCTTGCCCTCGAGGGCGTTGAGGTAGCAGGCGAGGGTCGCGACGAGGGTCTTGCCCTCGCCGGTGCGCATCTCGCTGATCATGCCCTTGTGGAGGACCATGCCGCCGATGAGCTGCACGTCGTAGTGGCGCATCTTGAGCGCGCGCTTGCCGGCCTCGCGGCACACCGCGAAGGCGGGGACGAGGATGTCGTCGAGCGTCGCGCCGTTGTCGAGCCGCTGCTTGAACTCGGCGGTCATCCCCTTGAGGTCTTCGTCGGAGAGCTCCGAGATCTCGCTCTCGAGGTCGTTGATGGCGGCGACCATCGGGCGAAGCTTCTTCACTTCGCGCTCGTGGGACGTGCCGAGGATCTTCTTGAGGGCCCAGGCAAACATGTCGGTAGGTGTCTCGCGGGGGCAGGCGGCCGGGGTTACGGGCGGGGGGGGCGGAGAATCAGGAGGAGCCGAAACCTAGCCATACGCCCCCCCAAAGGCAACGCGCGCCGCCCGGGACCAACACCGACGGGGCGCCGTTTCTGCCACCTCGGCCGTGGGAGGTCCGGATCTGTTCGGCTTTTCGGCGCTCGCGTCGGGCCCCCCGTCCGCTTGGGCGCGACCGCCACGATGCTTGTTTGTGCCGTTATTTCATGATGTTGCGTGGCTCCGGGCCCCAAGCCCCGAACCCTCGACCCTTTCCCTTTCCCTTTCCCCTTCCCCTTCAACTCGAACCCTTTCCCTTTCCCTTTCCCCTTCCCCTTCAACTCGAACCCGAACCTTGAACTCGAACCTGCTCCTGCTCCTGCGGTGCAGGTTCGAGTTCGGGAGCACGTTCGCGGGAACGTTCGGGGGAACGTTCGAGGGAACGTTCGAGGGGAACGTTCGAGGGAACGTTCGGGGGAACGTTCGAGGGGACGTTCGGGAGCACGTTCGCGGGAACGTTCGGGGGAACGTTCGGGGGAACGTTCGGGAGCACGTTCGCGGGAACGTTCGAGGGGAACGTTCGAGGGAACGTTCGGGGGAACGTTCGAGGGGAAGGCGAAGGGGAAGGCGAAGGGACCGCCGCACGTCGCGAGCGCTGTTCGAGGGCTCCGCGGGTGGGCGCCTTGGTGTCGGTCAGCCCTGACGCGAACGATCCGCGCCAGCGGCGCCGCGTCGAGCGGTGCCCGCACTCGCCGCTGGCACGCATCGTTCGCTCGAGCGGGCATGACCGACACCAAGACGCCCACCCGCTCTCGCCTCCCTCACCACCGGCTCGTCGCCTATTCCGCCGCGACGGAGCTCTTGCTCGCCGTGCGCGCCGCCGACATCCGCGATCCCAAGCTCCGCGATCAGGCCCTCCGCGCCGCCAAGAGCGCGTGCCTCAACACCGCGGAGGCGGCCGGCCGCGTCAGCGCCGCGGACAAGGCTCGCGTCTTCGCGATCGCCCGCGGCGAGTGCGTCGAAGCGGCGGCGGCGGTCGAGATCGCCGCACTCGCGGACGACACGACCGCGGACGCGGCCGAGACCGTCATCTTCGCCGCCAACCGGCTCTACGCCATGCTCACGGGCCTCGCCCGTTGAGCCGCGCCCTTCGCCCTTCGACTCGAACCCGAGCCGTTCCCCCGAAACCTCGACCCCTTGCCCTTGCCCTTGCCCCTTTCCCTTTCCCCTTTCCCTTGCCCTTTCCCTTCCCCTTCCCCTTCCCCTTCAAATCGAAACCTAACCTTGAACTCGAACCTGCTCCTGCTCCTGCGGTGCAGGTTCGAGTTCGGGAGCACGTTCGCGGGAACGTTCGAGGGGAACGTTCGAGGGGAACGTTCGAGGGAACGTTCGAGGGAACGTTCGAGGGAACGTTCGAAGGGACGTTCGGGAGCACGTTCGGGGGAACGTTCGGGAGCACGTTCGCGGGAACGTTCGAGGGGACCGTTCGCGGGAACGTTCGAGGGGAAGAGGAAGGGGGAAAAGGGAAAGGGGGGAAGGGGAACCGCGGTCAGAGCGGGCGGCCGCCGGCCTTTGCGATGTCCGCGCGGACCTGCGTGAGGAGGCGCCGCCAGAGCGCGACGCCCGCCGCGGGGGAGGCTCGCTCGAGGTACCAGAGCGCCTTCCACCACGCCGGGAGGACGATGATCGCCTCGCCTCGCGCGATGGCGTCGAGGGCCTTGCGCGCGAAGACGTCGACGTCCATCGGGTGGACCCGGTCCCAGAGCGCGCGCGCGGCCTCCTTGGAGAGCCCCGCGTACTTGAAGCGGCCGTATTCGCCGCCGGTGAGGATCGGCGTCTCGATCGCCCCCGGGCACAAGACCGACGCGCGGACGCCGTGGCGCGCGCCCTCGACCCGCAGCGTCTTCATCAGCCCGACCACCGCGTGCTTCGACGCGGTGTAGCTCGCCTCGCCGGCGGCGCTCACGAGGCCGGCCATCGACGCCGTCGCGACGAAGTGCCCGGCGCGCTGCTCGATCATCTGCGGATACACCGCTTGCAGGCCGTAGGCGACGCCGCGGAGGTTGACGTCGAAGACGTCGTCCCAGTCGCTCGCGTCGTAGGTGTCGATCTCGCCGCCCACCGCGATGCCGGCGTTCGCGACGAAGAGGTCGACCCGTCCCGCGCGCTCGACCACGTCCCTCACCACCCGCTGGTTGGCGGCGAAGTCGCGCACGTCGAGCTCGCCCGCCGTGGCGCGCCCGCCCGACGCGCGGATGGTCGCGGCGACGTCTTCGGCGCGCGCGAGCTGGCGATCGACGAGGACCACCTCGGCGCCGCGCGCCGCGAGCTCGCGCCCGAGCGCCGCCCCGATGCCCGAGGCGCCGCCGGTGACGATCGCGACCTTGCCCCGGAAGCTCGCGGGCCTCACGGCCGCCCCTCGAGCGCGAACCGCACTTCGGCGGAAGAGAGCGTCTTCACGATGGAAAACGCTATCTCAACCCACCCGCGCGGTCGACGGCGCTCGGGAGGACGACGCGGGAATCGAGCGGCACGCTCTCGAGACGCGACGAAGGACGCGGACCACTGAAGGCGCGCCGCGGCGCGTCCGTTCGTGGAGAGATGAGGCCTCGGCTCGCGCTCACCGCTCTCGGCCTCGTCGTGCTGGTCGCGTGCGACGCCGTCGCTCCCCGGAGCGAGGACCGGGACGGAGGGAGACGCGAGGCCCTTCCCGAGTCGGGCCCCCCAGCCGGGGACGCGTCGTCGGGCGGCGTGGTCCGGGAGGGTGGCGTGTGGGGCGCCCGAGATTCCGGTCCCGAGCCTCCGACGACGTCGGAGGCGGGGCCGCCGGACGCCAGCCTCGAGGAGTGCCCCCTTCGACGCCCAGAGACCCCGCCGCGGCCTGCGCTCCCCGACGTCACAGGCGGTGAAGTCTCGTCGTACCTCTCGGACGACGCCGGCGGATGGTTCCTCGCGGGCACATTCACCGGTGTCGTGGGAGAGCCCGTCCAGGGTTTGGCGCACGTCCTCGCGGACGGGACCCTCGCCCCCGGCCTGAGGCATGGCGTCGATTTCTGGTGCGGCGTTCGATACGCGGGAACGCCGGCGACGTGCCTCCCCGCGCACATCCAGGCGATGGCGAAGACGGGAACGAGGCTCTTCGTCGCGGGGACCTTCACGCGCATCGCGGGTCAACGGCGCAGATACCTCGCCGCCTTCGACCTCGCCTCGGGCGAGCTCACGCCGTGGCACGGCGCGCGACTGCCGTCGGCGGACGAAGACAGGCAGCGCACGTCGTGCACGCTGGGCGAGGACTACGGGTATCGGTCGATCGTCACCAACGGAACGGCCGTGTTCGCGGCCCACTGCGGTCTGCAGGCGCTCTCGTCGGACAACGGAGAGCCGCTCGAGGGTTTCGTCCCCCCACACTTCGGCGGCGACGACATCCTCCTGACGGTCGCGAAGGTCGACGCTCGCGAGCTCGTCGTGGGCGGCGACTTCGACGAGATATGGCTACCGCCGAGCGGCCCCTGGCAGTCGTTTCGCTGCTCGTTCGTCAACCGCGGGGCCAACACCTGGGAGTCGCGATGGTCCACGGTGTGGCTCGACGCGGTGACGGGGGCCCTCCTGCGCTGACCCGAACGTCACGCATGGACTCGAACGACGAGGCCGGCGATCTGGAGCCGTCGTGCGACGACCGCGGTGGTAACCTGATGATGAGACGAGCGGACTGGATGCGGGAAGAAGAGCTGCTTTGGAGGTCGTCTCGCTTCTGGACCCGACGTCCGCTTCGGACGGCGCGCCCGATTTCGAGCTCGTCGACGAGGAGCGGGAGCCTCTGATGCGTCCGCGCAACGTCGTTCGGCTCGAGCCCGCGGCCTTCCAGACCGAGCTGCCTTGCCTCGGGGGGCAGCTCGTCGCGATCGTGCAGCAGATCCAAGAGATCCTCCCCGGCTTGCGGTGGTACGTCGCCGACGTGCAGACGATCGGTCCGTCTCCGGTTCCTCGTCGAGCGCCGACGCCGGTTCTCGTCGGCGACGCCACCGCCATGATCGAGGCCGCGCAGCGCGTGGACCAGTTCGAGAGCGGCGTCTTCGCCGGCGTTCCTTCCGTGATAGCGCAACCGGTGTTCAGAGCGGGTGGACTATGGACGGAGGACGAGGAGGCCGCGGATCTCGGTGACGCGGCCGTGGAGGTCCGGGCGTTTGACACGTCGTACTGGTCGATCGCGACAGCAGACCCCGACCTCGCCCAGATCCTCCGCGAGAGGATCGAGCACACGCGCGGCAGGTCGTAGCTCCGCGCTCGTGCGAGCGTGAACTCGGCGCACCGTCGCGTCCGCCCCGCGTGTCGCCGTGTTGCGTCAGGCTTGGTGGCGCGCCCGCCTGGCGCGGTCGTCCCGGCGAGGGTACACGTCTCTCGAGTACGCGTTTCCAAGAGCCGGTCGGGTCGCCATGTCTCTCTATTCGTTCGGGAAGGTGGTTTGCGCGGACGAAAGCGCGATGGTCGCGGCGCTGCGACGACTCGGCGCGCGCGCGGGAGTCTCTCTCGTGTTCCGGGTCGACGACGGCGACCTCGACGAAATGACGAAGGTCCAGCGACTCCAGGGCCAGGGGGTGGTGTTCTCCATCCACTCCGGCCCCGACGAGATGGACGCGACGCGACTCTGGTGCGACGCCATGACCTCCGTCCGGCAGTGCGCGTCCAGCCGAACGACCGCGGGCGCCGTCGGGCCCCACGCGGGCGAGGCGGCCCTCGCCTGTTTTCTTGCGACGCGCCTGGGCCAAGCGTGCGAGGGCCTGTTCGGCCTCGGTTGCCCCGCGGCGGTTGCGCTCGTCGATGGTGGCATCGAACGTGTGCTGAGCGGCTCCGCCTTGGAGTGTCTGCACACGATCGCAGCGGACGTCCGACTGCCGTGGGATCGATCACCGAACCGACTGTACTTCGCGGGCGGCTAGCCTAGCGATCGGTGCCGCATCGACGCCGCACCCTGCGGTGTCGCCGCCCTCGGGTCGGGAAAGGTGTAAAATGCACGCGTGTGCCGGGCCGCCGTCGCGCGCGGCGCGTCACTCGTGGCAGGCCTGCACCGGGAGCACGCACTTCGACGACTCCGAGCAGGTGAGGAACGCGGCGCACGGGCGCGTGCTGCAGCTCTCGCCGAGCTGCGCCACGGGCCGGCACCGCCGCTCGTCGTCGCCCTTGCTCCGGGCGCAGGCGTACCCCGAGGGGCAGAGCGCACCCGAGCACAGCCCGCCGGCCTCGGCGCGATTCACCACGCACGCGCCGTCCTGGCACGTGAGGCCGCTGGAGCAGCCGAAGGTGACGCTGCAGCGGTCGCCGGCGGCGTAGGTGGAGCTCGCCTCGGTCCTCCCCGGCTTGCAGAAGCTGCTCGACCGGTAGCGGTCGTAGTCGCAGATGAGGCCTTCGGAGCACTCCGACGCGTGCGAGCAGGCCTCGTCTTGGCCTCGCGAGTGGAGCTCCACGCACATGCGCTCCTTGTGGTTGCAGTGGAGGCCCTCCCCGCAGGGCGGAAGCTTGCCGGACGAGTCTCCGCACTCGTCGCCCGCGGCGCCCATCGGCTGGCACACGCCGCACGCGACGACCTTCTTGCCGCCGGTGTCCTCCGCGGAGCAGCTCCTGCTCGCGCACTCGTCGTTGCTCGCGCACGCCTCGCCGTTCTTACGCCCGCCGGCGATGGCGCCGCACGCCTCCCAGATGTCGACCTTGCTGCAGGTGGTGGCGTTGCGGAGCGTCTCCTCGCAGCGCTTCCACATGGCGACGGTGTGCCGGTCGCCGCGGCGCTTGGCGAGCGCGGCGCACGTGGCCTGGAAGTTCCCCTTCGCGGCGGGGTCAGGCTCCGAGGTGTCGGGGAAGGGCCGGAAGATGTACCCACCGCGGGCGTGGTAGCCGCAGCGGTCGGCGAAGGCGATGTACGCGTCGAAGACGGGGCCGCAGGCGGCGGCCTCGGCGCTGCCGTCCGAGCCGCTCTCGCTCGGGGCATCGCCCGTGAGCGACACGGCCGTGCAGGCCGGGAGGGTGGCGACGAAGAGGGCGAAGGCGGCGAGGTGGAGGGGCGAACGCATGCCCACCGGTCGGCCCCCGCGCCGGAGAAGTTGTGCGGAAAATGCAGGCCCGCGCGAGAGAGCCGGATGTGCCACGCGCCGGCCCCCGCGCCAGACCATGGCAGGGCGATCAGGGGGTGAGGGCCACTGCCATCACTTTGGCGAGCGATATCATGCGCTTATGGCGCGGTCGCCCTCTTGCATGGTACACGTTCACCATGCGCGCTCAACGCTTCACCGCCGCTCTCCTCACCGCGCTCCCCCTCGGCCTCGCCGCCGTCGGGTGTGGCGACGCGTTCGACAGCATCTTCGGCGGCGAGGACCCGCCGGGCGCCGGCGACGACGGCGGCTCGAGCAGCGGCTTCTTCCCCGGCGGCGACGGCGGCAAGAAGGGGCCGTGCGTCGGGCTCGAGTGCAAGCAGGTCGACTGCGGCGGCGCGCCGAGCACGACGATCTCGGGCAAGGTCTTCGACCCGAGCGGCACCGTGCCCCTCTACAACGCGATCGTCTACGTCCCCAACGCGGCCGTCGATCCGTTCGTCCCCGGCGTGACGTGCGATCGCTGCGCCACCGCGCCCTCGGGCAAGCCGGTGGTGAGCGCGCTCACCGACGCGAAGGGCGAGTTCGTCCTCAAGGACGTGCCCGTCTCCGACAACCTCCCGCTCGTCATCCAGATCGGGCGCTGGCGCCGTCAGATCACGGTGCCCACCGTGCCCCGGTGCGCCGACACCAAGCTCGACGCCTCGCAGACGCGCCTGCCGCGCAACAAGGCCGAAGGCGACATCCCGCAGATCGGCATCACCACCGGCGGCGCCGACTCGCTCGAGTGTTTCCTGCGCCGCCTCGGCATCGACGACGCCGAGTTCACGAACCCCACCGGCAACGGCCGCGTGCACCTCTACCAGGGCCTGAACAACGAGGGCGGCAACCAGAACGGCTCGCGCATCGACGGCTCGACCCCCGCGGCGGCGTCGCTCTGGGGCTCGGCCGAGTCCCTCAAGAAGTACGACATGTTGATCTTGTCGTGCGAGGGCAGCGAGAACAACAACACGAAGCCCCAGCCCGCGCGCCAGAACCTCCTCGACTACATGAACGCCGGAGGCCGCGTGTTCGCGTCGCACTTCCACTACACGTGGATCAAGAACGGCGTGCAGCCGCTGCCCACCGTCGCCAACTGGACCAACAACGGCAACGACCCGGCGACGGCGATGAAGATCAACACCTCCTTCGCCAAGGGCGACGCCCTCGCCGAGTGGCTCGTCAACGTCGGCGCGTCCACCACCAAGGGCGACATCGCGATGACCGAGCTCCGCAGGAACGTGACCTCGGTGAACGAGGCCGCGTCGACGCAGTGGATCTACGAGCCCGGCGCGCCGACGACGAAGTACTTCTCGTTCAACAACCCCATCGGCAAGCCGGCCGAGGAGCAGTGCGGGCGCACCGTCTACACGGACATCCACGTGTCGGGCTCCAACTCCGCCGGCGGGACGTTCCCCGGCAACTGCAAGTCGCAGCCGCTGTCGCCCCAGGAGAAGGCGCTCCTGTTCCTCATGATGGACCTCGCGTCTTGTATCCAAGACGACAAGAAGCCCCCGGCGCCGCCCCCGATCGTGAAGTGAGCTCCTTGGCCAAGGCGGCCAAAAGTGCGCGGTGCATGGCCGGCGCGGCTGGCGCGCCCGGTACTTTCAGCCGTGCTGGAATCAAAAATCTGAAGACTTCCAAAAAGTTGCGTGCTGCGCCGCCTGACGCGCCAGGAGAGTTGCAGCACCGCCCTTTACGTGTCACAACGCCCGAACTGTCCGACATCGGGGGTGTGGGCCACACACGGCACGCTCTGAGGGGTCGGTCGAACCGCCAACGTTTGGGATCCTTGCCATGCGAAACCTGCTGACCGCGTCTGCCCTCGTCTCGTGCCTCGGCGTCGTCGTGGCGCTGCAAGCCTGCGCCAAAGACACCCGCACCTCGGGCTTCGACGAGGTCGATGGCGGCTCCGACGCGAACGCCGACGGGCCGACCACCGGCTTCGAGTCCCGCGACAGCGGCGGAAGCGACGCCAACAACCTCACCGATCCCCTCAAGGGGTGCGCGACCAACGAGTCGGAGACGATCAAGTCGCCGGCGTTCTTCGAGTTCGTCGTCGACCGCTCGGGCTCGATGTCGGGCACCAAGTGGAC
Source organism: Myxococcales bacterium (assembly GCA_016794345.1). Lineage (GTDB taxonomy): Bacteria > Myxococcota_A > Polyangia > Polyangiales > Polyangiaceae > Xiheicaenibacterium > Xiheicaenibacterium phototrophicum. Next base: position 14,210 of record JAEUKE010000205.1, read on the forward strand.
CGCGGCGCAGCAGTCGATCCAGGGCGTCGTCGACCAGGCCTTCACCGCGGCCGAGACCAACGTCGGCATGGGCCTCATCCTCTTCCCCGGCGACAGCGGCGACAGCGGCCCCTATCCCGATGGGTCGGGCAAGGACCCGTTCCCGAACTTCGTCGACGCGACCCAGCGCAACGCCCTCAAGGCGCGCGTCTCCGGCAACACCACCGGCGGCACCCCCACCCTCGAGGCGCTCACCGCGGCCTACAACGTCATCGAGAACCTGATCCCGCTGCCCCCGCTCCCCAAGGAGGGCAAGAAGGTCGTCGTCCTCATGACGGACGGCGTGCCCAACTCGAACCCGAGCAACGCGATCCAGAACATGGCGGCGGCCAAGCTCGCGATGGGTGGCCCCAAGGGCCCCGTCTACACGTACGTCGTCGGCATCGGCAACCTCTCGGGGTCCGGCGGCTTCGACGTCGACCCGCGCTTCCTCGGCTCGGTCGCGCAGGCGGGCGGCACCGGCCCCAAGGGCTGCGACCCCAACGAGATGACCAACCCCGACAAGATGTGCCACTACCACATCCAGCCGGGCTCCAAGACCGCGGCCCAGCTCGCCGACGACATGACGAAGGCGTTCAACCGCATCCGCGCCCAGGCGACGGCGTGCGAGGTGTCGCTCGCGACCGACGAGGCCAAGGCCGACCCGTCGAGCGTGAACGTCGTCATCGTCGACGAGAACGGCAAGGTCACCATCATCAAGCAGGATCCGGTCGACGGCTGGACCTACGACGACCCGGGCAACCCCACCAAGGTGCTCCTCCACGGCAAGGCCTGCGAGGACGCCGTGCAGAACCTCCTCGGCAAGGTGAAGGTCGTCTTCGGCTGCAAGACCATCGCGAAGTGATCCGGCTCGCCGAGCGCGCTCCGCTCGGCGAGTGACACGACCACGCGGGTCCGTGCTACGCGCACGCGGCCCGCGTTTCTTTCGGTAGGATGCCCGGACCATGAAGGACAACCTCGTCCGGTTCGGAGTCGCGATGGAGGCGCACCTGCTCGAGGCGCTCGACGCCCTCGTCGAGGAGCGCGGCGGCACGCGCTCCGAGCTGCTCCGCGACCTCGCGCGCGCCGAGGTCACCCGGTCGCGGGTGGCGGACGGCGTGCCCTCGGTGGCGGCGCTCACGATCGTGTACGACCATCACGTGCGCGACCTCACCGAGCGCCTCACCGAGTTCCAGCACGGCCTCGGCGAGAAGGTGCGCGCGACGATGCACGTGCACCTCGATCACGACAACTGCCTCGAGGTCATCGTCATGCACGGCCAGTCCGACGAGCTCCGCCGCGCGGCCGACAAGCTCCTCGCCACGCGCGGCGTGACCCACGGCGGCATCGAGATCATCGCGACGAGCGCCGAGCACGAGCACGAGCACGAGCACGAGCACGAGCACGAGCACGGCGGTCACCGCCACACGCACAAGGCCGCGCCCGCGGCGAAGCCGGCGCCCAAGCCCAAGGCCGCGCGCCCGAAGCGCTGACAGCGGCGGCGTCAGAGCTGCGTCAGCGCGACGAGGCTCTTGCCGCCCCAGAAGAGCCCGAGCGCGACCGAGCCGACGCCCGCGAGTCGGACGATCCACGCGCCGGCGCGCGGGGCGGACGAGAGGCGCGAGAGGAGGGGCCCGGCGGCGCCCGCGAGGAGCGCCATCCCCAGCACCGCGCCGAGAGCGTAGAGCGCGACCGCGCTGAGGGCGCCGGCGGCGCTCTGCGACGACGCGATGGCGAGCGCGGTCATCGCGCCGCTGCCCGCGAGGCCGTGCACGATACCCACGAGCAGCGGGCGCGGGCCGGTGGCGACGCTCGCGCGGCCGCGGCCGAGCAGGGCCCGCGCGCCGAGGGCCACGAGCACGACCGCGACCGCGACCTCGAAGGCGAGGGCGAGCCGCTCGGGCATCT
>JAEUKE010000220.1 GCA_016794345.1 Myxococcales bacterium
CCGCCGATGTCGTTCCAAGCCGGGTTGCGCATGCCGCTGCCGGTCATGACCGAGGCGCCGCCGAGCGTGATGACACGGGTCATGTCGCAGGCGAAGGCGAGCTCGATCAGCTCGACGAAGAGGCTCGCGCGCGCGTCTTGATCGGGCACGTCCGTCGAGACGTCGGGCGGGTCGACGTTGCCGTGTTTCGGATCGTGGCAGTTCGGCGAGACCAGCCCGGTCGTCGCGCTGATCCGCTTCTCGAGCTCGCGGACGCGCTCGAGGTGCTCGTCGAGCGTGCGCTGATCGTTCACACCGAGCCGCGCGCGGAGCGAGCCGATACCCTCCTTCGCGTAGGAGAGGCTGCTCAGGCGGAGGCGCTTCTCGAGCTCCGCCTGGGGATCGGGCATGTCGCTCGGCGGCGAGAAGCCCGTGAAGAGCTGGCTGTATCCGAGAGCCGGTGACGTCTGCGGATCGATGCCCTTGTAGACGATCGGGTCCTCGTCCTCGAACCCCTCGGTCTCCTCGTAGCAGATGACCATCCCGCCCGTCTGGGAGTCGAGCTGGTAGTAGAGGAACGGGAACTTCGTCGTGGGGGCGAGGCGCTGGACGGCGATCTGATCGGCGGACCACCCCTGCGGACGCCAGGTGGTGCCGCTGAAGCCCGACCGCTTGCCGGTCATCACGGCGTAGGGCGCCTGGCCGTGGTAGTCCACGTTGTAGCCTCCGGGCACGTCGAGCGGCGCAGCGAAGAGGCCCGAGATGACGGAAATGTCAGCGCTCACCTGGCGGTCGGCGAACGGCTGCAACACCGGGCGGATGTCGTAGCCGAAGCCGGCGTTCATCGGCGTCAGGCCCTCCTCGTAGGAGCCGCTCGTCACGAGCGAGGTGGGGCAGTGCATGAGGAAGTAGCGCTTCGGGAGCGGATCGCCGCCCGCCAGGGCGGTCCCGTTCGAGCTCAGCATGCACTCGAGCGTGGGCAGGGCGATCGCCGTGCCGAACGCGCCGCGAATGAGCGCGCGACGGCTGAGCCGCAGCTTCTTGACCGACCTCATTGCGAGACCTCCTCGACGCGATGACGGAAGCTCGGGTCCGTCGCGACCGCGCGCATCAGCGCGCCGAAATCGTGGCTCGACCCGTCGAACGCCTCGACCATCCTCGCGAGCCGGTCGTCCGACGCCCGCCAGTCCCGGGCGGCGAACCGCACCAGGTTGGCGACCGCGCAGTCCGAGATGGTCTCGAGGTTCTGGCTCACGAAGTCGCGCGGCCCCGAGAACGCCTGTCCGCCCACGTTGCCGACGCCTTCGATGCTGCAGGCGGGGTTCTCCTCCTCCGCCTCGCGGTGGCGCCCCAACCCGTCATACCGCTCGAAGCCGAACCCGATCCCGTCGATGACGCTGTGGCAACCCTTGCACGTCCCCGACGCGTGCGCCTCGTACGCGTCCGACTTGCAGGCGCCTTCCGGGACGGTGACACCCATGTCGATCGCGACGTTCGGCGGCGGCGGGAGGATGGTCTGGCAGAGGAGCCTCCGGCCGATCATGGCCCCGCGCCGGCTCGGCAACGTGTCGGTGAGCTTCGTCTGGCTGAGCGAGAGGAAGCTGCCGTGAGAGAGCACGCCTACGCGCGACTCGTCGTACCCGACCCAGGACGCCTCCGCCGGCACCGCGAGCCCGTAGTGCGCCGCGAGCGCGGGCGTGACGAACGTCTCCTCGGAGGTGAAGAGCTGCGTCCAGTCGGCGCCTCCGCCCGAGGCGAGCACGCGGTCGACGAGCGCGTCGGTCTCGGCGCGCATGTCCGTGGCGAGCGCAGCGTCGGTCACGAGCAGGCTCGTGTAGCGGAGCCAGAGCTCGTGGAAGGCGTGCATCTGCCGGACGCCGCGCGGATCGGCGAGCATCTCTTCGACGAGCGCGGCGACGTCCCCGTCGGAGAGCTCCGGCCCAGCCGCGCGCTGCAGGAGCTCCGGCGTGGGGGTGGTCCCCCAGAGGAAATAAGCGAGGCGCGAGACGAGCTCGTGATTGTCGAGCCGCACGACGCCCGCCTCGACCGGCTCACCGATCTCCGTGCGGTAAACGAGCTCCGGGCTGACGATGAGCGCGGAGATGGCGCCGCGCACCGCGACGTAGTGTCCCGCCGAGCCCGCCGCCGGGTCGGACGCCAAGGGGCCGACGGTGGCGACGAGCGTGCTCACCTCCTGATCGGAGAGCGGGCGCCGCCAGAGCCGCAGCCCGGCATTTCGGATGAACGACGTGAGGCAGCTCTCGTCGAGGGGCTGCGTCGCCGGCGTGCAGCCCGCGAGGGCGTCGACCTTCGACGTGTCGGCGCTGACGTCGCGGGCGACCTCGAACGCGAGCGACTCGATCCCGTCCACGAAGACCTGGCTCGGCGTCTTTGTCGCCGCGAGCGTGTCGAACACCTCTTCTTCGGCGTTCGTGGCCGGGTTCACGGCCATCTTCGGATCCGCGGCGAGGTTGCGCTCTGCCGCCCCCACGATGCCGAAGACGTCCGCAATGGTGGCGTCGATCTCGCGCCGGCTCAGGCGCGGGATCGCCGTCGTCGGCTGCTCCCCTTGTACGCCGGTCTCACCCGGAGGCCCCGCCGCGTTGCCGTCGCCGATGTCTCCGACGCACCCGGCGAGGAGCGCGGAGCCGGCGAACAGCGAGGCCAAGACACAAGCCCGCCAAGTCATGTCTCGTTGGATACCCGGCCCGGGTACCGCAAGGGAAGCGCGCCGAGCGAACGTTTCGCCCAGAGCCGTCCGCGCTGGATTTCTCCAGCCCGGCGACCGCATACGAGGAGCCTCAGAAGCGGACGACGTCGGTTCGAGTCGGACACGCGCCGACCACCCGATCCATGTCGACGAGATCGCCCATCTGGTCCGCCACGTGGTGGACGAGGACGGTGCCCGGTCGCGCTCGTCTCAGCGGCGACCGACGGCCCACCAGAGCTTGCCGAGGCGCGAGACGACGCCCGGGACTCGGCGCACGAGGTTGATGCTCGGCGTACGCTTCTCCATCACGCGCACCGGGATCTCCTCGACGCGCAGCCCGGCTCGGTACGCGCGGATCACGAGCTCGCTCGCGAACACGTCTTTGTCGACGAGGCACGCGCGCACGACGGGCAAGACCGCGTCGCGGTTGAAGGCCTTCAGCCCGTGTGTGTCCGTCCCGCGGAAGCCCAGCGTGACGCGGAGCAGCCGGCTGTAGACCAAGCTCGCGGCGTGACGGAGCGCGGGCCGCACGTCCTCCGCGCCCGGCAAGAGCTTCGAGCCGACCACCATGTCGACCTCGCCCGACCGCAGCGCGGCGATGGCGCGTGCGTGGAAGTCCACGTCGCAGAGATCGATCTCTTCGCAGATGACGATCGAGCCGCGGGCCCGCTCGATCCCAGCGCGGAGCGCGGCCCCGTAGTTCGGCTCGCCGATGGAGAAGTGGCGCACCTGGGGGTACCGCGCGGAGAGCTTCTCGAGCACGCCGCGTGTCCTGTCTTGCGAGCCGTTCTCGGCGAGGACGATCTCGTAGGAGTGCCCCAGATCGCGCAGGTTCTCGCGCAGCTCGACCACCGCCGCGTGGAGGATGGCCTCCTCGTTGTAGACGGGGATGACGACCGAGACCTCGGGCTCCCTCACGACTCGCTCGCGCGGCGCGCGGCCGCCCTCCCGTTCACGATTGCGTCCTCCATGCTGGCGTACGTCCACGCGCCGTAACGACCGATCGAATCGATGCCGGCCTCGTCGAGGAAGGCGCGGATCGTCGCGACCGACGCCTCGTGCGCCTCGTCGAAGACGACGTACGCGCGATCGATCCGCCGCACGCGGGCGAAACGCACGGCCTCGCGCGCGCGGATGATCCCGAGCTGGACCAGGTGGTCGGCGACCTCGGGCACGACCCGCGCCGGGTCGGGCGCGTCGCGACCGCTCAGCTCGACGTAGAGGCCCGCCTTCCCGGGCGGCGCCATCGCGGTCGAGAAGTTCGAGTAGACGCCGACCCGATAGAAGGGGACCGCAGGTGATGGCACGTACGCCCAATGCCAGTCGACCTCGGCCGGCGTATTGAGCGCGACGTCGAGGTAGTGGAGGTGCGTGGCGCGCAGGCGGCCCGCCGCTGCGACCACCTCACCCGGCGCGTCGACGAGCAGCCTCGCGATCACGTCGAGCGGCAGCGACGAAACGATCCGGGAGTACGGCGCGCGCTCGCCCTCCAGAACCAGCTCGCGCGTGCGCCAGTCGATCGCCGACGGCGCTCGTGTGAGCTCGATGGATCCGGCGCGCTCGGCGAGCGCGCGCGCGAGCTCCCCGATGCCGAGGCGCGGGTAGAGGAACTTCGCGTTGTAGCCGAGCGCCGGCGGGTCGACCCCGAACGCGCCACGCAAGACGTCGTCGAGGCTCGGCAGCGGGACGAACCGGTCGCACCACCGCGCGGTGATCTCCCTCGGGTGCACCCCCCAGAGCTTCTCGTTGTAGGGGATCATGAACTCGCGGCTGATCCCCTCGCCGAAATGGCGGAGGCAGAAGTCCTCGAACGTGCGCACCTCGCGCGGCGCGGCGTCGAAGTGGGCGCGGACGAAGCCCGCCACGCAGGCGTACGCGACGTCGCGCGGGAGCCCGAACGTGTTGGCCTGGAAGGGGTATTTCGTGGTCACGCCGTGCGACAAGACGACGCTCTTGCGGTCGATCTCGAGCCAGGCCGCCGGCCCGAGCCACGACAGGACCTCCTCCCGCAGCGCGGCGTCGCGCAGGTGCAGGAGGTGCCCCGTCTTGTCGAAGCGGTAGCCGACCTCCTCCTCGGTCACCGCGAGGCCGCCCGCGCGCCCTTCCCGTTCGATCACGCGGTGCGGCACCCCCCGTCGGCGGAGCTCGACCGAGGCGGAGAGCCCGGCGAGGCCTGCTCCGAGGACGACGACCGGGCGTTCGGTCGCGGGCTTCATGCGAGTGCCCTCTACCGGCAAGAGTGCTTGGCGACCAGCTCGATGCGGGGTAAGTCGCAGAGAAGAGCCATGGAAGCCCGCACATCCGTCAAGGTAAAAGGCAAAGTCCTCTACGTGACGGAGGACCCGAAGCTGCTCTCGAAGCAGCTCGCCGGCGAGGCGCTGTCGGCGGAAGAGGTCCGCGGCATCGACGAGGGGACGATCCCGCTCGTCGACAACATCTCCACGGACGAGCTGACCCCCGGCTGGGTCTGTTACTACTACGACGAGACCCTCGCGCGGTATTGCCTCGTCGGGCTCCGCGGCGGCGTCGTCCAGAAAGACTCCATCAAGAGCGGCGGCTTCTCGATGATCGTGAGCGGCCGCTCGAAGGGCTGCGGCTCTTCCCGCGAGACGGCGCCTTACTCCGAGAAGGAAGCCGGGATCGACGTCGTCTACGCGAAGAGCATCGAGAAGATCTACGGGCAGAACGCGCAGAACATCGGCCTCTTGACCACGACGGACAAGGCCCTCTTCGAGCGCCTCCGCGCCGGAGAAGAGGTGCCGATCACGGCCTTCACCGCGGGCCTCGACCCGATCAGCGCGGCCGTCGTCCAGCACGGCGGGCTCTTCGCTTACAACCGGGCCCGCCTCGCCGGCGAGGTGAGCCCGCCCGCCATCGCGACGCCCGCTCGCAAGATGACCCTCGCGGAGAAGATCATCGCGGCCCACGCCATCGTCGACGCGAAGGCGGGCAAGGTCGGCGTCCCGGCCGTGAAGCCCGGGGACGCGCTCTTCGCGCGGACAGACGTCCGCTTCAGCCACGAGTACGTGACACCCATGGCCGAGTCGATCTTCGTCGCCGCGCTGGGGAAAGACGCAAAGGTGACCGACCCCGCGAGCGTGTTCGCGTTCCGCGACCACCTCACCTTCCTCGATCTCGTCATGCCCGAGGCGCACGTGAAGATGGGCCTCAAGGACCAGGCGAGGAAGCTCGCGGTGGTCCAGCAGGCGTTCGTGGAGCGGCAGGGCGTGAAGATGTGGGGCGAGGTCGAGCGAGACGGGAAGACCGTCGGCAGCGAAGCCATCTGCCACAACAAGGTCATCGAGGCGATCGCGCTCCCCGGCCAGGTCGTCGCCGGGACCGACTCGCACACCTGCATGGCCGGCGTGCTCGGCTGCTTCGCCTTCGGCGTCGGCTCGACCGACATGGCCAACGCGTGGCTCACGAAGGACGTACGCATCGCGGTACCCCAGTCGGTCCGCTTCAACCTGCACGGCAAGCTCCGCGCAGGCGTGACCGCAAAAGACGTCATGTTGCACCTGCTCTCGCAGCCCTTCTGGAAGAGCGGGGAGGGTATCGGCAAGGTGCTCGAGTTCGCAGGGGACGGCATCGCGGCCATGGGCCTCGACGAGCGCGCCACGCTGACGAACATGGCGGTCGAAGCCGGCGGCTTCACCGGCATCATCGCGGCCGACGACGTCGTCCTCGACTACCTCGTCGCGCAGCGAGGCCTGGCCCGCGCGGAGCTGGAGAAGCTCGTGGTCACCGCCGACGAAGGCGCCGAGTACTTCGCCACGTTCGACTTCGATCTCGGGTCGATCGAGCCGATGGTCGCGCTGCCCGGCGACCCCCGCAACGGCGTGCCGCTGAAGGACCTCGGCGCGAGGCAAGGTGGCGACGTGAAGATCGACATCGCGTACGGCGGCTCGTGCACCGGCGGCAAGAAGGCCGACATGGATATGTACGCCTCGGTCCTGCGCGAGGCCGTCGCGGCCGGCAAGCGCGTCGCGCCGGGCGTGCACCTCTACATCCAGTTCGGCTCCCAGGACATCCGCCGCTACGCGGAGGAGCGCGGCTACATCGACATCTTCCAGAAGGCGGGAGCCCAGCTCGTCGACCCGTCCTGCGGCGCTTGCATCAAGGCAGGGCCCGGCGTGTCGAGCACGAAGGAAGAGGTCACGGTGAGCGCCATCAACCGGAACTTCCCCGGCCGGAGCGGCCCCGGGCAGGTCTACCTCGCGAGCCCGCTCGTCGTGGCCGCGAGCGCGATCGCCGGACACATCGTCGCACCCTCGCAGTAGTATCGGAGGATGCGATACGCATCCTTCCTCTCCCTGAGCGCGCTCGGTCTCCTCGGTTGTGGTGACGACAGCTCCGGCGAAGGAGGGAGCGGCGGCGGCTCCACCACGACGTCGTCCACCACCTCGAGCGTGACGTCGAGCACGACCGGCTCGACCAGCGCGACGACGAGCTCGACGACGGCTTCGACAACCGGCGCGACCACCTCGAGCACGGGGTCGAGCATGTGCCTCATGTTCGGCTCCGACTGCACGATGGGCGACGTCTGCTGCGACGCCGCTGGCGAGACCGGCGTCTGTTACGCCTTCGGGATGGGCACGAAGTGCACCATTCCCTGCCCGATGGACCCGGGAGACTGTCCGAACAACGGCGCCGGGTGCAACAACATGGACCCGTCGTACTGCAAGGCGAACTAGCCGACTTCGCCCGGTCGCCAGGCGGAGACCGGGCGAAGTAGCTCGCCCAAAGTCCGGGTCGAAAGCCGCAGGCCTTGGTGTAGATTACACGCTGCGTGCCTGCCGACTCGCGCGTCCTTGCTTCTCGCCTGCGTCCCGGGGACGTCGTTGCTGGGCGCTTCCGCGTCATGCGCCTCCTGGGGGAAGGCGGCATGGGTATGGTCTTCGAGGTGGAGCACGCCGTCACGGGCCGCCGGCTCGCGCTGAAGGTCATGCGCGACCTCGAGCACGAGGTCGTCCACCGGTTCATCCGCGAGGCCCGCGCCGCGTGTGCCGTGAAGCACCCGGCCATCCTCCCCGTCCACGACGTCTTCGACATCGAGCAGGGCGGAATCGTCATCGTGATGGACCTGCTCCGAGGCGAGAGCCTGGACGTGACGCTCGAGCGCCGGAGCAAGCTCCCGGTCACCGACGCGGTCAGCATCCTCCTGCCCATCGTCTCCGCGCTCGGCGCCGCCCACGAGCTCGGGATCATCCACCGCGACGTGAAGCCGGGGAATGTCTTCGTCTCGCAAGACGGCTCGCCTTACCTCCTCGACTTCGGGATCGCGAAGGACACCTACGCGCGCGGCGCCGTGCTGACGGACACGAAGGCCGCCATCGGAACGCCCGCGTACATGTCTCCGGAGCAGGCGTTCGGGGACCCCGTCGATCACCGCGCGGACATCTGGTCCATGGGCCTCACGCTCTACGAGACCCTGAGCGGCGACCTGCCCACGCTCGCCGACGCCCCCGGCAAGATGTACGACAAGATCGCGAAGGCGAATTTCGCGCCGCTCCACGAGATCGCGCCGGAGGTGCCTGGGCCCCTCTCCAACATCGTGAAGTGGATGCTGGCGCCGGATCGCGAGCGTCGAGCGCCGAGCATGCGCGCCGTCTTCGACGCGCTGAAGCCCTACGCCGACCCGAAGCGCGTGGCGCGCTACGAGCCGCCTCCGCTCCCGAACGGGGTCGACAGCCCGACCGAGATCCGCAGCGTCGCAGCCATGACAGCATTGTCAGCCGCGAGCCCGAACGACACCATGCCGTCTGCCTCGTTTGCGCTGCAAGACGAAACGACGACCGCGGCGCCCACGCTCCCGAAGGCGGCGCCAGCGCCCGAGGTGTCGACCGGGATGAGCTCGACCACGACGAGCCGCCGAGCACGCGTTCGCACCGGCCGCACCGGCCTCGGGCTCGCCGTCGTCGCACTCGGCGCCGCTGCGATCGCCGGCATCGGGTACTTCGCCCTGGGACGCGGCGGCCAAGGAGACGAGCGAGCCGCCTCTGCCGAGACGACCACCACGCTCGCCCCGGACACAGCCGAGAAAGCCGCTGGCTTGCCTCCCGTGCTCCAACCGATCCCGAGCGCGACCGCGGAGCCCGTGCCCACGGTGAGCGCCACGACGAGCGCGTCGGCGGCGCCGTCCGGCTCGGCGAGACCCAAAGCTCCGAAGCCCCAGGCAGGCGCCGAAGTCGCTCCGCCCAAGCCGTCCGCGTCTGGCGGAGGTCGCGGAGGTCTGTTCTGAATCGCCATCGATCGACCCTGTTCGCGCTGCTCGGATTCGCGACCGGCTGCGCCGACTTCATCGGCCCCGATCCGGCAGGAGCAGGCGGCGCAGGAACCACGACGAGCACCGCGACCGCCGCGCCGTCGACGAGCAGCACGGGTGGAGGCGGAGACGGCAGCGGGGGCAACGACGGGGGCGGCGGCGCAGGCGGCGGACCGGCGGGGCGGGTCACCTCGCTGAGCGTCGGGAAGAGCCACGCGTGTGCGACCGTGGACGGCGCCGTGTGGTGCTGGGGAAGCAACATGTACGCGGCCGTCGGCGTGCTCGAGAAGGGTTGCTACGACACACCGCAGAGGATCGACGTCGAAGGCGAAACATTCCACTCGGTGGGGGTGGGGGACGAGCACACGTGCGCGCTCTCGGCAGCCGGCAACGTCTACTGCTGGGGCACGAACTCGACTGGACAGGTCGTCGGCGACGGCCAGAACAACGGTTCGGTCACGAACTCACCGAGCGCGGTGGCGCTGCGCAAGCAAGCCGGCCAGCTCTCGGTCGGTGCCGCCCACAACTGCGTCGTCTCCATCGATAACGAGGTCGTGTGCTGGGGAGCCAATTTCGTCGGCCAGAGCGCCCCGGACGTCGCGGCGACCTACGTCTCGCCGACCGTGCACACACCCCTGCTGAAGGCCTCCAGCACCCTCGTGGTCGCCGCCGGCGTCGGCGAGACGTGTATCTCGAACGGTACGGCCGAGGTGGAGTGCTTCGGCGGCAACGACGACATCCACGGCCGGGATAACGCGTCCTGTGTGGTGTCGGGACAAAACGTCTTCCCGCTGCCCGCCGAGGTCGCGGAGCTGTCAGTCGGCGCCGAGCAGGCGTGTGCTCTCTTCGAGAACGGCACCCACGAGTGCTGGGGCTCTGTTCCACCCACGATGTGCGGCACGTTCGGTGGTGCTTGGTGTATGGGCGCGCCGTCGGATGGTTGCGTAGTCACGCCGACCCTCGGAAGCGCAAAGGCCGTCGCCGCGACGGAGGGCTATTGGTGTGCCGCCGCCGAGGCCGTCATCTGCACCGACAGTCCCATGCTCGGAGCACAACCCGTCCCGGCGACCAAGACGCTGGCGCAGCTCGGAATGGTCGGCGTGCGCCTGCTCTCCGCATCTGGGCAGAAGGTCGTCTGCGCGTCGGATTCGTTCGAGGTCGGGTGCTGGGGCCCGGCGATGAGCGCGGCGCTCTGCAACAACCCAGAAGACGAAATCATCCAGATGCAGTTCCCATGATGCGTCTCGAGCGACGTCGCGTCCGGCTCTCCGTCCTGCTGCTCGCCAGCGTCGCCGCGAGCTGCGCGGATTTCATCGGGCCCGATCCGGGAGGCGCCGGCGGCAGCGCCACGACTGGCACCAGCATCGGCGCGACCGGCGCCTCGGTGACCACCACGGGCGGCGTGGGCGGGGGCGATGCGGGCGGCGAGCCGACCGGCGGCGGAGGCTCGGGCGGAAGCGGGCCCATGGGACCGATCCGCTCGCTCGCCGTCGGACGCAATCACGCCTGCGCGGTGGCCGACGGAAAGGTCTGGTGCTGGGGGAGCAACCAATTCTCCGCGATTGGCGTCACCGGGCAGAGCTGTTTCTCCGATCCGCAGCTCA
>JAEUKE010000238.1 GCA_016794345.1 Myxococcales bacterium
CGGGCGATCCGCGACAGAGCCTCGCCGGAGCTGGCCGACGAGGTGCGGCGGCTCGCGATGATCCCCGACCGCCTCCCCGAGGGGATGTTGCCCGAGCCCTGGTTCGTGCGGCTCCTGGCCACCGTCCGCGCTCACGTGCCCAATCCGGAGGCCGTCCTCGGTCGAGCAGGTCGGGACACGGCCATTTACGTTCGCGACAATCGTATCCCGAGGACATTGCGCAGCGCGCTCGGGTTGCTGCCCGCACGAGCCGCGCTTCCGCTGCTCCTCGAAGGCTGTCGACGACACGCCTGGACCTTCGCGGGAGCCGGGACGTTCCGTGTGGAAGGGGACTACCCGTACGTCCTCTCGCTTCGAGGCGCGCCCACGTGCCGCCCGGAGTCGAGTCCCCCGCGCGCGGGTGGCGGCGCGTACTACGCGGCGGCGTTCCAGGAGCTCTTGGCCCTGGTTTCGCCCGGAGCGTCGGTGACGGAGGTCGCCTGCGTGGCCTACGGCGCGCCTGTCTGCCGATTCGAGATCACGTTGCCGGAGCTCCGAGCCCGAGGTGACCGATGCGTATCCTCTTGATCCATCCGAACTACCACTCCGGCGGCGCCGAGATCGCCGGCAACTGGCCACCGGCGTGGGTGGCCTACCTCACCGGCGCGCTGAGGAAGGCCGGCTACGACGACATTCGCTTCATCGACGCGATGACGAACGACATCGACGACGCGAAGCTCGAGCAGATGCTCAAGGACGAGCCGGCGCCTGACGTCATCGGGTGCACGTCGATCACCCCGAGCATCTACAAAGCCGAGCAGACCCTCGCGCTCGCCAAGCGCATCCACCCGAACGCGCTCACGGTGCTGGGAGGAATCCACGGGACCTTCATGTACCGGCAAGTCCTCTCCGAGGCGCCGGCGATCGACTGCATCGTGCGCGGAGAGGGCGAAGAGATCCTGGTCAACCTCGTTCGCGCCGTGGAGCGCGGGACGTTCTCGCGCGAAAGGACCACGATCCGCGGCCTCGCCTTTCGGGACGGAGATCGCATCGTCGCCACGCCGGCGCACGAGCCCATCGGCGACCTCGACTCTCTCTCGCCGGATTGGGGCATGCTCGAGTGGTCGAAGTACACCTACATCCCGCTCGGTGTACGGGTCGCTATCCCGAACTTCGCACGAGGCTGCCCATTTACCTGCACGTTCTGCTCCCAATGGAAGTTCTGGCGGACCTATCGGACGAGGTCGCCGAAGAGCTTCGTCGACGAGATCGAGAAGCTGGTGAAGGAGCACAATGTCGGCTTCTTCATCCTCGCCGACGAGGAACCGACGATTCACCGCGGCAAGTTCATCGCCCTCTGTGAGGAGCTGATCGCGCGCCGCTTGAACGTGAGCTGGGGCATCAACACCCGGGTGACAGACATCCTCCGCGACGAGGACATGCTCCCGTTCTACCGCAAGGCGGGGCTCGTCCACGTGTCGCTCGGCACGGAGGCGGCCGCGCAGCTGCAGCTCGACCGCTTCAACAAAGAGACGACGATCGCTCAGAACAAGAAGGCAATTCGTCTGATCCGTGAAGCCGGAATGGTCGCCGAGGCGCAGTTCATCATCGGCCTCGAGAACGAGACGCCCCAGACGATTGAAGACACCTACCGGTGGGCGCTCGATTGGGACGCGGACATGGTGAACTGGAACATGTACACGCCCTGGCCCTTCTCGGACCTGTTCGACGACCTGGGTGACAAGGTCGAGGTGCGCGACTACGCGAAGTACAACTTCGTCACGCCGATCATGAAGCCCGACGGCATGAGCCGGAGCGACGTGCTCCACGGCGTGATGAACAACTACAAGCGGTTCTACATGAGGAAGAGCTTCCTCAGCTATCCGTGGATCCGCGACCGCTTCAAGCGCCGCTACATGCTCGGCTGTCTGAAGGCCTTCCTGAAGTCGACGATGGAGCGACGCTTCTATGACCTCGGCCGCATCGGCTACCAGAGCAAGAAGGAGATCGACTTCGGCTTCGACGCCGACAAGGTGCTGACCAGCGAGCAGCTCGTGCAGCTCCGTCCCAAGAGCCCGGCCGCGGCGGAGCCGAGCCAGGTCTCGGCTTGCGGAGGAGGAAAGGAGCAGCTCGGGGTCGACGCTCCCGAGCCCGCGCCGATCGCTGCCGTGACCGGCTCATCCTACGACGAGCCCCTCGACGAGAACGGCCAGCCGATCGACGCGTTCTTCGACCCGCGCGGATACGCGCGTGCGCGTGCGAAGAGGCGATGGCGGGCGGATCGAGGTGCGAGCACGGGGCCGGCGGAGCAGCCGCCGGCCGCGCCCAGACGCTGAAGCTCAGACCAATGGCGAGCTCGAGTAGCCCGGGAAGTTGCCGTGCAGCTTCTCGGACTCGCCTTCGGGGCCGTAGGTGACGGCCTGAACGAGCAGGTCGCCTCCCACGAATGCGCCCTTCCACGACTCCCCGACGCCCCCGAAGACCTCTTCTCGATCCCCGCGGCTGCGTGGCTTGTTGATGCCGACCTTGAACGCGCGGAGCTGAGGTCCCACCCGCTGCGCGAACTCCTTGTCGTCCGTCGCCAAGCTCGCCACGAGCGCCCCATTGCTGACGTTCATCGCGGCGATCAGCTCGGCCTCGGTGTCGACGCATACGATGGAATCGAGCGGCCCGAACGGCTCCGAGTGGTGGAGGCTCCACCGCGGAGAAGGCTCGAGCACACAGGCTGGGGCCACGTAGGCCGCGGTGTCTTGTCCGTCCAGGAAGCGCCCCCTGCCCAGCGAGCACGTGGCGACCGGGAGGGCGCGGCCGGCGAGCGCAGACTCAAAGTGCTCGACGAGCTCCGCGGCCTTCTTGCTGGAGATGACAGGTCCGAAATCCAGCTCGGGTAGCGGGTCGTCCGGATTGGATACGGCGAGCGGGTGACCGAACTTCAGGGAATGGAAGACCGGGAGGTAGGCCTCGAGGAAGAGAGGGAGCAGTCGGCGCTGCACCACGTAGCGCGGGTAGGCAGTGCAGCGCTGCTTCGCGTACTCGAAGCCCTTCCGCAGGTGCTGGGCGAGCAGGTCCCATTGGTAGAAGTCCCAGATCCCCCACGTGTTCAGGCCTTCTTGCTCGAGTATGTGGCGGCGGTTCCGATCTGCGAGCGTGGTGGCTGCGGCCCGACCGTTCGCGCGGCCCCCGACGAAAGCGAGCGCGCCGAGCTTGGCGTTGTTGATCAGCGCGTCCGAGAGCTTCCCTCCGACGCCCGACACGAGCGTGACCGGCAGGCCCGCGCGTGCCATGAACGCGTGCGCGAGCGTCAAACAGTGGAACCCGCCCTGGCTCGGCGTCTTTGCGATGACGGCGTTGCCGGCGAGCGCCTGGACCAGCTCCGCGTGCACCTGCACGCTCATGGGGTAGTTCCAGCTCGCGATGTTCGAGACGGGTCCAGGGAGCGGCTTGCGTTCCAATGCGGCTCCGGCCGCGAGCTGCCGGTCGATGTTCTCGACGTACCAGCGAGCACCGTCGATGCATCGGTCCACGTCGTTGCAGGCCAATCGCCAGGGCTTGCCGATCTCCCAGACCAGCAACAAGGCGAGCAGCTCTCGATGCCGGTTCATCTCGTCGAGGGCGATGGTGGTTCGCTCCTTGCGCTCTTCGAGGGACACGGTGCCCCACGCGACGTGCGCCTCGTAGGCCGACTCCATCGCCAGGACGGCGACGTCGTGCTCGACCCGCGGCGGGCCCTGAATGGGCGACTGATCGAGCGGCGAGACGTGGTGGCCGGGCGTGCCGACGCGCTGCCATTTTCCGGCGATGAGGTTGTGGATTCGGTCGGCCGCAAACGCCTCGGGGGCGAGAGCGACGCAGCGTGCGTAGGTTTCCGGCCACGTCGTGCCGGGTTTGATCTGGAGTGTGGTCATTTCCGGCACCTCGACGGTTGGTCCTCGAATCGAAATCCGAGGCGGAGCCTAGGCGCCCGAGTTGGCTATGTAAAGTAGACTGGACGTTACAATGTGTAATGGAAGCTGGACAGAACCTCGACGAGCGCGTCCCGCTTCAGGTCATGTAGACGCCGCCGTTGACCTGGATGGTCTGCCCGGTCACGTACGGATTCTTCACGACGGCCACGACAAGGGCGGCGACCTCTTCGGGTGAGCCGAACCGACCGACCGGGACGCGCTCGGGCGTCGCGAGGGGGTTGCCTCCGAGCATCTCGGTCGTGATGAGGGCCGGCGCGA
>JAEUKE010000277.1 GCA_016794345.1 Myxococcales bacterium
CCACGGCGCTCGCTCTCGATCGCCCGGTCGGGCCACGGCCACGGGACGGGTGGTCGTCGATCTTAGCCGCTCCCTCCCCGCGAGTCAGAAGCGCGAAGCCGGCTGCGGCGATCTTGCGGGGCGCCTGCACGAGCGTGTTCCCGCCGGCTCGATCGATCAGAACTCGCGGATCAACCCGCGCACGATGCCACGGATCTCGACCTGGGAGGCGTGGAACTCCATCGGCGCCATGGTCTGATTGGCGGGGACGAGCTTGATCTGGGAGCCCGTCCGGTAGAAGCGCTTGAGCGTCGCCTCCTGACCGTCGACGAGGGCGACGACGGTTTCGCCGTTGCGCGCCTCCCGTCGGCTCTCGATCACGACGAAGTCCCCGTCGCAGATCTGGTCCTCGATCATCGAATCACCGCGCACGCGCAGAACGAAATGATCCCGGCCCCGGCTCGTCATCGCCGCGGGGACGGCGAGGGTCTCGGCCGTGCCCGCATCGGGCTCGATCGCCTCGATCGGGCGACCTGCGGCCACCGCCCCAAGGATCGGGAGCTCGACGCTGTCCTGCGCAGCGGCGCTCGGCACGGGCTCGACGGAGCGCGAGCGGTTCCAGGCCTTGCGCAGGTAGCCCTTGTCGACGAGATGTTTGACGTGTTTGTGGACCGTCGCGACCGAGGACAGATCGAACGCGGCGGCGATCTCCTCGAGGCTCGGCGAGTAGCCCTTCTCGGCGACGAATCGGGAGACGAAGTCGAGGACCTCCCGCTGGCGGCGGGTCAATGCGTGGGTCTGCTCTTGGACCTGGACTTGGACCTGGGCGGCGTTCGGCATGGCGGGCTCCTCCGACTTCGATGGACTTTCGCCCGCGTAACGTGACGAAATCGAGGCGAAAGTCAACGATCGACGGGTCGGGCCGAGTTTTTTTCCGGCGGTTGGTTGACGCTGACCTCCCAGGGTCTAGCTTGCCCGCGCGTTGGCACTCGGCGTCGTCGACTGCCAACGGAGGGTCGGCCCTTCCGGTCGACCCATAGCCATCGATTCAAACAGGCGCCGAGCCCGCCCGCACGGGGCATGCCCGGGGCCAACCATCAACCGAGCCCTCTCGAACGATCGGGGGGGCACATCGTGCTCGGGTCGCCTCCCTCGATCGTTCGAGAGGGATGGCACCGCCGAGACCGAGCAAAAGAGAGGCGACTCATGAAGATCCGTCCGCTCCAGGACCGCATCCTCGTCAAGCGCGTGGATGAGGAGAGCAAGACCAGCGGGGGCATCATCATCCCCGATACCGCCAAGGAAAAGCCGCAGGAAGGCAAGGTCGTGGCCGTCGGCCCCGGCAAGACGCTCGAGAATGGGAAGGTCTCCGAGCCCGGCGTGAAGCGCGGCGACCGCATCCTCTTCAGCAAGTACGCCGGCACCGAGATCTCGGTCGAAGGCGTCGAGCACATCATCATCCGCGAGGACGACGTCCTCGCCATCTACGAATAGCGTCCATAGACCGACGGACGAACCCATAGACAGGAGGTCCATTCAATGGCCAAAATGGTGATTTACGAACCGGACGCGCGGGCCAAGATCCTCGCCGGCGTCGACGGACTGGCGAATGCCGTTCGCGTGACGCTCGGTCCGAAGGGCCGCAACGTCATCATCGACAAGAGCTTCGGCTCGCCCACGATCACCAAGGACGGCGTCACCGTCGCCAAGGAGATCGAGTTCGAGGACAAGTTCGAGAACATGGGCGCCCAGATGGTCAAGGAGGTCGCTTCGAAGACCTCCGACATCGCAGGCGACGGCACGACGACGGCGACGGTGCTCGCCCAGGCGATCTTCCGCGAGGGCAGCAAGCTCGTGGTCGCCGGCATGAACCCGATGGATCTCAAGCGCGGCATCGACAAGGCCGTGGCGGCGATCGTCGATGAGCTGGGCAAGATCTCGAAGCCCACCCGCGACACCAACGAGATCGCCCAGGTCGGCACGATCTCCGCGAACGCGGACGCGACGATCGGCAAGATCCTCGCCGAGGCGATGGAGAAGGTCGGCAAGGAAGGCGTGATCACGGTCGAAGAGGGCAAGAGCCTCCAGACCGAGCTCGACGTGGTCGAGGGCATGCAGTTCGACCGCGGCTACCTGTCGCCCTACTTCGTGACCGACTCGGACAAGATGAAGGCGGTCCTCAACAACCCCGTCATCCTCGTTCACGAGAAGAAGATCTCGAGCATGCAGGACCTCCTGCCGGTCCTCGAGCAGGTCGCGCGCGGCGGCCGTGAGCTCCTCATCATCTCGGAGGACCTCGAGGGCGAGGCGCTCGCGACGCTGGTCGTGAACAAGCTCCGTGGCACCATCAAGGTCGCCGCCGTCAAGGCGCCCGGCTTCGGTGACCGCCGCAAGGAGATGCTGAAGGACATCGCGATCCTCACCGGCGCGACGCCCTTCATGGAGGATCTCGGCCAGAAGCTCGACGGCTGCACCCTGAAGGACCTCGGCACGGCGAAGCGCGTCGAGATCGACAAGGACAACACGACGATCGTCGACGGCGCCGGCGACAAGGTGGCCATCAAGGGCCGCTGCGAGTCGATCCGCAAGCAGATCCAGGAGACGACGAGCGACTACGATCGCGAGAAGCTCCAGGAGCGCCTCGCCAAGCTCTCGGGCGGCGTCGCCGTCATCAAGGTCGGCGCGGCCACCGAGACCGAGATGAAGGAGAAGAAGGCCCGCGTCGAGGACGCGCTGCACGCGACGCGCGCGGCGGTCGAAGAGGGCATCGTCCCCGGCGGCGGTGTCGCGCTGCTCCGCGGCTCGAAGGCGCTCGTGTCGCTCAAGTTCGGCGACGAGCGCGACTTCGGTGTCCGCATCGTGCAGCGCGCCTGTGAGGCGCCGATTCGCCAGATCGCCTCGAACGCCGGCTACGACGGCTCGATCGTTTGCGAGAAGGTCCTCGAGAGCAAGGGCAACTTCGGCTTCAACGCCGCGACCCACAAGTACGAGGACCTCATCGCCGCCGGCGTCATCGACCCCGCCAAGGTCGTGCACCACGCGCTCGCGAACGCGGCCAGCGTCGCGGGTCTGATGCTCACCACCGAGGCGCTCATCGCCCAGAAGCCGGAGAAGGAGAAGCCGGCTGCTGGCGGTGGCGGCGGCGGGATGGGCGGAATGGGCGGCATGGGCGGCATGGGCGGCATGGGCGACTTCGACATGTGACCTGGTCGCTCGAGAACTGGCGGCGTCACGCTGCTTGATGACGGTAGTGTCGTGATTCACCCCCCCGGCCCCCCTCGGTTGCACCGAGGGGGGAGGACCGGCGGGGGTGCTGTCCTTTGTGGGTGAGGCTGGTTCTGTCCCCCCTCACGCTGTGAGGGGGGAGGGGGGTGAAACGGCGGAGACGAGCGGTTCAGTTTGGCGGTTGGTGATGGACTCGGCACCCTGCTAGGCTCCCCACGCGCATGTCGGACTCGCTCGCCGCCCGCATCGGAGAGCACTACGCCCCTGGGCAGGTCCTCTTCCACGAGGGCGAGCGTGGGGACGTCATGTACGTCGTCCAGTCGGGGGCGGTGCGCATCTCCAAACGCGTCGGGGGACAGGACAAGCTCCTCGCCGTGCTCGGGCCGGGGGAGTTCCTCGGGGAGATGGCGATCCTCAACGGCAAGCCGCGCACGGCGACGGCGACCGCGGTCGAGCCGACGCGTTGCCTCGTCATCGAGCCGCAGACGCTCGAGGACATGGTGGTCAAGAACTCCGAGATCGCGCTGCGGCTCATCAAGAAGCTGGCGAAGCGCTTGGACTCGGCCGACACCCTGGTGGAGGTGCTCCTCCATCACGACCCGAAGGCCCGCGTGCTCATGGGGCTCTCGCGCCACGCCGAGACGTTCGGCGAGCCGCTGCCGCTCGACCCCGAGCACGGGCTGAGCGGCGACCAGCCCGTCTGGGTGAAGGTCGCCATCGAGGACATCGCGACGGAGGTGGCCGTCGATCCACGCGTCGCCCGGGAGATGATGACCCGCATCCGGCGCCTGGGGATCGCACACGAGCACGAGGGCGGGATCGTCGTGACCGACGTGTCGCGGCTCCGCGACTTCGTCGAGTTCCTCGAGATCCCGATGAGCGACGACCGGGGCGAGCCCCTGGCGAGCGAGGGAGGCTGACACGTTGGAGCTCTACGTCGTCGGGTGTCACGGAGGAGAAACGCCGAAACATCGCGCGAGCTCCTTCTTGCTCGATGGAACGCTGGCGATCGACGCCGGCGCGGTGACGCGCGGGCTGGACATCGAGGCGCAAGGCAAGCTGGAGGCGTGCCTGGTGAGCCACGCCCACCTGGATCACGTCCGCGATCTCGCGACGCTCGCGGACAACCGATGCCAGCTCGGCAGCCCGCCGCTCGTCGTCGCCGGCACACGCCCCACGCTGGAGGCGCTCCGCAGGCACTTCTTCAACGGCGTCCTCTGGCCGGACTTCACGCGCATCCCGAGCGGGGGCGGCAACACGATCGAGTTCGTCGAGCTCGAGCTCGAGAAGCCGACCCTCATCGCCGGGCGATCCGTGCTCGCCGTTCCCGTGTCGCACACGATCGACTGCGCGGGGTTCGTCATCGAAAAAGACGGCGCTGCGATCGCCTACAGCGGCGACACCGGGCCGACCGATCGGCTCTGGGAGGTGCTCGCCGCGACGCCCTCGCTGAAGGCCATGTTGGTCGAGGTCAGCTTCCCCGATCGGCACGCCGCCCTCGCCACGGTGAGCGGTCATTACACGCCGGCGACGCTCGCGGCAGACCTGAAGAAGCTCCCAAACGTGGAGAGCATCCCGACCTTGCTCTACCACATCAAGCCGATCTTCCAGCGCGAGGTGGAGATCGAGCTCGCGAAGCTCACGGGGGTCAGCGTCGACGTGCCGAAGCTCGAAGACCTCTTCTCGTTCTGAGCGGCCCATGGAGGACTCCGCCAAGGCCCGCTCGATCTGGCGAGCCCCGCTCTACGCGCAGATCCTCGTCGGCCTCGTGTTGGGCGTGGTCGTCGGGCTCGTCCTCGAGACGCGCGCCGAGGTCTTCGACATACCCGCCCGCCTCGTCTTGCGTGTGCTCGGCGCGCTCGCGCCGCCCATCGTGCTCTTGGCGGTCGTGCACGCGCTGCTCAAGGCCGACGTGAAGGGGCGCATGGGGCTCAGGCTGGGCAGCCTGCTCGTCCTCAACACGGTCGTGGCGATCGGGGTCGGGCTGCTCGTGGCGAACCTCGTTCGGCCCGGGGCCGGCGCCGCGCTGGCTCGACCCGACGCGCCTACGGGGGCGCCGAAGGGCGACGTCGTCGCGCAGCTGCTCGACAACGTGCCGGACAGCGTGCTCCGCCCGCTCGTCGAGAACAAGGTGATCGGGGTCGTGTTGATCGCGATCGCCGTCGGGCTCGCCGGGCGCGGCCTCGTCGGGCACAAACGCAAGCAGCTCGAGGACGGCGTCGAGGTCCTCTTCGATCTGACGATCAAGATCCTCCATTTCGTGATCGCGGCCGTGCCGTTTGCGGTGTTCGGCAAGGTGGCGAGCATCGTGGGGGTGAAGGGCTTCGGCCCGTTCCGCTCGCTCGGCGCGTTCGTGCTCGCCGTCATCCTCGCGCTCTTCTTGCAGTCCGTCTGGTACGTGGCCCGGATCCGAGCAGGCTCCTGGGTGCGGCCCCTCGCGCTGCTGCGGGGCATGCGCGACGCCCTGGTGATGGCCTTCTCCACCGCGAGCTCGACGGCCACGATGCCCGTCACCTACGAGTGCCTGCGCAAGATCGGCCTCCGCGAGCGGTCGGCCAGCTTGGGCTCGCTGGTGGGCGCGAACTTCAACAACGACGGCACGGCGCTCTACGAGGCGATGAGCGCGCTCTTCGTCGCCCAGATGTTGGGGCACGACCTCAGCCTGTTCGACCAGCTGATGATCGTCGTGACGAGCGTGATCGCCTCGGTGGGCGCGGCCGGCATCCCGGAGGCCGGGCTCGTCACGATGACGCTCGTGTTCACCGCCGTTCGCCTCCCGACCGAATACATCGCCCTGCTCCTCACGGTCGACTGGTTCCTCGATCGATGCCGGACGACGATCAACGTGCTCGGTGACGTGAACGTCTCCTGTCTGCTCGACGGCAAGGAGCGCGAGCCCGAGCAGCCGGCGCTCACCGAGCCGGGAGCGTGAGCTCTCGGACGCGCCCGTAGCGCCTGCCTTCGGCGCCCGGCCGCGACGTGTAGAGCGCGACCCTGTCGAGGAGCACGCGGGGCGCGCCGAGCGCGAGGGACTGCGCCCAGGCGAGGGACAGCCGGCGTTCCGAAGGGCCGGCGTTCTTCGAGATGCGCGCGAGGGTGACGTGTGCCTTCGGCGGGCGCTCTTCTCTCGGTGCTCCCGCGACCGAGATCGGCTCCTCCCGGCTGACGGCCATGGCGCGCTCGATCTCCTCGCGGCCGCTCGCGAGCAAGGCGGAGAGCGCGCTGGGCCGGCGCGGGTTCCCGAGGGGAACGACCTCGCCGAGCGTGACCGTGACGACGCCCGCGGGCCAGCGGAAGGCCTCCCATGCCGCGAGCGCCCGCTCCTCTCCGCACCGATCCAGGAACGCGACGGTCAGGTGGAGGTCGTCGGCGTGGAACAGGCCGGTTCTGTCCGGCGGGGCAGGGACCGACTCGAACCAGGCGCCCGCGACCACGGGCAGGGCGATGAACCAGGTCGGCCCGCTCGTGCTCGTGCTCGTCACGATCACGCGCTCTCAGGACCAGGCGCTCTCACGGTCACGCGCTCTCGCGGTCACGCGCGCTGCGCCGCAGCGGCGCGCACCGAGAGGAACGCCGAGACGTTCACGGTGGTCGGCACGTCGTCGTCGTCCAGATCGAAGGTGGCGGCGCGCAGCGGGGCGGTCGCGTTGTTCGCAGCCTTCTCCATCCAGGGAGCGGCGCGAAGGACCCCCGCAGGGAGGCCGGAGGCGAGGCAAGCGACCGAGAGCTTCATGATGACGTCGAAGTGAGCAGCATCCGTGCCACGGGCCAACTTTCCGCGTCACGCGGGATGCGCCGCAGCATTTGCCTCGACGCGGGGCCGGTGAAAAGGCTGACCGTCAATCCGTGCACGGCCCTGGAACACGCACGCCGTTAGCGAGTTGGGTCTCCCGCGAAGGATTCGAGCGCGACGGGAGAGGCACACGATTGGTCTGGCCCGTCAGCGTTGGCGTCGTGCTCGCGTCCATGCGACGCCAATCACCATGGCTGAAGCGCTGGAAGACGAGAAGGACTGGAAGCGCCTCGCACGCTTCGACGAGGCGGGGGGCTTTTACGCGCTCGAGACGCGCGACCTCCAGGCGCCCGTCCGGCTCTTCCTGAGCGACCGCCTCCTCACCGAGGCCGAGCCGGGGCTCTACCGCCAGATCGTGAACGCGACGCGGTTCCCCAGGACTCGCCTCGTCGTCATCACGCCGGACGTCCACTACGGGTACGGCGTCCCGGTTGGCTGCGTCATCCTCACGGAGCGCGAGGCGGGGGCGGTCGCCATGGGCCCCGTCGGCTTCGACATCGGATGCGGCATGGTCAGCGCGAGGAGCGACGTGCCGGCCGAGGCGGCGACCCACGATCGAAAGCTCGCCTTCCATCGCGAGGTCATGGCGCGCGTCCCGCTGGGCCCGGGCGGCGCGAGCGGTCGTGCCGGGGCGATCGGCAAGCGCGCGTTCGAGGACATCGTTCGTGGGGGGGCGGAGCACTACCTGGCCACGCGCGGATCCAGCGTCGATCACGGCTCGGCCGAGCGGGACAGGATCCCCGTGCCCGACGACTGGACAATCCCCTGGGGTGGACCGGGCGAGCCCGAGCGCGGCCTCGTCCAGCTCGGGACGTTGGGTGGCGGCAACCACTTCATCGAGCTGCAGCGCTGCGAAGAGACCGAGACGCTGTTCGTTCAGCTCCACACCGGCAGCCGTGGCTTCGGTCACGGCCTGGCCACCAACTACTTCGCGATGGCGCGGGACGAGCACCCGGAGCGGAGCGCGGACATCGACTGCGGCTACTTCGAGCCGGGCTCGCCGCACTACGACTCGTACCTCGGCGCGGTCGCGGCCGGCGGCAACTACGCCATCGTGAACAGGCTCATGATCTTCGAGGCGGTCGCCGAGGCCTTCGAGAAGGTCTTCAAGGCCGAGCTCGAGCTCGTGTACGAGATCAGCCATAACCTCGTGCAGCATGAATTTCATGATGAGTTCGGGGAGGTCCTGGTGCACCGGAAGGGCGCCACGCGTGCGCTCCCGGCCGGACACCCGCAGCTCGCCGGGACACGGTGGATGGAGACGGGGCACCCGGTCCTGATCCCGGGATCGAACCGCGACGCGAGCTTCATCCTTCGGCCGCTCGCGGGCGCTCGGAAGAGCGGCTACAGCGTCAACCACGGCGCCGGCCGGCGCCTCTCACGAGGGCAGGCGACGAAGCTCTTGTCGCAGGACAAGGTGAACGAGCAATACCGGGCGGACGGCATCCTCGTGAACCTCGACGGTGAGGTGCCGCTCGACGAAGCGGGCGCTTGTTACAAGCCGGCGCAGGAGGTCGTCGACGTCGTCACGGGCGCGGGCCTTGCCGAGATCGAGCGCACCCTCTGGCCGCTCGGCTCGATCAAGGACCACGAGGGCGTCCGCCGACGCGATCTCGGACGGGCGCGCCGAGCGAAGGAGAGGGACCGCGATCTGGAGCGCGCCGCGGCTCGCCGCCGGCGCTCCTGACGATCACTCCTCCACGTGCCCGATGACCACCGTGACGTTGTCGGTGCCGCCGTAGTCGTTCGCCGTCTGGACCAGCTTCTCGGACGTCGTCGCGAGCGGCTCGCCCCGCTCGAGGTGGTCGAGCACGATGTCGCGTATCTCGTCCTCGCTCACGAGGCTCGAGAGGCCGTCCGTGCAGAGGATGTAGACGTCGCCCGCCTTGGTTTTCTCGCGGTGGATGTCGATCTCGACCTCTTCGCGGATGCCGAGCGCGCGCGTCACCACGTTGGGGGGAAGCTGGGCCATCTCGTCTTCCGTCATCCACGGCGCGAGCGTGAGCGCGTCCGACAGGAGCGAGTGATCCCGCGTCAGCTGGATGATCTCGTTGTCCCGGACCCGGTAGCCGCGGCTGTCGCCGACGTGGGCGATGCTGATGTGCTGGCTCGCCCGGTCGAACATCGCCGCCACGCAGGTCGTCCCCATGCCGAAGTCCGACAGGTTCTTCAGCGAGCGATCGAAGATCCGCCGGTTCGCGAGGCGGATGCCCGTGAACAGGTAGTTCTCCTCGTCCGACAGCGACTCGTCGTACGGGAACGGCCACGTCCCGTCGCTCGCGACCGTGATGAGGAAGAAGTCGTTCAGCGTGCTGACGCAGAGCTGGCTCGCGAGGTGACCGGACCGATGCCCGCCCAGCCCGTCCGCGACGGCCATGACGCCGAGCTCCGGCAAGAGGAGTAACGCATCCTCGTTCTGGTCGCGTTGGCGACCGACGTCGGTCTTTCCGGAGAAGCGTGCTTTCACCAGGACCCTGCCGAGCACGAGTCTTACACCCAAGTCGCGTCGAGGTCGAAGCCTCAGCACGGTGATTCCGCTCCCGGCCCATGGCGGGCCCCCCCGGAAGGCCCCCAAGCGTGGCAGCTTGGCCCCGACCGCCGCTGTGACCCACGGATGGGCAGGGCTCGTCCGCGCTACTTCGGCGCGCGCGCTCAGACCCAGCTCGGCCCGAGCTCGACACCTGCGCGGGGCGCCACGAGCTCCGCGGCGCGGACGCCGGCTCGCTGGGCCTCTTCGAAGAGCGCCATGCCGGACACGTCGGTGTGCGCCCAGGCCACCCGTGGCGACAACGTCTGTTCCGCTTCGAAGGGCCGCTCCCCCAAGAAACCGGGTCGCGGCCGCGGCATCGCGTGCCCCCAGACGACCACGTCCATCCGTTCGAGCCTCGAGAACAGGTCCGGGTGGGCGGGGCGGAGATCGCGCAGGACGGCGTCCGCGAGGCTCTCCCAGGTGGCCGCGAGCAGGTGCTGTCGTGAGGCGCGAACGTCGGCCTGGCCGAACGCGCGGAAGTAGGTGACGACCGTGCGCTCGGCGGGCGGCGTGAGCTGGTGGGACGCGTCCACGTAGCCGAGGCCCTCCGCGCCGTGGAGGACCGAGTCCCACGTGTGTTGCTCGGGATCCAGCGGTCGCGTCAGGTGCAGGTTGGCGACGAGCCACGGGCTGCTCGCGCGCTCCGGAAGCCGCTCGGCCGCGCTCGGCGCGAGGCGTCGCGCGATGAAGGAGGGGACAGCGAGCACGGCGGCGCGCGCTTCGAGCGTCGTGTGCTCGCCGGTCGCGGCGTCGACGGCGTGAACGGCGACGCCGTCCTTCGTCTCCTCCACCGAGACGACGAGCGCGCCCTTCGTCACCTGGGCGCGAGAGCCCTCGAGCAGCGCCTTCACAAGCCGCCCGTTGCCTTCGGGCCAGACGAGGAAGTGGCTCCCTTCGAGCTCCGGCGTGTGGAGCTTCCTCGACGAGAAGTAGTGGAGCCCCGCCCAGGCCGAGACGTCCTCCGGCTCGCCTCCGAAGTCGTCGAGGGTCGCGTAGCGCACATACCAGCGGACGAACGGGGCATCGAAGCCTTCCCGTGTCATCCAATCCGCCATGCTCATCCGGTCGAGCTCGAGCAGCTCGGGATCGCGCGACGACTCCGCGATCGGGATCTGGAAGGCGAAGCGGCCGTCGCGACCGCGTTTGTCCGTCAGCTCGCCGACGCGGCTCGAGAAGCGCGACAGCGCGTCGAGATCGGCCCGTTCGAGCGCCGCCTGGGGCACGAGACCCGGGTGCCACGCGCCGCGGTAGAAGAGGCGCTCCTCGGGCGCGTGGCAGAGCACGCGCCCGTCGAGCCGCGGCAACCCGAGCGGGTCCCAGCCCGTCACGACGCCCATCTCCTCGAGCAGGCGGACCGTCGCGCGGGCCTCGGGGTTCGGCGCGGGCAGGTAGTGAGCGCCCCACGGGTGCTGCACCACGCCGTCTTCGCCCCACGTGCTGGTCCCGCCGACGAACGGCTCGAGCTCGAGCACGCGCACGTCGAGCGCCGCGGGCGCCAGCCGCCACGCCGCCGAGAGCCCGGCCACGCCAGCGCCGACGACCACGACGTCGCACCGGGCCCGCGGGCCCGCTCGCCGCTCGGCGAGCGGATCGGGGCTGCGGAGGAGGTGGCCGACGGCGTGGGTGGCGCCGACGATCCGGCCCGGCAGCTTCTTCGGTGGCTCGCCGAGCTGGCTGAGGAGCCAGCCGGACGCGGTCGCCCTCAAGATCGCGCGTCGCGTGGTCACCGCGACCACTCCCCCCACTCCGACGTGTAGAGGGGGACGAGCTTCTGATCGTTCAGGCGGTTGACCGGCGCCTCGATCCGCGCCCGGTCCTTGGGGAACTGGAACATCTCGGTGAGCACGACCTCATCGAGGAAGCGCAGCGAGCCCGCATCGAGCTGCAGCGTGCGGGGGATCTCCAGGCCGGGCCCGCCGGCGAGCACGAAGCCCCAGTCGCCGAAGCTCGGCACGTACGCGTGGTACGGGTGCGTCCGGAAACCGGCGGCCTCCATCGTCTGCACGATGCTCCAGTAGGTCTTCCGCGCGTAACCGGGGCTCGTCGCCTGGACGACGGCCACCCCTCGCACGCCCAGCCGCTCCCGCAAGAGCAGGTAAAACGAGTCCGTGTAGAGCTTGCCGACCGCGTAGCTCGACGGGTCCGGGAAGTCGACGATGGCGAGGTCGTACGCGAGCTCCTTCGACTCGTCGAGCCAGCGGAAGGCGTCTTCGTTGTGCACCGACACGCGCGGGTCGGAGAGCGCCCCGCCGTTCAGGTCCTTGCCGAGATCGTGGTCGCGGAAGAGGTCCGTCACGGCGCGATCGAGATCGATGAGATCGATCTTCTCGATCTCCGGGTAGCGGAGCAGCTCGCGCACGGCCAGCCCGTCGCCCCCGCCGAGCACGAGAGCGCGCCGCGGCGCGCGGCCGAGCGCCGCGACGGGCGGGTGCACGAGCGCCTCGTGGTAGCGGTACTCGTCGTCGCTCGAGAACTGCAGGTTGCCGTTCAAGAAGAGCCGCGTCGTCCGCGCCGACCGGGTGATGACCACGCGCTGGTAGGGCGACTGGCTCACGTAGACGATGGGCGCGCCGAAGAAATGCTGCTCTGTCGCCTTGATGACGTCGCCGAGCCAGAGGCCCACGAACGCGAGCGCCACGAGGATGAGCACGGCGCTCGCGCGCAGCCGGAACGCGACGGCGCGCGGCAGCGGGAAGAGCATGGTGCCCGCGAGCGCGACAAACGCGTTCAGCGCGCCGAAGAAGAGGCTCGTCTGGTGGATGCCGAGCTTCGGCAGGAGCAGCGCGGGGAACAGGACGCTCCCCACCAGGGCGCCGACGTAGTCGAACGCGAGGACGCGCGCGACCAGGTCCTTCAGATCGAGCGAGAACTTGAGGAGCCTGAGGAGAAGCGGGATCTCGAGCCCGACGAGCGTCCCGATGATGGTCACGAACGCGTAGAGCGCCACCTTGAACGCTCCGAACGACGTGTAGATCTTGAACAGCAGCGGTGCGCTGAGGCCGCCGGCCAGGGCGATCCCCAGCTCGATCTCGACGAAGCGGACGAGCAGGTCGTCCTCGAGGTACTTCGACAGCCACGATCCGATCCCCATCGCGAACAGGTAGAGGCCGATGACGAGGCTGAACTGCGCGACGCTGTCGCCCAGCACGTAGCTCGCCAGCGTGCCGCTCACGAGCTGGTAGACCAGGCCGCTCGTCGCGATGACGAAGACCGACGCCAGCAGGGCAGGGGAAACGAGCCGCTTGGGGACGGCCATCGCCCCGCTTGTAGCACCGAAACTCGGCGGCTCACCGGACAGACGCCCACGCGGCCCCGACGCTGCTAGGATGGCTCGCCGTGAGCCAGGGCTCCCCCCTCGACCGTCAGGCGCCGTGCCCCAACTGCGGCGCGCCCATGACGTTCAAGTTCGCCGGGGCGCGAGCTCAGGTCTGCAAGTACTGCAAGTACCTGGTCGCCCGCACGGACCGAGGCCTCGCCAAGGTCGGCCACGTCGCCGATCTGGTCGAGATCCCGTCGCCCCTCGCGCAGGGCACGACCGGTTATTGGGACAAGAAGCGCTTCGAGGTCGAGGGCCGGGTCCAGATCGATCGCGTCGGTGCTTCTTCGGCGCCCTGGCAGGAGTTCGCGCTCGTCCTGCAGGACACCGGCGACGCCTACTGGATCGCCTACGCGCAGGGTCGCTGGTACTGGACGCGCGCGGTGGAGCCGACGCCGGAGCTCCCGCCGCTCGGCCGGCTCAGGCCGGGCGCGCAGATGCAGCTGCCCGTCGCCGGGCCCGTCGTCATCGCCGAGGTCGGCCGGCGCAAGGTCATCTCCGCCGAGGGCGAGCTCCCCTTCGTCGCAGCGCCCGGCGTCGTCACGCCCTACGCCGATTTCAGCGGGCCGAACGGCACCTTCGGCACCCTCGACTACGGCGACGGGCAGAGCATCCCTCCGAAGCTCTTCGTCGGCCGGCAGTTCGACCCGGCCACCTTCAAGCTCGACAGCGGCCAGCCGCTCGAGGCTCCACAAGCGAAGGTCGAGGCGTGCACGTGCCCCAACTGCGGCGGCTCGCTCCCGCTCGTCGCGCCCGGAACGGCCGAGCGCATCGTCTGCAAGTACTGCGGGACCATCAGCGACATCCGCCAAGGTGGCGCGGCGCTGTCGGCCCTGGGTCAGGCGCCGCGTCCGCCGGTCAACCCGTACATCCCGCTCGGCGCCGAGGGCATGCTCCGCGGCAACCGCGTCATCTGCATCGGCTTCGTCATCCGCGGCACCACGGTGGAGGGAGAGCGCTACCGGTGGCGGGAGTACCTTCTCTATGCGGGCCCGTCGCTCGGGTACGTGTGGCTCATGGAGGAGGATCTGAAGTGGCAGTTCGTCACGCCGCTTCCTCCCGGCGAGGTCCAAGCCGCCGGCATGGAGGCGATCTACCGAGGCAGCCGCTACGCCTACAAGCAGAGCGTCTCCGCGCAGGTGGAGTACGTCGTCGGCGAGTTCTACTGGAAGGTGCAGGTCGGTGAGACCGTGCAGGCCACCGAGTACCAGGGCCCGGGCGGCGTCATCAGCTCCGAGCGCGACGAGAGCGAGGTGAACCTCTCCTTCTGCGTTCCCATCTCGGGGCAGGAGATCGCCCAAGCCTTCCGCATCGCCCCGCCCCCCGCCCCCGCCGCGTTCTCTTCGTTCACGGGCTCGTCGGGGGGGACCGGCGCGGGCTGCGCGAATCCCACGCTCATCTGGGTGGTGATCGTCGTCATCATCATCCTGTTCGTCATCCTCTCGGACTGTGAGGGCGGGACCGGCGGCGGCGGGGTGTACGTCGGACCCGGTTTCAGCGGGAAATAGCGGCGGGGTGAGCGATCACCTGGCCCTCCGGCTGGCGGAACTTGGCCACCCCGGCCGAAAGGCGCGAAGTTCTCGCCCGTATGCGGTTCGGTTGGGCCTCGCTGGCGTTCATCGCGTCACTCGCGATCGCGGGATCGTCTGCCTCCGCGAAGCAGCCTCGGAAGGTCGCGACGACGAACGACGTGGATCTGTCGTCCATCGAGATCGACGGCGGCCGGGCGCGCGCGCCGCGCCGACCCTCGGGTGAGAAGATCGGGCTCACGCTCGACCCGGATCTCCAGCGCGCGGCCCACAGGGCCCTCGTGAGGTCGAAGGCGCCGAGCGGCGCGGTCGTCGTCAGCGACGTCCGCACCGGACGTGTGCTCGCGTGGGTCGCGATCGGCAACGAGGGGGATCTCGTCCGGCGCGCGAAGTACCCGGGCGCGAGCCTGTTCAAGGTCATCACCTCGGCTGCGTTGCTCGAGAACGAGGTGAAGCCGGGCACCGTCGTCTGTTACCACGGCGGCGAGAGCCGGCTCCACGAAGAGGACCTCCAGCCGGGCTGCCACGGCGGGGATCAGCGCATCCGCTTCGACAAGGCCCTCGGCAAGAGCATCAACGCCGTGTTCGGCAAGCTCGCGCTCGCCCATCTCGACGAGCCCAAGCTCTCGTCGATGGCGCTCGCGTTCGGCATCGGCGCGGCCCCTCCGCTCGATCTTCCGGCGCAGGCCACGAGCACGAAGATCCCCGCCGACAAGCTCGGGCTCGCCCGGGCGGCGGCGGGCTTCGGTGACTCGCGTATGTCGCCGCTGGCGGCGCTCGACGTGATGCAGACGATCGCGAACAAAGGCGAGCGCATCCGCCTCTCGGTGACCGGCAGCCCCGACCGCGTGAAGCGCGTCTCGCTCGGGCGCGTGGTCGAGGAGGACACGGCCGAGAGGCTCGTTCGCATGCTCGAGGTGACGACGCGCGCCGGGACGAGCGCCAAGGCGTTTGCGCCCATCGAGGGCAAGCCCGACGTCTCGGTCGCGGGCAAGACCGGGACGCTCGCTTACGAGAACCCGAAGCGGCTCGTCTCCTGGTTCGCGGGCTTCGCGCCCTCGCGTGATCCCGAGATCGCGGTCGCCGTCCTCCTCGCGAACGACAACAAGTGGTGGAAGAAGGCCAACGAGGTCGCGCGCGAGGTGCTCGACGCGCACTTCGAGAAGCGCCTCAAGAAGTAGCTGGCCTCTTCGCGCGGTCAGCGTGCAGAGGTGTGCACGTCTGCACGCGGGTTTCGGGGGTCGGAGCCGGGCGAGTCAGCGTGCAGAGGTGTGCACCTCTGCACGCTGGGGTCGCGGGTGGCGTCCCCGTCCCGCTCAGGGGTGGATGAAGATGACGGTGCCCGTCAGCGACTTCGCCGCGCCGTGCCAGGCCGGCGGCACCTGCGGCTCGGTCCAGTAGAAGAGCCGGCGCGCGTCCTCGGGGGCGAGGTTGATGCAGCCGTGGCTCTTCGGCATCCCGAAGACGTCGTGCCAGTAGGCGCCGTGCAGGGCGAAGCCCTCCTCGAAGTACTGCACGTAAGGAACGTCGCGGAGCTCGAACTCCTCGCCGACGGCCTGCGAGTCCATCGTGGTCGTGACGTATTTGGTGTGGATGCGGAAGATGCCCTTCTTGGTGGCGCGCGCGCCCTCGAGCAGGCCATCCTCGCCGGTCGAGACGAGCGTCGCGAACACCGGCGTCTCGCCCTCGTAGGCGACGAGCACCTGCTTTGTGAGGTTCACGTCGATCCACTTCTCCCCGTTCTTGCCCCACTTCGGCATGCGCTTGGCCGGGTCGACGCGGCTCGCGTGGCGATCGTCCACCCAGAAGCCCTCGGTGGTCTCGAAGTGGAGGACGCCTTTGTAGAACTTCTGCTTGCCGGTCAGATCGTGGGCGGACCGATAGTCCAGATCCTCACCCTCGATCATCGCGTCCTTCGAGCTGCTCCAGGTCCATTTCTTGGCGCCCTTGCGGCGGATGAGCGCAAACGGCAAGTGCACCTCGGTCCCGATCCGCACGCCGTGGTAGTCCGAGCCGCGGATGGGGCGGTATCGATCGGCGGGGACGACGCGCAGGTCCGTCGTGACGTTGTACCGGCGGCCCTCCGAGAGGAAGCTCTCCAGGAACGCCGCGCCCTGGCGCCGATCCACCTGGTCGATCTTCACGAGGCCGGGCTTGGCGAGGCCCGAGAGGTTCGGGACGCTGCCGCCGCCCTTCAGGTAGAAGGGGATGGCCTCCGCCTCGGTCAGCTTCTCTTCCCAGGCCTCCCACGCGGTGAACGTGGGCTTTTCGCGCCACTTGTACCAGAGCTCGAGCCCGTAGTCGGCGCCGCTCACATCGTCCTTGCGCCACTTGTCGATGTGTTTCTTGAGGTTCGGCTCGTGCTCCTTGAGGTCGTCCTCCGTCGGGATGCGCGCGTAGACCGGCCCGCCTCGCGTGACCGTCCCGTACATGTACGGCAGCTTCTGCGACGCGTCGGGGCGGCGCTCGGTCGCTCTCACGATGGGATCTGACAGATCCGTCGTGGTCTTGTCGCCCAGGCAGACGTAGCCGGCCGGCTGCACGGCGTGCCAGCCGCCGCTGCACCCGTCTTTGCCGGCGACCTCGTCGGACATCGCCACGACCGCGCCGGCCCGGAGGAAGCCGATCTTCTTCGAGGCGCTCGTGGGTCTGGCGTGCACGGTGACGAGCATTCCGGTCGCGGCCAGCTTCGGTCCCGGTCCGAGCGGGGGAGGCGGGTGGTGTTTGCCGTCGAGGTCGACGAGCGGCCCACCGGGTAGCGAAATGGCGGGCTCGGCGTCGGCTGCTTCGGCGGCCGACGCCGCCGAAGCAGCC
>JAEUKE010000284.1 GCA_016794345.1 Myxococcales bacterium
GTCGCGACCGACCCCGCGCTCGTTCCCTCTTCACATACGAAACACCAGCGGCCACCGGCGCGCCGCGCGCGCACCGCGGCGGTCGCTGCCGCAGCTCTCGTTGCGGCGGGAGGGCTCGTCTATGCGCTGTCGGTGGTGCTTCCCTCTGGACGGTCGGTGTCGCCATCGCGCGGAGGTGGGGCCCCAAACCCGACCTCGACCGCCGCGGTCGTCCAGAGCGCTCCACAGGTCGTGAGCAACTGGCCCATGGCACCGCCCAATGGAGAGCGTACCCAGGCCAGCTCGGAGACGTCATTGTGCCCAGGAGACGTGTGCGCGCCACTCGTCGGAATGGATCCCGCTCGCATGTCGACCTCGGCGTTCGGCACGATGGAGCACTTCGCACGGCAGCACTTGTCCGGGCCCCGCTGCCATCAGATCATCGCGACGGAGATTCAAGACGACGGAACGATCGACACGAGGTCCGCCCAATTGGTCGCAACGTTCGTCGCCGGCTCGAGAGCTCTCGCCATTTCAGCCCACAAGGGCCAACTACTAGGCAAGTTCATGCCGGCACCGCCCACAGTCCAGGGGGGGGAAGCGCCTCGCTGCACCTCGGCAAGTGTCGTCAAAGCGGCGACCGATAGCGGTCTGCCACCCTCTCGGCCTGGCACCATCAGAAACCTCGCCTTCGACTGCGAACGGCGGACTTGGATCGTCAGTTCCGTCGGCACGATCCAGTCGGTGATCGTCGTAGACGACGCCACCTGCAAGCCCCCTCCGAGGTGATGCCTGCTCCTCGTGTCGTCGGAAGGCAGCCAGAGAGCGACACCGCTCGAAGGGGACTACGAATCGGCTTCGTGCAGGCCGAGAAGACTCTTCGCGAACGGGCCGGACGCGACTAGAAGTTCGTCCAGAGCGTCCTGATAGCTGCGGTCGCCGATGCGTATCGCGCCGACCATCGATTCTTCCGCCGCGAGCAGGGCGGCACGGCGTACCAGCTCGCGGATGAACGCGGGGCTGGCGCCCTTCGTTCGTGTGAGGATGGCCTCGCGGTCATCGAGGACGCAGTCGAGCCCGGAGGCGTAGAGGTCGATCAGCCGCGACCGCGCGTCCGCGTCGGGGAGCGGCAGTTCGATGGTGGCGTCGATCCGGCCGGGACGCGCCGCCAAGGCGGGCTCCAACACCTCTGGTCGATTGCTCGTGAGCAAGAACGTGATGTCGGCGTCTTCGCCAACGCCGTCCATTTGGTTGAGCAACTCGAACAGGAGCGCCGAACGATCGTTATTCGCCCGCTCCGCGGCTATGAGGTCGACGTCCTCCAGCACGACCAGGCTGGGCTGGAGGCGCCGTGCCAGTGCACACGTCTCCGCAAGCTGCCTGATACCGCACCCGGTTAGAAAGAACGTGGTCAAGCCTGGAATGGCTCGTGACAGATACTTGGCGATCAGCGTCTTTCCGGTCCCTGGGCGCCCATGGAGCAGAACGCCTCTGCGCCGATGATGCTTGTGACCCGAGAGCCGTGCCGCGTGTCGGCTGTACCCAACGACCAAGCGCTCCAAGGTGATGATGACCCGGTCCGGAAGCACCAAGTCCTCGCGTCTGACGATGGGGAAGTTGTGATACTGCACGCCGAGGTCTTCAGAGCCGTCCAACGAGAGTACTTGGCCCCTGTGCACGGACCGATCGCGCAACAACCCGTCGAACTCTGCGACAAGGGACTGCGTCTGCTCGAGGTCCCTCGCGACGAAGCTCACCACGAGCGACTTGTCGAGCCCCACGTCGTGCTTGCTGACGTGCGCAACGAACCGCTCTCCCGCCGTGCCCGCCACGAGGTAGGCGCCAAGCTTGACACAGCTCAGGCTTTCTCCATCTGGCAAGGGGAGCACAACACGCTCGACTGCCGCGAGCCGCACAGGGGGATAGCCAGGTGGTTGCTCGGCAACGAGGTCGAAGAAGGTCGGCAAGAAGAGCGAGGCTGCCGTTGGGGCGACGAGGTCGGAGGCGCGCCCCCGCGCCCGGACCATCTCGCGCAATGCGAGCTCCACCGTGGTGCGGTCTCGCGGCGGGAACGGCCGGTCGAGAACGACGAGCGTGGTCAGGTCATCCACGCCGAAGTGCGCTCGGAGTCGTTCCGCGAACGGGTTGAAGCTCGACGGTGCCATCCCGTTCATGTTCTCGACGAACTTGCTGAAGGCGAGGGCGAAGTCGGAGGTGGAGAGCAATGTTCCGGTCATGAAAACCCACGGACTGCAAGCGATGTGCCCAGGGCGAGGTCGACCAGAGACGCGCCGAGCCATTCTTCCAACGGTCAGCGTACAATCGGGACGGTGTCGCCCCAGATGCGATCGAACAGCTGCTGTCCGGAGGTGGCGATTCCGGCTGGCAAATGGCGACTCAATGGGAATCGCGACATGAGGTCTTCGAGATGACTCGCGAGCTCGGATGCCGATCCGATGAACGTTTCTGCTGGAACACCCTCGAAGAACTGCGTGTAGGTCGGATCGATGATGGTCCCGTCGGCAAGTCGCGTGTGGTAGTGAAGGTTCGGGTAGCGGCTGTGCTGATGCACATTGGACTCGATGCCGTGTTCGTCGAGCACCCCCTGCGCGCGTTCCGATGCCGTCTTGCAGGAGCCGGGTTTCGAGTCCGCG
This sequence comes from Myxococcales bacterium, assembly GCA_016794345.1. Classification (GTDB taxonomy): domain Bacteria; phylum Myxococcota_A; class Polyangia; order Polyangiales; family Polyangiaceae; genus Xiheicaenibacterium; species Xiheicaenibacterium phototrophicum. The sequence continues at coordinate 2,634 of JAEUKE010000284.1, forward strand.
AGCTTGTCGAGCTCCTCCTTCGGCAGGGCCCTCTTGTGGACCGTCGCGCCATCACCCTTCTCGCTCTGGTCCCGGCCCTTGCCAGACCGGGAGAGCAGCCCGCCAGCGGCCTTCTTCGCAAGCGCGCCTGCGCCGGCGCCCAGAAGAAGGTTGCCGACCACCCGTCCCGCCACCCTGTCGGCCCGTCCCTCGGCGATGTCGGTCATGGCGTCGGAGAGCGCGTCGCGCGCGCCGCCGGCCATCGCGGCTCCGGTATCGATGGGGTGAGAGATCGCGTCGATCATGGACTCGGCAGCCGCCCCCGCGGTGGCGATCGGATCGCTGATCGCGTCGATCGCGCTCTGACCTCCCTCCTTGAAGACGCCGCCTAGTTCCTCCCAGAACGGGGTGTTCGAGACCTTCTCCCACCGAGCACGTCGCTCGGCTTCCGCCTTCTCGTAGCTCCGCTTGGCGGTCTGACCGATCCCGCTCTCTGCGAGCATGGTGCAGAGGCGTCCTTGACAGTTGTGTCCCACGCGGGAGGCGTTCTGCAGTTCTTGGGCCTATCGTTTGCAGCTCGGATCGACGACGATGGAGCCATCTCGAAGCTGCTTGACGCACCTCCCGGGTGGCCGTGGGGCGTTCGTGGCCGAAGCGGAAGCGCTCGTTCCGGGGATTGCTGAACCGGTGGATGGAGCGGGGGCCGGCGGGGAAGCGGAAGCCGGGGAGGACGCGACGGGGGGCGGAGCTGCAGACCTCCCGGGAGCCCCCTCGACGCTGGACGAGGCAGGTGTGGCCGTCTCGCGCGGCCAGGCCGTCGGCTCCGGTTCAAGCACCACCGACAGCGCATAGACGAGCCCTCCCGCCGCAACGAGAGCTGCGGCAGCGACCGCCGCGGTGCGCGCGCGGCGCGCCGGTGGCCGCTGGTGTTTCGTATGTGAAGAGGGAACGAGCGCGGGGTCGGTCGCGAC
>JAEUKE010000298.1 GCA_016794345.1 Myxococcales bacterium
ATCACCAGACCGAGGCCGCGACGCTCGACGCTGCGAACAGCACCGCGTTCATCTCCGACGTCGTGCTCGACAAGTGGGGGCGCTACAAGGGCGAATGCGCGTCGGGGCTCGGCACCGTCGACACCGACGGCGATACGCGGCCGGACGAGTGCGATAACTGCAAGTTCGTCGATAACACCGATCAAGCGGACTCCGACGGCGACCGGCGCGGCGACGTCTGCGACAACTGCATCACCACGCCGAACTTCGATCAGCTGAACTCGAACTTCACGGAGGAGAAGAAGATCTACGGCGCCCCCGTCCTGACCGCCGCGACTCCGGCGGCGTACCTGACGACGTATTACCCGGGCGATCGTTGCGATCTCAACCCGCTCACGACGGTCAAGGCCACGGGGCGCGTGTACGAGGATACGTCCGGCGGACGGTCGGTGGACTGCACGATCGCGGCGGGAGAGTTCTGCGGCGGGGCGCCGACCCCGGGGCTGTGCGCGACCTCGCGGAACAACGTCCTGCACGCGAAGAGCTTCGTCGGTGGCGGCACGACCACGAAGAAGGCGCTCACGCGCGTCCTCTCCTGCGTGTGCACGGAGCCGGACGTCGCCGCGTGTGAGATCGCGTGTGACCGGACCTCGGTCGCCACCCATGGCCCGGAGTGGCGGACGATGACCCTCGAGGAGCCGTCCTGGGGTGGCGACGTCTCGGTCGCGCCGGGGTTGGTCGCGACGGAGCACTACCGCCTGGGCGCCATGGGCTCTCCTCACGAGCGTGACTGGGGCTGGGCCTACTGGAACGACTTCATGTTGCCCGGCCCGGCGTACGGGACGCGGACGATCTTCCACGGGGTCGTCTGGACCTGGGTCCAGAGCTATCGCGACGCTGCGGAGGGGACGCCGGCGCCGAGCGATCCGATGACGGATCCCATTCAGGCGGCCAAGCGCCAGTCCGTCGAGCTCCTGAAGGTCGAGGAGGAGGGAGTCTCGACGAAGGTCGGCAAGCCCTGTTTGCCGGGCATCGATTGGAAGCACTTCGGGGACTTCAAGAAGATGTGCCCCGACTGCGGCTGGCGGCCGCTCGGCAAGATCCGTCCGACCTCCGATGGTCCGACGTTCCTGGTCGGCGGTCCCTGGTTCTCGGAGATCGATGTCACCGACCATGTCTCGCCCGAGCTGTTCGGGCCGCTCTCCGACCCGAACGTCCTGGCACTCTGGCGAAGCGGCGCCGAGGCCTCCGTGCAAGAGGGGCGGGCCGGCGTCTTCATCGATCGCAACACACACGCGGTCCTCGCCAGCCTCGAGATCCACGAGGGCATCCTCATGGGCGCGCCGGCACAGGACTACATGCAGATCCCCCAATGGGGGCCGGTGGTCGCAGCCGTGAGCGGCGCGCGGCAGGAGGTGGCGTTCTTCGGCGAGCGCGGCTGGCAGGGCGAGATCCTGCCGCGGGTGCGCGTCTTCGATCTCGATTGGCAGAGCAGCTACGAGCGTCCCCTGCAAGGCGAGCTCGGGCTCGTCGATCCGGTCGCCGCGACGTACCGACTGGAGGACGACGCCTATTACGTCCTCGATCGCGCGACGGACGCGCAAGGGGCACCGACGATGCGCCTGCTCCGACTTCCTCGCGGGCTCACGGTCGAGCTGGTCGCAGAATGGCAACGGCCGGGGTATCGAGACCAATACGCGCTCACCAGCGGGGAGGGCGGGGTGCTCGTGGTCTCAGCGTGGGGCTACGACCACGCCATTGCGGTGCTGCGTTTCGACGAGGCCGGTCTCCGGCTCGACGGGCTGCAGTTCGGCGCCGGTCCGCTCCTCGCTCCCGCGGAGGCGACGGAAGGCGGGGTCGTCTACGCCGCGCCCAACCAACAGGGGCAGTGGCAGCAGTGGCAGCAAGGGTGGCAGCAGGGACAGGGCGCCCAGATGGAGGCGGAGCCCATGGTGATGGCGCTGCCGCCGTCGGACGCGCCGCCCATCGAGCTCGGTGCGGTCGGGTGGCTGTTCTGATGGCTCGACGCGCGCTGCTGCTCACCTTGCTCGCGGGGTGCGCCCGCGAGCAAGGCGACTCGGGCTCCGCTCCCGCAACGGGCTCCATCGCGGAGCCAGCGCAGGTGCACGTCGAGCCGGCCTCCGACCGGATCGACGTGGCCGCGCCCATCGCCGGTCTGCCGCCGGGCTGCAGCGCGCACGTCAGGATGGGAGGGGACGCGCCGACCTGGGAGGCCTGCGCGTCGGGACGCGCCGGCTGCGACGTCGCGACAGGTCACCTGGGGGGCGCCGACGGAATGCTGGACGGTGATCGCATCGGCTTCACGCGACCGGAGCCGGTGCGCCTCGTCGGGGGCGCCCCTCACCTGGCTTTCACACGCACGGCGAAGGAGCCGGAGCGTGGCGACGTGACACGAGAGGTCCACGTGCTCACGCCCCTCGAGGGCCCGGCGGTGATGACCGTCTCTCGCGACGCCGACCCGTCCGATGGTTGCCCGGTTCGGCTGCTCTTCGGGGAAGGCGGCGCGGGAATCCTCGCCCTGTCATCCTCTCGGCCGGGCGAGCGCTACGTCGCGTCGGCGACCTGGGATCGCCCGCACGCCTTCACCGTTCGGGCGACGGCGTTCGGCGAGATCGGCGGAGGCCCTGCGACGCGCCTGGGGCGCGCGGCCATCGGCGACGGCTCGATCCTCCTCGAGCGGCGGGACCCGGACGGTGTCGTCATGATGGAGGCCTCGACGGGCGCGCTGTCGCTGCCAGCGGGCCCGCCGGTCGAGCTCGCCCTCGCCTTCGCGGGAGGGTACGTGGGGCTCCACACGGGACCCGGCGGCGGCGTGGCGCTGTGGCCGTCGGGGCGGGCGCCGGGCGTCATCGGCGCGGGAGCCGGACGCGTGGTGACGGCGGTCGCGGTCGATCGGTCGGCCCGCCAGCGCCTCGTCTGGGTGGAGTCGGAGGTGCACGGAGACGAGCTCGGACCGAGCGTCCTCGTCACGGCGGACGTCACGAGCGACGACACGGAGGTGACCCGCCTCCACCCTGGCGTGGTCTCGCTCGAGAGCACGCTCGACCTTTCGCGAGGCGACGTCGTCTCGAACGACGGTCTCGTTCTCGCCGTCACGAGCCCACGCGAAGCCGTGATCATCCGCCTCGACGACGGCTCGACTCGACGGCTCGCCCCGGAGCCTGGGACGGCCTTCGTTCGACCCCTCTGGATCGAGGACACGCGCGCGTGGCTCTCCACCGCTCGCGTGTCGGAAGATGGGAAGCTGTCGCTCGAGTCGGGCGTCGTGCGCCTCTCGACGCTCAGCGCCGGCGCCGCGCCGTGAGGAGCGCCGCCGCGGCGAGCAGGCCGAACGCGCCGGCCAGGGACCCGGGCGAGCCGGGGCTCGCGCTGCACGAGCTCGAGTCGCCGTCCTCGTCTTGGCCGTCCTGCTTGCCGGGGTACCACTCGTAGTCGTCGTCCGGGTCGAGCGACGGCGGCGCGCCGCCGTCGCTCGCAGCGCCGCCGTCACCGGCGAAGCCGCCCATGCCCGAGCCGGTGGTCGCGCCGGTGGTGGCCGACGACGACGACGTGGTGGTGGTCGTGGGCGGACCGATGAACGGCTCGATGAAGCTCGAATAGACCGTCGTGACGCGCCCGCTGACGCCGTAGTCCATGCAGGCGTTGTCGGTGACGAACGACGACACGCCGACGACAGCGCCGTTGTAGATGGCCGGCCCGCCGCTGTCGCCGAAGCACACGGTGGACTGGTGCAGGAGGAAGAAGAGGTCCAGATCCACGAGCGGCGTGGTCTTGTGCTTTCGGAGGCTGTTGTTGCCGGTCTCCGTCTGGCCGTAGCCGACGATCTCCAGGTTCACACCTGCCGAGAGCCCGTCTTGGCCCATCGCGGCGGGGATGACGTAGGGCCAACCGGTGGCGCCGCCGAAGCGGATGAGGCTGAAGTCGTAGCCCTGGCCAGGGTCGTTCTGGTTGTAGTTCGGGTGGTAGATCTGCTGGGTGACCTGGAAGACGGCCTCGCAGCCGCCGCCCATGCCGAAGCAGTCCTGGTAGTCGTTTGCGACGACCACGTAGTCCATGTTGTTGCAGTGCGCGGCGGTGAGGGCGTAGCCGGTGTCGCCGTCCACCTTGATGATCGTGCCGGTGCACGACGAGCCGCTGTTCTCGTCGTAGAGCCACAC
>JAEUKE010000071.1 GCA_016794345.1 Myxococcales bacterium
GGCTGCTCGGCGGCGACCAGCGCTACCTGCAGAAGCCGATCACCCCGGACGGGCTCGCGCTCGCCGTTCGCAGCGCGCTCGACGCGCGCGGCGTCCGCTCGGCGGAGGGCTAGTCCCCTGGAACCAACATTTCTTGAAGAACTCGGGCCGCCCTGACGGGGCGAAGGCGGCCCGAATTCTCGGGCGAGGTGTTGGTTTGTCCCGGAGGGGGCTCGTTCTCCTTTGCGTGGAAACTCCGTTTCCACGGGACTAGGCGCCGGGCTATTTGCCGTCGCAGATCTCGAAGAGCACGCCGGTCTCGGTCTTGATGCGGTTGAGGCGCTTCTCGCGAGAGTCCACCGGGCTCGGGGTCGCCGGGTTGGGGACCGCGCCGACGACGACAGGCCTGTCAGGGTCCCCGTTGACGAACGCGAGGAGCACCTCGATGCCGGGGTTCAGCGGGAAGTGCATGCCATAGCCCGCGCCCGCGTGGGGCTGGGCCATACGCACCCAATGGGAGGCCCGCCGCTCGCCGGGCGCCGCGGTGTCGAAGAGGAAGCGGATCCGGTATCGGCCCTGGTCGTCGATGTTGTTCACGTTCTGCGGTCCGCCGTCCGCGTCCACCACGCCCGTGAGCAAGCCGGGCACGAACGGCCGAGGCGTCACGCGAGCGGGCCGGAACGCGACGTCCCCCCTTATGGCGCGGAAGGCATTTTTGTACTCGACGTTGCCTGCTTCCACCGCCGAGACCTTCGTGCCCAGCTCGAAGGTGTGCACGACCTCGGTGAAGAGGAGGTCCAGATCTCCTGCCTTGGGGTGGCCGGCGAGCACGCCGCGGCGGGCCGCGCCGATCTGCGGCAGGATGCTCTCGCCGGAGAAGACGTATTGGCCGGCGAGCCGTTCCTCGGCGCGCACGCGCGCGAGCCTGGCGGAGTCTTCCGGCGTCTTTGTGTGTGCGCCGTATTCGATGACGCCTCCGGCGTAGGCCTCCGCCACCTCGTGGGAGCCCTGCACGTCGGTGAGCGGCGTCCGGTAGTTGTAGTCCCGAACCACGTACACGCTCGGCATGATGCTGCGTGTGGCGTCGAGGGCGTACACGTCCGTCCGCTCGCCGCGCGAGCGGAACCCCAGGTTGCCTTCGATCGTGTCGTAGCCTGCGTTGTCGTCCACCAGGACGAGCGAGCCGTCGTCGTGGAACACGAGGGCGATCCCGAGGTGCTCGCACAGGCGCGACACGAACGCGAGGTCCGACTCCTTGTATTGGACGACGAAGTCGCGCGCCGGGTAGTCCCCGCGCAGGTGAGACTTGAACTTGTCGACGTCGCCGACGAGGTCGAGCTTCTTTTTGACCACCTCGGGGATCGACAGGTCGAGGAAGATGTCGACCGTCTCGACCAGCGCGAGGCGGTGCTGCATCGGTCGTAGGCTGAGGCGGTAGTTGTGGTGGTCGACCTCGGTGTCGAGGTGATCGCGGAGGGCCGTCAAGATGCCCGTGATCTCGCGGACGACGTCTTTCCCGTCATCGATCGTGAGCGTCGCTTCGGCTCCGATTACCTTGTCCGGATCGAGGCCGTCGGTGCCTTGAACCACCACGTCGAGCTCCGTCGCGAAGGGCCGGCCGATCGCTTCGGTGTGAGTGAGCCGACGGATCTCGAGGTCCTTCGTCTCGAACGCCTTCGTGGAGAGCTTCGCGGAGATGACGGCCATAGGAGCGATGCGACCGGTAAGGGGACGAGGTGTCAAGAGCGTGGCTGCCCGTGTGAGGAGGGTGGTAGAGGGAGAGCGTGACCAAGCTGCATTCGTTCGGCGGGGCGGCGCCGCCCGAGGGGCTGGAGAGCGACCTGCTCGCGATCACGCGCCTACCCGAGCGCGCCCGCGCACGCTTCTGGGACGTTCTGGGGCCGACCCTCGGAGAGGATCCGATCCCGCCGCAGGTGGAGCGGAAGCTCGACGTCTTCTGCGCGGAGCTGGAGGTCGGCGCGGATCTGGTCGCGCCGGGGCTCCGCGCCGCGCGCTCACTCATCCGAGGCGCGGCGCGTCATGCCGTGGCGCAGGCCGGCTTCGCCGAAGACCTCGCGCGGCTCGGCTGTCCGGCGCCGGTCGCATCGATGCTCCTCGCTGGCTTCGATTCCGCGGTGGGCAAGCTCCGCAAGCAGGCCGCGATTCGGGATATCGGTGCTCACGGCAAGCTGCTCACCGGGGTCGACTGGCGAGTCGACCGGATCCTGGACACGAGCCGCGTCAAGGCGCTGGGCGTGGACGTGTTGCTCGTGTCGCTCCGGTTCAGCGAGGGCGGCAAGGAGAAGACGATCACGCTGCAGGTGCTGCCGGACATGCTCGACGAGCTCCGGCGCGTCGGCCTCGCGGATTGAACTTGTGGAGCGGCTCGCGCTTCGTCGACCATAGGCTCGCGCAACCCTCCCTGCGAGACCACCGAGGACATCGATGACAAAAGCGAAAGACCTGACTTCGGGCACCGTCAACGTCTCGGAGAACGAGGCGACAGGTCAGAAGTACCTGCTCATCGCGGTGCCGGATTTCGCCACCGATCCTTGCGGTGACCCTGCGCCGTTGGCCCAGACCACCGAGCAGAACAAGGGCCGGAACGGTCTGGGGATGTCGACTTACCTGCGCCTCGGCGCCCCGGACAGCTCGGCCACGCCGCAGCCGGGCGACGATCTGCTCCAGCACCTCTTCGACGCGTGCCCAGCCGGCTTCACCGGCAAGGTGAAGGTGGGCGCCGACGAGAAGGACACCGTCTTCATCGACGACGAACGGAACCGCGGCCTCGGCCTCGACAACCCGGCGGGGTCGGTCGGGCACGGCCTGACCAACCAGCAGCGCTACGAGTGGCACACGCAGCACCTCAAGTCGCGTGGCGGCTGGCGCGACCACTCCGACGGCAACCGCATCTCGACCACGTACGGCGACAAGGTCGAGGTCATCCGCGGGAACTACAAGCTCATCGTCATGGGGCGGCAGGACGATCCGGCGAGCTCGACCGGCGTCGAGATGAGCGGCAACCACATCCAGGACTTCGGCCAGGCGACGATGCCCGGCGCCTCGGTGACCGTCGAGTGGATCCAGGACGCGTATCTGCCGGCCGCCGCGACGCCCGATTACCAGGGCGGCGTCTGGCTCCTCATCAACTCGACCGAGCGCGTCTACCAGTACAGCCGCAACGCTGGGAGCTTCCGCGAGCAGCAATGGGGCGATCGCATGGAGTCGTACGTGGGCTCCGAGAACCCCGAGCGCGTCGGCACGACCGACGACGCTGGCTACCAGGGCCACCCGACGGCGGACGAGATCAAGGCCTCGCACGGCGTGCTCGACAAGGACGACCTGGCGTCGAAGCTCCGCCCCTCGTCCAAGGGTCTACCTCGCGGCAACCCGCACATCATCGACAAGACCTGGGCGAGCAAGATCGAGGAGTACACCGGCAGCGCCAACAAGCGCGTCCCGAGCATCCACAGCGAGACCTGGGCGGAGGACGTCGTGGAGCTGACCGACATCCTGCACGGTATCGCGTCGAACACGCGCATCGGCGGCGGCGTGGCGGAGGCGACGAGCATCGGCGGCGCGCAGGTGTCGCAGACGACCATCGGCGGGGCGCTCGTCGACAGCACGATCGTCGGCGCGGGCGTGGTGGAGCTGGCGATCGCGGGCACGCACACGGCGGTCACGCTGAACGGCATCAACACCGAGGTCACGCTGTGCCCGCTGACGACGGAGGTGATGATCGGCGCGAAGAGCAGCTCGATCTCCATCGTGGGCAACACGTCGGAGATCGCGATGGGGACGGGTGTGTCGGTCCAGATGGGCGGCACGACCGAGCTCCACATGGGCCAGGCTCTCTCCTGTCATATCGGCATGGCCGACGACACCCACATCGGAAACACGTGGGAGGTCAACATCGGCAACACGATGAGCTACGTGCTCGGCAACTCGGAGGAGGTGAAGACGCAGGCCACGGTCACCGCGATGAAGAAGATGAGCATCGCCATGATCGAGAAGAAGACCGGGATGAAGATCGAGCTCGGCTGAGATGAGGAAGAAGAACCTCACTCCCTTCCTCTTCGGCTACAAGGCGACCTCGCGAAAGCCGCCGCAGCCCGAGGTGACGTGTGTCGTTCGCGGGCGGTTCCTCGTCGGGAAAGATGGCTCGCTCACCCCGCACGAGGACCAGGGCGCGCTGACTGGCGACGTCTGGGACGAGGAGGACGACGAGCGAACCGGCGGTCTGGTTCGCGCGAGCGACTTCGCCGATCTCAAGCTGAAGACCGACGTGCTCGTGACCGGGCTCTGCTTCGCGGGCAAGCGCCCGGTGACGGAGAGCGTCATCAGGCTTCAGGTCGCCGATAGGCTCACGGTCGATCGCCGCATCTTCGGTCCCCGTGCGTGGACCGGCGCCGCGGTCGGATCGGCGTTCACCGACCCGCTTCCGTTCACGACGATGCCGCTCGGATGGGCTAACGCATTCGGCGGTGCCGGGGTCGAGTCGAACCCGGGCGGCAAGGGCGTCGGCACGCCCGAGCTCCCGAACGTCGAGTGGGCGGATCCGATCCGCTCGCCCGCGGACAGGCCCGAGCCAGCGTGCCCGGGACCGGTGAGCCCGACCTGGCCCGCGAGGGCACGTAAGGTGGGAAAGGCCTACGGCAAGGAGTGGCAGAAGGAGCGAGCGCCCTTCTACGCGGAGGACTTCGATTGGTCGTATTTCCAGGCCGCGCCCGAAAGCCAGCAGCTCGACGGCTACCTCCGGGGCGATGAGGAGCTCACGCTCGTGAACCTCCACCCCGAGGCTGCCGAGCTCCGGACGCGCCTTCCGCGCCTTCGCTTGCGCACGTTCCTTCGGGACCATGGAGGGACCACCCAGGAGGTCTCGATGGTGCTCGATACGCTCCACGTGGCGAGCGACGAGGCCTCGATCTACCTGACCTGGCGCGGCGTCGGGCGCGCGGCCGACGTGGATCTGTCGAGCCTCGCGTTCGCCATCATCGCGTCCGAGCCCCTCGGGGACCGCGCGCTTCCCGCGTCGTTCTACGAGGGCGAGATGGCGGCGTTCGTCGACGACCCGACGGGCCTCCGCGACGCGATGCCGAAGCGCGCTCGCGAGATCCTCGATGCGGTCGAGAAGGGGCCTGCACCCAAGGACGCCTCGCTCGATCCGGTCTCGCAGGTCGTGCAGGAGAAGCTCGGCCACATCGCCCCCGAGACCGCCGAAGCTCTCGTCGCCGCGCTGAAGGACGCCCTGCCGCCCGCGCGTGCGGCGCTGGAGCAGGCCGCCGAGGAGGCGAAGAAGGCGGGAAGGCCTGCGCCGGCTTCGCTCGACGAGGAGCTCGCCAAGGCCGTGGCCGAGGCGTCGAAGGAGAGACGAGGCTTCCCCGGGAGCCTCTCGAAGGAGCCGCGAGTCGATCTCTCCGGCGTCGCCTCCGAGGCGCGCGCAGCGATCGATCGTGTGAAGGCCGACGCGGACGCGGCCGAGAAGGCCGGCGTCAAGCGCGTGGAGGAGCTCGCCCAGCTCGAAGAGGTCGAGCGTGCGCTCCGTTCACCCGAGCTCGTGAGGCTCGATCCGTCGCTCGGGGAGAGCCCGCCGCCGCTGCCGCCTGAGCCCGCTCCCTACGTGGACCTGACCGAGCGCGATCTCTCCGGCCGCGACCTGTCGGGGCGCGACCTGAGCGGCGCGAAGCTCGTCCGCGCGAACCTGAGCGGCGCGAACCTCAGGCGCGCCAACCTGCGTGGCGCAGACCTGCGTGGCGCGATCCTGATCGAAGCGGATCTGGAGGACGCGGATCTCACGGGCGCGAAGCTCGAGGGCGCCATCGCCTCCAAGGTCGTCGCTCGACGCGTCAAGCTGGCGGAGGCCGAGCTCACACGGGCGCTGTTCGGCGAGGCCGATCTCGAGAACGCGACGCTCGAAGGGGCGAAGGCGACCCAGCTCGTGCTCGTGGGCGCGAACCTCCGCGGGCTCAACGCGAAGCGAGCTCAGCTCACCATGTCGCTCCTGTCCGAGGCGGACCTGACCGACGCGGACTTCTCCGAGGCGACGCTCCTCTCGACCACGTTCGGTCAGGCCAAGGCCTTCGGGGCGAAGTTCTCGGGCGCCCAGCTCGGCAAGACCTCGTTCGAGGGCGCAGAGCTCGAAGGCGCGCGCTTTCGCCTGGCGCGCGGGGACGCGCCACGCTTCCTCAAGGCGAAGCTGGACCGCGTGGACTTCAGCGGGGTCGTGTTCCCGCGCGCCCATTTCTCGGAGGCGACGGGGAAGGGCGCCAACTTCACCGGCGCCAACCTCCTCGAGTCACGCTTCTATCGGGCAGAGATGCCGGACACGGTCTTCGAGCGGGCCAACCTCCACTCGGCGGAGCTCGGGCGCGCGAAGGTCTCCGGCTCCAGCTTCCGAGACGCCAACCTCTACGACGCGAAGCTCGTGGGCACGGCCGGCTCGGGCTGCGACTTCCTGGGCGCCAACCTCAAGCGCTCGACCCTGGAGGGGGCGTGACCGTGATGACGAAAGAAGAGGTGCTCGCCGCGGCCAAGCTCGGTCGCTCCCTCGAAGGAGAGGTTCTCGCCGAGCTCGATCTCTCCGGAGCGGATCTGACCGGAGCGAAGCTCGCGGGCACCAAGATCGCCAAGGTGAGCTTCCGCGGCGCGAGCCTCGCGAACGCCGACCTCGCCGGCGCCGATCTCGCCGACTGCGATCTCGAAGGCGCGGTGCTTGACGGAGCTCGGCTCATCGCGACGCGAGGCGCCCTGCTCCGCCTGCGCGGGGCCAAGCTGCGAGGCGTGTCGGCGCGCGGCGCCAAGCTGCCCAAGAGCGACCTGCGCGGCGCCGATCTCACGAACGCGGACCTCTCGAGCGCGTCGCTCGCGGCCTGTGATCTGGAGCACGCGTCGCTCGCGGGAGCGAAGCTCGCCGGAGTGCAGCTCGATCTGGCGCGGCTTGTCGGCGTCGATCTCTCCGGCGCGGAGCTGAGCAAGGTGAGCGCCGCGGGCGCGGTCCTCGCCGGCGCGAAGCTCGCCGGGGCCAAGCTGATGGAGGTGGTCCTGCACGCCGCGGACCTGCGCGGCGCGGACCTGAGGGGCGCGGAGCTGGAGAAGGTCGTCCTCGTGGGGGCGGACCTGCGGGGCGTGCACTGGCCGAAGCGGCTCGTCCACGTCGTGCTCGACGGCGCCAAGCTCGGTCCTTTCGACGGGGCCTCTGCCGAAGGAGAGGCGCCCGAGCTGCGCGGGCTCGTCGTCGAGCGGATGAACCTCGATCGCATCGATCTCGCGGGCGTGAGCCTGGCCGGTTGCTCGCTGCGAGGCTGCTCGCTGCGAGGCGCCGACCTGAAGGGCGCCGACCTGTCGCAGGGCGTCCTGGCCGAGTGCGATCTCGAAGGCGCAGACCTCTCGGGGGCCCGCCTGGAGATGACCGTGCTGTCTCGCGCCAACCTCCGCGGGCTGAACCTCTCGCGTCGCGAGCTCAAGCTCTGCATCCTCGACGAAGCGAACCTGGAAGGAGCGAACCTCGAAGGCACGAAGCTCGAGATCTGCATGCTCTCGAAGGCGCGGCTGGACAAGGCCAACCTCACCAACGCGAGCATCGTGAGCGGGGAGCTCCGCGACGCTTCGCTCTTCGGCGCCAAGCTCTCGGGCACGAGCTTCGAGCGAGTCTCGTTCGAAGGGGTCGACCTCGGCGGCGCGTCGCTGGCGGGGCTCTCCCTCGTTCGCTGCTCGTTCGAGGGCCTCGATCTGGCGGGCGCCGACTTCTCCGCGGCGAACCTGACCGAGGCGAACTTCACGGCCGCCAAGCTGACGAAGGCCAAGTTCGTGAAGACCCGCCTCCGTGCAGCGAACTTCTCGAAGGCCAAGCTCGACCTGGCGGACTTCTCCGGGGCTCAGGCGAAGGCCGCGTATTTCGGCGAGGCAGACGCGAGCGGGGCGCGCTTCGACGGCGCAGCGCTCACGAGCGCCACGTTCACGAAGGCCAGCCTGACAGCCGCGCGCTTCGACGGGGCGTCCGCGCCGAAGTCGTTGTGGATGGAGGTCGAGGCGAAGACCGCCAGCTTCGGCGCGGCGACGTTGGCCTTCGGCGACTTCTCACACGCAAACCTGACGAACGCGGACTTCTCGCGCGCGGACCTGAGCCGCGCGAACCTCCACGACGTGCGCGACGCCGGCGCGATCTTCGCGGGCGCTTCGCTCGGCGGTGTGCGCCGCACGGACCCCGATCGACTCGAAGCCGAGGGCTTCAAGACATGACCACCCGAGGAGAGACGATGGACGCGAGCACCGAAGAGCACTCGATCGTCGAGGCGGCCGTACGGGTCGCGCGACGGGCGGAGGTCCTCGACGACTACCTCGGCCCCGCGGAGGTCCTCGACCGCGGCCCCGCGCGCGTCCGCGTGCGCATTGGAGAGGTGACGACCGAGGCGACGTTGGCCCTGGCTTTCCCTTACGAGCCGAGCCCGGAGGACGTGGTCCTCGTTGTGGCCAGGCGGGGCGAGGCCTACGTGATCGGCCTGTTGCAGGGGCGCGGGAAGGTCGCATTGTCGATCCCTGGCGACGTCGAGGTCCACGCGGTCGACGGCGTCCTCTCGCTGCGCGGTGATCGCGGCGTCCGGGTGAACGGGCCCGAGGTGGAGGTCGTCGCGCAGAAGAAGATCAGGCTCGTCGCGGAGACGGCGCTCGAAGCGTTCGGCTCGCTCACGAGGAAGGTCCGCGGTCTCTTCACCTCGCAGGTGGCGCAGCGAATGAGCACGGTGGAAGGCGCCAGCGTCGACGTCGCGAAGTCCGCCACGATCGTCACGGAGGAGACGATGACGATCAACGGCAAGAAGATCAACCTGGGGTAAAGACGATGCTCCCTGCTTCCAATCGCGGCGCCGGCATGAACATGGGCTTCCCCGACGTGGTCAACACCGTCGTCGGGCCGGCCACGGTGCCGATTCCGTATCCGAACCTCGCGCAGAACGCGACCGCGACCGGCTTCGCGACGACGGTCTACGTCGGGATGGTCAACGCGCTCAACGTCGGCTCGACCATGCCGATGACCAACGGCGACGAGGCGGGGACGGCCGGGCCCAATATGGGCAAGGGCTCCTACACCACGGGCAATCCGATCGTGTACGTCGAGACGCTGCCCGCCATCCAGCTTTGCGCGCCCGCGACCGGCAACAACAGCGTCTGCGCGCTCGACGCGGCGCTGGTGCCGAGCGTGTCGGTCGTCTCGTTCACGCAGCGCGCGACGTCGACGGACCTCATCGAAGACTACCTGGCGCTCGCCGCGTCTCCGATCCGCTTCTCGGAGGACGACGGCGTGCTGACCTGTCGCGTCGCCTTGGTCACGCGGGACGCGGCGCGTCTGTTCCGGAACGAGATCGCGGTCCGCGGCTCGACCGGTTGCCTGGTCCTGGATCTGCGAGGCTGCCCGGGCGGCGATCTCGAAGGAGCCGTCGACCTCGCCGGCTGCTTCCTCGAGCCCGGCTCGACGGTCGCGAGCTTCGTGGACGGCGATGGCGACGAGGAGCTCCTCGCGACCCGTGGCGCGCCGGTCGAGCTCTCCGGAGAGCTTCGCGTCCTGGTCGATGCGCGAACGGCGTCCGCGGCGGAGGTGCTGGCTCGTGCGCTCAAGCGGGCGGGCGGCGATCGCGTGCGTGTGGAGGGCGGCCCCACGTTCGGCAAGCGCAGCGTCGCCGGTGTCCGGGGTGAGTCCCTCGTCTGCCTCGGAGCCGTGCGGATCGACGAGCCCTGACCCGATGGGCCCAGGGCGCGCCGGCCGCCGCTCGCGCGCTCGATGAGGCATCGGGAGGGTAATTCGTAATTTGTCTTGTAACGAATCGCGAGGCGGGGAAGTCTACGCGGCTCCTGAACCCATCACGCCCTGGGAGGCCCTCGATGTCGCTCTACTCCGCTTCGGTCCCGCAGCTCACGAAGATGCTCAAGTGTCTGGACACCTGGCTCGACAAGGCCGAGGCGCACGCCAAGGCAAAGTCGTTCGACCCGGAGCTCTACCTGGGCTTCCGCCTGGCGCCGGATCAGTACCCGCTCGTGCGGCAGATCCAGGCGGCCTGTGACGCGGCGAAGTTCGCCGCCGCCCGGCTCTCGGGCAAAGAAGCGCCGAAGCACCCCGACACCGAGACGACGCTGAAGGAGATCCGCACGCGCATCCAGAGCGTCCTCTCGTACCTCGGGACGTTCCAGCCCTCCGACATCGCCGGTCGCGAGGACAGCCTCGTCGAGCTCGGCTTCCTCGAAGGCAAGGTCATCCGCGCGGAGGACTATCTGAACGAGCTCGCGCTGCCGAACTTCTATTTCCACGTCACGACGGCCTACGCGATCCTGCGGCACAGCGGGGTCGACCTCGGCAAGCGCGACTACGTGGGCGGGCTCACGCTCCGCGACAAGTGAGGCCGTGCGGGGATTGACTTTGGGTCAATAAGGCCTTGACGCGTCGCGCTAGCGCCCCCAGAATCGGGCCCATGACAAACCTCCAAGTCGAGCCGTTGTCCGGGCGGGGCGGGGGAGAAGGTGGGGAGTGGGGGCGCGGGGCCATCGCCGTCCTCGTGCTCGCGCTCACCGTCCTCGTCGAGTACGTGCGCCTGCATTCCTGAGCCAATCCAGGCGCTTGGCGCATCGCGAGCGACCGCGTTGACTCCCGGGCGGCCGGAGGTATTGTCCGCGCCCCTATGGCCCGCGACTACAGCCTCGAGAAGACCCGCAACATCGGGATCATGGCGCACATCGATGCGGGCAAGACGACCACCACCGAGCGCGTCCTCTACTACACGGGCGTCAACTACAAGATCGGGGAGGTCCACGAGGGCGCCGCGACGATGGACTGGATGGTCCAGGAACAGGAGCGCGGCATCACCATCACCTCCGCCGCCACCAACTGCTTCTGGACGCCCCTCGAGGGGCCCCACAAGGGCGTCAGCCACCGCATCAACATCATCGACACGCCCGGCCACGTGGACTTCACGATCGAGGTCGAGCGGAGCCTCCGCGTGCTCGACGGCGCGGTCGCGGTCTTCGACGGCGGCAACGGCGTGGAGCCGCAGAGCGAGACGGTCTGGCGCCAGGCGGACAAGTACCACGTGCCGCGCATCGCCTTCATCAACAAGATGGACAAGGTCGGGGCGGACTTCGACATGTGCCTCGCGTCGATCAAGGACAGGCTCGGCGCTGTTCCCGTGGCCATCCACTACCCCGTCGGGGAAGAGGACAAGTTCCGTGGCCTGGTCGATCTCATCACGATGAAGGCGGCCATCTTCGACGAGGAGTCGAAGGGCCAGAAGTACGACTGGGTCGACGTCCCGGCGGAGATCAAGGCGCGCTGCCAGGAGCTACGCGACCAGATGATCGAGACCATCGCCGACGTCTCCGACGTGGTGATGGAGAAGTTCATCGGCGGCGAGGCCGACAAGATCACCCACGACGAGATCCACGAGGCGCTCCGGAAAGGAACGCTGGGGTTCAAGTTCGTGCCCGTCCTCTGCGGGTCCGCCTTCAAGAACAAGGGCGTGCAGATGCTGCTCGACGCGGTCATCAACTACCTGCCGTCGCCGCTCGATATCCCGCCGGTCACGGGCCTGAACCCCGACAAGAAGGACAAGTCGGAGACACGCAAGGCCGGGGACGACCAGCCCTTCAGCGCGCTCGCCTTCAAGATCCTGCACGACCCGTTCGGGACGCTGACGTTCTTCCGCGTGTACTCGGGCACGGTGTCGTCGGGCGCGAGCGTCCTCAACTCGACGCGCGGCAAGCGCGAGCGCTTCGGTCGCATCTTGCGCATGCACGCGAACAAGCGGGAAGAGGTCGACACCTGCTACGCGGGCAACATCTACGCGGCCGTCGGTCTCCGCGACACGCGCACCGGTGACACGCTCTCGGACGAGAAACACCCCATCGTCCTCGAGAAGATGGAGTTCCCCGACCCGGTCATCTCGATCGCGATCGAGCCGAAGACCAAGGCCGACCTCGACAAGCTGGGCATCAGCTTGCAGAAGCTCGCCTACGAAGACCCGAGCTTCCGCACGTTCACCAACGAGGAGACGGGGCAGACGATCATCGCCGGCATGGGCGAGCTGCACCTGGAGATCATCGTCGACAGGCTCCGTCGCGAGTACAAGGTGGAGGCGAACGTCGGCAAGCCCGAGGTCGCCTACCGCGAGACGATCACGAAGAAGGCCCTGAACGTCGAGGGGAAGTTCGTCCGCCAGTCGGGCGGCAAGGGCCAATACGGCCACGTGAAGATCGATCTCGAGCCGACCGCGCGCGGCGAGGGCTTCGTCTTCGTGAACGACGTCGTGGGCGGCATCATCCCGAAGGAGTTCATCCCCTCGATCGAGAAGGGCATCCGTGAGGCGATGACGCGCGGCGTGCTAGCGGGCTACCCGCTCGTCGACGCCAAGGCGCGCCTCTTCGACGGCAGCTACCACGAGGTCGACTCGTCCACGTCCGCGTTCGAGGTGGCCGGCTCGCTCGCCTTCCAGGAGGCGGCCGAGAAGGCGGGGCTCGTCTTGCTCGAGCCGGTCATGGCGGTCGAGGTCGTCTGCCCGGAGCAATACCTGGGTGACGTCATCGGCGATCTGAACGCACGCCGCGGTCGTGTGCACGACATGACCCAGCGTGCGAACACGCGCGTCATCAAGGCGGACGTGCCGCTCGCCAGCATGTTCGGCTACGCGACCGATCTCCGCTCGCGCACGCAGGGTCGCGCGACCTACAGCATGCAGTTCTCGGCGTACGCGCCGACCCCGGCGGCGATCCAGGAAGAGATCGTCATCAAGCAGCGCGGCTGAGCGTCGGCGGTCGCTTCAACGAAAGCCTCCCGAGACGGCCGCCCCGACGCCGACGACGATCAGCACCGCGTACAGGGCGACGCCGACCAGGGAGAGGATCCCGACGAACTTCCAGAAAGACGCCTGTCGGTCGAGCGCGGCGGCGAGGAGCCCCGCGCTGCCTCCGCTCGCCAGGAAGCCGCCGATGCTGGTCCGGTAGCTCCAGAGGAGCCAGCCGATCACGAAGTAAAACGCCGAGAAGAAGAGGTAGAGCAGCCCGAGCCCCGGGCCGAAGAACAGGGCGGGCCCGCCCGCCGCCGCGCCTGCGGCCGCGCCGGCGAAGAACATGCCGATCGAGCCGAGGACCAAGAAGGCCCCGCCGATGAACGATAGCACCGCGAACATCGTGATCCACGGACGCGTGCGCTGCATCGCCTCCAGGATCAGCGAGAGCGCGCTCGAGTAGTCCGCGTTGGCCTCCTGCGCGAAGTTCGGCACCGGCCCGTATGCCTGAGGCGGCTCGTAAGGGTTCATCGTGCTCATGTGGTGTCCCCGCGCCCATCGTAGCAGCCGCCGGCCTGCCCGCTCACGGGCAAGCGGTCGGAGCGGCGACGTCGATCACCCGCGTGCGCCGGGCTCTTTGGCGGCTCGCTCGAAATCCTCGATCAGCTTGCGCAGGGTGACCACGTCGAGCCCGCTGAGCGGCGCGAGGTGGCGCGCGGCCTCGTCGATGTCGTTGCAGATGTAAAACGACCGGG
This sequence comes from Myxococcales bacterium, assembly GCA_016794345.1. Taxonomy (GTDB): domain Bacteria; phylum Myxococcota_A; class Polyangia; order Polyangiales; family Polyangiaceae; genus Xiheicaenibacterium; species Xiheicaenibacterium phototrophicum. Next base: position 13,496 of record JAEUKE010000071.1, read on the forward strand.
TGCGGAGGCGCATGGCCAGCAGGGACGCGGCGGCGATGGAACGAAGGATCGCGTTCACGAACTCGGAGGCGCGTACGATCATCGCGCCTCCGGCGAGCCGCCCGTCGTAGCGGCGCAGCAGATCGGTCGCCTCGGCGACGAGCCGGGTGCGATCCGTGGACGCCGACGTCGCCTGCGCGACGTGGACGAGCACCGCGCGGTTACCCGCCGCCGCGATCGCCGCGTCCAACGCGCGTCGGTACTGCTGGAACGTGGAAGAAGGTGGCACGCCGGTCAGGCGCGACAAGACCACGCCGTTCGACAGGCCGAACTGCGCGACCTCTGTACGACCGAACCACTCGAAGGCTCCGAGCACGGCGCGCATCCTACAAGGAATCGGCGCGAAGCCACTCGATGGGGTCGACGCTTCGGGCCGTGAGCCGACGAAGACGAGCGGCGTGCGCTGCGGGGAGGCCGCGCTACCCTCATGACCCATGCCCGCGTTCTACGTCGCCGAGGGCGACCGGTTCGTCTCCACGGAGCTCACGCGGGGTCCCTGGAGCAACGACCACCAACACGCCGGTCCGCCGGGGGCCCTCTTGGCCCGGGCGCTCGAGCGGGCAGGGGAGGACGCGGCCGAGCTGTTCCTCACCAGGATCACGATCGAGCTCTTGCGACCCGTGCCCATCGCGCCGCTCACCGTGCGTACGGCGATCGTTCGGCCCGGCAAGGCCGTGCAGCGCCTCGAAGCCGTGCTCTCGGCAGGGGATCAGGAGCTCGCGCGTGCTTCCGGGCTGCGAATCCGCCGCCGTGCAGTGGTCCTCCCGGAGGGGGGCGCCTCGACGAAGCCTCCCGCGGCGTCTTCGCCGGACTCGCTCGAGACCTTCGTGTTTCCGTTTTTTCAGCACGCCGTCGGCTACCACCGCGCCGTCGACGTTCGATTCGCGAGCGGAAGTTGGGGCGAGCGCGAGGTGGTGGTCTGGGCGAGGCCGACGGTGGCGTTGGTCGAGGGGGAGGAGATATCGCCCCTCGAGCGCACCCTCGTCATCGTGGACGCCGAGAGCGGGATTTGTCCTCCGCTCGATCCGAAGCGCTACACCTTCGTGAACCCGGACCTGACCGTCTACTTCGAACGGCCGCTCGAGGGAGAGTGGCTCGGGCTTGCGGCCCGGTCGTCGGCCCACCCACACGGGGCCGGGATCGCCGAGAGCCTGCTCTTCGACTCGGGCGGCCCGACGGGTCGAGGCGCGCAGTCGCTCGTCGTTGCGGAACGAGCGTGACGGTTCCGCAATCTGGGTGCCGTTCGCGGCGCTTCGGGTGATCATGCCCGGTCATGAGCAATGAGGATCTGGTCGCCCAGGGGAACGTCTTCTACGTGGGAGACAAGGCCCTGGCCGCTGGGGACTTCTCGAAAGTGTTCGCTTCCTGCGGAGATTGAGGCTACCGAAGGCTCACGGCGGCGTGGTGCCGGGCCGTCCCCATCAACCCGGTTGACATGGGGGCGGTCCCGACTATGCTGCGCCGCCCTGACGTCCGAGGAGATCTAGCGAAGCATGGTCAGCACGACATAAGGATCGGGTTGCGCACAATTTGTCTCCGAGACACTGCGCGTGGGGCCTCAACCCCACTTGCAATCGAGCTCTGAGAATCGCCGCACCCCGACACCCTCTCCGGGTTCTCCTTACGCCCCGCCAAACTGCGGCAGGGCCTGCCCCCAAGAAGACCGTCCTCATCGGACGGAAGGCGGGCGGAACGGACCGGAGGGGGTTTCGTGTTTCGAATTGGACGACACGCGCGACTGCCACGAGTGACTGCCCCACCACGAGGAAAGAAATGGCCAAGGAGAAATTCAACAGGACCAAGCCCCACGTCAACGTCGGCACCATCGGTCACATCGACCATGGCAAGACCACGCTGACGGCCTCGCTGGTGAAGGTCCAGAGCCTCAAGAACCTGGCCAAGGAGATCACCTACGCCGACATCGCGAAGGGTGGCACCGTTCGCGACGAGACGAAGACGGTCACGATCGCCGCTGCGCACGTGGAGTACGAATCGCCGAAGCGCCACTACGCGCACGTCGATTGCCCCGGCCACGCCGACTACATCAAGAACATGATCACGGGCGCCGCGCAGATGGACGGCGCGATCCTCGTCGTTTCTGCGCTCGACTCGGTCATGCCGCAAACGCGTGAGCACGTTCTCCTCGCTCGCCAGGTCGGTTTGAACCACATCGTCGTCGCGCTCAACAAGTGCGACGCGGTCGAAGACGCAGACATGCTCGAGCTCGTCGAGGAAGAGGTTCGTGACCTCCTCGCGAAGCACAAGTTCAACAAGGACGGCAAGATCGTCCGCGTGGCGGCCTTCCCGGCGCTCCAGGGCGAAGAGAAGTGGGAAAACAGCATCGGCGACCTCGTCGCGGCTCTCGACAGCGAGATCCCCGAGCCCGTTCGCGATGTCGACAAGCCCTTCCTCATGGCCATCGAAGACGTGTTCTCGATCAAGGGCCGCGGTACGGTCGTCACGGGTCGCGTCGAGCGTGGCATCGTGAAGACGGGCGAAGAAGTCGAGATCATCGGCTTCCGCGACACGCGCAAGACGGTCGTCACGGGCGTCGAAATGTTCCGCAAGCTCCTCGACGAGGGTCGTGCGGGTGACAACGTCGGCGTTCTCCTTCGTGGTATCGAAAAGAACGACGTCGAGCGCGGCCAGATCCTCTGCAAGCCGGGTTCGGTTACGCCCCACACGAAGTTCACGGGCGAAGTCTACGTCCTCAAGAAGGAAGAGGGCGGCCGTCACACGCCGTTCTTCACCAACTACCGTCCGCAGTTCTACATGCGTACGACCGACGTGACCGGAACCTGCGAGCTCCCCGAGGGCACGAAGATGGTCATGCCGGGCGACAACATCACGATGACGATCTCGCTCATCACTCCCGTCGGTCTCGAGGAGCAGATGCGCTTCGCGATC
>JAEUKE010000104.1 GCA_016794345.1 Myxococcales bacterium
GACTTGGTCCACGAGCGGGCCAGGGATGCTGACGGTACCGTTGCGTCACCGGTGACCACGTGGGTGTTCGAGCCGGGCATGTTCACGCCCCTCGCCAAGCTCGAGGGCAGAACGCGTTTCGGCATCGTCACCGACCACCTCGGCACGCCGGCGATCCTGACGACGGAGGCCGGCGCGATCGCGTGGCGCGCGCAGCTCGACGTCTACGGCGTCGTCAGGGACGAACAGGGTGTCGCTCGCGAGCAGGACCGCACCGCCAACCCGTGGAGGTTCCCGGGTCAGTACGAGGACGCCGAGACGGGGCTCTACTACAACCGGTTCCGGTACTACGACCCGGAGCTGGGAAGGTATCTGAGTGAGGACCCGATTGGGTTGGCGGGTGGGGTTGGATTATTCGGCTACGTCTACGGGCCGGACATTGCATTGGACCCGCTGGGCCTAGTCCCGCGAGTTCACCCCCTCGCAAACGATTACTACTCGAAGGGTGTACACGTCACAGCAGACAACGGCATCGAACTCCGCGCCGTCCCAGACAACACTGGAAGCTTCAAATGGAAGGAGGTGTTCTCAGGCGAAGATCCGAAGAAGCTCGCACAAGCAATAAAGGAGACCGAGGAAGCCTTCGAAGCGAACTCCGCCTTTCGGAAGAAGCTCCGCGATCGAGCCCTTGAAGCAACCAGGTACCTCAGCGACGCAGGCAGAGGGGCGAAGTCGGGGGAGACGCGGTTTCTGCAGAAAGCGATCGAGAGGCGGGACCCGCTCACAAAGGTCGGCGGATGCTAGTTACACAGATGACGCGCTGGCTCAATGAAGGCTCACTGGCTGGATTGCGTGTGGGAGAGCCATACGACCCTCAACTACTCGGCGATCTTCGAGGTTATCCGACGTTGCACCTCGAAGGCGGAAGCGTCGCGCGAATCGAGAACCTTCAACTTCTGGTCAGCAACGGCATCCTCCGCCATCTCGAGCTCGCACTCTTCCCGTCTGACAGCGCTCCAATCGCGTTCATCGACTGGAGCTTCCACAGCGCTTGCATCAGTGACATCACCGCGGAACTCGAGGCCCACGAGATATCTTTCTCGTTAGCTACTATCCCCGCGAGCTCAACGCATTCGATCCTTAGAACTAGCGGACAAGTAGCCTTGGTGACGGATGGAGAAACGCTGGCTGCGCACCAAGGCAGTTGGGGATGATTAACCGTTGGCTAGGCTGAACCTCAGGCATCAAGCTGTAGTTGGATCCGCGCAATCACCTTGGCCGCCGACGCCGTTCCGCCCGCTTGCGCCATGCCTACTGGTCTTCTCGGCAGCGTTGGCGGGAGCCTTGGGTCCGAATCAGGGACAGCACCGCCGCCATGTCCCGCACCACCAGCTCCGCAGCCACCCTGACCACCCGGTAGCCGAGCCGCCCCAACTCCCGATCCCGCCGCGCGTCAGCCCGCGCGCGGCCGGCGTGATACCCGCCGTCCACTTCCACGATGAGCCGGATACTGGGCGCGCAGAAGTCGACGATGTACTCGCCAATGACGACCTGCCGCCGAAACGCGACGCCCAGGCGGCTGCCGCGGAGCTCAGCCCAGAGCAGCGCCTCCGTCGTGGTGGGAGCCAGGCGCATGGTGCGGGCGCGAGAAGCGAGGAGCTGAGCACGAAGACGGCGCATAGGAACCTCCGAGGTCCGGGGAAAGGGCCGGACCACGCCCCCTCAGGCGCAGGTCCTGTGACGCGCCCCTCACCGCTGGCTCAGATTTGCCGTCTCATCTTTGCGCTCGCCTCGGGCTCATTCGCGGGCGCGGCACAGAACGTGCGCCATTGGCGGGGTCCGGCCCTTTCCCCGGGCCGAGGCCCCTCCGTCGCCGCGGCCACGCCTCGTCTCGCCAGCCGCCCCCGCGCCGCTCATCAACCTGCCTCATTCACGACGCGCCCCTTCCACCGCAGGGTCTTACCTCCCAGTCGGCTCGACGTCTCCGCCTCGGTCCTCCTCCATCCGCGCGCAAGCGCGCGCGCTTTGGCGCGCGCGAGCACGGATTTGGAGGAGGCGGGGGAGCGCAGCGCGGCGAAGCCGCGCGAGCACCCCCCGGGTGGAGGCAGGGAAGGAGCCACCACCCAGACACCCGGCCGCGACGTCATGCGCCGGGCTTATCAGTGGAGCGCCCCCGACCAGATCGCCGCCATTGTCGATCGCCACACAGGCAAAGCCA
>JAEUKE010000127.1 GCA_016794345.1 Myxococcales bacterium
ATGACGTTACGAAACAGACTTGCGCCGATTCGCATCCAGGCCGGGCGTCCCTCGAGCGGCAGCGGCTGCCGCTCCGCGACGAAATAGTCGTCCGGCAGGCGAACCAGCGCCACGGCCGTGAGGCCCGCTGTCGCGACGACCATGCCGATCGAGAGCCCCACTGCCGCGAGGATCTCGCCGTAGGTCGCGCCTTGGGCGCGACTCCAGAGCTCAGCGGCGATCGGGCCCACTCTCGAGGTTAGCAGTCGTTGCAGCACCGGCATTCCCGATCGCGGTGGGAAGAGACGACGTGACCTCCTCGAAGTGACGTCGCAGTTGTCATCTCATCGGGCGAGGACCGCGAGGCCCGGAGCCCGGAGGCGGGGGTGAAGGCCGCGCAGCGGCCGAGGGGGGCTGCACCAGACCCCCTGGCTAGAAACGCTCTGCGGGGACATCCACCACGCGAACGGCGCGCCCGGGCAAGTGGCCGAGCCAGCGCTCGATGAGTGGCGCAGGCTCGGCGTTCCGGAGGTGGACTGTGCTGGCTCGCCGCTCTCGACCACCCTCCTCAGGCGACGATGACGGTGCCGATCGAGCCGGGCGCGCTCGCCTCGCGGAGCAGATCGCCGGGGCCGAGCTTGCCCACCACGTGCACCTGCGCCGCGCCGGCCGCGATGGCCGCGAACGACTCCTCGAGCTTGGGGATCATGCCTTGTTTGACCACGCCCGACTCGATGAGCGCCTTGCCTTCCGCCACGGTGAGCCGCTCGATGCGGCTCGACGGATCGGCGATGTCGCGCAGCACGCCGCGCACGTCGCTCACCAGGAGGAGGCTCTCCGCCTCGACCGCGACGGCGAGGCGCGTGGCCACGATGTCCGCGTTGATGTTGTAGACCGCGCCGTCTTCCCCGCCGCCGAGGCAGGCGAGGACGGGCAGGTAACCGCTTCCGGCGAGCAGATCGAGCAGGGCCTTGTCGACGCCGGTGACGTCGCCGACGAGGCCGAGATCAATCGGATCGGGGCCTGCGCCCGCGTAGACCCGCGGCGGGCGCTTCTCCGCCGCGATGACACGTGCGCTCGCGCCGTGCAGGCCGACCGGCCGCGCGCCGGCGCGCAGCAGCGCGGCGCACAGGTCGACGTTGAGCTTGCCCGCGACCACCATCTTCATCACGTCGAGCGTGTCCGCGTCGGTCACGCGTCGACCGGCGATCTTCACGGGCGTCTGGCCGAGCTTCTCCTGGAGCTTGGTCGCCTGCGGGCCGCCGCCGTGGACGACGAAGACGCGGCGGCTCTTCGCCATCGCGGCGAGGTCCGCCGCGATGGCAGGGAGCTCCGCGCTGGCGATGACCTCTCCCCCGAGCTTGACGACGGCGGGGCCGCTCACGGGAAGCCTCCTGCGTCCTTCAGCGTGAGCGTCTCGTCGAGGCCAAGGACCAGGTTCATGTTCTGGATGCCCTGGCCCGCGCCGCCCTTGATGAGGTTGTCGATCGCGCTGAAACACGCGAGCGTGCGCGTGCCGCCTTCGACCGGGCCGAGCTCGAAGCCGACCTCGGCGTAGTTGGAGCCACTCACTGCCACGACCTCCGGCAGGCGGCTCTTGGGCACGCGGACGAAGGGCTCGTTCGCGAACATCTGCGTGAAGGCCTCGGCGACCTGGTCCTTCGTGACGGAGGCATCGACCGTGACGAAGCTCGTCGCGAAGATGCCGCGTGAGAGCGGCGCGCTCACGGGCACGAAGTGGAGCTTGATGTCGGGCGCGCCGCTCCCTGCGAGCGACTCGAGGATCTCCGGCAGGTGCTGGTGCTTGAGCGGCTTGTAGGTCTTCAGGTTGACCGCGCGGACCGGGTGGTGCGTGCCGGCCTGGGGCGCTGCGCCGCTGCCGCTCGAGCCCGTGATGCCCATCGTCTCGACGGCGCCCTTGAGGACGCCCTTCTTGGCGAGCGGCAAGAGCCCGAGCTGGATGGCCGTGGCGAAGCAGCCGGGGGAGGCGACGAGGCGGGCCTTGCGGATGGCGTCGCGGCTCGTCTCCGGCAGACCATAGACAGCGGTCCCGAGGAGCTCCGGGTGCGGGTGCTTCGCTCCGTAGTGCGCCTCGTAGGAGGCCGCGCTCTTCAGGCGGAAGTCGCCGGAGAGATCGACGACCTTCGCGCCTGCCTCGAGGATGGGCGGCACCACCGAGGCCGCGACCTTGTGCGGCAAGCCGAGCAGCACGACATCCATCCCCTTGGCGGCTTCGGCAGGCGGGAGGTTCTCGAACTTGAGATCGGTGAGGCCCTCGAGGTTCGGGTGCGCGGCCGCGAGCGGCTCGCCCACGAAATCGATGGAGGCGACCCGAGCCAGCTCGACCTCCGGATGTAGCAAGAGCCGGCGGATCATCTCGCCCGCGCCGTACCCGCTCCCGCCCATGATCGCTGCTTTGAACCGTGCCATGGCGCTCGGCTTAGCACGGCCGCCGCGCGGGGGTCCCGCTTCTGAGCGGTGGACGCCGCCCGACAGGAAGTCGTAGACCTAGACGTGATGGATCCGGAGGTCGCCCGAGCCCTTGAGGACGCCGTGTCTGGTCGGGTCGAGCCCATGCTCGATTCGATCCGCGCCCTCGTGACCGTCAACTCCCACACGGGCAACAAGCCCGGGGGCGACGAGGTCGGCAAGCTCATCGCGAGCCAGGCCGAATCGATCGGCCTCGTGGTTCGCCGTGTGCCGAGCGCGCGGTACGCCGACCATCTGGTGATCGCGACCCCCGCGGCCCGTGACTCCGCCGAAGGGGCGATCGCGTTCGTCGGACATCACGACACGGTGTTTCCCCCGGGGACCTTCGAGGGCTTCACGCGCGACGACAAGCTCGCGCGCGGCCCGGGCGTCCTCGACATGAAGGGCGGTATCGTCGTCATGCTCGAGGCGATCCGCGCGCTCGGCGAACGCGCCGCTTCGATCCCCGTGCGCATCGTGCTCGTCGGCGACGAGGAGATCGGCTCGCCGGAGGGACAGGGCGTCATCGCCGCCGAGGCCCGCGGCGCAGCGTGTGCGCTCGTGTTCGAGGCCGGCCGCGCGGCCGACAAGATCATCACCGCGCGCAAAGGGACGGGCAGCGCAAACGTGGTCGCGACCGGCAAGAGCGCGCACGCCGCCAACGACCACAAGAGCGGCGTCAACGCCATCTGGGCGATGGCGCGGTTCATCGATCGCGCGCAAGCGCTGACCGACTACGCGCGCGGGGTCACGGTCAACGTCGGCGTCATCAAGGGCGGCGAAGCCAAGAACACGGTCCCGGATCGCTGCGAGGTCGACGTCGACTTTCGCTTCGAGAAGATCGCCGACGGCCGCGGCACCTTCGCTGCGCTCGAGGACGCGGCCGCGCAGGCTGCGGCGTCCATCACGGGCGCGGCGATCACGGTCTCGGGCGGGCCCAAGCGCTTGCCCCTCGAGCGCACCGCCGAGAACGTGGCCCTCTACCAGGCTTACGCCGCGCACGCGCGCGCCGCGGGCCTGGGCTCGGAGGAGGCCTCCCTCATCGCGGGTGGCTCGGACGCGAGCACCACCGCCGCCATCGGCATTCCGTCCATCGACGGCCTCGGCCCGCGCGGGGCCGGGTTCCACACCAAAGACGAGCGCATCGAGATCGACAGCCTCGAGCCGAAGGTCCTCGCGCTCGCGCGCTTCCTGGTCGGCCGCTCGCCATGACGAAGACCGAGGCGCTCGTCGGCGGCCGCTTCCGGCTGCTCGCCCTCGCCGGCAAGGGCGGGATGGGCGAGGTCCACCGCGCCGAGTGCCGATCGTCGGGGCGCACCGTCGCGCTCAAGCTGTTCACGTCACGGGACGAAGAGACGACGGGCCGCTTCACGCGGGAGGCGGAGGCGCTCGCGCGCCTGAAGCACCCGGCGATCGTCGAGCTGATCGCGCACGGCCTCACCCAGGACGGCACGCCGTACCTCGCGATGGAGTGGCTCGAAGGAGAAGACCTCGCGGCGCGTCTGGCGAAGGGCCCGCTCGAGATCGAGGAGGCCGTCGAGCTCGGGACGCGCGTGGCCGGCGCGCTGGCCGCGGCCCATGCGATCGGCATCGTCCACCGCGACATCAAGCCCTCGAACGTCTTCCTCCTCGACGGCAAGGTGGCGCGCGCCAAGCTCCTCGACTTCGGTCTCGCGCGGACTCAGGGCGGCGCCACGTTCACGCGCGCGGGCGAGGCGCTCGGGACGCCTGCCTACATGGCGCCGGAGCAGGCCAAGGGCCTCGCGGTGGACGCTCGCGCCGACGTGTTCTCGCTCGGCTGCGTCCTCTTCGAGTGCATCACGGGCAGACCTCCCTTCTGGGCCGAGCACCCGCTGGCGGTCATGGCGAAGATCCTCCTCGACGACACGCCGAAGCTCGAGGCCTTGCGCGAAGGGATCCCGCCGCGGCTCGTCGCCCTCGTCGAGCGAATGCTCGCGAAGGACCCGGCGGCGCGCCCGAAGGACGGGGCGGAGGTGCTCGCGGCCCTCCAGAGCTACACGAAGTCTGTTGCTCCTCCTGCGCCCATCGACTCGACGCCCGCGCCGTCGAGCTCGGTCGCTGCGCGCGAGCGGCAGCTTCTCAGCGTCGTCTTCGTCGGGCGGGTCGCCGACACGATCGCGAGCGAAGACGAGGTCTCGGCGCCGACGATGCACGCGGAGGTCTCGTCCGGGGAGATCGACTCCGTCATGGCTGCGGCCCTCAAACACGGCGGGTGGGCCGAGCGCCTGGTAGACGGCACGATCGTCATCACGCTCCCGGGCAAGGGGCCGATCACGGATCAGGCGGCGGCCGCGGCGCGTTGTGCGCTCTCCGTCCGCCGCGCCATGCCCACCCACCCGATGGCCCTGGTCACCGGCCGGACATCGGGCCGCGGCGAGGGCTTTCCCGTCGGCGAGGTGGTGGACCGCGGCGTGCGCCTCCTGCACGCCGAGCTCGCGCGCCAGCACGCTCCGGAGCACGAAGGTGCATCGCGCGGGATCGCGATCGACGACACCACCGCCGGCCTCCTCGATCGGCGCTTCTCGTTCACCAGCGTTGCCGGCGCGCTCGTCTTGACGGGCGATCGCGACCCACGCGCGGCGCTGCGTACGCTCCTGGGGAAGGCGTCGCCCTTCGTGGGGCGCGATCGAGAGCTCGCGATGCTCCTCGAGCTGTATGACAGCTGCGTCAGTGAATCGCGGGCGGCCGTGGTCCTCGTCGAGGCCCCGGCCGGGTTCGGGAAGTCGAGGCTGCGGCACGAGCTGCTCCGCACGCTGGAGGCGCGGCACCGGGCGCCCACCGTCGTCGTCGGCGCCGGCGATCCGACGCGCGCCGTCACGGCCCTCGGCGCGGTCGCCTCGGCCGCGATTGACCTGTTCGGGATCCGGGAGGGTGAGGGCGCGGAGGTCTCGCGTCACCGCGTCCGCGCGAGGGCGAGCCGTCACCTGAAGCGAGACGACCGCGATCGGGTGACCGCGTTCCTTGGTGAGCTCGTCGGCGTGCCTTTCCCCGACGAGACGCACCCGCTCTTGCCGGTCGTCCGCGCCGACCCCGCCCGCAAGGGCGACCAGATCCGCGCCGCCTGGGAGGACCTTCTCCGGGCCGAGCTCGACGCGGCGCCGGTCGTGCTCGTGCTCGAGGATCTGCACGCCGCCGACGCGCCGAGCGTGGCCTTGATCGACGCGACGCTGCGGGCGTTCGCCGAGCGGCCGCTCTTCGTCCTGGCCCTCGCGCGTCCCGAAGTCGAAAAGACATACCCCGACCTCTGGGCCGAGCGCGCGCTCGTCCGGCTGAACCTGAGGCCGCTCGGGCCCGAGGCCTCGCGGCGGATGGTCCGTGAGGCCCTCGGCGAGGAGGTGAGCGCGCTGCTGGTCGAGCGCATCGTCTCGCGAGGCGACGGGAACGCGTTTTTCATCGAGGAGCTCATCCGCGCGGTCGCGGCAGGGCGCGGCGAAGGGCTGCCGGGAACCATCGTCGCGATGGTGGCCTCCACGCTCGACGCCTTGCCGCCGGCGGGGAGGCGCGTGCTCCGCGCCGCGAGCGTGCTGGGCATGGAGTTCACGGTCGCCGGGCTCGCCGCGCTGCTGAAGGACCTGCGGGACGTCGAGCTCTTGTCCGTCATGCGCGACCTCGCCGATCGCGAGATCGTCGTGAGCCCTTCGCGCGTCGACCTGTCGGCGAGGAGCCTGCCCTATTCGTTCGCCAGCGAGATCGTCCGGACGGCGGCCTACGAGCAGCTGACCGAAGAGGATCGCGCCGCCTTGCATTGCCTCGCGGCCGAGTGGCTCGAGAGCGCCGCCGGTCCTCGGTACGCGCTCGTGGTCGCGGACCATTTCGATCGCGCGGGGGAGGCCAGGCGGGCCGCGATCTGGTACGCGCGCGCGGCCGAGATCGCGCTGGGTCAGGGGGATTTCCGGGAGGCGGTGGAGCGCGGGGATCGCGGCTCGGTCGCCGGCGCGAGCGGTGCCTTGCTCGGTCGCACGCGGCTGCTCCAGTCGGACGCGCTCCGCCACCTCGGCGACAACGCCGCGATGCTCGAGCGCGCCCGCGAGGCGATGGGCCTGTTGCCCGCGTGGACGCCAGGCTGGTGGATGGCGGCGGCGAACGCGGTGCTCGGCGCGACCCGCACCGGCAAGCGCGACATCGTCGACGCGCTCGCGGCGGAGCTCACGGCCGACGGCGTCGCTCCTTCTCCTGCGCTCGCGCGCATCGCCGTGTATCTGATGCACGTCGGGAAAAACGAAGAGGCGGAGCGCGCGCTCTCCATCGTACGACACGCCCTCGCCGATCCTGCGGAGCCCGCGGCGCGCTGGGGCTGGGGGCACCGCGCCAATGCGTACGCGGCGATGTTCGCCGGGGACGTGGCCGGCTACCTCGAGCACTCGCAGCGGGCGGTCCTCTCCTTCACCGCCGGCGGGGACACGCGAGAGCTCGCGCTCGAGCTGGTCGGGCTCGGCTACGCACGCCACGAGCTCGGCCTCTACCCCGAGGCCGAGGCGGCGCTCGAGGAGGGCCGGCGTATCGCCGACAACCTGGGGCTGCGGCACACGCTCGCCGCCGCGCTCGAGAACCTGGGCGCGGTCCTGCACCGCCTCGGCAAGCTCGATGAGTCGGAGCGGGTCTTCGACGAGGCGCTGCGGTTGTTCGCGGAGCAAAAAAACGTCCGAATGGAGGGCCACTGCCGCAAGCAGCTCGGCCTGCTCCTCGTCGAGCGCGCCGAGCCCGGGCGCGCCTTCGACGAGATCATGTTGGGCTCACAGCTGCTCTCGGCGTTCCCTCCGCTCGTCCCCGCGACGCTCGCGGCGGGGGCGCGCGCGCTCCTCGCCCTGGGCAGGATCGACGACGCCCTCCTGATGGCGCGCGACGCCGCCTCGCTCCTGGCCAGCCGCGGTGGCGTGGAAGACGGCGAGGCCCACATCCGGCTGACGCTCGCCGAAGCGCTGGAGGCTGCGGGCGACAGCACGGCCGCGCGCGCAGCGATTGCGGCCGCGCGGGACCACCTCCTCGCAAAAGCCGCAAAAATCAGCGACGCCGACCTGCGAAGCACGTTTCTCACCGCGGTGAAGGAGAACGCGAAGACGCTGGAGCTGGCGGGCCTCTGGCTTCGCTGAACGGGTATCCCGCTGTTCTGCCTTGCAGCCGCGCGGAACCGGAGCGAAAACCGGGGCTTCTCTCTGGAGGTCTTATGCGACGTATTCTCGTGCCTGCTGTCATCAGCGGGCTCCTCGCCGCGGCTTGCGGCGACGACACCGGCACCGGCGGCGCCGGTGGCACTGGTGGAAGCGGCGGGTCGACGACGACCGGCCAGACCACGACGACCGGGATGATGACGACATCGTCATCGACCACGACCACGACCACGACCACGACGACGACCACGACCGGCATGGAGGTCTGTGGCGACGGTGAGGTCGGCGCGAACGAGGCCTGCGACGACGGCAACACCGACGACGGCGACGGCTGCGCCGCCGACTGCGCGGTCGAGCCCGGCTACACCTGCGACGGCAACCCCAGCGTCTGTGTGACCGAATGCGGCGACGGCACGATGGCCGGCGACGAAGGTTGCGACGACGGCAACACCGACAACCTCGATGGCTGCAACTCGATGTGTGCGGTCGAGAGCGGCTGGGACTGCACCGGCACCGCACCGAGCGTCTGCTCCACGACTTGCGGCGACAGCGCCATCGGCGAGGGCGGCGAAGAGTGTGACGACGGCGGCACGACGAACGGTGACGGCTGCGCCGACGACTGCACGATCGAGACGGGCTGGTCCTGCATGGGCGAGCCGAGCACCTGCTCCACGAGCTGCGGTGACGGCGTCGTCGCCGCGGTGGAAGACTGCGACGACGGCAACATGGTCGACGCGGATGGCTGCACCGCCTGCGCCGTCGACACCGGCTATGACTGCAGCGGGTCACCCAGCGTCTGCGCCCTCGGAGCCACCTGCGCGTCGCCCATCGCGGCGACGGACGGGTTCGTCTTCCAATGGGACGACATGAACGACTTCGGCGACGACCTCGACAACGCCGACGCGAGCTGCATCCAGCCGAACGGGGCTGGCTCTCACCCCGACCTCGTCTTCCAGATCGACCTCACGGCCGGTCAGACCCTCCACGTCGCCGAGAGCGGCGGCGCGGACGTCCTCATGCACGTCCTCGACGGCGCGTGTGCGAGCGCTTCGCTCTGCCTCGAGTCGTTCGACGGTGTCGGGCCGACGGAGATCACGCCCGGCCTGGTCTTCACGGCGGCGACCACGGGCACCTACTACGTGGTGGTCGACAGCTGGATCTCGGACCCCGATCCGCTCGCGGGCGAGGCGGATATCGACCTCCTCTTCGAGGTGGCCACCTGCGGTGACGGTGCGATCGGCGTCGGCGAGGCCTGCGACGACGGCGGCGTGATGGCTGGCGACGGCTGCTCCGCGACCTGTGCCGTCGAGAACGGTTACCAGTGCACGGGTGAGCCGAGCGTCTGCACGGTCCTCCCCGGCCAGACCTGCGCCGACGCGATCGTCGCTTCGGACGGGTTCGTCTACACGGGCTCCAACATCGCCTCCTACGGCGACGACCTCGACTTCCCGGACGCGTCCTGCTCGGACGTCGCGGGCGCCACCTACGACTCACCGGAGATCGTCTTCTCGATCGCGCTCGCCGCGGGTGAGCGGGTCCAGGTGACCGAGCTCGGGACGCTCGACGTCGTCATGCACGTCCTTCCGGCGGCTTGCGCCAGCGGCTCCGTCTGCGCTGCCAGCACCGACGGCAACGAGACGACGACCGGCGTGCAGTACACGGCGCCTGCCGCGGGCACCTACTTCGTCGTCGTGGAGAGCTGGAGCGGCACGCCTTCCGCCTCGGCGACCTTCGACATCCACTTCAACAAGATCGCCTGCGGTGACGGCGTGGTCGAGGGCGGCGAGGCCTGCGACGACGGCGACCTGACCGGTGGCGACGGCTGCTCGGCGACCTGCGCTGTCGAGCCGGGCTACCTCTGCACCGGAAGCCCCAGCGTCTGCGCGCCGGCGCCCGGTACGACCTGCTCGAACCTGCTCGTCGTGAACACCTTCCCGTTCCAGCTGACCGGCACCAGCATCGCCGGCTACGGCGCGGACGAGAACTACAACCCGCCGGCGTCCTGCATCGACGTGAGCGCGAGCGGCGGCTCGGACATCATGTTCCAGGTGACGCTCGCCGCCGGTGAGACCCTTCGCGTCCGCGAGCTGCAGTCCGGCTTCGACGGCGTCTACCACATCCTCGCGACGTGCGCGGGTGGCAGCGCCTGCCTCGCCAGCAGCGACTCGAGCGAAGCGACGGGCCTCACGTACACCGCGCCCACGGCGGGCAACTACATCGTGGTCGTCGAGAACTGGGGCTCCGGCTCGGCGAACGTGCCCTTCGACATCATCATCGACAAGTTCGTCTGCGGCAACGGCGTGCTCGAAGGCGCCGAGATCTGCGACGACGGTGACACGACTGGCGGCGACGGCTGCTCGGCGACGTGCACCATCGAGACCGGCTTCGCGTGCGACAACTTCCCGGCGGCGCCGTCGAACTGCTTCAGCGTCGCGGGGTGCAGCACGGCGACTTGTTTCCTCGGTCCCTGCAGCGGCACCGTGGTGACGGCCAACCCCACCAACACGCTCCCCGCGGCGATCCCGGACGGCGCGAGCCCTGCGCTCGACCTGACCTTCGCGGTCGGCGCAACCGGAACGGTGCAGAAGGCGACGGTCTTCTTCAACGCCACGCACACGTGGGACTCCGACCTCAGCATCTCGTTGGCCGCGCCCGGCCAGTCGTTGCCGGGGGCCGACCTGTGCAGCGGCAACGGCTCGAGCGGTGACAACTTCACCAACACGTACCTGCGCGACGGCGTGACCACCGCCATCACGGCAGGCACGGCGCCTTTCACGGGTGTCTACCGGCCCGAGACCGCGCTCTCGACGTTCGCGGGACAGGGCGTGAACGGTACGTGGACGATGCGGGTCGACGACACGGCGACCGGGGACACGGGCAACGTGACCGGCGCCCAGCTCGCGTTCTGCGTCACGCCCTGACCGAACCGAAGCCTGAGTAACGCGTCGAGCGCCGCGTTCCCGTGAGGGGACGCGGCGTTCCGCGTTTGTCGGCCTTTCCAGGAAGCCCCTGTAGGTCTTCGTCGTAGAAGGGACGCTTGGCGTTCCCTGGCAATCAGCGGAGCGAGCCTAGGAGGGCACGATGCGAAGGTTGGGTCTGATTCTCTTGATGGCACCGCTCGGCTTGATCGCCTGTGGCGACGACGGCGGCGCGGGCGGCTCGGGCGGCGAAGGCGGGGACGGCACGACGTCGTCGAGCAAGTCGACCACGACCGGCTCGTCGATGACGACGACCGGCTCGACGACCTCCTCGACCTCGTCGACGACCTCGTCGACCAGCACCGGGATGAGCCAGTGCGGCAACGACATGATCGACGCCGACGAAGAGTGTGACGGCACCGACCTCGGCGGCGAAGACTGCGCGTCGCAGGGCTTCCTCAGCGGCACCCTGGGCTGCAACAACAACTGCACCTTCGACACCTCGGACTGCGTCAACGCCATGTGTGGCAACGACGTCGTCGAGGGCATGGAGATCTGCGACGGCACCGACCTCGGCGGGCAAGACTGCACCGATCAGGGCTTCGACGCCGGTACGCTGGGCTGCCTGGCGAACTGCAGCGACTACGACACCGCCGGGTGTGTGTCCTTCAGCTGTGGGGACGGCGCGATCAACGGGATGGAGCAGTGCGACGGCGCGCTCCTCAACAACCAGACCTGCGCGACGCAGGGCTTCGACGGCGGAACGCTCGCGTGCGCCCCGGGGACCTGCCTCTTCAACACCGCCGGCTGTCTCACCGAGCAGTGCATCGACGGCCTCGACAACGACGCCGACGGGCAGGTCGACTGCGCCGACACGAGCTGCCAGGCGGAGTGCGCGGACGCTTGCGCCACCGTCCCGACCATCGCCGATCCGAGCACGGTGACCGGGAACACGACCGGCCACGCCGACGACTACACGACGACGTGCGCGGACACCTCGGGCCCCGAGGTCATCTACCAGGTCGTCGCGTCGCAGACCGGGTTCATGCACGTCACCCTGACGAGCGACGTGGATCTCGGTATCTCGGCCTGGACCGGCTGCGCCAACGTGGGCACGGTCATCAACTGCGAGGACCTCGACTTCGGCGCTGGCGGGGTGGAGACAATCAGCTTCCCGGTCACCAGCGGTCAGAGCGTCCACCTGATGGTCGACGCGTTCGCCAACGGCGTCGTGGGTCCGTTCACCCTCCAGGTGCAGACAATCCCGGCGCCGGTCTGCGGCGATGGCTTCGCCGAAGGCGGCGAGGTCTGCGACGACGGCAACACGACGAACTTCGACGGCTGCAACGCGACGTGCACGAGCAGCTGCGGCGACGCCACGTGCGCCGTCGGCGAGGACTCGTGCTCCTGCGCCGCGGACTGCGTCGACGACCCGAACTCTTGCTCGACGTGCCAGTGCGGGGGCTCGGGTGGCGCGGGCAACCTCTGCTACTGCGACGACATCTGCGTGACGCAGGGTGACTGCTGCGCCAACAAGGTCGCGGTCTGCGGGGCGACGAACCAGCCGCTCCAGATCTCCAACAACACAATCACGGCCATCACCGACAACGCCTACAACGGCATGCTCTCGAGCATGCAGTGCGTCTCGCTGCCGACCGCGGCCGGTGGCAACATCGTCAGCGTCGACAGCGTGGTCCTCACCATGGCCCACACGTGGATCGGTGACTTGACGGTCAAGCTCGTCACCCCGGGTGGCACCGCCATCACGCTCCTCAACCGGCCCGGCTCGAACGCCGCGGACACGGGGGTGGATTCGCCCGCGGGCAGCTCCGACGACCTGCTCGTCGGCTTCCCGATCACGTTCCAGACGTCGGCGGCTGTCAGCGCCGAGTCGATGGGCGTTGCCACGGGCACGCAGATCTGCGCGCCGCTTCCGACCGGCGACGGCATCTGCAGCTACGCGCCGGCGGCCGACACGGCCACGCCCGGCAACTTCACGAACCTGGTCGGCCAGCCCGTGAACGGCACGTGGCAGCTCTGCGCCGGTGACTCGGGCGGGAGCGACGTCGGCAGCATCGCGAACGTCGTCCTCAATTTCACGATCTCGGGCTGATCTCAGCCGAGGACGACGAACTTGAGGTAGCGCCCTTCGGGGAACGCGGCGAGGGTCGGGTGGTCCTGACCCGCGCCGCGTTGTTCGAGGATGCAGAGGTCGCTCCGATCGAGCGCTGCGTCGTCGAGCGTGCCGAGGAAGCGATCCATGCCGACGTGGCTCGAGCAGGAGCTCGCGCAGAACACGCCGCCCGGGGCGAGGAGCCGCGCGCACGCGCGGTGCAGGCGGACATAAGAAGAGAGGGCGCGGGAGACGGCCTTCTCGTTGGGGGCGAAGCTCGGGGGGTCGCTGATCACGACGTCGAATCGCTCGCCGCGCTTCGCGAGATCTTCCACGTAGACGAGCGCGTCGGCCGTGACGAAGCGGTGCGCCGCCGGGTCGAGCCCGTTCTTGCGGAACGACTGCTGCGCGGTCGCGTGCGCCTTCGCCGCGATGTCCACGCTCGTGACCTCCTTCGCGCCGCCGAGCGCCGCGGCAACCGAAAAGCCGCCCGCGTAGCTGAAGAGGTTGAGGATGCGCCCGCGGCCCCGCGCGAGCCCGCGCACGTAAGCGCGGTTGTCGCGCTGATCGAGGAAGGCCCCTGTCTTTTGACCTCGAACGACGTCGACGGCCATTGTTATGCCGTGCTCGAGGACGTCCACGCTCGGAGGCGGCTCGGGGCCCCAGAGCGTCCGCACCTTCTCGCCCGCCGCGCCGGCCTCGGGCAAGCGGACGAGCAGCGTCGTGACGCCGCGCGGCTCCAGCACCTTCTTCAGGCGGGGCCCCAGCTCCTCCACCCAGCGCGCGATGGCCTCGCCGTCGGTGCGGAGGACCGCGATGGGACCGTAGCGATCGAGCACCACGCCGGGCACGCGATCTCCCTCCCCGTGGCAGAGCCGGAGGGCGGTCGTCTCGCCGTCCGCAAAGAGGCGGTCGCGCGCCGCCACGGCGCGCTCGACGGACGAGGTGAGCCGCCCGATATCGAAGGAGCCGTCACGAACGTAGACGCGCACCGCGATGGGCGATCGATCGTCGTACAGCCCGGCGCCGAGCCCCGCGCCGGAGGCGTCGACGAGCTCGACCACGTCGCCCGTGTGCGGGAGCTTGCCCCGCGGCTTGCCCAGCGCTTCCCGGTACACCCAGGGGTGGCCGCGCCGGACCGATGCCGCCGCGCGTTGTTCGATCGAGAGACGCATCGGACAAAGCCGTTACCATGGGGGCGTGAAGAGCACTTCGACTTCGCGCCTCCTGGCTCTGGCAGTCGCGCTCGTCGCGTGTGAGGGCAGCCACTCGGATCTCGGCGTCGAGCAGACGACGTCGTCGGCCAGCACGACGGGCGCCACCACCGGATCGGGCCAAGGCGGGGAAGGGACCGGCGGAGGCGACACCATCGTCGAGCCCGACGGCCCGCCCAAGCTGACGATCGTGCACGGCGTGGTCGACCAGCCCGCGATCCAGCTCTGCTTCCTCGCGAGCCCGCCCGAAGCGGCGGACCCAGCCGCGCCCTTCCCGGCCGAGCCGATCGCGTGGGCACACGCCATCTCTGTGGATCTGCCGGGCGACCCCATCCCCGCTGACGGCGACGTGGAGGTCCTGGTCCTGGCCGGCGATCTCGGCTCCATCGCCGGTCTCGGCTGCCGCGCGCTCGCGGACGATCCGGGGGCG
This sequence comes from Myxococcales bacterium, assembly GCA_016794345.1. GTDB lineage: Bacteria > Myxococcota_A > Polyangia > Polyangiales > Polyangiaceae > Xiheicaenibacterium > Xiheicaenibacterium phototrophicum. Next base: position 14,253 of record JAEUKE010000127.1, read on the forward strand.
GCGCCCGACGCGATCGTGCAGTCGCTCGGTGTGGTTCCGCGGTCGGCGATCGACATGCCACGCAGCCTCCTCCTCGTCCCGACCGGTTGCCTCGCGCTCGGCCACGACGACCCGCTCGCGACGCAGGTTTGCGGTGAGACCTACACCGCGGACACGCCCACGCCGAACGTCGTGCTCGCCCCGATGTCGCGTGTGCTCGACTTCGACGCCATCGGGTTCCAGGCCGTGCACGCCATCAGCGGGACGAGCCTCGAGGTCGACGTCGGCGTCGTCCCGATGGGCGGCTCGGAGCGGACCGTCGGGGACGATGTCACGTTCGGAGAGATCTCGCCGTTCCCGCCGAACCGATCGCTGACCGGGACCCAGCTCGAGGGGCCGAGCGCCGCGCTCCTCCGCACCTACATCGATCCGGGCGGCACGGTGAACGCCGAAATCCTGCTGGGCGAGGCGATGACGAACGGCTCGCTCGAGGCGGACGCCTTCAAGAGCGGCACGAATGTTGTTTTGGTCGCTGTCGGGCCCACGCCGGGGACGGCAAAAGGCTCCTTCTGGAACGAGTTCACTTTCGTCGCTTTGAGGTCCGACCCATGACAATCAGATCCGGACGCTTCCTTCCGCTGTTCACGGTTCTCCTCGCTTGCAACTTCGACAACGAGCCGGGCAAGCGCGGCGAGCTCGGCAACGACCGCTTCTTCTATGCCTGCGTCGACGAGGCCGACGCCATGTGCGACGGCACCGATCTCGAGACGGAGCCCCTGTTCGGCATGCCTCGCATCGCGCTCGGCTCCCGCTTCGGCGTGGAGACCGAGGGGTACACGACCGAGGCTCGCGCCGTGAACGACCGCCTGACCGACGAGACCGCCGGGGACGGCGTGAGGGCGTTCACCGCGAAAGAGGCCGGCTGGTCGACCATCATGAGCCGCAACTACGACGAGGAGGCTGTCGACATCATTCACGTCCTCGTCGTCGAGACCGCGTCCGTCGAGGTCTCCGAGCGCAAGCCATCCGACGAGGACTGGACGCGGCTCACCGGCGCGATCGCGATCGACGACGATCACCAGCTGCGGGTCGCGCCCTTCGACGCCGAGGGCAAGCCGCTCGCCGGCGGCCTCCCCATGAAATGGACGGCGGAGCCCGAGGACATCGTCGAGATCCTCCCCGCGAGCGGTGACAACGTGGTCAGCATCCGACCGATCGCCAGCGGCCTCGTCACCGTCACGGTGGAGGTGAACGACGCGCTCACGGCGACCGCGAGCTTCGACGTGACCCACGATGGAGGCGGCGGAGACGGCGGCGGCGGCGGTGACACGGGCGGCGGCGGCGGCGCCCAGGGCGGCGGCGGTGCAGGTGGAGGTCAGCAATGAACAAGCTTTCTTATCTGGTCGCGCCGGCGCTCTTCGCGCTCGGCTGCACGCAGCACATCGAGACCGTGGTGATCGATCAGCTGAGCGAGCCACCGCTCGCCACCATCGTCCGCGACGATCGGTTCGAGCTCTACGAGGGCACGGCGGTCGGCTTCCAGCTCCAGGCCTTCACCGAGGAGCCCGACGACCCGGACGTCCAGTGCTGCGGCGGAGACTGCAGCCAGTCCTGCACCGTGTACGAGAACGCGGAGGACGCGGATGAGGTCGGCGTGACCGGCGAAGGCTCGGTCGAGGTCTGGCCCCTCGAGGACGAGCCCGGCAAGTTCATCCTCGTCGCGACCCGCGTCGGGGAAGGCGTGGTCGTGGTCACGGCGGAAGACGCCGAGGGCTTCTACGAGATCCCGGTCACGGTCTTGCCGCAGCCGGACACCCAAGGCGACCCGCAACCCTGATCGCGAGTCGGATCCTCCGTTCGGTGTAGGATGCCCGCCGAACGGAGGATCGAATGCCCGACGTGCTCGTGATCGGTGATGGCCCCGGTGGACTCTCTGCAGCGTTGTTCCTGGCGAAGAACGGCTTGGATGTCGTCGTCGTCGGCGAGGACAAGACGGCGATGCATTGGGCCCTCCTGAAGAACTACCTCGGCATCACCGAGATGCTCGGCTCGGAGTTCCAGAAGGTGGCGCGCGCGCAGGTCGAGGCGCTCGGCGCGAAGATCCGGTCCGTGCACGTCGAGTCGGTCACGAAGGACGGCTCCGCGTTCAAGGCCACGCTCACCGGAGGCGAGTCGGTCTCGGCGAAGTACCTCGTCCTGTCGGAGGGGCGCACGCCGCGCATCGCGAAGCAGCTCGGGCTCGTGTTCGACGAGGCGAAGGGCATCGCGACCGATCGCGACGCGCGCACCTCGATCGACGGCGTCTACGTGGTCGGCCGTGAAGCGCGCCCGGCGCGGAGCCAGGCCATCATCAGCGCGGGCGACGGCGCGGCCGCGGCGCTCGACATCCTCTCGCGCGAGAAGGGCAAAGACTTCGCCGACTGGGACGAGCCGCCCAAGGCCTAGGCCCCTCCCCCCTCGCGCAGCGAGGGGGGCCGGGGGGGTGAAAGAGCGGCACCTCCCTCACAAGGAGGGGGGACGCTAGGGTCTTGGCTACCTCTTCAGGTTCAGGTTGGCGAGGGCCATCTTCGCGTCGTTCACGAGCGGGCTGTCGGGGAACCGCCGGACGAACGAGCGCAAGGTGGCCTTCGCGTCGTTGTACGCCTGGATGTCGATGAGGCACTCGGCGAGCAAGAGCGTCGCGTCGTCGAGCACGTCGGGGTTGGGCGAGGTCTCGCTCAGCTGAGAGAGGATCGGGATCGCCTCGCGTTGCCGGTTCAGCCGGCGGTAGGCGCGCGCGAGCTCGAGCTTGGCGCTCGGCAGGTGAGCTCCCTCGCTCGCCAGCTTCGTCGACTGCTCGAGCTGCTGCGCCGCCTCGGAGAGGCGTCCGGCGCGCGCGTGGTCGAGGCCTGCCTGGTACGCCTCGACGCTGAGCTCCGCCTTCGCGCGCTCCACGGCGTCCGTGAACACGGCCAGCTCCGCGCGCGAGAGCGGCTGCTCGCGGAGCTTCGCGAAGCCTTCGATGATCTCCTTGCGCCGCCCGGACCGGACGAGCTCGTAGAACGCCGCGGCGGCGAGCTCCGCGTTGGCGCGCTCGCGCAGCTGATCCTTGAGCGTCTCCAGCTCCTTCTCCGCCTTGACCGCCTTGTCCTCGGAGCGCTTCGTCTCGCGGGTGGCCGACTCGATGCGGGCGTTCCAGGCCACGTAGACGGCGCCGATCACGACGCCCACGAAGATGAGGAAGGCGAACGCCGAGTTGAAGAAGGCGACCCGCTCGAAGCTCTGCTGGCGCTTCGTGATCGTCTTCAGGTCGGCGGCCAGGCCGCTCGTCAGGTTGTTCGTCTTGATGACGAGCCCGCGCGACTCGACGATTTCTCTTTTGATCTCACGTAGTTCTTCGTCGAATTCATCCATGGGCCCGGGCGGAAAAGCCGTCTCTTCCTCCGTCGCAGTGTGGTAAGGAGCCCCCGGTCCGGCCAACAAAAACCACGGACAACGGGTTTTCTATGGATACGAGCGACATCCGCAAGGGAGTGAAGATGATGGTGGACGGCAAGCCGTTCGTCGTCGTCGACTTCCAGTTCGTCAAGCCTGGCAAGGGCCAAGCCTTCACCCGGGTCAAGATCAAGAGCCTGGTGGACGGCGCCGTCCTCGAGCGCACCTACAAATCCGGTGAGAAGCTCGAGAAGGCGGACGTCGAAGACCGGCAGATGCAATACATCTACCCGGAGGGCGAAAACTTCGTCTTCATGCACGAGTCGACGGGCGAGCAGGTCATCGTCCCCGGCGAGAAGATGGAAGACGACGCCAAGTGGCTCTCCGACGGCATGACCGTCGACGTCACGCTCTGGAACGGCCAGCCCATCGGCATCAACCTGCCGGCTTCGGTCGTCCTGCAGATCGTGGAGAGCGAGCCCGGCGTGAAGGGCGACACGGCGAGCGGCGCGACGAAGCCCGCGACCCTGTCAACCGGCGCCGTCGTGCAGGTCCCGCTCTTCGTGAACGAGGGTGAGTGGGTCCGCGTCGACACCACGAGCGGCAAGTACGTCGAGCGCGTGAACAAGAAGTGACGCTCCACTCCGTGGAGAGTCGTGAGGAACCTGCAGATCCTGCAAAGGACCAGGACGTCCTGCTGGACGATCCGATCTCCTCGTAGTTTCCTCCCCCCGGCCCCCTCCACTTCGTGGAGGGGGAGCTCGGGCGGCGCTACTTCTTCGCGACGATGACCACGCTGTCCTGATTGCTGGTCAGGCAGGCCACGCGGGACGCGGCGGCGTTGGGCACACACGGGCCGAGCCCTGTGAGCTCGGCGCCGCGCCAGCGCTCCACACCGGACGAGGTCGAGACCAGGAGGCCTTCCTCGAGGCTCAGCGCGAGGACCTTTCCGTCCGCCGAGCGAGCGGCGCCGGGCGGTGACAGCGCCGTCCCGCCGAGGGCGGAGGTGACGGGGGTGGCCGACAGGCCCCGATCGTCGAAGGTGAGGCGGAAGACCTCCGCGCCCACGGCGATTGTCGCGCCGTCTCCGCTCGTCGAGAGCGCAGCGAGGGGAAGGGGGCCGGGCTTGCAGGCGGACTTCCCCGTGCCGCGGGGGATGATGTCGAGGACGCTCGGCAGGACCGCCGACGTCTTCGCCTCACGCGCCGTGGCGTGGACACGTCGCTCGACCGGATCACAGGTCCGCGACGCGCCGAGGACGTCGATCGAGGTGTCGCCGTTCCGCCAGGCCACGCCGCGAGGCCACGCGAGCGCATCGGCCGCGCCCTCGGTGCCGGCCCCCACGTCGACCTTCACGACCGACGAGTCGCTCTCCACCATGAGCTCGTCGTCGCTCGTCCACGCGAACGGCGCGAGCACGCCCTTCTTCGTCGTCGGGCGGGCGGCCACGCGCCGGACGACCGTCGCTTCCGCCGGCTTGGCGACCTTGTCGAGCGCGGCCTCGAGCGCGCTGCGTCGCGCGGCTGCGCCGACGGCGCCGAGGGCCTCCCAGGCCATGGCGGCGCGGCCCACGTCTCCGGCCCGCGCGTGCGAGAGCCCGGTCGCGAGCAGCGCGTCGGCGACGATCGTGCTCTCGCCGCACTTCGCCGGTCCCGAGCTCGTCTTCAGGGTCGCCTCGCCCAGGTCGTCGCAGACCGCACGCGCCAGCGTCACCATCGCCACCGCGCGTTCGCTGACGTCCGCCTTGGCGGCGTCGGCCACGAGCTTCTTGGCCAAGGTCTTGAACGACTGCTCCGGCTCGGAGGGGTCGAGCGCGAAGCCGGCGGGGCGATCCAGGAAGACCAGGGCGACACCGAGGTCTTCCGGCGCCGACCGCAGGCCGGCAGTGGCGACGAGATCGGCGTGTCCGTCGTGATCTTTGTCGTCGGACGCGAGCGCCAGCTTCATCGCCTCGCCGGTGCGGATCTCGAGGCGGAGCTCCGGCGGTCGCGGCGACGACTTGCTGCGGGCGGCGTCGAGCCGCACGACGGCGAGCCACTTCTCCTCGCGATCCTTGGCGCAGCGCGCGTCCACCTCGAGCACCGCGATCGTCGGTGCGATGCGCGCGAGGCGCGTCCGGCGCGCGCACCGGTCGAGATCGAGCTCCTTGGGGAGCGAGGCGAGCGTGGTCTCGGCGGCCGCTCGATCACCGCCCGGAAAGTACGCGAGCTCGGCCTTCCGTCCGTCGGTCGCCTCGGTGAGGGCGATCAAGTCGCTCACGTCGTCGCCGTCCGCGTCGAACGTCAGCGCGGCGCGGAACACGCGCCCGGAGCGGGCGCGAACCTCGCGTCCCCCGACCGAGAACACCGCGCTCGGGTTGGGCGGGGCGTCCGCTTCGACGACCGCGAAGCTCGGGGCAGGCTCCGGCGCCCCGGTCTCGCTCGGCGCCGCGCTCGCGCCCGACGAGGTGGTGAACGGGACGTGGGGCTTGTCCCGCCCGCATGAATCACAGGCCGTGAGACCGAGGAGGAGGGCTGGCGCTGCGGGGAGGAGAGTTCGGCGTAACAAGGGATCGTTCAGTCCCCCCGGATTCGACAGCGGCCGTACGCTACCACACCGTCGGTTCGTCAACGCGAGAGCGCAGCGATCGCTTCCGGATGGTCGAGCGACGGGACCAGGAAACGCGGGCGAGACGCCGCGAGCTCGTCGAGCGGCGAGGCGCCCGTCGCGACGGCGAGGCACGCTGCGCCGATCGCGTGCGCCGCCTCGATGTCGCGTGGGGTGTCGCCGACGATCAGCACCTCACACGACTCCAGCCCAACCCCGAGGCGCTCGGCGCCGCGCTCGGCGCCGCGGCGCAGCACTTCGTCCCGGCTCTCGGCGTCACAGCCGAAGCCGCCGAAGTCGAAGAGCTCGTGGAGCCCTCCCCGCGCGAGCTTCAGCGCGGCGCCTTCGCGGATGTTGCCCGTCCCCAAACCAACCGCGCGATCGGGGCCACGCGCGGCGAAGATCGCCTCCTTCGCGCCCGTGAGCACCCGGTAGGCGCTCGAGCCACGGAGCGCCTCCTGCAGGTGCAAGAGGTAGCGGTCGAGGATGGCGTTCGTGATCGCGTCGGTCATCTCACGGGCGACCTTCGCCAGCCCCACCCGGACGATCCCCAGATCGGTCATGCCGCCGAACCGGACGTCGTCGAGCGCGTCCGGGGCGCCGAGCTCGGCGGCGAACGCTTCGCGCATCGAGCGGCGTCCTGCGCCGCCGCAGTCCACGAGCGTTCCGTCGATGTCGAAGAGGATTACGCGTGGGGCTCGGGCCATCTGACGGCTATCTTTCTGTCCTGGTGGGCTCGGACGAGCAAGCAAACGAAGGCGACGAAATCCTCGTCGTTCCGATCGAAGACTCGATCGATCTGCACTTCTTCGCCCCGCGAGACATCCCTTCCGTGGTGGAAGAGTACCTGCTCGAGGCGCAGGCCAAGGGCTTTCGCGAGGTGACGATCATCCACGGGCGAGGGAAGGGCGTTCAGCGGCAGATCGTCCAGAAGCTGCTCACCCGTCACCCTGCCGTGATCGCCTTCCGGTCGGACCGCCTCGCCGCCACGGTGGTCGAGCTGAGGGCTCCTGGACCGCCGGCGGAGGGGTCGGGGGAACCGTAAGAGGAAACCGCAGCGCAATCGCTTCGACCAAGGCGACAATCCACGCAGTTGAAGGTACAATCGAAGACTCTCTCCGACCTGCTGGGGAGGGGCGCCGGCAGCAAGGACGCGCACCGATGGGCCAGAGCTTCGACCCTGATCAAAACCGAAAGCTACCGCCGGTCGCGCCGCCGCCGCGCAAGGTGGGTGCGCCCGGCCCGCCGGGCGCGAGCCCTCCTCCTCCGCGTCCGCCCTCGGTGCCCGAGATGGCCGTGTTTCGCGGGCTCGGTGCAGGCTCGTCGCCTCCCTCGGGCTCGTTCCGCCCGCTGCCTCCGGTGAGCGCGCCGCCCCCGACGCGATCCCGCACGCTCCTGCCGAACGTCTCGCCCCCCCCTCGCAAATCGCTCGCAGAAGGGTCGCTCGGGGAAGGCCTGAAGGACTCGATCACACGCGTCCACGGTGCGTCCGGCGGACCGCTCCCGATCGACACGCTCCGCGGAGGCCCGCCTTCCGGCGCGGACGCGATGGACCTCGCCATGACGACGCCCGAGGGCAACAAGAGCCGCGCGGCCGCGGCGGAGCCCCTCGACTGGGACGACGAAGAGGAGAGCACACACGTCTTCGATTCGGCGGCCCCGCCTCCTCCTCCATCTCTGTCCGGCCGGCCCATGGCGCCGAACTCGGGCCCGCGCCTCGTCCGTCCTTCGCTGCCCTCGCAGGCGGGCTCACGTCCGAGCTACGCCGGAGGCGCGCCGCAGTCGTCCCATCCGATGATGCAGAACCCGATGGCCGAGCCGCCGGGCAACGAGACGTTGCGGCTCGACGCCATCGAGCAGGCGAACGGCCACGCGCCTCCGCCCATGTTCCCGAGCTCGCCCTCGCTGCAGCAGCGAAACGGGAGCTCCAACGTCGCGTTCCCGCCTCCGCCCCCGATCCCGAGCATCACGCAGGCCAAGCCGCTCATCGATCCGGTGCGGCCGCTCGAGCAGCAAGGGGATGTCGTCCGCGACCAGGCGTACGTGAGGCTCCCGCAGGGCAATCCGCACAGCGCCACGGAGCTCGGCCTCAAGCGCCCCGCGATCGCGAACGCGCTGCCCTCGTCTCCGCCGCCGGCCATGTTGCCGAGCGCAGGGCTGTCGCCGTCGCTGGCCCCGTCGCTCGCGCCCCCGTACACGACGGCCCCGCCTTCGGACTCGCGCAAGTGGCTCCTCGGGGCGGGCGGCGCGGTGGCCCTCCTCTCCATCGCCGCGCTCGTCGCGTTCGTGTTCATGCGCCGTCCGGGCGGCATCGAGGTCGAGGTGCGAGACGCAGCGGGCGTCTCGGTTCCTCGCGCGGAGGTGTTCGTCGACGGTCGTAAGGTCTGCGACTCCACGCCCTGCTTCGTGAGCGACGTCGAGACGGGTCGCCACTCGGTCCGCGTCCTGACGCCGACCGATCCCGACCGAGAGCCGCTCGTCGCCGACGTGAAGTCGGGCGAGGTCGCCAAGCTGTCGGTCACCATCGACGCGAGCAAGGGCACCCTCGTCGTGGCCAACGACCAGCCCGGCGTGCGCCTCTTCGTGGACGGCGCCGATCGCGGCGTGTTGCCCGCAAAGCTGACGGATCTGTCAGCAGGCAAGCACGAGGTGAAGCTCTCGGGTGAGCGCTACAAGACCTGGGAGAAGACCATCGAGGTCGCGGCCGGCGAGTCCGTGGATCTCGGCAACCCGAAGCTCACGGTGACCAAGGGGCGCGTGCTCGTCTCGGTGAAGACCGAAGGCGCGCGGATCGAGCTCGTCCGCGCCGACGACCTCTCTCGGCCCAAGGCCCTCGAGGGCCCGTTCCCGCGCGCGGTCGAGGTCCCCATCGAGAGCGGCACCTGGAAGCTCGTGGCGAAGAAGCGGGGCTTCCCCGACTTCGTCGCTGCGCTCGACTTCTCGGACGGCGTCGCGGAAAAGACGATCGAGGTGCAGCTCGGCAAGGACGAGCCCGAGGCCGCTGCGGCGCCTCCGGTCGAGGTGGGTCGTCCGGGGCCGGGCCCGTCGGAGCCCTCCCGGCCAGAGCCTCCGCCGAAGGGCGAGACGGCCACGGCCGAAGAGGCGCCCGCCGCCTCCGGTTCCGGCACGCTCAACATCAACTCCATCCCGCCCTCGCGGGTGCTCCTCGACGGCAGCCCGCTCGGCGAGACGCCGCGAACGGGCGTGAAGGTCTCGGCCGGCAAACACACCGTGACGTTCATCCACCCGGAGCACGGCAAGAAGTCGGTGGTCGTCACCGTCGGCCCCGGCGAGACGAAGGTCGCGTCGGCTCGGCTGAAGAGCGACTGAGCGCCGGGCGAGCCCTCGCCCACGCCCTCGCCTCGGCCGTCCTCGAGCCGATTGTGCGGTGCAGCCTCGGTCGATACCGTTTGCTGCGATGACATTTGTCGTCCGCGATCCCTCTCCCGCCGGCAACGTCGTCTCGTGTGCGTGGTCCGGCGATCGAGTCGCGCTCTTGATGCGCTCCGGCGTCGCGGGGCCGCTCCGCGGCTTCGTCCTCGAGGCAGGTGGCGATCACCGGGTGATCTGCTCGCTCGATCTGGCGCATCACCGGCCGGTGCGCGGGCAGATCGCGAGGATCGATTTCGCGCCGGGGCCGAAGCCCCTGGTCGTCGTGTCCGACGGATCGAGGGCGACCGCGTTCGACGCGCGCACCGGACGCCGATCCTCGACGCAGAGGCTCGTCGGGTCGGACGACGGACGTCGTTACGAGGAGGAGCGCGCCGCCGTCCTCGGGTTGCTGCCGCGCGGCCGCCTCCTCGTGGGTTGGTGCGGGCGGACGGGCGACGATTGGCGCGGCGAGCTCCGGGCGGTCTCGCTCGACTCCGGCGAGGTCACGACCGTGCTCCCCGGCTTCTTCGGCGGCCCCGGGCAAGCGAGCGCCGTCCCGCTCGCGGGCGGCGATCTCCTCGTCTTCGACGAGGAGATCGGACGCTTCGGTCCGAGCGGGAAGGTGAAATGGCGCCGCACGCTGCCTGGTGACCGTCGCGCGATCAGGGGTGTCGCCTTGGACCGGACGGAGGCCCACGTGCTCTGCGTCGACCAGGCGGGCACCCTGTACGTGCTGGAGACGAAGCGAGGGACCACCAAGGTCAGCCTCCCGGCCGACCTGCCCCGGAGCTTCGGCATGACCGAGGCGGGCGAGCCTTGGTTGCTCGAGGCCGACGGGAGGCTGAAGCGCTACGACGTGGCAACCCGCAGAGCCCGGCGCACGGTGAAGCTCGGCGTCCCGGTGCTCGGGATGGTCATGGCGCCGGACGAGAGGCGCGCCCTGGTGACCGTCGACCAGATGGAGTCACGAACGGAGGCGCGCGTGGTGGACGTCACGACGGGCAAGGCGAAGTGGGTGACGGGCAAGAGCGCCGGCACCACGTCGGCCGCCCTCACACCTGGCGCCCTCTTCGTCGCGGGGGAGAGCGGCGTTCTCAGGATCGACCGCGCGACAAACGAGCTCTGCGTCGTCCATCCGCGCCCCGCGTCGGCGCTCGTGGCCGCGCCGACCGGCGACATCGCGTTCGTCTCGAACGGGACCGCTTACTTCGTCGCCGCCGCAAGGAAGGGCAAGCCGCGGAGCGTGGGGAAGGTGAGCGGAGACACGATCCTCGAGATCGCGGAGGACGGCCGCCAGATCGCCTTCGCCGACGAGCGCGCCGTCACCGTCGTCGACACGCGCACGGGCAAGCCGACCCTCTCGCATACGCTGACCGCGCTCGAGGCGCACACCGTCGACCCGCCCGACGACCTCCGCTTCGACGAGACGGGGAGCTGCGTCGTCGTCGTGGGCGAAGGCAAGGCCTTCCGGATCACGCGCGCGGGCGCGGCGCCCGTCAACAAGAAGCTCGTCCCACCGGCACGCGGCGAGCGCGCCGAGGTCGGCCCCGACGAGGTCGTCCGTATCCGCGACGGTCGACGGATCGTGAGGGTCCACCTCGCGGCGAACGGCAAGGCGGCGCTGATCGAGGACGGAAAGGCGCTCGACCTCGTCGGTCCGGTCGCCCAGGCCGCCTCGTGCCGCGAGCTCCTGGAGTCAGGTGTCAGGGTCGACAAGAAGCGGCTCGCGGCCCTGAGGCAAAGAGGCATGTTGGGCGCGATCGCGTGAGCCTGTCGCGCCGGCTCAGGAGCCCTTGAAGGTCGCGGTCCGCTTCTCCACGAAGGCCTGCATGCCCTCGCGCTGATCCGCCGAACCGAAGAGCGCCGCGAAGGCTTGCGCCTCGAGCTCGTTGGCGGCGGCGAGGTCGGCCTCTTCGCCGCGGAGCAGGACGCGTTTGCCCGCCTCGACCGCGAGCGGTCCGTTCTGCGCGATCTTCTTCGCGCACTCGATGGCCTTTGGCATGAGCTCCTCCGGCGAGAACACGGCGTTTACGAGCCCGATACGCAGGGCGACGTCGGCGCCGATCATGTCGCCCGTGTAGGTGAGCTCCCGGGCCATCGCGATGCCGACGCGGCGCGCGAGGCGCTGCGTCCCTCCGAAGCCGGGGATGACCCCGAGCTTCACCTCGGGCTGGCCGAGCTTCGCCTTCTCCGACGCGTAGATGAAGTCACACGCGAGCGCGAGCTCGCAGCCTCCGCCGAGGGCGAAGCCGTTGACCGCCGCGATGACGGGGAAGGGCGCGTTTTCGATCGCCGCCCCGAGCTCGTGCCCCTTCGAGGCGAAGCGGCGCGCCTCGACCGGCGACATCCCGGCCATGGCGGCGATGTCCGCCCCGGCGATGAAGGCCTTGCCCTCGCCGGTGAAGACGACCGCGCGAGGCGGGCTCATCGTCGAGAGCTCGCGGAACGCGTCCGCGAGGGAGGCGACCGTCGCCGGATCGAGCGCGTTCAGCTTCTCCGGGCGGCGGATGGTGACGACGGCGATCTGCGCTTCGCGCTCGACCGTGACGCTCACGACGCCACCTTCTGGCCCTTGTCGTCGTAGGCGTAGAAGCCTCGGCCCGTCTTCTTGCCGAGCCACCCGGCAGCGACCAGGTTGCGCAGGTTCGTCGGCGCGCGGTACTTCGGGTCGCCGATCTCGCCGTAGAGCACGTCCGCGATGGCGAGCACCGTGTCGAGCCCGATGAGGTCCGCGAGCTCGAGCGGGCCCATGGGGTGGTTCAGGCCGAGCTTGCAGCCGGTGTCGATGTCCGCCGCGGAGCCAACGCCTTCCTGCAGGGCGAAACACGCCTCGCAGAGCATGGGGATGAGGACGCGGTTCACGAGGAAGCCGGGCGCGTCGTTGCTCGTGATGACCGTCTTGCCCATCCGCTCGGCGAGCGCCCGCGTCGCCGCGTAGGTGTCGCTCGACGTCTGCACGCCCTTGACGATCTCGACGAGCTTCATGAGCGGGACCGGGTTCATGAAGTGCATGCCCACCACGCGGTCCGGGCGCGAGGTCTTGGCGGCCAGCTTCGTGATCGAGATGCTCGAGGTGTTCGACGCGAGGATGGCGTGAGGCGGCAGCGCCGAATCGAGCGACTTGAAGATCGCGACCTTCGTGTCGAAGTGCTCGGTCGCCGCTTCGACCGCGAGGTCGCAGGACGCCACGCCCTGGCCGGACTCGGCGGGCTCGATGCGTCCGAGCAACGCCTCGCGCTCGGAGGCCTCCATCTTCCCCTTTTCGACCTGCTTCGCCAAGATGGCCGCGATCGAGCCCTTGGCTTTTTCGGCCAGCGCCGCGTTCGTGTCCGAGAGGACGACCGAGATTCCGGCGGCCGCGGCGACCTGCGCGATGCCTCGGCCCATCTGACCGGCGCCGATGACGACCATACGGGAGATGTTGTTCGAGCTCATGGGCCTCGCCTTACCTCTCCTGTGACGGGAAGGCGACGCGCTCGACGTGTTTTCGCCCACACACTCCCCCTTTGGCACCCGGTAGGAAGAACGTCCGGGGAACCCTTGAAACGGCGCGCGATAGGGGCGTACATTCCGAAGCCCCGTCACCGCACTTTTGCAGTGGTTCTGAGCGGATCTGCGGGAATGCACCGAGGGCACCAGCGCCCCGAGCAGTCGAAGTTCGAGCCGAAGTGAGACAGCCCACCTGGGGTGATGATGAGCGTTGACACGATTCGCGTCGTTCTTGGCCGTTTGCAGGACGACCCCGAGAGCGAGAGCGCCTGGGAACAGCTTGCCGAGATCGTGACGGCGCCGGGGGCGGGCCCGGACGCGGAGGCCGTTCGCCTGCTGGAGCAGGCGCGCTCCAGGCACGAACGGCGGCGAGAGTGGGCGAGCGTGGCGCGTCTGCTCGAGATCGAGATCTCGCTCGCGGCCGGTCAGCCCGAAGAGGCCGCCATGCAGGCCGAGCTCGCGCGCATCTACGACGAGGAGCTCCTCGCCCCGGCGAAGGCGCGCTCGGCGTACGACCGCCTGCTCGAGCTCGAGACGCCGGCGACCATGATGGAGAAGGCCTCGAGCTACCTCGAGAGCGACGAGGGGCGGAGCGCGAAGTGGCGCGACCTCTACGAGCGCTACACGAGCGAGGCCGAACAAGCCGGCGACGACGCCCTCCGCGCGGGCCTGCTCCTCAGCGCGGCCGACATCGCGCACCGCTACGGGGCGGAGGCGATCGAGCGCGACAAGCTGGCGGAGCTCGTCGAGAAGGCGGCCGCCCTCGATCCGCGCACGAAGCGCCTCGCGCCGGTCGCAGAGGCCATCCTGCGGGACGCGCCCGACGCGGCGGCGCAGGCCCTCGAGGCGGTCCTGGCCCGCGGGAACAACAAAGAAGAACGTGTCGCCGCCGGCCTGAAGGCCGGCCGCATTCGCGCGCGGCGCCTGAACGACCAGGCCAAGGCGATCGCCGACTACGAGCAGGTCCTCGACCTCTCTCCCGGCCAGCCCGACGCCCTCTCCTACCTGGCGGAGGCTTACACCCAGACCGAGCAGTGGGATCACCTGGTCGCCCTCTACGAAGACCAGCTCAAGGGCGGCAGCGTCCGCGGCGAGGCGGAGCTCGGCATCCTGCTCCAGATCGCGATGGTGCACTGGCGCATGCGCAAGGCGCCCGAGGCGGCGGAGCCCTACTTCGAGCGCGTGCGCCGCGCGGACCCCGCGCACGCCGGCATGCTCGGCTTCTTCCGCGAGCTGTGCGCCCAGAAGGGCGACAGCGCGAAGCTGGTCTCCGTCCTCTCGGACGCGCAGCGCGCGACCCACGATCCCGCGCAGAAGAAGGAGCTCGCGGCGGAGATCGCCCGCGCGGCCGAGGCGCAGGACAACGCGCAGAAGGCCATCGAGCAGTACAAGTCCCTCCTGCGCGCCGACCCCACCGACGCGGAGGCCCACGCCGCGCTCAAGCGGCTCTACGCCCAGACGGAGAGCTGGACCGCCCTCGTCGATCTGCTCAAACACGAGGCCGAGCGCGTGCCCGCCGACGACCACGCGGCGAAGGCGAGCGTGCTTCGCGAGATCGCGGCGATCTACCGCGAGAAGCTCAAGAACGAACAAGCCCTGGTGCAGATCCTCACGCAGATCGGCCAGCACGACGCCAGCGACGAGTCGTCGCTGCGCGAGCTCGTGAAGATCTACGAGGGGCTCGGCCGCTTCCGCGATCTGCTCACGTGCCAGCAGCGCCTGGCGGAGGTCACGAAGGACGAAGACGAGCGGGTCGAGCTCTATCGCGCGGTCGCCCGCCGCTGGGCCGATCAGTTCTCGAACGTCCAGAACGCCATCACCTCGTACGAGGGCCTCATCGCCATTCGTCCGCGCGACGAAGAGGCTCGCTCCAAGCTGAAGGAGCTCTACACGAAGCGCCGCGCCTGGGCGCCGCTCTTCGCCCTCTACGAGACGGCCCTCGCCGACGCGGAGGGCGCCGAGAAGATCGAACTCCTCGGCGAGATGGCGAAGCTCGCGGCCGAGCGGCTCGACCGCGGCGCAGACGCGATCCGGCTCCAGAAGCAGATCCTCGACATCGATCCGACCTCCGTTCACGTCTACGACGCGCTCGAGAAGCAGGCCGAGCGCGAGAAGGATTTCGCGACGGTGGCGGAGGTGCTCGAGCGCCGCGTCGATGCGACCTCCGACTCCGCGCAGAAGCTCGCGATCTTGCAGAAGCTCGGCGCGGTCTACGCCGACCGGCTGAAGGACAACGCCGGCGCGACGAAGACCTGGCGGCGCGTGCTCGAGATCTCCCCCGGGCAGGCGAAGGCGCTGCGCGTGTTGCGTGAAGCGTACCTCGCCGCGGAGGACTACGACGCGCTCGAGCAGCTCTACGCGAGCCAGAACGACTGGGAGGGGCTGGCGGAGTTCCTCTCGTCTTCGGCCGACAAGGCCCACGACAAGGAGCACAAGATCTCCCTCAGCTTCCGCGCCGCGGCGGTCTACGAGATCCAGCTCGAGGCTCCGGAGCGCGCGACGCGCTCGTACGAGCGCATCCTCGGTGTCGACGTGGGCAACGCCCAGGCCGCCAAGGCCCTCGTCCCCATCTACGAAAAGGAGGAGCGGTGGGCGCGCTTGCCCGCGCTCTACGAGGTGCTGCTCAGCGTGTCGGACGACGACGCCGAGCGCGTCGCCATCCTCCGCAAGCTCGCCTCGGTGACGAGCGGACCGCTCCCCGACAGGGCGGCGGCGCTCGGCTACGCCCGCCGCGCTTACGACCTCGTCCCCGACGAAGACAACCTGGAGCTTCTCGAGTCCGCGTCGCGCGCGGCCTCCTCCTGGGGGCCCTTCGTGGAGGCCATCGAGGCCCGGCTCGCTGCCGCCCCGAAGAGCGGCGGCAAGAGCAAGAAGAAGAAGGACAAGGACAAGGATCAGGACAAGCCCGCGGGCATCGACCCCAAGCTCGAGCGCAGCCTGCGCCTGAAGCTCGCGAACGCCTACGCCCGTGAGCTCGGCAAGATCGACGAGGCGGTCGCGGCTTACCGCGTGCTGGTCGAGGCCGATCCGTCCGACGAAGAGACGCTCCGCGAGTTCGACGCGCTCCTGCGCGCGTCGGAGCGCAAGGACGATCTGCGCTGGCTCTTCGAGCTCCGCGTCAACGCGGCGCCCGAAGGCGATCGCGCGAAGATCTACGAGGAGTGGGCGACCCTCGAGGAAGACGTGTTCGCGAACGCGGAGGAGGCGACAAAGCTCTACCGCAAGGCCGCGGAGCTCGCGCCCGAGCGCGGCGAGACGCTGAAGTCGCTCGCGCGCCTCCTGCTCGGCGCCGGCGACCACGCCGGCGCGGTGGAGGTCCTCCTGCGGCACCGCGACCTCTCGGAGGGCGCGGAGCGCGCCCAGCGTGAGGTCGAGCTCGCGTTCGAATACGCGGATCACCTGAAGCAGCCGACGCTCGCCCTCGAGGCCTGTCTGCGCGCCATCGAGCTCCGCCCGCGCGACCCGGACGCGATCGCCATCCTGGCTCGCCTCGTGGACTCACCCGAGACGCGCTTCCGCGCCGCGACCGAGCTCGCGACAGCTTACGCGGACCTCGGCGACTCGCGCCGCGAGTCGCAGATGCTGCGCGTCGTGATCGAAGGCGAGGAGGACGAGGCGCGCCGCCTCGAGCTGCACAAGGTCCTCGCCGAGGTGGAGGAGAAGAAGCTCAACGCGCCGGGCGCGGCGTTCGACGTCGTGCTCCGCGCGCTCAACGAGGCGCCGGGCGACCTCGGGCTCTGGGACCTCGCCGCCGATCTCTCCTCGAAGTCGGGCCGGCCGACGGACCTCGCGGAGTCGTACCGCGCGCACGTCGTCACGACCGATCCCGAGCACCGCCGGCTCACGCGCGAGGTGGAGCTCGAGCTCTGCGATCGCGCCGCGAGCCTGCACGACGAGCAGCTGGGCGACCCGGACGGCGCGCTCCCCTACCTGAAGCGCATCCTCGCGATGGACCCGCAGGATCAGAAGGCGTTCTCGCGCCTGAAGCAGATCCTCACGCAGGCCGAGCGCTGGGGAGAGATCGAGGAGCTGTTCGATCAGGCCGCGCAGGCCTCGGAAGATCCCGCGCAGAAGATCGCGCTCCTCTCCGAGGTCGCGATGCTCGCGGAAGAGGTCATCCAGCTCCCGCAGAAGGCGATCGCGTACCACGAGCGCATCCTCGAGATCGATCCACACGTGGCGTCGTCGCTCGACACGCTGGAGAAGCTCTACGAAGACGAGGAGCGCTTCGGCGACCTGGCCGCGCTCCTCGAGCGCCGGCTCGCCATGCTGACGGAGGAGGGCGCGGAGACCGACGAAGCGGTCGACATCCGCCTCTACCTCGGCCGCCTGTACCTCGAGCAGCTCCTCGTGCCGGACCGCGCCCTCGCGCACGTCGAGGCCATCCTGTCGGGCCGCCACGAGGACGCGGACGCCCGCGAGCTCGCGGAGCGCCTGCTCGAGATCGGCAGCCTGCGCCTCCGCACGGCGCAGCTGCTCGAGAGCGTCTACGAGTCGCGAGGCGAGCACCGGAGCCTGGTGCGCATGCTCGAGATCCGCCTCGAGGCCGCCACCAAGCCCGAGGAGCGCGCGGAGCTCTTGCGCCGCATCGGCGAGCTGCGCGACGAGAAGCTGCACGACGACGCCGGGGCGTTCGCCGCGCTGAGCGAGCTCGTCCCGCTCGTCCCGGAGGACGACGGCGTCCGCGAGCGGTTCGTCGAGATCGGCCGGCGCCTCGGCCAGCACGAGCGTGTCTCGGAGGTCCTCTCGACCGCGGCCGAGAAGGCCACGACGAACGCCGTCAAGGCGGAGCTGCTCACGCAGGTCGCCGCCGTCTACGAGAACGCGCTCGGCTCGCCGGAGCGCGCGGAGCAGGTCTATCGCCGCGTCCTCGCGATCGACCCCGACGACTCGTCCATCGCCATCCCGGCCGCGCGCGCCCTCGCGCGCATCCAGGCCGACGGCGGCCGGCACGAGGCCCTCGCCGATTCACTCGAGGTCGAGGTCAAGCTCGAGGACTCGGCCGACACCCGGAAGGCCATCTTCGAGCGCCTCGGCGATCTCTACGAGACCGTGCTCGGCAACGCGAGCAAGGCGATCGAGGCCTGGCGCCGGCGGCTCGCCGACGACGACACGGACGAGAAGGCGCTTGTCGCCCTCGAGCGGCTCTACGAAAAAGAAGGGCGGTTCCGCGACCTCGTCGACGTGCTCCGGCGTCGCGAGGAGACCTCCGACGACGGCGACGAGCGCAAGCGGGCGATGTCCAAGGCGGCGGAGGTCCTCGCCGGCCCGCTCGACGACGTGCCGCAGGCGACGAGCGCCTACCGCGCCGTCCTCGACTCGTTCGGTGCGGACCGCGCCGCCCACGCGGCGCTCGCGAAGCTCTACGAAAAGGCGGAGCGCTACCAAGATCTCGCCGAGATCATCGACGTCGATCTCGGCGTCGCGGACGAGACCGCGGAGCGGGTGCGCCTCTACAACAAGCTCGGCGACGTGCGCCGCCTCCACCTCGGCGAGCTGGAGAGCGCGATCGAGGCCTACCGGCTCGCGCTCGAGCTCGACTCCTCCGACGCCGCGGCGCGCGCCTCCCTCGAGGCGATGCTCGAAGGCGACGCGAAGAGCGGCGCAGCGGAGCTCTTGCACCCGCTCTACGAGGCGGATGGCGCGGCGCAGAAGCTGCTGCGCGTGCTCGAGATCGAGGCCGAGGTCGCGGAGAGCCCGACGGAGCGCATCGAGAAGCTCGAGAAGGCGCTCGCCACCGCCGAGGGCTCGCTGAACGATCAGGCCGCAGCGTACGACTACGCGCGCCGCGTCGTGAAGGAGGCCGCGTCGGACGAGTCCATCGGCCGGCAGATGGAGACGCTCGAGCGCTTGACCGAGGCGACCGGCCGCTACGCGGAGACGTGTGAGCTCTACCGCACGGTCTCTTCGGACGTGATCGACGGCGACGTCCAGCTGGCGATGTTGCTCCGCGTGGGCGACATCGCGAAGAGCCGCCTCGACAAGTCGGACCTCGCCATCGAGTACTACAAGAAGGCGCTCGACGCGCGGCCGGACGAGAAGAAGGCCATGCTCGCGCTGGAGGAGCTGTACCAGCGCCGCGAGGATCACCAGGCGCTGCTCGACATCCTCCGCAAGCGCGCGGATCTGGCGGAGAGCGACGCCGAGCGCAAGGAGCTGCTCTTCCGTGAGGCGGACCTCCTCCGCGACCGCCTGGAGGACAAGGCCGGCGCGATCAGCGTGCTCGAAGCGGTGCTCGAGGTCGACGTCGACCCGCGCGCCACGAGCCAGCTCGAGGCGCTCTACACGGCCGAGTCTCGCTTCGAGGATCTCGTCGCGCTCTACGAGCGGATGCTCGAGGGCACCGCGGCGAAGGGCGCTGACGCCGCCGCGTTGCGCGTCAAGATCGCGCGGACCGCTCGACACAAGCTCTCCGATTCCCCGCGCGCGTTCGACGAGCTCGTCGAGGCGTTGAGCCAGGACCCCGGCCACCAGGGGGCTGTGGAGGAGCTGGAGTCCATCCTCGGCCAGGCCAAGCCCGACGAGGAAGGCGGCAACGACGGCGTCTTGGAGGAGCGAGCTCGCGCCGCCGAGATGCTCGAGCCCATCTACCTCAAGCAGGCTGACTGGGCGAAGGTCAAGGCGACGCTCGAGGCGCGCCTCGACGCGAGCCAGGACCCTGGCGAGAGGGCGGAGCTGCTCAAGCGCCTCTCGACCCTGCACGAAGACCAGCTCGGCGACTACGCGGCCGCGCTCGAGGCGACCTCCCGGCTCCTCCACGAGGACATCACCGATCGTGGCGTCTGGAGCGAGCTCGAGCGCCTCGCCCGGGTGGCGTCGGCGGAGAAGCGCCTCGCCGACATCCTCGCGGCCGAGCTCACGAAGATCGACTCGGACGACTCGGACACGGCCGAGCTCTGCAAGAAGACCGGCGAGATCTACGCGGATCTCGGCGAACGTGCGGCGGCGCTCAAGTGGTTCCGGCGCGCGCACACCTTCTCGCCCGACAGCGAGGAGCTGTTCGACGCGATCGACGGCTTGCTGGTCAAGGAAGGCCTCCACCAGGAGCGCGTCGACCTCATGCGAGGCGCGCTCGACTACCGCGACGGCGAGCACCGCGTCGGCCTCCTCCACATCATCGCGGACATCGAGGAGTCGAAGCTCGCGCGCCCCGAGGACGCGATCGAGACATACCGGGCCGCGCTCGAGGTGGACGAGCGCGACACGCTCTCGCTCGACCGCCTCACCGATCTCTACGGTCGACTGGCCAAACACCGCGATCTCGCGGATCTGTACGAGCGCCGCGCGGACTCGAGCGAGTCGCCCGAGGCGGCGGCTCCGTACCGCCTCGCGCTCGCCAAGGTCCGCCGCCAGCACCTCGCGGACCCGAACGGCGCGATCGATCAGCTCGAGACCGTCGTCGCGGACGTCCCGTGGAACCGCGACGCCGTCACCGAGCTCGAGTCGCTCTCCCACGAGGAGGAGCACAAGGCGCGCGTCCTCGAGATCCTGCGCCCGCTCTACCAGCGCGCGGACAGCTGGGAGAGCCTCGTCAAGATCAACGAGGAGAGCCTCGCGCTCGCAGAGGACCGCAGCGAGAAGGCGGCCATCCTCCGCGAGAACGCCGCGCTCCTCGAGCAGCGCGGCGGCGACAAGCGGGGAGCGTTCGAGGCGCTGCTCCGTGCGCTCTCGGTCGATCCCGACGACGGTGAGGTGCGCACCTCGCTCGAGCGGCTCGCCCGGGAGCAAGGGAGCTTCGGCGAGCTGGCGGCTGCGCTCGAGAGCGCGCAGGCCGGCAACGTGGACGACGTCACGCGCCGCGAGCTCCTCGCCATGCTCGCGCGCATCTACGACGAGGAGGTCGACGATCCTCGCCGCGCGCTCGCGACGTTCGAGCGCCTCGCTGCGGTGTCGCCGGGTGAGGCCGAGCCCCTCGACTCGATCGACGAGCTCGCGGTGCTGCTCGGTGACTGGAGCAAGGTGGCCGGGGTCATCGAGAAGAAGGTGGAGGAGGTCTCCGACGCCGAGGCTGCGGAGCTGCTGCGCCGCCTGGCGAGGATCCGGGCGGAGATGCTCGAGGACGAGTCGGGGGCGGTCGCTGCGTACGAGAAGGCGCTCGAGCTCGAGCCCGACAGCGCGCAGACGATGGACTCCTTGATCGAGCTCTACGAGGCCAAGGCCTCCGCCGAGCGCCTGGTCGAGCTCTACCGGCAGCGCGTGGAGATCTCCGGTCCGAACGACGGTGACCTGCGTTACGACCTCAACGTCCGCGCCGCGAAGCTCTACGAAGGACCGCTCGAGAACCGCAAGGAGGCGATCGCGTCGCTCGGCGCGGCGCTCGACTCGCGGCCGGGCGACCTCGAGGTGCTCCGTCACCTCGAGCGCCTCTATCGTGCCGAGTCGATGTGGGACGAGCTGCTCGACAACCTGAAGGACCAGGCGGCTCGCGCGGAGGCCACGTCGGATCGCGCAGACCTGCGCGTCTCGATCGGCGACCTGTACAAGGACAAGCTCGACAGCCCGGTCGACGCGCTCGAGCAGTATCGCCTCGTCCTCGAGGAGACGCCCGAGCACGTGGCCGCGGCCGCGGCGGTCATGGTCATCGCCGAGTCGTCGGCCGAGCTGCGGCTCGACGCGGCGGAGATCCTCCTGCCGGTCCTGAAGTCGGCCGAGCGCCACGCGGACCGCGTGAAGGTGCTCGAGCTGAAGCTGCAAGCGCAGGCCGAGCCCGACGCCCGCGCAGCCACCCTCAAGGAGATCGCGGAGGTCCACGACCAGCGCCTCGGCAAGCCGGCAGACGCAGAAGAGGCGCTCCTCCGCGCGCTCGCCGAGACGCCCGAGGAAGCGACGCTTCATGACGAAATCGTCAGGCTTGCACACGTTACGCGGGGCGAGTCCGAGGGCCCGGGTGAGGGCTTCAAGCGCTACGCCGACGCGCTCGCCGAGCGCGCCGCGGACGCGACCGACGCCTCGGTCGGGCGCGGTCTGTGGGTCCGCCTCGGCCGCGTGGCCGAGGAGAACCTGAAGGACGACAAACGCGCCGCGGAAGCGTTCGCCAAGGCGCTCGACGGCGCGGAGGGCGAGGAGAGCGAGCTCTTGATCCTCACCTCGCTCGACCGCCTCTACGAGCGCCTCGACGACGCCAAGTCGCTCGCCGACGTGATCGAGCGGCGGGTCGTGGTGGAGCCCGAGAGCGCGCAGGCCGAGCTGTATTGCCGGCTGGCGAAGCTGCAGGTCGGTGCCTTCCGCGATCCGAACGCAGCGCTCGGCTCGTTGCGGACGGCTATCGAGCGCGACCCGACGAACGCCGAGGCGACCGCGCAGCTCGAGAAGCTCACGGAAGACCGGACGCTCTTCGAGGAGGTCGCCGAGACCCTCGAAGGCGTCTACCGCCAGAGCGGCGACAACAAGGCGCTCTCGGCGCTCTTCGGGAAGCGCATCACAAACGCCTCGAGCGCGTCCGACAGGCTCAAGCTCCGGCTCGACCTCGCGCGCGTCCTCGAGGACCGGGCGGCCGATCCGAAGGCCGCGCTCGACGCGCTTCTCTCCGCGCTCGACGACGACCCGGCGGACTCCGACGTGCTCGCCGAGATCGAGCGCGTCGCGGCCATCGTCTCGGGCTTCGAGGACGCGGCGAAGGCGCTCGAGGCGGCGACCGAAGAGGCCGCAGACCTCCCGCCCGAGACGGCGGGCGATCTCTGGATCCGAGCCGCCATGTGGCGCAAGGACAAGCTCTCGGATCCGGCTGGGGCCGAGCGCGACTTCGAGAAGGCGCTGAAACACGACTCGCAGAACGAGGTGATCCTGCGCTCGATCGAGGAGATCCAGCGGGCCGCGGGGCGCGAACGGGACCTCGTGTCCACGTTGCGCCGGCTCGCCAAGATCGACGGGATCAGCGGCGCGTCCGAGCTGCGACGCGAGGCCTTCACCATCGCCGAGCAGCGCGCCTCCGACGCCGCGTTGGCCGAGGAGATCCTGCGTGAGGTCATCGCCGCGGACGAGGCCGACGCCTGGGCGCTGGCCGAGCTCACGCGGCTCCGCAAGCAGGCCGGCGACGCGCAGGAGACCTACAAGCTCCTCGTCCGCAGGACGGAGCTCGCGGCGGACGGCGACAGCATCCGCTCGCTCCGCCACGAAGCTGCCTCCGTCGCGCGGAGCGACCTGAAGGATCTCGCCTCCGCCATCGACCTCTACGAGCAGATCTTCGAGGACCTGCCGACCGACGAGGTGGCGCAGACGGCGCTCCGGGCGCTCTACGAGGAGACCGGGAAGAAGAAGGAGCTCCTGAAGCTCCTCGGGCGCCTGGTCGACGTCGCGGACGAGCCCGCGAAGCGATCCGGTCTCCGCCTCGAAGCCGCGCGGGTCTCGGACGAGCTCGAGGCTCCCAGCGATGCCATCGAGCAGCTGGTGGCCATCCTCGACGAGGAGCCCGCTCACCGGGACGCCGCGCTCATGCTCTCTCGCCTCTACGAGAAGTCGGGGCGAGACGACGAGCTGGCCGAGCTGCTCGAGAAGCAGATCGAGCTCGCGAGCTCGCGTGGGGATCTCGAGGGCGAGCTCTCGTACCGAGTCCGGCTGGGCGAGGTGCAGGAGGGGCGCATCGGCGATCTCGAGAAGGCCGCGCAGACTTACGCTGCCGTGCTCGACAAGGACGCGAAACACAAGGGCGCCCTCGTCGCGCTCGCCCGCATCCAGGACAAGCGCGGCGACAAGGCGGAGTCGGCCAAATACACCGAGCGGCTGCTGGAGCTCGAGCAGGGCGACGAAGCGGTTGCCACCGCCAAGAAGCTCGCCTCCCTCTACGAAGGCCTCGGCGAGGTCGCGGGGCGGCGGCGCTCTCTCGAGCGCGCGCTGGCCGAGCGTGATCGCGACGAGGACGTCCGCTCGAAGCTGCGCACGCTCTACGAGCAGGAGAAAGACTGGGAGAAGCTGGCGGAGCTCCACAAGGGCGATGCGGAGGCGGCGTCCGAGCCGCTCGATCGCGTCAGGCTCCTGCGGGCCGCGGCCGACATCTACAAGACCAAGCTCTCGAACGCGGCGTCGGCGGCGGATCTGCTCCAGCAGGCCTCCGAGCTCGCGCCGTCGGATCGCGAGCTCCTGCTCGCCCTCTGCGACGCGTACAGCGAGTCCGGTCGGGGCAAGCAAGCGGTCGAGGTGCTGCAGAAGATCGTCGACTCCTACGGCGGTCGCCGCTCGAAGGAGGTGGCGGTCATCCACCACCGTCTCGCGCGCGCGCACCTCGCTGACGGCGATCGTCAGAAGGCGCTCGCCGAGCTCGACACCGCCTTCAAGATCGACCCCGGCTCAATCTCGGTGCTGCGCGATCTCGGCGTCCTCTCGCTCGAGCTCGCCGACGCCGACGTCGAGCAGAAGGACGCCTACGTCGACCGCGCGGGCAAGACCTTCAAGGCCCTGCTCCTGCAGCGGCTCGACGAGGGCGCGCCGATCACGAAGGCCGAGGTCTTCTATTACCTCGGCGACGTGAGCCACCGGCAGGGCGACGACAAGAAGGCCATCCAGATGCTCGAGCGTGCGCTCGACAACGACAAGGGCTTCGCGCGCGCGAAGGAGCTCCTCGCCAAGCTGAAGGGCTGATCTTGGACGGCCCTCGAACCTCGCGGTTCGTGGCCATCGACGGCGTGCTCGTGGACCCCGAGCGCGCCGTCGTGTCCGTCTACGACCGCGGGTTCCTCTACGGCGACAGCATCTTCGAGACCATCCGCACCTACGCGGGCGAGCCCTTCGAGCTCGAGGCGCACCTCGAGCGGCTGGCGTGGTCCGCGGAGCGCGTGGGCCTCACGCTCCCGCTCGGCCCCGCGGCGCTCGCCGAGGAAACACGACGGCTGCTCGCCGAGATCCGCGCGCGCGGCGCGTCGGGGGAGCACACGATCCGGATCATGGTGACGCGCGGGGAGGGGCCGATGGGCCTCGATCCGACGCCTGCCGTGAGCGCGCGGCGCGTGGTCTTCCTCGAGCCGATGAAGGGGCCGCCGCCGGAGGCCTACTTGGACGGCGTGTCGGTGATCACCGTCACGACGTATCGCCCGAGCGACGCGGCTCGCGGCGCCAAGGTCGGCAACTACCTCGAGAGCATCCTCGCGATTCGAGAGGCTCGAGCGGCGGGCGCCCATGAGGCACTCATCGTGGACACGCGGGGCGTCGTGCTCGAGGGGACCACGTCGAACGTGCTCGCCATCAAGGGAGGGCTCCTGCTCACGCCGCCCGCGACGTTGACCATTTTGCCAGGCATCACGCGCAAGCTCGTGCTCGCGGCCGCGCCGGACGCAGGCCTCGTTGCCCGCGAGGTGGTGCTCACCACGGCAGATCTGCTCGCGGCGGACGAGCTCTTGTTGACCTCGACCATCCGCGAGGTCCTTCCGGTCGTGCGCGTCGACGGGACGCCGATCGGGTCTGGCAAGCCAGGGCCGAAGACACGCACGCTCCACGCGGCGTTCCGCGCGCGCGCGGGCCTCGAGCCGCCCCACTCCCCCTGAAGACGAACGGACGGCGCCACTCCCCCTGGAGCGGCGCCGTCCTCTTCGCGCTTACTTCTGCGCCGCGACGGGGACGCGAAGGCCGCCCTGCTGCTGCGCGAGCACGCTGAGCCCCTTCTGGAAGAACACCCGGAGGAACTCGAGCTCGCTCGGCGGGGAGGTGATGAGCCCCGCGGACTCGATCGCCTTCACCGCGCGCAGCAGGTCCTTCGCGCGATCCTCGCCGGCGCGCTGCCGCACGGAGATGGCTGCGTCGCGCATGCGGCGCGCGAGGAGCGCGCGCTGCTCGGGCGTGAAGAAGCGGTCCGTGGCGAGCTTGACCTCCTCTTGCAGGACCTCGTCGACCTTCTTCGAGTCCTCCGCGTCGGCGGCGCTGAGCTTCTCGCCGACCTTGCGCAAGAGCTCATCGAGCGCGCGGCCGTCGGGAAGCCAGCTTCGGAGCTCCGGCTCGGCGTGGAGGGAGGCGGGCGCCTCGGCGGCGTCGCCGATAGAGCTCTCGAGATCGGCGACCGGGTGCGTGGGCTCGGCCGCCGGGGTGGGATCGATCAGCTCCTTGCAGCGCTCGAGGCTGAGCGGAACGAGCGCGCCGCTCTTGGCGTTCTCGGCCTTGGCCTGGGCGATGCGATAGCGCGCCCATTCGGCGGGCACGGTGGCGGGCGGGACGCCCGTCGAGTCGGCGATGCGCTGGTGCGCCTCCTTGATCTGCGAGCGGCTCATCCACCCGCTCACCGCGTTGACGACGCCCACGCCGTCCCGCGCGATGACCTCGGCGATGTGGGCGCGCTCACCGCCGCGACGCTTCGCGATGGTGAACGAGATCGTGCCGCGGCCGTCGGGCGGGCTGAACGTCGCCTCGATGACCTCCTCCTCGCCTGAGCGGGCGCCGGCCGAGGCGGCCGTCGTCCGCTCCGGGATCGCGACGCCGCGGGCCTTCAGCACGCCGAGCGCGCGGCGGGACGCCTTGCGCGCGGCACCGCTGAGCTCCTCGCTGGCGCCCGCGGCTGCGATCGCCTCCACGTT
Source organism: Myxococcales bacterium (assembly GCA_016794345.1). Lineage (GTDB taxonomy): Bacteria > Myxococcota_A > Polyangia > Polyangiales > Polyangiaceae > Xiheicaenibacterium > Xiheicaenibacterium phototrophicum. The sequence goes on from JAEUKE010000127.1 coordinate 40,586, forward strand.
GGAGGCGCTGAGCCAGGCGTCGACCAGCGCTTCGGCGGCAGGGCCGGCGCCGCGCAAGACGCTGACAGCATTGTCGCCATTCGCCGAGACCCAGCTCGGGTCGAGCACGACCTCGCCCTTGGCGGGCTCGGCCTTCGGCTTCGGCGCGCCGCTCGCGGCCTTCGCGGCGAGCGCTTCCTTGGCGGTCTTGGGCTTGTTCTGCGACTTGTCGATCTGGCGCTGCGCCGCGACGCGCGGCAGCCCCACGAGGATGGTCTCGTGCAGCGTGGGGAGCTTCGGCTGGGGCGGCGCCGCGGCCGCTGCGGGCTTCGCCTCGAGCTTCGGCGCCGCGGCTGCGGGCCGGCCCTCGGGCCGGCCTTCGGGCCGGCCACGTCGCTCGCGTCGGTCCTCGCGCGGCTTGCGCGGGCCGTCCTCCGGCTTGCGGGCAGGGCGCGAGAGCCAGCGATCGACGAAGTCGGGGCTCGACTTGTCGACCGGGCCACGCTCCGGCATCGTCGGCATCGCGCGTCCGCCCGAGGCGCCGGGGCGCCGGGTCGTCGCGGCGAGATCGGACTCGAACCGCGCGTGAGGCCTCCCCGGGCGAGGCCTCGCGGGCCTCGGGGCACCCTCGGGGCGCTCGGCGCGAACGTCCCATTTGCGGCGCGAGCCCTCTTCGCCGGAGGCCGGCGCAGCGGCCTCACCCTCGCCCGCCGGGGCAGCGCTGGCGCGCTCCGCGGTGGACGCGGAGCGCGCGATCTTGCGCGGCTTCGCCTTCTGATCGGCCTTGTCGTCCGAGGCGCTCGCGGCACCCTCTGCTTTTCGGGCTCCCCCGAGGTCTTGTTCGTCGCTCATCGTTTGTCTCCAGCATTCACGTGGGCCACCGCCTCGATCTCCACGCGAGCTCCTTTCGGGAGCGCCGCCACTTGCACCGTCGAACGCGCGGGCAGGCTCGCGCCGAAGACGTCGCCGTAGAGTCGATTGACGAGGGCAAAATCCGCAAGATCTACGAGAAAAATGGTTGTCTTCACCACGTCCTCCGGGGTCGCGCCCGCGGCGCGGAGGACGGCGGTCAGGTTCTTGAGCACCTGCGCCGTCTCGGCTTCGGTCCCTCCGGAGACCAGCTCGCCCGTCGCCGGGTCGAGCGCGATCTGGCCGCTCGTGAACACGAAGCCGCCGGCCTTCGTCGCTTGAGCATACGGCCCGATCGCTTTCGGGGCATCCAAAGTGGAGACTGATTGTTTGGGCATGGTGTCCGTGTATCGACCGTGAGGTCGGCTCAGAAGGAGAACCTGCGGCGGTGCTCGATGGCCCGCCCGAGGGTGATCTGGTCGGCGAACTCGAGATCCCCGCCGTGGGGGACGCCGCTCGCGATCCGCGAGACCTGGACGCCGTGTGCGCCGAGCTCCCGCGAGATGAGCAGGGCGGTCGCCTCGCCGTCGACCGAGGGGGGCGTCGCGACCAGCACTTCCCGCACGTCGTTCGAGGTCACGCGCTCGAGGAGGCGGTCCATCCCGATCTGCTCGCGACCGACGCCATCGAGCGGGGAGAGGAGCCTGCCGAGCACGTGGTATTTGCCGCGCATCGCGCCGCTCTTCTCGATGGCGAAGAGGTCTTGGACGCGGGCCACCACGCAGAGGAGCGAGGCGTCGCGACGGCTGTCGCGACAGATCGTGCAGATGGCGGCCTCTCCCTTCTCTCGAACGTCCGCGATGTTCCCGCACTCGGCGCAGGGCCGGACGTTGTCGTGGAGCTCCGCGAGGGCCCGCCCGAGCTCGCGCGCGACGCTCTCGTCCGCCGACAGGAGCGCGATGGCGTAGCGCTGCGCCGTCTTCTCGCCGACGCCCGGGAGCTTCGAGAGAAGCTGGACGACGCGCAGGAGGCGATCGGGGAGCATGGCGCGGCCGGGCGCTCGATTGAGACGGCGCGACCCTCGGCTAGAGGCCGGGGATCTTGAGGCCGCCGGTGATCTTGTTGATCTCTTCGTCGACCTTCTTGTCCGCCTCTTCCAAGGCGGAGTTGGAGGCGGCGACGACGGCGTCGAGCGCGAGCTCGAGTCCCTCGGTCTTCAGGAACTCGGGGTCGATGATGACCTGGCGGAGCTTCCCCTCGAGGGTGACGATGACCTTGACCTTGTCTCCGGCGGCCGAAGCGGTCACCTCTTCGTCTTTGAGCTGAGCTTTGCGCTCGTCGATCTTGCGCTGCATCCGCGCCGCTTGGCGCATGAGCTCGCTGATTCCGCCGCGGAACTGCATAGGGGGCGAAACTTGCCTAACAATCCCCCGGGCCGCAAGGGTTACCAACCGCCCCGTGGGGGGTATGATGCCCTCCCCGTCGATGACCGAGCCCTACGTCGTACTGGCCCGAAAATGGCGCCCGATGTCCTTCGAGGATCTCGTCGGGCAGGAGCACGTCTCCCAGACGCTCGCGAACTCGATCGCCATCGGTCGGGTGGCGCACGCGTTCCTGTTCACCGGCGTCCGGGGGGTCGGAAAGACGACCAGCGCCCGCATCCTCGCGAAGGCGCTGAACTGCGAGAAGGGGCCCACGGCGACGCCCTGCCTCGTCTGCCCGCCGTGCCGGGAGATCGCAGCCGGCAACGACATGGACGTGCAGGAGATGGACGCCGCGACGCGCACCGGCGTCGACGACATCCGCCAGCTCCAGGAGAGCCTGCCGTACAGGCCCGCGCGTGACCGGTTCAAGATCCTCATCGTGGACGAGGTCCACATGCTCTCGGGCAGCGCGTGGAACGCCTTCCTGAAGACCTTGGAGGAGCCGCCCCCGCACGTGAAGTTCATCTTCGCGACGACGGAGGTGGCGAAGATCCCCGTGACGATTCTGTCACGTTGCCAGCGCTACGACTTCAAGCTGATCGGCGTCTCCACGATCGCCGCGCGCCTCCGCTACGTGCTCGAGAAGGAGGGCATCGCCGCGGACGACGGCGCGGTGCAGCTCCTCGCCCGCGAGGCTGCCGGCAGCATGCGCGACGCGATGAGCCTGCTCGATCAGGTGATCGCCTCCGCGGGCGCCGACGCGAAGCTCACCTCGGCCGGCGTCGCCAAGACGCTCGGCGTGGCCGAGAGCGCGGTCCTCTACCGGATCGCGGAGAGCGCCGTCGGCGCGGACGCGGCCGGGTGCCTGACCCTGGTGGGGGAGCTCGCGCAGGCCGGCTACGAGATGGGGCACGTCGCGCGCGATCTGCTCGCGCTCCTCCGTGATCTCGTGGTCATTCGCGTCGCCCCCGAGGCGCGCGGTCTGCTCGACGTGCCGGACGTCGAGATCGAAGACCTGCGTCGCATCGCGGCCAAGGCCTCGCCCGACGATCTCACCCGCATGCACGTGGCTTTCTCCAAGGCGACGGAGGAGATCCTGCAGTCGCCGTCGACCCGCGCGTCCCTGGAGATGGCGCTCGTTCGGCTGGCGCGCCGACCGCCACTCGTCCCCATCGACGATCTGTTGCGGCGCCTCGGAGAGCTGGAGTCGCGGCTCGGCTCGGGTGGCGGCGGAGGCGTGGGCATGGCGCGGCCGGCCTCGGCTCGCGAGGCGCAGCCGCGCGCGCGTCCCATCGAGGACGGCGCCGACGACCCCGAGCCAGCGAGAGCGGAGCCTGCTCCGGCTCCGCAGCCCACGTTCCGCGCGCCGGAGCCGCCCGCGTTCCGCGCGCCGGAGCCGCCCGCATTCCGCGCGCCGGAGCCGCCCGCGTTCCGCGCGCCGGAGCCGCCCGCGCCTTCGGCTCCTCCTCCGCCGGAGCCGCGCGCGCCCTCGGCTCCTCCTCCGCCGGAGCCGGCTCACGAGACTCCATCCCACGAGAGCCCGATCCGCTCCTCGGACGATCCTCGCTTCGAGCGCTTCGCGAGCTTCGTGGCCGTGGTGCGTGAGAAGAGCCCCCGTCTGGCGCCTCTGCTCGAGCGCGCCGCGCTCTGCGATCTGAACGAGCGCGGCATCGTCGTGGCGCTCGATCCCAAGTCGTTCGAAGCGACATTCCTGGGAGAGGCCGGCGCCCGCGAGCTGCTCGGCGCGACGACACGCGCGGAGCTCGGGCCAGCCGCGGAGTTTCGTATCGTCGATCTCGGGCGGTCGAAGGAGCCCCCGGCGACGCTCGCGCGAACCTACGAAGAGGCCGCTCGCGTACGCAGGGCCGAGGCCGACGAGGCGGTGCGCACCCACCCGCTCATCGCGGCGGCCGAGCGGTTCCTCGGAGCGCAGCTGAAGGACGTGAGGATCCCGGAGGGCGGGGGGTAGTCGCGATGGAGAGGGTGCTCGAGCCCGAGGTGATGGACACCGTCGCGGACGCGACGGAGTACGACGCGATGGACTTCGACGAGCCGAACCTGAGGTTCGCGCTCGCCGCGCTCGCGCTGATCGAGCCGCGCGCGTCGCCCGAGATCCTGGATGTCGGCACGGGGACCGCACGAATCCCCATCCTCATGGCCGAGCGCAGAGCTGGCCTCTCCATCGTCGCGGCGGACCTCGCGAGGGAGATGATCCGTCTGGGCGAGGAGAACGTGGCGCGGGCCGGCCTCCGCGAGGTGATCCGCCTCCAGGTGATGGACGCGAAGCGCCTCCGCTCCGAAGACCGCCGCTACGACCTGGTGATGTGCAACTCGACGATCCACCACTTGCCCGATCCGATCGCGGGCCTCCGCGAGATCGCGCGAGTCGTAAAGAGTGACGGATCCGTCATCATTCGTGACCTGGCGCGGCCGGCGTCGACGTCGGACGCCTGGGCCATCGTGAAGCGAGCCGCCGCGGGTGAGTCGCCTCGCCAGCAGCAGCTTTTCTTCGACTCGCTCTGCGCCGCGCTCACCCCGGCCGAGGTCGAGCGAGCGCTCGAGCAGGCCGGCCTCGGCGCGCTGCAGGTCTCGATGGTGTCGGACCGCCACTGGTCCGCCGAGGGCAGGCTCGGCGGCTGAGCGGCGCTCCCGCTCGACCTCAGTCGAGCGCGGCGCTCATTTCCACCGGATCGACCAGCGGAGCGCGGCGGGGTCGTCCACGTTCGAGGCGACGAGCAGGTCCTTGGCGCCGGTGAGCTCGGCGAGCGCGTGGACGTGGCCCGTGATGACGTCGATCATCTCCCTGCAGATCGGGTCGGCGCCCCGCACCACGAGCACGGCGCTGCGGTCCTGGACCTCTTCCATCGAAGCGCTTCCCGTGGAGTGATACGAGGACCAGACGCTCGCGGTCTTGCCCATGACGAAGCTGGTCGACGGGATCGCCAGGAACACACGGTAGACGCCGCGGTAGCTCGCGAGCGCCATGCGACGCCCGAGCTGGACGAACGGAGAGAGCGCGCCCGGGTAGAGCACCCGGCAGAAGCTCTCGTAGATGGCGCAGATCTGCCGGTCGGGCAGCCACGTCGAGGCGGTCGCCGCGTCGAGCACCGCCAGGAGATCGGCGGGCATCCGGGCTCGGATCCGCTCGAGCACCTCGGGATCGCTGTCGGCGAGCGACTTGCGGAGGCTCACCAGGTCAGAGGCCTTGACCTTGTGCATCTCCCCCTCCTGCATCGCCCTTCCGGACGCCGCGATCGAGCTGGTGGGCGCGCGCGCGTGCAATGGCGGCAGCGAGCTGCTCGGCGCCGAAGGGCTTCCGGACGAGCACCACCCCCGGATCGAGCACGCCGCCGCGCTCGATCACGTCTTCGGGGTACCCGGACATGGTGACCACCGCGATGCCGGGGACAAGCTGCTTCACCGCCGCTGCGAGCGCGCTGCCGCTCATCAGGGGCATGACCATGTCGGTCAGGAGGATCTCGAGGAGGTCGCGGTGGGCGCGCGCGAGCTCCAGGGCGATGGTGGTTGTCGCGGCAGTGTGAACGGTGAAGCCGAGCCGGCGGAGCAAGGCCGCCGTTGGCTCCCGCACGGAGGCGTCGTCCTCCACGAGGAGCAACACGCCTTGTTGCTTCTCGTTCGGCGCGGGCGGTCGGCTCTGCTGCGGTCGGGCCGCGCCTTCGGGAGCCTCGGGCAGGAACACCCGGAAGGTCGTCCCTCGGCCCGGCTTCGTGTCGAGCTCCACGAAGCCGCCGTGTTGGGTGACGATCCCGTCCACGGTCGAGAGCCCGAGCCCCGTGCCTCGCTCGCCCTTGGTGCTGAAGAACGGCTCGAAGACGTGAGGGACGACATCCGCCGGGATGCCTTTGCCGTCGTCTGCGACGGCGAGCACCACGAAGCGGGTTCCCGACCGGCCGGCGCCCTCTGTCCCCTGCAGCTCGGCGAGCCGCGTGGCCACCGAGATGAGTCCGTTCGGCGCGGCGGCGTCCCGGGCGTTGACCACCAGGTTCAGCACGACCTGTTCGAGCTGCGTCGGGTCCACGAGCACGGGCGGCAACCCGGGCGCGAGATCGAAGGACAGGGATACGCCTTCTCCGACCACTCGCCCGAGCATCGTCCGCATCTCGTCCACCTTCGCCGAGAGGTCGACCGGGCACGGCTCGAGCACCTGCTTCCGGCTGAAGGCCAGGAGCTGACCGGTGAGCCCGGCGGCGCGCGCCGTGGCTTCGCGGATCTCGAGCAGGTGCAGGCGCAGCGGGTCGCCGGCGGCTGCCTGCATGAGCCCGAGCTCCACGTTCGCGACGATGGCGGTGAGGAGGTTGTTGAAGTCATGCGCGACGCCCGCGGCCAGGCGCCCGATCGCTTCCATCTTCTGCGACTGGGCGAGCTGCTCCTCGAGGCGGGCGCGGTCGGCCTGCGCCCTCTTCGCGTCGGTGATGTCGAACGCCATGCCGAGCTGGCACAGCTCGCCTCGGAGCGTGATGGGGCGCGACGACAAGAGGCCGGTCCGCACCTCGCCCTTGATCGTGCGATACCGGAACTCGACCCCGTCGACGTAGCCGTTCTCGATCAGCTTCGTGAAGAGGCGCTGTCGCTCGTCTTCGTCCGCGTAGAGGTCGATGGCCTCCATCGTCTGGCCGACCACCTCGTCGATCGAACGTCCGATGTCGCGACAGAACGTCGGGTTGACGTACAGCACCTTGCCGTCCGTCACCCGCGTGATGGAGATCCCCGCTGGGGCTGTCTCGAAGGCCACGCGGAACCGCTCTTCGCTCTCGATCAGCTCGTCGTCCCGAGACCCGGCCGTCCCCGACGCCGCCGCGCCGCCGCGTCGCAGACGCTGGACCTCTTCCTCCAGATCGCGGACGCGCTCGCGCAGCTGGGCGAGCTCGGGGAGCGGGAGATCGGCCATCCTGACAGGGTCTCAGGGCGGGCGGGCTTCGTCAACGGACCCCCCGTCGCTTGCCGGCCCCTGGTCAGTTGCTCGGCTGGGCCGCGGCTTCGAAGAGCCCGAAGGCTTCGTCGTAGTTCACGGGCTCGTTCAGGTTGTGGGTGCTCAGGTTGTAGATCGCGACGACCACGTTGTCCTGATCGACGATGACCAGGTCGCGGAAGCTGATGGCCCAGGTCATCCACACCTCTTGCTCGGCAACGTCTTGCAGCCAGCCGATGTCGCGGCCCTCGCAGACGGCTTCGTTGCCCGACTCGTAGCCGACGGCGTTGATCCCGAAGATTGTCACGTCGAGCCCGGCTTGCGTGAGCTCGTCCTGCATGACGTCCAGCATCCCGAACTGGGAGCTACAGTAGCCTCACGTGGAATGGCCGAAATACCAGCCCGACACGCGCTGCAGGTAGTCGCGCGGGGACACGGGCTGGTTGGCCGTCGGGGACGCGGGGTTCACGTCCAGCAAGGAGAAGTCCGGCACCAGATCGCCCACGGCGAGCATCGCCGGGGCGCCTCCGGCGCCGGTGGTCACGCTCGAGCTCGTCGTCGTGCCCGAGGTCGCGCCGCTCCCGGTGGTCGCGGCGGAGCTGGTCGGCTGGCCCTGCCCGCCGCCCGCGGCGCCCGTCCCGGCGGCGCCGGTCGCGCTGGTCTCGACGTCCGCATCACAGGCGGTCAAGCCGAGGAGGGCGAAGAGCCAAGCCGCGCGCACGATGAAATCGTCGCCCGAGGGATCTCGTTCGTCAAGCACCGGGAGCCTGGAGGGCTGCTATGGTGCCGCTCGGACGCATGCTTCTCGACGAGATCGAAGCCTTCGTGAACGTGGTGGATGCGGGGTCCTTCACCTTGGCGGCGAAGAAGCTCGGCGTCCCCAAGTCGACGCTGAGCCGGGCGATCAGCCGCCTCGAGGACGCGACCCGCGTGCGCCTCCTGTCGCGGTCCACGCGGACGCTCGCCCTGACCGAGCCGGGCGAGCGCTTCTACGCTCAGGTCGGCCCACACGTCGGCGGGCTCCGCGACGCCATGACGCTCCTCGGTGACGCGGAGGAGGAGCCGCAGGGCTCGCTGCGCGTGACCATGCCCGTCGACATCGGCGAGGGGCTCCTCGGCGAGATCATCGCGCGCTTCCTCTGCCGGTACCCCAAGGTCGAGGTGGAGGTCGACGTCTCGGCGCGCACCGTGAACCTGGTGGAGGAGGGGTTCGACGTGGCGATCCGCGCGAGCCAGAAGCTGAAGGACTCGTCGCTGATCGCGCGCAAGCTCGCGACGACGGCTCTCCACCTCTTCGCCGCCCCGACCTACCTCGCGCGGCGCGGCACGCCGCGTTCCTTCAACGAGCTGAGCGGCCACGACGCCGTGTTGCCGAGCCACTCGGGCTTCCAATCGCTCATCGCGCGGCCTTCGGTTCGTTTCCCGGCGCGCGCCCGGCTCCACGCCGCGGACTTCTCGTTCGTGCGGCAGGCCGTGCGCGCCGGCGCGGGGATCGGCCCGCTGCCCTCTTTCTTCGCTCGGGAGGACCTGGAGACCGGCAAGCTCGTGCGGGTGCTGCCCGACTGGTCGCGCCAAGCCGGCACGCTCTACGTGGTGTACCCCGGCCAGAAGCACGTGCCGAAGAAGGTCATCGCCTTCCGCGACTTCGTGATCGAGCATTTCGCCAAGATCCGGAAGGACGTCGAAGGAGACTGACGGATTCGTCAGTTCCCCGTCTCGAACGCGCCGACGGTCTTCGGCTTGGGCCCCTTGGGCCAGCGAAGGACCAGGAACTTCGAGCCGTCCGCGAGGACGAACCGCGCGTGCGTCTCCGTGCCCTCGACGTAAGGCGTCAGGAAGGTCGCGGTCTCGCCCTCGATCTTCGAGGTCGTCTGCGTCTTGCGGTGGCCCTTGAGGGGCACGATTTCCTTCGTTCCCTTGCAGCGCGCGCGGAACCAGTCGCCGGAGACCTTCGTCTCGCAGCCCGCGGCGGTGGAGCCCTTCACCGCGACCTCGGCCGCCGCGTCCCACGCTGCGTCGTCGGGGGTCGCCGCGAGACCTGCGACGTCCTCGAGCGGCTCCTCCGGCTTGGGGCCCTTGGGCGCGTCGGCCGGGGGTGGCGTGGGGGGCGCGCCGCCGCTCGCGCCGGGCGCGGCGTCGGGGGCGGGCGCGTTGTCGAACTCCATGACCCGGTCGCTCTCGGGCGACCCGGCCGGCCAGCTCACGCGCAGACCGTGTGAGCCCTGCTCCCAGTCGAACGAAGCGGCGAAGTCCAGCCCCGGGCGCACGGGGACGATGAGGGTGGTGATGTCGTTCACCGCCTTCAGGTTCTCGCCCTTGCTGCGCTCCTTCGGCGCGCGGCCGCGCTCGACCGTGATCTTCACCGGCTTGCCGAGCTCCGCGTTGCGCGGGACACACATGACGCGGAGCCACTCCCGCACCATGCGGGTCTCGCAGTCGTTCGCCGTGGAGCCTGGGACCTTCACGACCTTGCTCTTGGCCCACTCGTCGAGCGCGGGCTCCTCGCTCGCTTCGAAGGCGGCCGCGGACGCGGAGGGGGCGGCCGTCGTCGAGGATGCCGCGCTGGGCTGCGCTGGCGCGGCGGCTTGGCTCGCGCTCGCGCGCGGCGGGGCTGCCGAAGTGGCGCTCGCGGCGACCGCCGACGAGGCGCCACCACCGCCATCCGAGCAGCCGAAGGTCAAGAGGACGAAGAGAGCTCCGAGAGAGGTGCGCATTCGAATCGGGTTACCGCAAGGTCGCCAGTGCTGACAACGCCCGAGTTGGGACACCCCGATCAACCGAGCGCAGAGCGCACGCTCTCGCCCACGATCTGCAGCAGCTCCTCCAGATCCGGAAGCGGGATGTTCAGCGGCGGCGCCACATACACGGTGTCGCCGAGCGGCCGGAGATAGGCCCCGAGCTCGCGAGCCTTCTCGTGCGCCCGCCACCCCGCGGCGCCCAGGTACCCGCCGGAGCCGAGGTCGACCGCGCCCACCATGCCGATCGCGCGTGCGTCGCGGCAGCCCTCGACCCGCCCGAGAGCAGCGAACGCGTCGGCGATCTTCTTCGCCCGGAGCTCGATGCCCTCGAGGACACGCTCGTCATCGAAGACGCGGAGCACCTCGAGGGCGACGCGAGCCCCGAGCGGGTTGCCGCAGAACGAGTGTCCGTAATAGAAGGCGGCGTCGGCCGGGCCGAAGAACGCCTCGAACACGCGATCCGAGGCGAGGGTCGCGGCCATCGGGAGCATGCCGCCGGAGAAGCCCTTCGCGGTCGCGAGGATGTCGGGCGAGACACCCGCGTGATCCACGGCCCAGAACGGGCCGGTCCGCCCGTACCCGGTGAACACCTCGTCGGCGACGAAGAGGATGTCGTGCCGATCACACGCCTGTCGGGCGGAGCGGAGGAAGGCAGGCGTGTAGATCTTCATGCCCTCGGCCCCCTGGAGGATGGGCTCGAGCACGACCGCGGCGACACCGTCCTGGTGTTCGTCGAGGACACGCGCGAGCGCGGAGGACGCGACCTCGCCAATCTCGTCTCCGAAGGGCGGGGGCTCGACGAAGACGACATCCATCAGGACGCCGGCGTACGGCCGGCGGAACACCTCGACGCCGCCGAGCGCGGTCACGCCGAGCGTCTCGCCGTGGAACGCGCCCTGCAGCGAGACGAAGCGGGTCCGCTCGGGGCGGCCCCTGCGGCGCTGGTAGCCGAGCGCCATCTTGATCGCCGCCTCCAGCGCAGTCGAGCCGTCGTCGCTGTAGAAGACACGCGTCAGCCCACGCGGCGCCCGCGCGACGAGCGCCTCGGCCAGGAGCGCGGCAGGCTCGTGTGTGGTTCCCGCGAGCGCTACGTGTGCGAGCGTCCGCGCCTGCTCGGTCAGCGCCTCCACCAGCCGCGGGTGCCCATGCCCCAGCGCGGCCACCCACCAGCTCGCGTTCGCGTCGATGTACGAGCGCCCGCTCTTGTCCCAGATACGCGCGCCAGCGGCGCGATCGATGACAAACGGGTCAGCTTGCTCGATGTAGCGCTCCATCTGGGTGTAGGGGTGCCAGACGTAGCGTTTGTCGAGCGCCACGATCTCTTCTCGTGCGCGTGTCACTTGGTCTCCGGTGTCTTGAATGGCTCGATGACGGGAGGCAGGATGCGGGCGCGGCTGCTCCGCGGTCCCTCCGGCGGATCTTCGGGCAGGAATATGCGCACCTCGGTCCCCACGCCGGGCTCGCTCAAGATACGCAGCTGCCCCCCGTGGGCGTCCACGACCCGCGCCACGATCGCCAGACCGAGCCCGGTCCCCGCCGGCCGCGTGGTGAAGAACGGGTCGAGCGCGCGGCTGCGGACCAAGGTGTCCATACCCTCGCCGGTGTCGCGGAACACGAGCTTGATCCCCGACAGCGCCGCGGCGTCCGCCGCGCTGTCGCGGCCGCGAGGCCGCTTGCTCGGCGACAGCTCCACGGTCAGGGTGCCGCCGCTCGACATGGCTTGCACGGCGTTGTTGACCACGTTTTCGATCGCCTGCCGCAGGAGGAGCGGGTCGGCGCGGATACGGCCCAGCGGCCCGCGCTCGATCACGCGCGCGATGACGTTGACCCGCGAGTCAAGCGGCAAGAGGGCCTTGTCGACGATCTCGCGCACGTTGACGCTCTCCCTCTCGACGCTGAGCGGCTTGGCGTAGTGCAGCAGATCCCCGACGAGCTGGTTCAGCCGCGCGGTCTCCTCGGAGAGGATGTCGAGGAGCACCTCCCGGTTCTGCTCGCTGGTTCCGGCGCGCTTCAGCGTGGAGACGGCGTTCGTGATGACGGCGAGCGGGTTCCGCACCTCGTGCGCGACGACCGCCGAGAGCTCACCGATCGCCGCGAGCTGCTCCTTCCGCACCAGCTCGGACTGCGCGGCACGCAGCTCGCGGAACGAGCGGGCGAGCGCCTCGGATTTTTGGCCGAGCAGCTTCGTCTGCTCGAAGAGGTGATCGCGCCGGAGGGTGAAGCTCACCACGTACCCGCCGAACACGGCGAACGTGAACGCGGTGTAGCCGAAGCCCTCGAGCTCGGGGCGGCTCGCCAGCCGAGCCGCCGCGTCGTGGACGACGGTCACCGACAAGGCGCACGCGCCGAGGAACGTGACGAGGCCCGGCGTCCGCCGGAGCAAAAACGACTGGCCGAGGAGCGCGGTCGCCATGAGGATCGTGAGCGCGACCGCGACGCCTATCACGATCGAGGCCGGGCTCGTCGCGACGTCCTCCCAGGGGCGCCCGATCATGTCGAGCGCCGCGGCACCGCCGAGGCTGGCCATCCCCGCGAACACAGGCCACAGCTTGGCGCGCGGCAGGGCATAGGGGGTCAGCGCGAAGGCCAACATCGCCGCGGCGGCGAACCCGTCGACGGGGAGCCGGAGCGCCCCGATGTAGCCGGCGATCCGCGGATCGAGCGCGTGGACGGCCTCGATCCCGGAGTCGAGCAGCAGAAGAAAGAAGAGCACCGCGAGCTCGGCGGTGCCGGTCTCGGCGTATTTCCTCCGGGCGGACCAGACGCAATACACGCCCGCTGCGGCGTAGAGGGCCGCAAACGCCGTGAAGAAACCGGATGAGAAGCTCTGGTCCACGGAGTGTCCCCATTCTAGCGTCACAGGGCCATGGGCCAGCGAAAGCGATACCTGTTCGTGTGTGTGAATCGACGGCCGCCGGGGACCCCGAAGGGCTCCTGTGCGACCCGGGGAGCCGAGGCGCTGCACGCGGCGCTCAAGGCCGAGGTCGCCGCGCGCGGCCTCGCCAAGACCGAGGTCCGCGCGTGCACCTCGAGCTGCCTCGACGTCTGCTGGGCCGGCCCGGTGGTCCACGTCTCGCCCGACGGGACCTTCTACGGCCGCGTCCAGCTCGCCGACGTCCCCGAGATCTGTGACGCCCTCCAGAAGGGCACCGAGGTCGAGCGGCTGAAGCTCGGCCCCGGAGAGTTCGACGCGGAGACGGCTGGGCCTCAGCTGCCCGAGCTTCCGCCCGAGGGCTGAGCCTTGGGTCTTCGCGTCGTCTTCGCCGAGGAGCTCGAGGGCGCGTTCCGCCTCGGCCCCTCTGCGCGAGAAGCGCGGATGCGCCTGCGGCTCGGGGGGCAGGCTGCGCTCGGAGCGCTGCTCCGCGGTGAGCCCGTCTCGCTCGACGGAGAGGTCGCCGCGGACGGCTTCGTCGCGCAGAGCCGGGTCGCCGGCGAGGTCCGGCTCGAACGATCGCGCGCGGAGCTCGCGTATTCGCTCGCGGTGGACGGACCCGGCGGAGCCGCCCTGCGGGGCACGAGACGTTGCCTCCTGGCCGATCCGTACGCAGGCCTGACGACGCTCGCGCTCGAGCTCGTTCGTGACGGATCTGTCATTGGATACGCGACCCTTCGATTCGATCCGCGCGGGCCGGGGCGGCGCGGCCTCGCGGGGGTGAAGCTGCAGTGGGTGTGAAGCAGTCCTCCGGCCACGGCGCCGCGAGCCTTCGCCGCGCCGGGCGCCGCCTGTTCGCCGACCACGCCACGCGCGGTGGCTCCCCAAGCGCCGCCGACCGGGCGCAGACGACCGTCGCGATCCGCCGGAGCGTCGTGCTCGCGGTCGCGCGCGCGTGGGGCGCGAGCGTGCCGGACGAGGGCACGCTCGCGCACGGCACGATCGACCTCCCCCGACCCGAGCCGGGTCGGTTCGCGTGGTCGCTCGGAGCGGTGTACGAGGGGCTCCTCGAGCTCGAGGTCGCGCCGGACGGCCGGGTGATCGACTCGATCGGGCGGCGGCGAGCCGGCGCGCACTTCACGTCCCCCGAGGTCGCGGACGACGTGGCGCGGCGGGCGCTCGCGCCGCTCGTCGCCGCGCGAGCGCGAGGGCCGCTGTTGGTCTGCGACCCGGCGATGGGATCAGGCGTCTTCCTGTCGGCGGCGGCGCGTTTCCTCTCGTCTTCCCTCGGCGTCGACCTCCCTCTCGTCGTCGCCGAGTGGCTCTTCGGGATCGATCGCGATCCGACCGCCGTCCTGGTTGCCAGGATCGCGCTCGCGCACCTCGGTGGGCTACGTCCGGAGGACCTCGCGGTCCGGCTGGTCGCTGGCGACGCGGTCGTCTCGCCCCGTGGCGCGCCGGCCGAGCTCGCGTCCGAGGCGCTGAGCTGGGAGGACACGTTCCCCGACGTCTTCGCGCGGGGCGGGTTCGACGCCGTCGTGGGCAACCCACCCTGGGTCGCGTACGCCGGGAGGGCGGCGCAGCCGCTCTCCCCATCTTTGCACGCCTACTTCCGCGCTCGATATCCCGCGTTCGCTGGGTACCGCACGCTGCACGGCCTGTTCGTGTCTCGCGCCGCCGAGGTCCTCGCGCCGGGCGGTCGCCTGGGGCTCGTGGTGCCGACGTCGATGGCCGACCTCGCCGGGTACGCGCCGGCCCGCGGCGCACACGACGCGCTCGCGCGGCCCGACGAGGACTTGCCGGACTATGGGTCGGACGCCTTCGACGGAGTGTTTCAACCTGCGATGGCCATCCTGTCCACGCGCCGCGCCACGGCGGAGGTCGTGGTTGGCGACGAGTGGGCGCTCGCTCGCGCCGATCTCGACGATGCGACGCGCGCCATCCTGGAGCGTTGCGAGCGGCTCGGCCGTGTCCCGCCGGAGCTCTTCGGCGAGCGGGGCTTCCAGACGTCGAGCGGCGATCTGGCCAGGCTCTCGGCCACGCCGGTGGCGAAGCGAACGGTCGGGCTCCGCGCCGGAAGAGACGTGCGTCCGTTCGAGCTCGGCCCTCCTTCCCTGTTCGCCGATCCGGCCGAGCTCGGCGGTCGCCTCCGCGATCCCGAGGTGTGGCGCGCCGTGGCCGGATACGTGCGCCAGACAGCGCGTTACCCCATGGCGGCGCAGGCCGACGGGACACCCTTCCGCAACTCGATCCTCGCGGTGTTCGGGGCGGCCGATCTCCCGACCGACGGGGTGCTCGCGTACCTGAATAGCTGGCCGCTCCGCTTCCTGCATTACATGCGGTTTCGCGACGCACGGCAGGGGATGCCGCAGCTCAAGATCGGCCATTTGCGGAGCTTGCCCATCCCTGCCGGCGGGGGCCCGTGGCTCGGCGATCTCGCGCGGCTCGGGCGATCGCTCGGCGCGCGAAACGACGGCATCGACGCGGAGAGCCAGGCTCGTATCGACTCGATCGTGAGCGACGCGCTGGGGCTCGATGCCGGCTCGAGGGAGCGCGTCGCCCGCTTCTCGCGTGAGGAGGGCGCGATGGTTCGGCCGCGCGCCAGCAAGGCCCCGTCGTCCCCCGCGGCCGGGTGAGCCGGGCATGGACCATTCGCGCGGATGACCCGCCTCCGGCTCCATGCCATGCTGACCGCGTGAAACGCCTCGATCCCAAGCGCTCAGTGGTGCTCGTGGTGGACGTTCAGGAGCGGCTCGTGGCCGCGATGCCGCCGGACGCGATGACGGCGCTCACGCGCGCCGCGAACATCTTGCTCGAGGCCGCGTCGGCGCTGGGCGTCCACGTCATCGCGACGGAGCAATACCCCCAGGGGCTCGGGCCTACCGTGCCCACCCTCCGCGAGAAGCTCACCGCGGCCGGCGCGCCGATCCTGGAGAAGGTCGAGTTCGCCGCCGTCGAGGCGCCGGGCTTCTCGGCAGCGTGGGAGGCCACAAAAGGCCGCACGGCGATCGTCCTCGGCATGGAGACACACGTCTGCGTCTTCCAGACCGTGCGCGAGCTCGCGCAGCGCGGCGTCGAGGTGCATGTCCCCATCGACGGCGTCGCTTCGCGACGCGACGATCACCGGCAGGTCGGCCTCGAGCTGTGCCGCGCCGCGGGGGCCACGGTCACGACGGCCGAGACGGTCGTGTTCGATTGGCTCGCGCGTGCGGGGGGCGACGCCTTCAAGCGGATCTCGAAGGCCGTGAGGTAGCGGAGGACGACGCGAGCGCGTCGCCTCCGGCCATCCAACCGAGCGCACGCGCGACGAGGGCGTGTGCGCCCGACTCCACCACCTCCCCGTGGGCCACGACGGCCGAGTCGAAGGGGAGGGCGAGGAGAGCGCGGGCGCTCCGGGCCGCCTCCGCGCGGTCCTTCACGAAGAAGCGCCACGCGCGGCTCTGGCCGAGCTTTCCGTGGCAACCGACGAGCCACAGCGCGACGTGCGCGACGAGCCCCTCCGGTCGCGTCACGTTGAACACGAGATCCGTGAGGATGACCGTGCGAGACGGCTCGTGGAAGAACACGTGCTCGTCCACCGACGGCGCGCCCTCGATCTTCACCGCGCGGACCGTGGCGGCGAGCGCCTCGGGTAGGCCGTCCTCCAGCAGCGCGTCGATCCGCAGCTCGGGGCACTTCTTGGTGAGGCCTCGAGGCGCCAGCACTCTCGCTTCCGGCCATCGCGTGGTGGCTTCTGCGAGGTAGAGGTGGTGAAGCAGGTTGGGGGCGACGAGAAAACGAACCGGTCCCAGGGCCTCGACCCGAGCCACGACGTCCGTCGTCAGCCGGATGGGCGAGACGAGAGCGACCCCGCCGTCCTCGAGCGGCAGGGCCGTCATGCGCGTGGGCATGCGGAAGCCGCCCGGAAGCACCTGGGACATCGCGAAGCTCTCGATCGTGGTCATGGCACTTAGTCAAGCACGCTTGACCAAGTTGTCAAGTATGCTTGACCAATGGCGCAGGACCGAGACGACGCCGCTTATCGAGCCGAGCTCGAGCAGGCCAAACACGCGAGCACGCTCCAGCTCTTGTTCCGAGCGGCGCGTCTGCTCGATGAAGAAGCGCTCCGCCGCGTGGCTGCGAAGCCCGGTCGCCCGCGGCTGCGTCGGGCGCACACGAGCCTCTTGCCGCACATCGATCTAGACGGCACCCGCGTGACCGACCTCGCCGAGCGGCTCGGGGTCACGAAGCAGGCGGTCTCGCAGCTCGTCGCGGATCTGGAGGACCTCGGTGTCCTCGAGCGCGCCGCGGACCCCGCCGACGCGCGCGCGCGGCTGGTCCGCTTCACGGCGCGCGGGCGCGCGGGGCTGCTCGATGGGCTCGCGACGCTGCGGGAGCTAGAGGCCGAGTGTGCGGAGGTCGTCGGCGCGCGCCGCATGGAAGAGCTGCGGCGCGCGCTCGTCGCCCTGAACGATCACCTCACGGACAAGTGACCGTCGTGCCGTTCACGGTGGGCAACGTGCTGAGCCCGCAGAGCACGTCGCAGCCTTGCCCGAAGTTGCAATTCGTCACGGTGCAGCCGGAAGCCGGACAGGTGACGTCGCAGTCGGAGCCCTCGCAGTCGACGGTGCAGGAGGTCGAGGCGCTGCACTCGACGTCGCAGGTGGTGTTCCCGTTGCACTCCACCGAGCAGGTCGAGCCCGGGTTGCACTGCAGGTCGCAGTCCGGCCCGCCGGCGGGGCAAGACAGATCGCAGCTCTCCTCGTCGCCGCAGACGCAGTTGTTCCCTGCGTCGTTGCAGACGAGCGGCCCCGAGCCGGTGCTGCCTCCCGTGGTCGTGCCCGAGGTCTTTCCGGAGCCCGACGTGTCGCCGCTGCTGCCTGCGCCCTCACCACTTCCGCCCTCCCCCTCACCGTCGTCATCCACGACGACGCAGGCAGCGAGCGAGAGCGCGAGCACGACCGAGAGACCCTTCACAAGCATCATAGAAGCTCCTCTTTTCCGGACGGCTGCCCTGGAGCGCCGTCGAGGAGAAGCCTTCGCAAGAGCCTTGCCGACCGCCCGTGGCGCGCAACTCGGCGTGATCCGAGGCCGAGCGGCGGGCAGGCTGCTGCATCGATGCAGCAGCTTGCCGGATCGATGCAGCGCCCGGGGCCGGCTCGGACCTCAGGTCCCTTCCATCTCCCCGAGCTTGCGGTAGATCGTTCGGGTCGAGATGCCGAGGAGCTGTGCCGCGACGCTCTTGTCACCCTTGGCCTGTCGGAGCGTCTCGCGGATGAGGCGCCGCTCCACCTCGTCGAGGGGCGTCCCCACGCTGAAGGTGATCGAGCTCGGCTCGGCCGGCTCCGCGTCCCGGATCGTGTCGGGCAGGTCGTCGAGCGTGAGCCGATCGCCGCGGCAGAGGACGACGGCGCGCTCGATGACGTTCTCGAGCTCGCGCACGTTGCCGGGCCAAGAGTAGTCGAGGAGCTTGTCGGTCACGTCTTTCGAGACGCCGAGGCGGGCCTTGTTGTTCTTCTTGCAGTAGACCCCGAGGAAATGGTCGACGAGCAGCGGGATGTCTTCCCGCCGGGTCCGGAGCGGCGGCGCGGTGATCGCGATGACGTTCAGCCGGTAGTAGAGGTCCTCGCGGAAGCGGCCGGCCGCGACCTCCGCGCGCAGGTCCTTGTTCGTCGCGGCGACGACGCGCACGTCGGCGCGCACGGTGTCGCCGCCGACCGGTTCGTATTCACCTTCCTGCAGGACACGGAGGAGCTTCACCTGCACGCTCGGTGAGAGCTCGCCGATCTCGTCGAGGAAAAGCGTCCCGCCGTCGGCGCGCGCGAACCGGCCCTCGCGCCGCGCGTGCGCGCCGGTGAAGGCGCCGCGCTCGTGACCAAAGAGCTCGGCCTCGAGGATCGTCTCGGGGATGGCGGAGCAGTTCACCGCGACGAAGGGCGCGCTCGCCCGAGCGCTGTGCTGGTGGATGAAGCGCGCGAGCAGCTCCTTGCCGGTCCCGCTCTCGCCGAGCACGAGGACGGTCGCCGAAGAGGGCGCGGCTTGCAGCACGATGTCGAGCACCCGGCGGAGCGCCGGGCTCGATCCGACGATCTCGCGCCCCGTGAGGACGTTGAGCTCCTGCTTGAGCTGTCGGTTCTCGAGGGTGAGCGTGCGCCGCTCGGCCGCCTTGCGGACGGTCTTGACGATCGTCATGCGCTTGAGCGGCTTCTCGACGAAGTCGTAAGCGCCCTCCCGCATCGCCTGCACCGCGGTCTCCACCGTGCCGTACGCGGTCATGAGCACCACCTCGACGTCGGGAGCGGCCTGCCGGATGGCCTTGAGCAGCTCGAGCCCGCTCACGGCCGGCATCATCAGATCCGTGAGGACGACGTCGACGCGGTGCGCGCGCAAGAGCTCGAGCGCGGCGCGCGCGCTCGGCGCGGTGAGCACCCGCATCCCGTCCTTCTGGAAGATCTTCTCGATGCTCGAGAGGTTCGACGGCTCGTCGTCCACGACGAGGACGGTGAGGGCGTCGGGAGAAGGCGGCTCGGCCGGCGCGTCGGTCATGGGGAAGCCACGACTTTAGCAAAGAGAGAGGGCTGGAGATTCCGAGCTTTCTGGAAGGGTGTGGCTGCTGATTGCCCCCCCCGCCCCCCTCGCGAGCGGGGGGGTGGCCGTTCCCGAGCGAAGGTGTTAATGAACAGGTTCAGTGAACGTGTTCGCCAAGGCCCGCAAGGCCCCGTCTGCTCCGAAGAAGCGCGCCGCGCAGAAGGAAGAGACGCGGCGGCGAATCCTCGCGGTCGCGCGATCTCATTTCGAGCGAGACGGCTTCGCGGGCGCAAACGTCCGCGGCATCGCAGCGGAGGCGGGCGTGGCGGCCGGCACCGTGCTGCTGCACTTCGCGGACAAGCGGGACCTGCTGCACGCCGCGCTCTTCGACGATCTGGCCGCGCTCATCGAGGCCGAGACGGCCAAGCGGCCCACGGAGACGCTTCACGCCGCGCTGGTGGCGCTCGCGCGGCGGTTCTTCGGCTACTACCGCGCCCGCCCGGCGCTCTCGAAGACGCTCCTCGCGGAGTCGCTCCTCGCGGAGTCGCCCTGGCGCGAGCGCTTCACCGGCCAGGTCGCGCGGGTCCACGCGCACATCGCCCACCTCGCCACGGAGGCGCAACGGCGCGGCGAGCTCTCCGCCGACGTGGACCCGTCGCTGCTCGGGGTCGCGTTCTTCTCCTTCTACTACTTCACGCTGATCGGCTGGGTCCAAGGCGCGCTGGCCGATCCGGTGCCGCTCTTCGAGCGGCTCCTCGCGGATCATCTCCGCGAGAAGGCGCCTCCCAACGCGAAGAGGAAGAGACGATGACAACTCTGTTTCGAGACGCCGCCGCGCGTGCCACCGTCGAGGCTGCTTACGAGAAGTTTCGCGAGCGCTTGCCGGAGCACGAGTCGCTGCGCGTGTCGACGCGGCACGGCGAGACACACGTGCTCGCGGCGGGCCCGAAAGACGGGCCGCCGCTCGTCGTCGTCCACGGCGCGCTCGCGAGCTCGGCGCACGTGATGGGCGAGATGGGGCCGGCTCTCCGCGAGCGCTTCCGGGTCTACGCGCCGGACGTCATCGGCCAGTCGGTGATGAGCGCCGACGTGAGGCTGCCGGTCGACGGGCCCGCCTACGCCGAGTGGCTCACCGACGTGCTCGATGGGCTCGGCCTCGGGCGCGTCCACCTCTTCGGTGTCAGCTGGGGCGGGTACGTCGCGCGCTCGTTTGCGCAGCGGAGCCCGGACCGCGTCGACAGGCTCGTGCTCCTCGTGCCGGCGGGTTTCGTCGGGGGCCCGGTCTGGAAGGGCCTCACGAAGGTCGGGATCCCGCTCGCGATGTATCGCGCCTTCCCGAGCGAGGCGCGGCTCCGCCGGTTCGCCAGCGCGATCCTGTCGACGCTCGACGACGAGTGGCTCCCCTACATGGGAGAGGCCTTCCTCGCCTACAAGCTCGACATGCGGAT
The DNA here is from genome assembly GCA_016794345.1 of Myxococcales bacterium. GTDB lineage: Bacteria > Myxococcota_A > Polyangia > Polyangiales > Polyangiaceae > Xiheicaenibacterium > Xiheicaenibacterium phototrophicum. The sequence goes on from JAEUKE010000127.1 coordinate 61,333, forward strand.
CCCGCCGCTCGCCAAGCCGGAGGACCTCGCCGGCTTCGATCGCCCCACGCTCGTGATCGGCGCGAGCGACGACCTGAGCTTCCCCGGCGCTGCGCTCCTCGAGCGCGCGAAGGCGCTCATCCCACACGCGGAGACCGAGCTTCTCGAGGACTGCAAACACTCGCCGCCCACGAACGACGCCTTCCGCGCGAAGCTCGCCGAACGGATCGCGCGTTTTCTCAGGTCGCCGAGCGGACCAGATCCTTCGTGATGTTCTTCTGGTGCGACTCCAGTGTGCCGCCGCCGATCTCGAGGAGCTTGGCGTCGCGCAGGAAGCGCTCAACCTTGTACTCGTCGCAGTAGCCCCAGCCGCCGAGGACCTGCATCGCGTTGTCGGCGACCTCCTTGCCGACGGGCGCGCAGAAGAGCTTCGCCGCGTCCGTCCCGAGGCGGTTCTGCGTGTCGGGCCGGGTGGCGCGGGCCACCGAGTAGACGAGCGCACGAGCGGCCTCCGTCTTCGCGTAGCTCTCGCCGATGTACCGCTGGATCTGGCCGTGCTCGGCGAGAGACTTGCCGAAGCTCTGCCGGTCCGCCGCGTATTTCACCATGATCTCGAGGCAGCGGTCGGCGATGCCCAAGCTCATCGCCGCGAGCGTGAGCCGCTCGATCTCGAGGTTTCGCATCATGTTCGTGATGCCGCCTCCGACGGTGCCGAGCACGTTCTCCGCCGGGACCGAGACCTCCTCCAGGACGATCTCCCCGAGGGAGCTCGCACGCATGCCCATCTTGGGGAACTTGCTCGGCGTGGACACGCCCGGGAAGCTCCGCTCCACGATGAACGAGGTGATCCGGCCCTCGACCTTCGCGTAGACGATGAACACGTCGGCCTCGGGGGCGTTCGTGATCAGCGACTTGTGCCCCTTGATGACGAACCTGTCGCCTTCCCGCCGCGCGGTGGTCTTCATGCCCATCACGTCGGTCCCGGCGCCGGGCTCCGTCATGCCCATCGCGCCGATCCACTCGCCCGAGAGCACTTTCGGCAGGTAACGCTTCCGCTGATCGTCGTTCCCTGCGTAGAAGAAGTTGTTCACGAAGAGCATCGCGTGGGCCAGGTACGCGAGCGTGAAGCCCGGGTCCGCCTTGGAGAGCTCGTGGTGGACGATGACCGCGGCGAGCGCGTCGAGCCCCGCGCCGCCGTGCTCGGCGGGGATGGTGATGCCGTGCAGCCCGAGCTCGCCGACGCGCCGCATGAGCGACACGTCGAGGTGACCTTTCCGGTCCTGTGCGTCGGCTTGGGGCTCGAGCACCGTCCTGGCGAAGTCGCGGCACATCTGCCGCATCATCCGGTGCTCTTCGGTGGGGTTCTCGAGGTCGGTCGGGAGGGCGGACATGTGACTATTCGGTCGCATATACCACGGCGAAGCGCCCTCTCAACCTGGTAGAGTATCGGTCGCCATGCGCCCTGGAATCGCCTTCGCCCTCCTCCTGAGTCTCTGCGCTTGCTCTGAGAAGCCGACCGAGCCTGCTCCGTCGAGCGGGGCACCCGCCCAGAACGCTCCGAAGCCCGCGAGCGCGAGGCCGCCCACGTCCGCGGGCTCGAGGCCGCAGGCGGAGGCGGGAGGGCGGAAGCCCACCGAGCCCCACGTCATGAAGGCCTACCACGCGGAGCGTTGTTACGTGGGCCTCGTGGCGCTCGGCTTCGCGCGGAGCGCCTACGAAAAGAGCCTCGGGAAGGACCGGCCCGGTCCGAAGGTCCCGGACTTCGGCGCGCCCGAGGCCAAAGGCGGCAACGCCGCGCACGTGTACCAGCGTCTGGTGCGTGTGTGCAACGCCGCGGGCTCGGCGGACAAGCCCGAACAAGCCGAGCTCGACAAGGCGCTCGACCTCGCGGTCGAGGTGGGCCCGCCGCTGGGCCAGGCCATCACCGACGCGGGCGTCTATTACGAGAAAAAGGAGAGCGAGAAGGACTCCTTCGCGAAAGGCCGCGAGCTCCACACCACGATCAAGAAGGGCTTCGAAAAGCTCGACGAAGCGACGAAGGGCGTCGCCGACGCGCTCCCCCTCTACCTGAAGGCCTTCCCGCCGAAATGGGAGGCCGCGCCCGCGCAGAGGACGCAGGTCGTCGTCGACAAGGCGATGGCCGCCTTCCTGCTCCTCGCCCAAGGCAAAGACGCGGGCGAGGTCGACAAGGCGCTCGCGGAGGTCACGCTCGCGGTCGACGAGCTCGACACGGCCCTCAAGAACCTCAAAGGCGACCCGTACGGTGTCTACGTCCCCAAGATGGGCCAGGCCTTCGTCGAGAAGGCGAAGGCGGCCGCGCAGGATCGGTCCACGCCGGCCCTGGTCGCCGCGGCCACCGCCATCGAGGACGTGCTCGAGGCGCAGAACAACGCGTACAAGCGCGAGCGAGCCGGCGTGGTCGAGGTCGACGACTCGGGCATGAACCCCCACCACGGCATGCAGTGACCTGCGGCCTTCAGCGCGCGGCGTCGCGGCAGCACCGGACGCCGGTCGAATAGTCGAAGTAGCCTTCGGGGTGGTTCGAGACGAGCGCCTCGCAGCCGTTCGTCGTGCCGCGCGCGTAGAAGCCGCCGGCGAAGGCGCCGCCCTTCTCGTCGACCCACTCGTCGACGTTGCCGACCATGTCGAAGATCGCGTCGTCACCCCAGCGGCTCGCGCAGCCCTTCGTGGTGCCGGTGTCGTGGAGGACCGTCACGCCGCCCGCCTCGACGCGGTTCAGCCGCGGATCGAGGTGGCCGATCGACGCGTTGTCGTGGAGCGTGGCGGCAGGGTGGATGGGGCCGTTCACGTTGCACGTGCCCTGAACGTGGGTCGCGCCGTAAGGGAAGAGCTGCCCGCCTTCGCCGCGACAGGCGCGCCGCCACTCTTCGAGCACGCAGAGTCGCTTGCCGGCTCGCTCACAAGCTTCCTTGGCCAGGGTACCGCTCACGTACCCGTTCGGTCGGACGCCGGCGCGGCTGACGGCGACCAGCGTCGCGGGCGCCTCCGCCTGCCACGCGGGGAACGGCGGCAGGGGCATCGCTCGCGCGAGCACGTCGCCGATGCGCTCGCGCCGGGTGAGAAAATCGCCGAACGCGCCGGAGAGCGCGGCTGGCGTGGGCGGGTAGTCGGGCGAGGTGTACCGACCGCGGCCCTCGTCCACGAGGGTCGACTCGAACCGGTCGACGCAGAGCCCGGGGCTCACGAACACCATGTCGCCCGGGCACGGCGAGAGCTCGCGCCGCGTCGCCGCGCGCGCGGCGGGGAGCGGCCTCGACGCCTGGGATGGGGCCGGCGCCGCGCCGGCGATCACCCCGAGCTCGGCGCGCGTGTGGATGGAGGCCGTCGTGCTCCCCAAGAAGCGGAGCGAGCCGTCCGGCGCGAGCTCCATCGTCGTGACGCACGTGCTCGGCTCGCTGTTCCCTCCGCTCTCCACGAAGGTGCCGGGCTTCGCGCCGAAGACGACCGACCGGAGCGGCGCGCCGTCCCAACAGAAGGCTTCGCGCGACGGTGCCGGCCAGGGCGCGGCGGCGACCACCTTGCCGTCGTCGCCGAGCCAGACCACCGAGCGGGCCGCTCCTTCGGTCAGCACGGCGCCACCGCCCGGCGAGCCATGGAGGCGCAGCCGTCCGCCGCCGTCTTCGGGGATGGAGATCGTGACGTGGGCGCCGAGCGCTCTGCCCTGGGCGTCGAAGCGCAGGACGACGACGCGCTCTCGCGCCGCCCGCTCGCGCCCGACGACGAGCGCGCCGCCGTCGGGCTGCTCGACCGCGTCGAACCCGACGCCGAACGTCACGCTTGCCCGGCCGATCTCGGTGGCCTCGGCGTCGCGCGTGATCCGGCTGACGGCGAGGGTGGCGCCGGCCAGATCGAAGAGCAGCCCGGCGCTCGCGCCTCCGGTGAGGACGGCGGTGTCGGGGTGCAGCGTTCGCTTCGCCGGCCCTGGCTCCGGCGCGAGGCGCCGGAGCTCACCCTCCGCCTGGATCCAGGCGCCGCCGATCTTCGCCGCCAGCCGGCGCTCGAGCGCCGCGACGTCGGGCCTGTCGTCCCGCGCGAGGAGCCTGGGCGCCGCGCCGTCGACGCGGCTCACCGCGCCGCTCGCGTCGGCCGTCACGAGCCCGGCGCTGGTGAGCGCGATGGCCGTCCCGTCGGGGGCGATGGCTCCGCCGAAGATCCTCGATCGATCCGCGACGAGCGGCTGGGCGCCGCGCGCCACCGCGCCGCCCTCGGTAAAGCTGACGATTCCGTCATCCGTCAGCGCGAAGGCGCGGTCCTCCGTCAGGACCACGCGGGTGAGGTCCCACCTCGGCTGCCCGGTCGCGCGGCGGACCGCCCCGCGCTCGAGATCGGCCGGTCGCGGCGCGAGCGGCGCGTGTTTGCCTTTTCGTTTCGTCTGCGCGAGGCGAAAGAAGCGTCGCGGATCGGTCGCGCAGTCGTCCTCGTCGGGGATCATCTGCATCACGAACGGGGCGACGACCGTAGCGTCGCATTTGCCGCGTGGGCCGCGGCTCGAGAGCAGCACCGAGCCGTCGCGAAAGCCGTGCAGAGTCGGATCGACCAGGTCGGTGAGGAAGCCGGCGGCGAGCTTGCTCTCGCCGAACGATCGGCGGCTGCCCTCCACGAGCACCCCGGCCTCGTCGAGCGAGGCGACGCCGATGGCGCCGGTCTTCTCGCGGCCTCGTTTCTTGCCCTTCTCGTAGAACACGAGGTCCACGCGCTCGCCTCGCCGCGCGGCGGAGATCAGCCCCATCCCCACCATCGGCTCGACGAACGACAGCCCTGTCTTCTCCGCGTCGAGCGGCGTCGAGCCGTCGGGCAAGACGAAGGTGGCCATCACCTCCCGCTCGCGCCCGCTCGCGAAGAGCTTCTCGACCGCGGTGGGCTCCTTCTTCGGCCGACGCTTTCGAGGCGGAGGCTTGGCGGGCTTCTTGGGGCGAGGGGGAGTCGTGACGGGTTTGTCATCGTCGTCCGGCGGCGACTCGGCCGTGAGGGCGAGGATGCGGCCGGGCACACGCGCCAGCACGTCGGGCCGGATCGAGGAGCAACCATGCGCGCGTCGCTCGTCGCCGCGGAACGTGCTGGCGCAGAGCGCGTCGCCTTCGGCGGCAACGACCGTGAGCTCCCCGTCGGCTTGGAGCGCGAAGGCCCCCGCCACGTGGGCGCCGGGCAGCGCCAGGACCGGTCCGAGCTTCATGTCGGCGCCGATCCGTTGCGCGAAGCTGACCTCTTGGCCCGCCGCGTCCGAGACGGCGAGGACCGCGTCCTCTCCTTCGATCTCGAACAGCACGATCGGCAGAGGTGTGGGCGTGGTGGGCGCAAGCAAGACGCGGCCGGCAGCAGGCTTCGGCAACGCCCCCGGCGCGACGGCGTGCTGACCGGAGACCGCCGGGAGCGGCAGCCCCGGCGGGGGGCGGCCCTCCGGCGTCGATCCGCAAGCCAGCGCGACGATCGCGGCGGCCGCGATCGGGCTCGATCTCACCGAATCGGCTCGGACCCGTCCGGCGAGGCTCCCGGCGCCTTCACGCGTCGACCGTCCGGCAAGACAACCTCGTGGGTCTTGGGATCGTACTGGCCGTTTTGCGCTTCGTACTTCGAGGTGCACTTCGCCATGACCTGGGTGGCCTGGAACGTCCCGTCCTTCAGCTCACCCTCGACCGTCACCATCACGCCCCCCTCGGGCCGATCCCGGAAGGTGTCGGGCAGCTCGCACTTCTTGTACCGAACCGCGAGGATGGAGTCGGCCGACTTGATCGAGAACTGCCAATCGCAGCTCGTGTTGGCCTTCAGCGTGCCGGGGACGAGCTCGCCGTCCACGCGGAGCTTGCGGCCTTCGAGCTTGTTACCTTGGGCCACGACCTCGTTCGCGGGCATCGCGTAGATCGACGCGTCCTTGAAGCCGACGAGGACAAAGGCCACGACCGCCGCCACCATCGCCAGGAGCGCGATCGCGAGCGCCGGGCTACCTTTTTTCGCCGGGCGCGCCTCGCGTGCGGGCGCGCTCGGCTTGACGACCGGCTCCGCCTCGGCTCCGTCCGAGTCCTTCAGGGCCTGTTCCAGCTCTTTGTCGACCTGCGCCATGGGGCAGCCGACAGGTTAGCGTCGCGGAGGGCCTCGGTCGAGTGGACGAGGGCGCGTCCACCGAGGTGAGAGTGGCAATTTGCCCCGATTGAGGCAGAATTGTCACCCGAAGAGGGGGTCTGCTTGTGGCAAATTGCCGCAATTGAACGCGCTTTCGTGGAGGTTTCCCCCGAGGCACGGTTTCTGCTCGAGCCGCACGCGAGGGAAAATGGGCCACCGAGTACTCGTCGTCGATGACGACCCCAACATGTGCCAGCTGCTCGAGGTCGCGCTCCGAAGGCTGGGTCACGATCCAGCGTCGGTGACGAGCGGAAGTGAGGCGCTCGCGTGCCTCGAGGATCAAGACTTCGACGTCATCGTGACAGACATCGCGATGGCGGAGATGGACGGCCTCGAGCTCTGCAGGCGCGTAGCGGAGGTCAGACCTGGGCTGCCTGTCGTCGTGATCACAGGGCAGGGCAGCATGGAGGCCGCGGTCGCAGCGCTCCGGGCGGGCGCCTACGACTTCGTCACCAAGCCGGTCGACGAGAAGCTCCTCGCGCCCTGCCTGGCGCGCGCCGGCCAAGCGCGCGTCCTGCAGCGTGAGGTGCAGCGTCTCCGGAAGGAGGTCGGAGGCAGCAGACAGCTCGAGGACGTCGTCGGGGCGAGCTCGGCCATGCGCCGTGTCTACGACCTCGTCGGCCGCGTCGCGCCGAGCGACGCGTCCGTCCTCATCCATGGCGAGACGGGCACCGGAAAGGAGCTCATCGCCCGCTCGATCCACTCGAGGAGCCTCCGCAAGGACGGGCCCTTCGTCGCGATCAACTGCGCCGCGGTGCCGGCCAACCTGATCGAGTCGGAGCTGTTCGGGCACGCACGCGGCGCCTTCACCGACGCGAAGACCTCTCGCGCCGGCCTCTTCGTCGAGGCGAACGGTGGCACGCTGTTCCTCGACGAGATCGGGGAGATGCCGCTCGAGGTCCAGCCCAAGCTGCTGCGCGCCTTGCAGGAGCGGAAGGTCCGGCCCGTCGGCTCCAACGCGGAGGTGCCGTTCGACGCTCGCATGGTTGCGGCGACCAACCGCGATCTGGAGGCCGAGGTCGAAGACAAGCGCTTCCGCGAGGACCTTTACTACCGGATCAACGTCGTGAAGATCGAGCTGCCTCCCTTGCGGGAGCGCGGGACGGACGTCCTCGCCATCGCGGAGTACCTGCTCCGACGGCTTGCGGCCGGCCGCTCCTTGTCCCTCTCCCCGCAAGCGGCCGAGCGATTGATGGCGTACGATTGGCCCGGCAACGTGCGCGAGCTCGAGAACTGCATGGAGCGCGCGGTCGCCCTGGCCCGCTTCGACCAGGTGACCGTCGAGGACCTGCCCGAGAAGGTCCGGACCCACCGCTCGGATCGGCTCGTCGTCAGCGCGGAGGACGCGAGCGAGCTCGTCACGCTCGACGAGCTCGAGCGGCGTTACATCCAGCGTGTGCTCAAGATGCTCGGCGGAAACAAGTCGCGCGCCGCGCAGGTGCTCGGGTTGGATCGCCGGACGCTCTACCGGAAGCTCGATCGGCAGAACGGGCGCACCCATTCGTCGTCGAGCGCGCCCGCGCCCGTGAGCTCGGCGCCGCCGACCAGCGGGCCGTCTTCGCCGCCGACCAGCGGGCCGTCTTCGCCGCCGACCCCGCCTGCCGCGAGCGCCTCGCCGCCCGGGCCGCCCGGGCCGGCACCCGCCGACGCCCGAGCACCAGTGAGATGACCGACGACGATCGAGAGGACGACGAGCGCTGGGTCAAGACGACTTTCTTGCGCCGCATTGCCCACGACATCGTGGGCAGCGCAGGCGTGGCCAAGGGCGCGCTCGACGAGATCGAGCGCGGCGCCGAGCCCGACACGCCTCAGCAGCAGTCGTTCTACGCGATCGCCCGACGCTCGATCACCAAGCTCGAACGGATCGCGCGGCGGCTCCGGTACGCCGCGCTGGCCGAGGCCGGCGAGCTGCCGGCCGCACGCGCGGCCGTCGATCTTCGAGGCGTGGTCGACAAGGCGGAAGAAGAGGCCACCTCGCTCGACGGGAGGCGCACGGTCAAGGTCGAGCGTGTCAGGGGCCCGGAGCCCCTGATCGTGAACGCCGACGCCGAGCAGCTGTTCGTCGCGATCGCCGAGCTGCTCTCGAACGCCATCCGGTTTGCCCGGACACGTGTGCGCGTGCGCGAGCAGCGGGCCGAGAGCGGGGTGACCCTGACCATCGACGACGACGGTCCGGGCTTCCCCATCACCCTGATCGAGCAGCTCCGGCCGCGCCTTCGTTCACGCGACGGGCAGCGAGGCCTCGGCGCGTCGCTGCCCGTGGCCGTCGACATCGTCGAGCAACACGGCGGGACGCTCGAGCTCTCCGCGGGCGAATGGGAAGGCGTGAAGCGAGGCGCGCGCGTCGTCATCACCCTGCCGCGTTGAGCCGGGCCCCTCGCCTCACGCGAGCTGGGGGACCGTCCCGTGTGCGATCTCGCCGTCCGCCTCCACCGCTTCACCCTGCACGAGCGAGCGGAGCATCCACGCCATCTCCTCGTGATCGCGTAGCAGATCCGTGAGGAAGTCGGCGGTCCCGTAGTCGCGCATGTCGTCCTGGAGCTTGCCGATGTCGGCGCGCAGCGAACGGACGATCTGCTCGTGGTCGATCATGAGCTCGATGACCGCGTCCGTCGCAGACGAGACACGCCCGGGGTTCTCGTGCACGCTCGCGTTCTGCACCCAGCCCGAGGCCGTGCCGATCGGATAGCCGCCGAGCTGCCTCACGCGCTCGGCGATCTGATCGACGCGCGCGTCGAGCCGCCGGTACTGTTTGTCCCAGAGCTCGTGCAGCGAATGAAACTGTGGGCCCACGACGTCCCAGTGAGCCTTTCGCGTCTTCTGCTGCAACAGCGCCGTGTTCGACAGCACCCGGTTCAAGACCGCGACCGCGTGCGCACGCGTCCCGCCGTCGAGCCCGAGCGCGGGGGCTCCGATGTCTCTCATCATTCGTCCGCTCCTCGTCCGGGGAGCAGCACGGGTGGTGCCAATCCGCACCGTGCGCCGCTTCGCAGGTGCGCGAAGAGCGAGGGAGGCCGGTGGAGGCAGAGGCGCCCCATCGAGCATGTCCGCGCAGCCCAACCGGCAGCAAACGGCGCGCTCGTCACACCAGGCACGAGGGCTGCACGCTCCTCCACGGTGAGGTGGACGTGTGCTCCGTGAGCACGGCGCCGATATCCAGCACCCGCACCAGCGCACGCCCTTCGGCCCGCCGCTGCCTTCGTGACGAGGGTGGCTCAGTATCGCAGTCGATGGCTCGCGCGCGCGATCAGCGTGGCTCTTCTGCCGGCGGCTGATCGGGCTGGATGTCGACCACCTCGGGCTGCGGGATCTGCTGATCGGGGGGCGGCGCGGCGGGCTCGGCGGCCGGCTCCGCGGGGGGCGGCGCCGGCGTGGGCAGCGGCAGGTCGGGCAACGGCTCGCGCTCGCGCGGCTCCGGGACGTCCACCGGCTGCGCCGTGTTCCGCGGCGTCGCAGGCCTGGGAGGAGGCGTGGACCGCTTCGGCGCGGGCTTGGACGCGGTGGCGAGCTCGTCGTCGTCTTCGTCTTCCTTGCCCGCCGTCTTCTTCGTGTCGGACGCCTTCGTGCTGCTGCCCTTGGGACCGTCCTTCGCGGTCGGGTCGTAGCGCAGGCGACCGAGCTTGCCGTGCACGTGGAAGCCCCACATGCCGTCTGGCCGCTTCGCGCGCTTGAGCTTCCGGTCCTGGCTGATGAGCGCCGGGAAGGGCGGATCGTCGACGAAGAGCGCCTTCGTCTTGTCGTTCGTGTTCTTGTACTCGTCGGAGAAGCCGAAGCGGACCCACAGGTCGGCGACGGAGGCGTCCCACGGCTCGCGGAGCTTGATGGTTCCTTCTCCCAGGATCTCCAGGTCGCGCCCCGTCGCGCCGAACTTCTCGATCTTGAGCACGCCCGCGTCGGCTTTGCCCTCGATCTCGAAGGTGCCGAGCGCGGCGGGCGGGAGCGGCATCAGGTTGCGGAACTTCGCCTTGCCGTCGCCCATCACCATGTCCGTCACCGCGAGGGTGAACGTCCCCGCGGCCTTGCTCCACTTGCCTTGCGAGGCGAGCTCGAGCTTGCCGCTGGCGATGCCCTTGAGCGGCACGCTCGCCAGGTTCGCGAGCGGGGCGATCTGCGATAGGTCGATGTTCTCGAGCTCCACCGAGAGCTCCCCGCCGCCGACCGGCACCGTGCCGTGCACGCTGCCGCCGAAGACGTCCGCGCCGAACTCGAGCCGCACCCGGCCGATGAGGAGCGGCAAGAGCTTCACGCGCGCGTGCGCGTGCTCGACCAGGATGATCGACTCGCGCGGCTTCTTGACCTTGTCTTTGCCGTCCTCTGCGTCCTTCTCGTCGGCGGCGTCGGCTGCGGGAGTCGCGCTCGAGGCCGGGGCGGTCGCGCCCGCGACCTTCGCGAGCGTGCCCTTCGCGCTGGGCGCGGCGGACTTCTTGGAGGTCGACGTCGCCGGCTCGTCCTCGGCGTCGGGGGGGATGACGATCTTGGTGCCGGAGAGCTCGACCCCGCTGAGCCAGTAGCCATCGAGGCTCGTGATCTCGAGGCGCCACGCCTCCGCTCCCTTCGACGCCTGCGTGCGCGCGAACTCGGCCTGGAGGCGGTCCTTCACCTTGTCCCAGGGGAAGCTCAGGTACACGCCCGCCACGAGGCAGAACAGGTAGAAGAGCGGATAGAGGAAATACTTGGCGATGCTCAAGAGGCGGGCTCTCACGGTTCCTCCTCGGCGCCCTCGGCGTCGGCCGCCTCCGGCTGCTCTTTCTTCGCCTCGCCCTTCCGCTCGAAGGCGGAGACGTGCATCTCGACGTCGTAGCTGTCGGGCTCGCCGGCGCGCGGCGTGAGCTTGAGCTTGGTGATCGAGACGGGGAAGCCGCTCTTCTCGATCTTCTCCAGCGTCTTCGCGAAGCCGGCGAGGCCGACCTTCTTCATGCGCACGCTGAGCACGTGCTCGACGTACTTCTTTCCGTGGGGGACGTCGGGCTTGGCGCTCGACTCGGCGATCTCCACCCCGTTCGCCTTCGCCGCGTCTTCGACGAAGGTGGCGAGCGGCGGCATCTTCTTGGCGTAGCGGGCGAGGAGCGCCTCGCGGGCGCTCTTGCGCTTCGCGATCTTGTCGCGCGACTCGGTCACTCGCTCGAGAAAGTCGCGGATCTCCTGGTTCTGATCGCGCGAGGAGCTCACCGTCTGGTGGAGGTAGATCGGCACGAACAGGAAGATGGCGGCGGCCGTCGTGCCCGCGAACCCGAGGAGGAGCGTCCGCTCGCGCGGCTCGAGCTTCGCGATTCGTTCTGCGAGGCTCATGTCACTCCTCCTCCTTCTTGGCGGACGCGGCGCCGGCCGCGGCCGTCGTCTTCTTCTTCGCGTCTTTCTTGTCCTCGCAGCGGAGGTCCATCTCCATGATGTACTTCTGCTTCTCCGCGTTGTGCTGGACGACCTTCTGGATCTTCACGTCGCGGAGACAGGTGTTCTCGCGCATCGCGGCGGCGATCCGATCGGCCGCCTTCTGCGCGTCGGTGCCGGTCGGGACGAGCCCCTGGATGACCGCGTGACCTCGCGCGATGTCGAGGTCCGCCACGTCGTGCACGACGTCCTGCGGGACCGCCTTCGAGAGCTGCACCATGACGTCGAACGAGTCGACGCCCGGGGCGGGGTCGTCCTCGCCGGCGGGGCCCTTCTCGAGGAGCTCGTTCGCGCGGGCCACGTCCAGCGTCTCTTCTCCGAGCACCTCGCGGCTTGTCGTCTTCAGCTGCTCGTCCAGGATGGCGCGCTCGGAGGAGAGCGCGCGCAGCTCCGCCACGACGTTGAAGCCGAACGAGACGAGGATGACGGCGCCGAGGCCGGAGAGGAGCGGCAGCTTCTCGCGGAGGAACGCGAAGCTCTGCGCCGCCTCGAGCGGACCCTGCCGCAGGTTGAGCGAGCGGGATCGGCCGGAGAGCGACAAGGCGAGCGCGACGGCGCGCGCGTAGAGCGGGAGCGCGTCGATCTGGGCTTCGGTCGCGCCGTCGAGGCGGGCGGCCGGGAGGCGGGCGACGGGGACACCGAGCGTGGCGGTGAGGTAGGCCTCCGCGCCTTGCACGGAGACGCCGCTCCCGACCAGGAAAAGCGAGGTGATCGGCTGGCCGCCCGTGGCGCGCCAGGCCGCAAACGACTGCTTGAGCTCGCGCCCGATCGCCGGGGCGTTGCCGGGCAGGCCGTCGGTCCCGCGGGACACCGTGCGGACGAAGGCCGGCTGGCCGCCGTCGAGCACCACGAGCTCGCTCCGCGCTTCGCCGAGATCCAGGACGGCGACCGGCGCGGGGCCCTCGGGGCCGACCGGCGGCGACAGCTCCGGGACGACGGGGACGAGGTTGGCCAGCGTGAGCGAGCCCGTGTCGACCGAGTCCGGCTCGCGCCCGATGCCGTCGCGCACGACGTCGATGTAACGCTGCACGTCGTCGACCCGCGCGATGGCCGCGAAGACGAGCAACATCTGCGGGTCCGGGGAGCGGAGCGGGCGCTTGTCGAAGACGGCGCCCTCCATCTCGAAGGGGATCGAGCCTTCGAGCTCGAGCGTGAGGACGTTCTCGAGCTCCTTCTGCGCGGCGGCGGGGAGCTCGACGCGGCGGCAGTAGCAGCGGTCCCCGGGCAAGGAGACGGCGAGCGCGTCGGGCCGCGTGCCCTTCATCGCCTCAGCCACGGCCGCGGACGGGCCACCTTCGCCGATGGGGGCTTCGGTGAGCGATTCGAGGAACACCTTGCGGTACGCCGTGCGGACGACCGCGACGCGTACGAGCCGAGGACCAATGTCGATGCCTGCGAGGCGAGCCATCAGTTCCCCTCGTCCGAAGCTCGGCCCGCTCTTCGGGCCGGTCCGCGCTGATGCGCGAAGGTAAAGACCGGCCCGAACGCGGGCCGAACGGGGTGCTTTTGACTCGGGAGCATGTTCTCTGTCGGTGGTGCGGCGTTCCGCCCTTACTCGATCCGGTGGTAGATGATGACACCCAGCGGATCGCTCGCCAGCGCGGCTGCGATCTGCTCGGGGGTGAGGGGTTCGTTCGAAGGCGCCGCGGACGCCGTCGCGTCCGGGTTCTTGTTCTTCGTCTCTTCGGTGTCCTCCGCGGCGCTGGCGCCGAGCTCGTTGGCTGAGCGGAAGTCGACGACGTCGTGCAGGCGCACGCGCGTCTCGCGGTGCCTGCCCGGGACCACGCCGTCGACGTAGATGCTGAAGACCCGGCTCTCGGTCTGGACGGCCTTCTCGACCAGCTTCGGGTCCTTGAAGGTGATGGGCTCGAGGCCGAGCGCCGCGAACAGCGCGCCGATGCCCTTGCCCTTGCCCTGCAGCGCGCGGACGAAGCCTCGCGGGCTCTTGAAGACGGGCATGCCCTGGGTGACCTCGCGGGCGAGCGTCACGGCCATGAGGAAGAGCGACATCTGCTCGGGGTCGATGCAGAGCGGCGCCTCCGGCGCGCCCGCGCAGGCTAGCGCGAGCAGCGTCTGCGCGTTCGCCGTGTTGACGTTCACCTTGCCCTGACCCCAGACCGTGAGGACACGACTGTCAGGATCGGCCGGATTCGGGTCGACGAACGTCGCCCAGAAGTCGTCGCTGATCCCGCGCACGAGCCGCACCTCGTCCATCGAGTCGAACGGCGCGTTCTTGCGCAGGTAGGGCAGGCCCACCGTCTGGTAGTAGTTGTCCTCAGGGCCCTGTGACGCGCTCGCGGCGTCCGCCAGCGGATCACACGGGTAGGCGTTTTCGTCCTCGTCCGTCCAGTCCACCAGGGCGCCGCAGATGGTCGGCTGGTTGGAGTATTGCCCGTCGCTGTCGGCGTTCTCGAACAGCGGGGCGTATTGCGGCGACGACAGAAGGCCGAGCACGGCCGCGCCGACCTGACGCTGGCTGAACGGGTCGCCGCGTGAGCCGGAGTTGACGTTGATCTTCGCGTCCTCGTCGATGATGCGGATATCGAAGCAGCCCTCGGTGGAGCCGAGGTTCTTGCCGCTGTCGGGGCTCGCCTGCGTGACGCGCGCGAACTCCGCCTGGCTCTCCGGGCAGTTGAACGGGCCGAGCACCAGGCTCGTGAACTTCCACACCGGGATCTGCGGCGGCGCGCCCTTCTGGCCCATCGCCGCCCAGAGCGGCGCGAAGGTCTGCCGGATCGGCTGCTCGGTCGCGATGAGCATGCGCGAGAGGTTCACGCCGCTCCGGGCGTGGTACTCGGCCTTGAGCGCGTCGCGTTCGGCGAGCGCGGCCGACAGGGTGGACGACGACTGCTCCTGCAGCTCGACCACGAGGACCGTCAGCACGGCGAGCGAGCCCAGCACCATGAGGAGCGCGACGCCGCGGCGCTTGCGGCGCGCGACCGCCATTCGGCTCTTCACCCTCGCGAGCGGTGTGTCGGCCTTCATAGCGGCAACCCGAAGGCGAGGGGGGCCCGGAGCGTGATGGGCACCTTGGTCAAGAACCGCAGGGGCTCGCCGTTGCCCGCACGGTTGAGGAGGAGCTCGATGCGGACATGGCTCGGCAGACGCTCCATCTGCCCGAGGCCCTTCGAGTCCCAGTTGTCGGTCCACTCGTGGGAGAGCGGATCGAGGAACTGGAAGTCGAGCATCTGGGCGTCGTAGGCGAGGACCAGCACGCTGCCGCCCTTGTCGGGGTTCATGTCGATGAACGCCGACTCGCGCCGCGCGAGATCGTTGTTGCCCGTCGAAGGATCGGGCGAGAGAAAATACGAGACCTCGTTCTGGTCGGACTCGTGCGCCCCGAAGCCGAGGCGGCGGTGCGAAAACGAGGTGAAGTCGAGCCGATCGAACCGGCCGCCGTCCTTGCCGGTGAAGACGGTCTGGCTCACCTGGATGCCCTGCTGCTGGAGCGGCCGGTGCAGCGAGAGGAAGGCGCTCTGGATCTCGCGTGACATGCGGGCGAGCGCCGAGCGGCCCTGATGGAACCGCTCGCTCGACGAATCGAGCGAGCGCCGAGCGCGCGACATCCCGTCGAGCGCGCCGTACACGAGCGACGCGACCATCGCGAGGATCCCGATGGCGACGAGGATCTCGAGGAGCGTCACGCCCCGACGGAGGGATGACCGCGCCGTCATCGTGTCCCGTCCTTTTTGGGGGGCTCGTTCTTCTTGTTGTCGGGCGGGGTGCTCTCGTCCTCCTCCTCACCCTCGGGCAAGAGCCCGCCGATGTTGACCAGGCCGGCCTCCTTCGAGTTCACGATCCACTGCGTGATCTCGATGGAGTGCTCGCGCGAGCCCTCCCTCCAGGTCACCGTGACCGTCGCGCGCCGCGCGCCCGCCTCGAACAGGGTCTTGAGATCCGGGTAGACGACGCTCATCACCATCGAGGAGAGGCCCTCGAGCATGCTGTCCGCCCCGCCGGCGAACTGATCGGCCACGTCCCCGATGTCGCCCGACTTGGGGATGTCCCTCGAGCCCGCGCTGAGGAAGCCGAGGCCGCCCGGCGCCGCGCCGCCGCCGAGCCCGGGGATGAAGCTGGGGCCGCCCTTGCCGCTGAGGCTCAGCTCGGAGTCGAGGTCGAGCTGCCCGAAGTTCGCCTCGGGGAACTCGGGCCGATCGATCCGCCAGGCGCATGTCATGCGGGCGTTGTCGTCCCCGCAGCAGGGGCCCTGCTCCGCGACGTCCGTCAGCTGGAAGCCGTCCTTCTCGAGGTCGGCCTCGATCTCGCTCATCTTGCAGCGGACGAGGCCGGTCGCCTCGCTCACGTTCCGCGCGTGACCAACGCTGGCGAACGAGCCCGCCTGGGCCGCGAAGATGGCGGTGAGGCCGAGGCCGAGGATGGCGACGGACACCATGACCTCGAGCAGGGTGAAGCCGCTCCGGAAGAGGATCGCGGCGCGAGGGTGCCGCCTCATCCGCCCACGTCCTCTCGCTCGGAGGCCTCTTGCTCGTCGCGCGGCCGCGGCATCTCGATGCGGCCTTTGTGGATCTGCGCCTTGCCGGTGAGCGGCGCGACGAGCACGGTCATGTAGCTCGACGTGTCCGCCTCGTCCGCGTTCGAGACGCGGATCTGGATGGCGGCCGTCTCCGTCTGTCCTCCCGGGAAGAAATAGAGGTAGGCCCGTCCTTCGCCGATCGGCTGCTCCTGGTGATCGGTGTCGATCCGCCAGAACTGGATGCCGGCCGGCAGCTCCTTGCCCTCCGCCGGGAAGCCGAGCGCCTTGACCGTGGAGAAGCTCGCGCGCGGCGCGCGCGGCCCCTCCGCGATGCCGGCGGCGGCGATCGCCTGCTCCTCGATCTCGGTCGAGGCTTCGGCTCCGCCGGACTGATCGCGCCGGACGAGGTGCGTGCCCTCGGCCTCCTCGAGGAGGATCTTGCCCTCCTCGAAGTCGAAGACGAGGCGCGTGACCTTCGACGTCGCGGTCGCGTGTGCGTACGCGACGCGGACGGCGCCCGAAATCTGGGTGGACGCGCGCTTCAGGCGCGCGCTGGAGACGCCGCCGAAACCCATGACGCCGATGCCGGTCACCACCGCCGCGAGGGCGACGACGATCAGCACTTCGACGAGCGTTACGCCGAGGCGGGCAGCCCGTCGCCTCGCTCCGGCGCCCTCCCCGTGGATTCCTCCCCCCGTCGGCGAAACGCCGACACCCCCCTCCACTTCGTGGAGGGGGGAAGGGGGGAAGGAAAGGGCGGGGACGAAGTCCATCAGCGGAGGTGAGCTCTACAGGTCGGCAACGCGCTTGATGTCGCTCGGCTTGAAGTCGTCGCGGATGTCGTCCGGCGTGCCTTCTTTGCCGTCGCGGCCGTTCGAGTAGACGCGGAGGTCGCCGCCCTCTTCGCAGACGATGCGGTAGGGCTGGCCAAACGGGTCGTCGGTCTTCTTCGCGTCGAGCTTCTTCGAGTCGACCAGGTCCTTCACCGTGGGGCACGCGCCGCCCTCGGCGTCGACGTTCATCCACAGCTCGCCCGCCTGCTTCACCGCGTCCGCGCCGACCTTGGCCGCCTCGACCTTGGCCTTGCGGAACTGCGGGAACACCAGGAGCGTCGCGCCGCCGGCGATGACGGCCATGATGGCGACGACGATGAGCACCTCGACGAGCGTGACGCCTCGCCTGCGGCTCCGGATCTTCTTCAACACGTCATTCAGATTCACAGTGCTCATCACTCGCTCCATGCGATCGGTAACCAGGTGCGCGCCGGGAACATTCTCCCGGAAGGATCATTCGATTCGGTCGAGGCCCCCGAAGACCCCGTCGGGGCCGTCGCTCATGAGATCATAGCTGGCGGGGTTCTCGAAGCCCGGGCAAAGCAGCCTCAGCGGGCGGCCCCACGCGTCGACCGGATCGAACGCGATGTAGCCGGCGGGCTTGAGCTCGCTCAGGCTCGCCGGGCATTTGCCCTCGTGGTCCGCGCGGTACGCGTCCACGCCCTTGGCGACCACGCCGAGGGTGGCGCGCGTCGAGCGCACGCCGATGTTGTGACGCTCGCGCATGCCGAGCAAGACGAAGCCCAGCACGACCGCCCCGCCGATGGCGAGCGGCCTGGCTCGGCCGAGCCCGAGGCGCGCGACGATCGAGCCCGTCCGCTCCCAGGGGAAGAAGATCGTGCGGTCTCGCGGCTTCTTCGGTCTCGCCATGCTCACCCCGAGAAGCTCGACATCTGGATGAGGGGCATGAGGATGGAGAACGCGATGAACGCGACCGCGCCGCCCATGATCACGATCATGAGTGGCTCGAGCAGGCTGGTGAGCACCTGCACGCGCGTCTCCACGGCGGAGTCGTAGGCCTCGGCGACGTTCTCGAGCATGTTCTCGAGCTGACCGCTCTTCTCGCCGATCGCGATCATGTGCGTGACGATCGGCGGGAAGCGCTTCGAGCGCTTGAGGGGCTCCGAGATGCTCTGGCCTTCGCGGATGCTGCCGATGGCCTCCGAGATGACGGTCTCGAGCACGGCGTTGTCGAGGACGTTCTTCACGATGTCCATCGCGGTCAGCAGCGGGACGCCGGCCGCGAGGAGCGTCGCGAGCGTGCGCGCGAAGCGAGCGATCGCGAGCATCTGCAGGAGCTTGCCGAAGAGCGGCGCCTTCAGCCAGAAGGCGTCCCACGCGAGGCGGCCCGGCTTCGTCTGCCGCCAGCGGTGCTGACCGTAGCCGACGGCGGCGAGCATCATGAGGAGCAGCCACCAGCGGTTGCCCAAGAACCCGCTCGTGAAGATGAGCAGCTCCGTGTACCAGGGCAGCGCCTGGTCCATCGACTGGAAGGTCGTGATGAGGTTCGGCACGACGGCGATCATGAGCACCGAGATGATGACGGTGCCGATGATGGCCATGAGGCCGGGGTAGGCGAGGGCAGCGGTGACCTTGCCGCGGAGCCTCGCCTGGTTCTCGAGGAAGTCGGTCAGGCGCTCGAGGACGGTCTCCAGCGTGCCCGAGGCCTCGCCCGCGCGGACCATGTTCACGTAGAGCGGCGGGAAGATCGACTTGTGCGACTCGAGCGCCGCGGCGAAGCTCGTGCCCTCGCGGACCTGCTCGCGGATGTTGGTGAGCGCGCGCTTGAGGCTGTCGCGCTCGACCTGCTCGATGAGCGCGTTGAGCGACTCGAACAGCGGGATCCCCGCGCGGAGCAGCGTCCCGAGCTGGCGCGTCATGATCGCGACGTCGCTCACCGATGGACGATCCAGGAACGCGAGGATCTTGATGTCGCGCTTGGCCTTGGCCTTGGCCTCCTGCTCTTCGGTCGCGCTCGTGAGGAGGATGCCGTCTTTGCGGAGCAGCGCGCGCAGGACCTTGGCGTTCTCGGCGTCGCGCATGCCCTTCGTGGGCTTGCCCGATCCGACCAGGATTCCGCGGTACTCGAAGACAGCCACGGCGCTCCTACTCGTCGACGATCACGTCTTCTTGTTTGGCGGCGAGGACCTCCTCGACCGTCGTCAGCCCGTTCAGCACCTTGCGGGCGCCGTCGTCGCGCAGCGTATCCATGCCGCCGATGACGGCCGCGCGCTTGACCGTGTGCGCGTCCGCGTTCTTCAGCATGAGCGGCCCGACGATGTCGTCCACCAGCATGAGCTCGTAGATGCCGCGACGGCCGAGGTAGCCCTTTCCGTTGCACGCGTCGCAGCCACCCGGCTTGTAGAAGACCGGCTGCTGTCCCTCGAAGAGCTTCTGGCCGACGAACTCGTATTCGTGCTCGTTCGGCGCGTAACGACCCTTCAGCTGGCGCCGCGCCTTCCACTCGAGCGCGTTGCGATCGAGGCCGAGCTGCTCGAGCTCGTAGGCGGTAGGCTCGTAGGCCACCCGGCAGTGCGGGCAGAGCATACGGACGAGGCGCTGCGCGAGCACGCCGATCACGCTGGAGCGGACGAGGAACGGCTCGATCTGCATCTCCACGAGGCGCGTGACGGCGCCGGCCGCGTCGTTCGTGTGGAGCGTCGAGAGCACCAAGTGACCCGTGAGCGACGCGTGGATCGCGATCTCGGCCGTCTCCTTGTCGCGGATCTCGCCGACCATGATGACGTCCGGGTCCTGGCGGAGGAAGGCGCGGAGCGCGCTCGCGAACGTGAGCCCGATCGTCGGCTGGACGTGGATCTGGTGCAGCCCGCCGATCTCGTACTCGACCGGGTCCTCCGCCGTGAGGATGTTGATGTTCGGCTCGTTGATGCGGTTGAGGCACGCGTAGAGCGTGGTCGTCTTGCCGCTGCCGGTCGGGCCGGTGACGAGGATGATGCCGTCCGGGCGGTGGATGAGCTCATCCATCATCCGGAACTCGCGCTTGGCGAACCCGAGCTCCTCCAGGCCGAGCAGGACGCTCGTCTTGTGGAGGATACGCATGACGATGCGCTCGAAGCCTCGGCTCGTGGGGACCGAGGAGACGCGGATGTCGACGCTCTTACCGGCGATCTTCAGCGTGATGCGGCCGTCCTGAGGGAGGCGCTTCTCGGCGATGTTGAGCGACGCCATGATCTTCACGCGCGCGATGATCTTGGCGATGAACTGCTTGGAGGCGCGGCGGACGACGTAGAGCTCACCGTCGATGCGGAAGCGCACGACGACGTCGCGCTCCTCCGGCTCGATGTGGATATCGCTCGCGCGCTCGCGGACCGCCTGGGCGAAGAGGCCGTTGACCCACGCGATGATGGGCGCCTCGTCGTCCGAGTCGAGGATGTCGACGACCTCCTCCTCTTCCAGCGCCTGGTCGCCCTGCAGCTCGCCGCCGCTGGTCTCGCGGCGCTCCCAGACGCGGTTGATCGCGTCGAGCACGATCTCGCTCGTGGACACCGCGAGCTCCACCGGTTTCTCGAAGAGCGTGCGGATGTCGTCGATCGCCGTCACGTCGAGCGGGTCGGCCGTGACGCAGTAGACGACGTGGTCGTCTTCCGCGAGCGGGAGGATCTTGTGCGTCTTGGCGTAGGTGATCGGCAGGCGCGCGCTGACCGCGTCGGGGATGGCGGCGACGTCGATCTTCGGCATGAAGCCGAGGCCACACTCGGTCGCGAGCGCCTGCGCGATGGCCTTCTCCTCGGCGGCCTTGGCCGCGACAAGGACCTCCGCCAACGACTGACCGCGCTCGCGCACCGTGTCGAAGTGCGGCGCCAGCTTGTCAGCGGAGATGACCCCCTGCTTGACGAGGATCTCACCGAGGTATTCGCTCTGGGCCAGCTGCGCTCCCATGGCCTTACTCTACCCGCTGCCCTCCGGCGGGGCGCGGCGGCGTGGTGGGCGGCTTGATCTTGCCGCGCTGCGCGCCGGTCGTGTCGGCCGCCGGCGCGGGGTTCGTCGTCGCTGCGGCCGCGGTGCCCGTGGCGCCGCCTTTGCCGCCGGGGGCGGCGGCGGTGCTCGGCAGGGCGATGGGCTCGACCGAGTCGTGGGTGCGCGGCCTGCGCGGGCGCGCCTCTTCCTCGAGGCGCTCGCGCTCGCGCGCCTCGAGCATCGACTGTCGAATGGCCTCGAGCAAGCCGTTCGAGCGCGAGAAGTCGCGCGGGGGCGACCACTCCATGTCCTCGCTGAACACGAAGTAGCGGTCCAAGAACTCCTGGCGCTCCTGCATCTTGCGCTCGAAGATGACACGAAGATCGTCCTGTTCACGCACGACGTAGGGCGTGAGGATGAGGAGCAGGTTGCTCTTGGCCTTGGTCTTGACCTGCTGGCGGAACAAGAACCCGAGGACGGGGATGTCGCCGAGGATGGGGACCTTCGTCTCGGCCGTGGTCTCCTGATCGCGCATCAAGCCGCCGATGACGACCGTCTGCTGATCGCGGACGATGAGCGTGGTCGCTGCCTGGCGCTTGTTGATCGTGACGGCCCCGAGGGTGCCTTGGTCGGTCGCGCCGACCTCGGAGATCTCCTCCTTCAGCTCCAGCCGGACCTGATCCGAGTCGTTGACGTACGGCTTGATCGAGAGCTTGATGCCGACGTCCTCGCGAGGGGCCTGGCCGCCGAGCAGCCCGCCGAGGCCGCCGAGGCCGCCGAGAGCGCCGGCCGCGCCCGCGCCTGCGCCCGCGGCGCTCGCCAGGGTGCCGAGCGCGCCCGCGTTGGTCTGCAGCGGCACGCTCTGGCCGACGGAGATCGTCGCCTCCACGCTGTCGGTCGCGAGGATGTGCGGCGTCGCCAGGACGTTCGAATCGCCGTCGTTGGCGAGGGCGTGGAGCACGACGCCGAACGCGGGGATGGAGATGCCGGTCCCGAGGATGTTCTCGGAGCTGTCGATGTCCGGGCCACGCACGCCGAGCGCGAGGGCGCTCAGCTGACCCGGCACGCCCGACGCGCTCTGCAGCGGGTTGTTGCCGCCGTAGACGACGCCTTGCCCCTCCGACGTGTCGAATGGCCCGCCGCCGTGGTAGCCGAGGCCGAGGTCGGTCGTGCGGTTGACGTTGATGTCCATGATGACCGCCTCGATGAACACCTGACGGCGAGGCATGTCGAGCTTGTCGACCACGGCGCGCAGCGCGGCGTAGTCGCGCGATGACGACGTCGTCAGCAAGGAGTTCGTCGCTTCGTCGCAGCCGACCTTGACCGCGCCTTCGAAGACCTCCTCTCCGCCCGCGGCGCCTCCGGCCGCGGCGCCGGCGGCCGCGCCTCCCGGGCGCGCCGCGCCCGCCCGCGCCGCGCCTCCCGCGGGCCGCGCGCCGCCGCCGCCCAGGATCTGGCTGAGCGAGCTCTGGAGATCGGCGCACTTCGAGTGCTGCAGCGGCAGGACATGGATCTGGTTGTCCCCCTCGACCATCGGCGCGTCGACGACGCGCTTCACGAGCTCGAGGATCTTGTCGTAGTCGCCCTTCGTGGCGGTGATGATGAGCGAGTTCGTCCGCTCGTCGGCGATGACGTTGCCCGCCGCGCCGCCCGCCGCGCCGCCGGCCTTGCCGCCGGCGCCCCCGCGCCCCGCGAGGATCTCGTTCAGCTTGGCCGCCGCGTCGGCCGCGGACGAGTTGTAGACCGGCTGCACCCAGATCTGATCGCCGGCCGAGCCGACGTCGAGCTCCTCCACGATGCGGAGCATGCGGCGGATGTTCGACCCGGTGTCCGTGATGATGAGCAGGTTTCCCGGCGCGTAGGTCGTGATGTTGCCGTCTTTGGATTTGAAGTTCGTGTTGAGGATCTGCGCGACCTCGGTCGCGTCCACGTTCGTCAGGCGGTACATGCGCGTGACGAATCGATCCTCCGCCGGGACGGGCGCGGCGGTGCCGTACACGGGCGCGGGCTGCTTCACCGCGTCCTGCGTGTCGACGATCTTCAGGAAGCTGCCGTGTGGGATGACCGTCATCCCGTTCGACTCGAGGATGGAGAGAAAGGCGCTGTAAGCCTCGGCCGCTGTGACCTTCTCGGGCGAGTAGACGGTGGCCTTGATCGAGCGGAGCTTGGAGCCGTAGATGAAGCGCTTGCCGGTCGTCTGGCTGATCGCCTTCACGAGGTCGGGCAGGTC
Source organism: Myxococcales bacterium (assembly GCA_016794345.1). Taxonomy (GTDB): domain Bacteria; phylum Myxococcota_A; class Polyangia; order Polyangiales; family Polyangiaceae; genus Xiheicaenibacterium; species Xiheicaenibacterium phototrophicum. The sequence continues at coordinate 84,293 of JAEUKE010000127.1, forward strand.
GGCGTCCTCGAGGCTGAACGAGACGAGGTAGTCGCCGGGCTTGGGGCGAAACTCGATCTCCTTCGCAGTCTGCGGGAGCTGCGACATCGGGTCTTTGGGGTCCTTCGCGGGAGCTCCGCCGGGGGCGCCGGGCGCGCCGGGGGCGGGCGCCTGGCCCGGCGCCGGGGTGCCCTGCTTCGGGTCGGCCGGTGCGGGGGCCCCGGGGTCGGCGGGCTTGGCAGGAGTCGGAGCGCCGGCCGGACCTTTGGGGGCCGCGGGCGTGTTGGGCGTCCGGATGACCGGTTTTCCGCGCGGGGTCACCTGCGCCGACGCAGTGATCGGCCAGAGCCCCAGCGCCAGCGCGCAGGCGGCGACCAGTCTTCGCTTTGTCATTCCGTCGGTTCTCCTCGAGAGGGCCGCGTCTCACCCGGACGTTTGGCCGGGGGGCTCGAGTTGCGAGCGACCTTCCGGCCTCCCGGCGACGAGGAGGTGGCCGGAGCGGCTTGCCCGGGCTTCACGTCGGGAGCAAGCGTTTCTTCGGCCGCAGCGTGCTCTTCGGCCGGGCTGTGGAAAACCGCTCGGGTGGCCGAGACGACGGCAAACGAGAGGACCCCCACGACGACGCTGAAACCGACGAGGAGCGAGAGGGTCACGACCGCGGTCTGGAACAAGAGCCCCTTGCTGCGGAACGACTCCCCGATGGTGCGGAGATAGGACACGAGAGGGGGCCTGAGCAAGACCGATGCCTCGCAGAACGCCCGCGTTTCACCGAGGCGCCTGGAGGGGGCTCGACAAGGTGGCGGCTGGCGCGGCGCGGGGGAGGCCGGCTTTGACAGTTTGGCAATCGCTCCGCGAGGTCGCGGAGCGGCGGGCGGCTCGCCGGGAGCGTCTCTTCGGAGTATGTGGCGCCCCGATGCGAAACATTCGGAGCCTCGTTCCCGCCGCCGCGTTGGCGCTCTCCCTCTTCGGTGCGTCCTGCAAGGACGAGAAGCCCGTCGCCGAGCAGCCCGCGTCTGCGGCGCCGAGCGCCCTCTCGTCGTCGCCCAAGCCCGAGGCGCCGGCCACGAAGAAGGCCCTCGTCGACGTGACGATGCCCGACGAGGTCGTCGCGATCGCCGGCGTCGACTCCCCGGTCGCGGTCCTCGATTCGTTGACCAAGGCCATCGCGGCCGTCCAGCCCGGAGGCGAGCCGCTCGGCAAGGAGGCCGCGTCCGCGCTCGCGGAGCGCTACGACGTCTCCGAGCAGACCTTCGATCTCGGCAAGCCCCTCTCTCTCGCCGTGTTCGATCCCAAGAAACACGCGACCGATCCGCTCGTCCTCGTCGTCCGTGTCGGCTCGAAGGACAAGCTGCTCGAAGGCGCCAAGGGCGACAAGAAGCCCGACGCCGGCGGCGGGCTCGTCGGCTGGGGATCCAACTTCGCGCGCGTCGACGGCGAGGTGGCGATGATCAGCAAGGACAAGGAGCTGCTCGAGAAGAACGAGCCCTTCCTGCGCGAGCTCGCGGGCGCGTCGGCGGGCGGCGCGGCCACCTTCGTCGTTCCGATGCAACACGTCGGCGCGCTGTACGGCAAGGATCTCGACGCGCTCGCCGCGCAGGCCGAGGCCTTCGGCCCCGCCGAGCAAGCCGCCAGCACCAAGCAGATGTTCTCGTTCGCGCAGTCCGCGCTGAAGGAGCTCGACAACGTCACCTTCGCGCTCAAGCCCACCGACGACGGGCTCTCGCTCGACATCGGCGCGAAGCCGACCGCTCTGTCGACCTGGCGCGCGGGGCTCGCCCTGTTGTCGGCGAAGGAGACCTCGAAGCTCGCCGCCAAGCTGCCGAAGGAGAGCCTGGTCTTCGCGACGGCGATCGTTCCGGCGGAGGCGCGCCCGCTCGCCAAGAAGTACTTCGAGTGGGCGTCCTCGCTCCCTGGCGGCGGCGGGCTCGAGGGCGCGATGGCCATCTGGGAGCAGAGCTGGGACGCCATGACGGGCGAGTTCGCGATGGCGGTGTTCCAGCTCGATGACAAACCTGTCGCGTTCGCGCTCTCGGGGGTGACGGACGCGGAGAAGGTCCGGAGCGCGCAGCGCGCCGCCGCCGAGAAGGTGATCGGGGGCCCGCAGTCCGAGCAGCTGAAGAAGCTCGGCATGAAGATGACCTACAAGAAGGCGGCTTACAAAGTCGGCGACGTCGAGGTCGACATCATGAAGACCGAGCTCGCGCAGGGCGCGCCGCCCGGAGCCGCGGCCGTGATGTCCTGGTTCGGCGAGACGCACTCGGCGGTCAGCGGGACCGAGGCGCTCGTCGCGTACGGCCCCTCCGCCAAGACGGTCCTCGAGGCGTACCTCTCGGGGAAGCTCGCCGGAGGGCTCGACGCCTCGCCGGTGATGGACCGCGCCAAGAAGTCCTCCCTGAAAGACGCGCTCCTCGTCTCTGCCGTCGCGCCGACCGATCTGGCGGCTGCGTTGGGCTTGCCCGTCGAGAAGCGCGCCCTGCCGCCGCTCACGATCAGCGTGGGCAGCAGCGACGGGGCGCTCCACCTGCTCGTCGATCTGCCGGCCGCGCAGCTGCCCGCCATCGCGGTCGGGGCGGGGGCGCTCCAGAGCGCGGCGATGGCCGGCGGGGGTCTCACGCCGCCACCGGCGCCGGCTGGCGGCGGCGGGAAGACCGGCAAAGCGCGCTGACTATGCCCTTCGCAGCGCGCGCGTGACCGCGTCCGCGAGCTGAGCCGCCGTGAAGGGCTTGTCGAGCGTGACGGCCACGTGCGCTGCGGCTCGGTCTTCCTCGGACAACGTGCGGTTCCCCGACGCGAGGATGACGGGCAGATCGGGGCGCGTTGCGGCCGCGGCCTGAGCGACCTCGAGCCCATCCATCTCCGGCATGCTCTGGTCGGTCAGGATGACATCGAACCGATCGGGGCTCTCCCTCAAGGAGCGCACCGCGTCGACGGGACGCAGGTGAAGCTCCACCTGGTAGCCGAGCCGCTCCAGGATCTGCTTCGTCGTGCGCGCCACGAGCGCCTCGTCATCGACCAAGAGGACGCGCCCGAAGCCGCGGGTCGGAGAGGCATGTGGCTGCTCCACCTCGGTGACCGCGCCTGCGTGCTCGGGAAGGTACACCGTGAACGTCGTCCCGATGCCGAGCTCGCTCTCGACGCGGATCGCGCCGTCGTGGTCCGCGACGATCCCGTGGACGACAGCGAGCCCGAGGCCCGTGCCCTTGCCGAGCTCTTTGGTGGTGAAAAAAGGCTCGAAGACGCGCTCCTTGGTGGCCGCGTCCATCCCGGCGCCGTCGTCGCTGACGTCGACGCGAAGATAACGACCCCGGGCTAGCGTCGTTCCTGGCGGCGCTTCGGTGATCGTCTCCGGCGCGGCGGTGAACGCGATGGTGCCGCGCTTGCCGTCGAGGGCATGCCACGCGTTGGTGCCGAGGTTCATCAGGACCTGGTGGATCTGGTTCACGTCCACGCGGATCGTCGGACACTCGACGGCGACGCGGGCCGTCACCCGCATCTTCGCCGGGAGCGTGGCCCGGAGCAGGCGCACCGCCTCCTCGATGACGGGCTCGATCCTCGCCACCGCGCGCGTCTTGGGCTGCTTCCGTCCGAAGGCGAGGATCTGCCTGACGAGCTCGCTCGCGCGGTTGCAGGCCGTCGTGATCTGTTCGAGGCGCGCCGCGAGCTGGGCGCTGCCCGGCGCGTCGCTCCGAGCGAGCTCGACGTTCCCCATGACGGCGGACAGGAGGTTGTTGAAGTCGTGTGCGATCCCGCCGGCGAGGGCGCCGAGCGACTCCATCTTCTGAGCCTGGCGCAGCTCGCTCTCGAGGCGCGCCCGCTGCTCCTGCTCACGCAGCCGCTCGCTCACGTCTCGAACGGCGGCGACCACGACACGTCCATCCTCGGAGTCGAGCGGGCTGAGGCTGATCTCGACCGGCACGAACTCTCCGCCCTTTTTCGCCGCGAAGAACGTCGCGCGCGTCGCGCCCATCTGTCGCGGCTTGGGGTGCGCGTGGAAGCTTCTGCGCTTGTCGGCGTGACCGCTGCGCTCGCCCTCGGGCACCAGCGCGTCGACGGCGAGCTGCTCGAGCTCGGCCTGGCTGTACCCGAAGGTGTCGACCGCCATGTGGTTCGCGCGCACGATCCGGCCGGTCTCGTCGACGAGCAGCAGCGCGTCGGGTGCCTGCTCGAACACCGCCGAGAAACGCGCCTCGCCACGCTGTCGCTCCATCTCCGCTGCGGTGCGCAAGGCGAAGAGCCTCACCATCGACTTGACCCGGTCGAGGTCGGCGATGCGCTTGCGGCCCATGACGCCGAGGTGGCCGACGACCCCGCCGCGCGGGTCGAAGAGCGGCGCTCCGACGTAGGACTCGAGATCCAGCTTGGCCAGCATCGCGTCGTCGGGGAACCGGCGCTGGACACCTCCGGCGATCGCCACCGCGGCACCTCGTGTGACGCCCTCGCAGGGCGTGCCCGGGATACCGTATTCGTACGAGGGTTGCGCGGCGCCGTCGATGACGAACCCAAGCGTGCGGATGCGCTGCGGCTCGCCCGGCCTGAGCACGCCGACGAAGCCGATGTCGGCCCCGACGAACGAGGGCAACCGAAGCGCTACCTCCTCGAAGAAGGCCGCGCCGCGCCGCTCGAGCAGATCCATCGAGAGGAACCGGAGCGCCGCCTCGTTCTCACGCTCGCGTGTCCTGCGATCGAGCGCACGCGCGATGTTCGCCGCCAGGACTCGCGGGTCGATCGGCCGAGACACGTAGGTGTGCGAGCCGGCCGCCTCGGGAGGCGGATCGACGCCCACGAAGACAAAAGGCACGTCGAGGGTCGACTGGACCTCGCTCGCGATCTCGAGGCCCGACGCGAGCTTATGCTCGCCGGGGTGGAAGAGAACGAGGTCCGGCCGAGCCGCCTCGATACCGGGGCGCGTTCGTTCGCGCTCCGTCGCGTGACCGCAGATCTCGTAGCCGAGCTGGTCGAGCAGCTGGTCGAGCTCCCGCGCGGCGGTCGCGTCGCTTGTCACGACGAAGACGCGCATCATGGAGCTTCGATGACGAGCGTCGCGAGCGCCTCCACGCGCAGCTCGGTGGAACCAACGTCGTTCAAACGACCTGAGCCTACCGAAATTCTCGGACGAGGAGATCGTTCCGCAAGGTTAGCTGCGGCTCCGGAGCGCCGGCTGGCCTGCGCTCACGCCTCCCAGACGTACCCTTCGGACGGATTCACGCCGTTCAGCATGTCGTCCATCTCGCTCGGCGGCGGGTCGCCGCGGTCGATCCACTCCTCGACGCACTCCACGGGGATGGAGATGACGAAACCTTCGTGCAGCTCGACTCGATGCGGCGCGCAGGGGCCGCGCTCGGGCGCTCGATCGGGCCCGACCTCCGGGGGGCCTGGCTTTCGGTCGGGCGCCCGCTCGGTGTCGACCGTCGTCGCGTCCTCCTCTTCGCCGCAAGCGGCGAGCGACGAGGCGGCGAGGACGACGATCGATGACGCGCTTCCGGCTCGCATGAGCGGGGTCGATGCGATCGGCGTGCCAGCGCCGCCACCTGCTTCGTGGCAGTCGAACGCGCCGCGATCGACCGCGAGGCTCACGGCTCGAACGCCACAGAAGCGTCAGAGCGGCGTCACGTCTCCGGCGTCCTCGACGTCCCCGCAGCTCAGGACACCGACGAGGCCGAGGAGCGCAACCGCAACGCCAGAAGTGCCAGGCCGCATCCCTCCAGCCTACACCGCCGAAAGTGCGGCTCGCGACACCGCGTGGTACCTGACTCGGTATGGGCATGTTGATCGAAGGTCGGTGGGAGATCACGCCGGTTCATCAAGGCGCGAAAGACGAAGAGGGCGGTCGCTTCGTTCGGCGGCCAGCGACGTTCCGCCACCGAATCGAGCCCGCGGGCCGCTTCGCGCCCGAGCCCGGGCGCTACCACCTGTACGTGTCGCTCGCCTGCCCGTGGGCCCACCGCACGCTCATCGTGCGGCACCTGGCCCGGCTCGAGGAGAAGATCGGCGTATCCATCGCCGACTCCTTCATGGACGACCAGGGCTGGGCGTTCCGGCATAGGCGAGGCGCCGTCCTCGACGACGTGAACCAGGCAGCGTACCTCCGCGACATCTACCTCCTCGCCGAGCCGCGGTTTACCGGGAAGGTGACGGTGCCGGTCCTGTGGGACAAGAAGGAGCGCACGATCGTCAACAACGAGTCTCGTGACATCATTGTCATGCTCGCGTCCGTCTTCCCGAAGGAGCAAGGCGCGTCCGACCTCTACCCGGAGGGCCTTCGCGCCGAGATCGACGCGATGATCGACGCCAACTACGACTCGGTGAACAACGGCGTCTACCGAGCCGGCTTCGCGCGCAGCCAGGAGGCCTACGACGAGGCGGTGACCCAGCTCTTCGCGCGGCTCGACGCGCTCGACGCCCACCTGGCCGGTCGTCGTTACCTCGTCGGCGATCGGCTGACGCTCGCCGACGTCACCCTCTTCACCACCTTGCTGCGCTTCGACCCGGTGTACGTCGGGCACTTCAAATGCAACCTGCGGCGTATCGCCGACTACGCGAGCCTCGGTTCCTATTTGCGCGACCTCTACCAGCGGCCCGCGTTCTCGCGCTACGCGGACTTCGACCACATCAAAGACCATTACTACCGGAGCCACCCGAGCCTGAACCCGACCCGGATCGTCCCCAACGGGCCGATCCTCGATCTCGAGCGTCCTCACGGACGCGAGGCGCTCGGCCCCGCTTGAGCTGACGATACCGTCAGCGACGAGGTTTGCTCGTCGAGGTCGACGCCGCCTTGCCCGGCGCGGCACCGGTCGACTTCGGCGGCCAGCTCGTCTGTGATGGCGCAGCCTTCTGTTGCGGTGGCCGGGGCGGGGGAGGCGCGGCGCTCGAAGCGGCAGGCGCGGCGCTCGACGCGGCAGGCGCGGCGCTCGACGCGGCCGAGGCCGGGACCGCCTCTGCGGGAGGCGGCTCCACCGCCGCCCTCGCGGCTTGTTCGGCCGCCGTGCCTGCTCGTGCTGCCTGGAGCTGCACGAGCCCGAGCCCACGACCGGCCGTCTCGGCCGGCTTCGGGCTCCAGGGTTTCTTCGTGGCGATCACGAGCACCGCGATGGCCACCATGGCCGCGACGGCGGCCGTGATCGAGCCGATCAGGGTGAGCCGACGCACTTGCTCGGGCGGCAACGGCGGCGGCATGTCGGTCGTGGTCAGCGTGACCGACGTCACCTGCGAGGGCACCGCCTCGGCTCGCGCCTCGGGCGGCTCGCTGATGCGCATCGTCTCGAGCATCGAGCCCGGTACGCCGCGCGGCGTGATGACGCTCGGGGCTTGGGCGGCGAACGCGGCGGGCACGACGTGGGGGCTCGACGATGTCGGTGCGGCGGTGCTCGCGGGGGGCAGCTGCGGCCCGAACGGGAGCGCGACGGCCGGCGCGGGGGCCGGCGGCGGGGTCGTCGCCGGTGGAGCGGCCTTGCTCTCGGCTTCCCGCTTCCATTTCTCGAGGTACTCGGCGGGCGGCGTGTAGAGCGGCAACGTCGCCTCGGGCTCGTCGGCGTCGGAGTCGCGTGACACCACCGGCGCCTCCACCTTGGGGATCGGCGCGGCGAGGTGGAGCGGGCGCGCCGCAGGCGCCGCGGGGCGCGGCAGCGGCGTGCTCACGCTCGGCTTCGGAGATTTGATGTCGTCGGTCGTCGTGGTGGGGATGTCCCACGGCAGCTCCTCGGCGTCCGCCCCCGACCTGGGCGGAGGCGGGGCGGAGGAGAGCCCGCCGCGCGCGGCGGCCCGTGCGATACGAGCCTGGGCGCGCGTCATCAGCGCCTGGCGGCGCGCGAGCGAGCTCCGGGCTTCGTTCTTGATCCAGGTCGCGACCTCCGTCCGCGAAGCGGGCGGGATCGTCGCGGCCACGGCGTCCGCCATGTCGAGCGCGGTGGCGTAGCGATCGTCGGGCTGGATCGCGAGCGCCTTCAGGACGAGCGCGTCGAGATCCGCGAGGGAAGCGTCCTTCGTGCTCGGGGCTACGGGGTTCTCCGAGATGAGCGCGACGAGGAGCGCGGCTTCGTTGTCGTGATCGTAGAGACGCTGGCCGACGAGGAGCTCCCACAGGACGATGCCGGCGGCGAACACGTCGCTGCGCCGGTCGACCGCCTTGCCGCGGGCCTGCTCGGGCGACATGTACGCGAGCTTGCCCTTCAGCTGACCTTTCTGGGTCTGCTGGACGCGCCCCCGCGCCTTGGCGACGCCGAAGTCGAGGACACGCGCGCGGCCTTCAGTGCTGACAACGACGTTATGAGGTGAGACGTCGCGGTGCACGATGAGCAGCGGCTCGCCTGCCTCGTTCTTCGCCTCGTGCGCCGCGTGTAAGCCGCGCAGCATGTCGACCACGATGGCGGAGACGATGGCTCGCGGGACTCGCCCCTTGCGCGCGTGCAGCGGCTTGATGACCTTCGACAGGCTCTCGCCGTCGACGAGCTCCAGGACGAGGAGGAGCTCGTCGCCTTCTTTCACGACGTCGAGCGTGACGACGACGTTCTCGTGGCGGATGTATTTGCACACCATCGCCTCGTCGAGGAACATCGAGGCGAAGTCCGGATCGCGCGCGTAGTGCGCGTGCATCTTCTTGATGGCGACGAACTTCCCGGGCGGGGCGTCTTCGGCGTACCCCAGGTGCACCGTCGCCATGCCGCCCGAGGCGATCTCGTCGAGGACGCGATACCTGCCGATTCGCGCCAGCTCCCCCCCTGGCACCGAGTTGGCCTGACCAGACCCCGGCAGGGAGACCGCGACTGTCGCGGTCCCCTTCGCCTCTTCGGGTTCGGGTGCGCTACCCCCTGGGCCGGTGCTCATGGGTACCGCGGGCGAGGCTATCACAAGCTCGAGCTACGTAAGGTCCTCGGCAAGGGCCGTCAGGGCGCCCAACACGGCGGCAGCGACGGTCTCCGTGCGGAGGGTGAAGGGGCCGAAGCGGACGGGCTCGAAGCCGAGCCGGCCGGCCTCCTCTATCTCCGCCCGGGAGAGCCCGCCTTCGGGGCCCACGAGGAACGTGAACGCCGCGGCGCCGGGCCGGCGGAGAGCGTGTGCGAGCGGCGTGGCGGCCATCGGATCGAGCACGAGCCGTACCCCGACCGGCGCCTCTGCGAGGACCTCTCGGAGCGGTCGCGGCGAGCCGACCCGAGGCACATCGCCTCGCCCACACTGGCGGGCGGCTTCGACGGCGATGCGGCAGAGCCGCAGGTGCGCGCTCTCGGTCGTTCGCTTGGCAACGCTCCGCTCCGACAGCGCCGGCCAGATCGCCGTCGCGCCGAGCTCGGTCGCGTCGCGCACGACCTGGTCGAGCTTGTCCGCCTTGCTCACGCACTGCACGATGACGGCCTCCCGCCGGGGCACGAGCTTCGCGGGCCGAGGCTCGTCGAGCTGGACGACAACCTCCGCGCCCGTCCGCTCGAGCACGGCGTCCGCCTCGAGCCGCGCCTCGGGGTCGAAGACGACGAAGCGCGCGCCCGCGCCGAGTCGCCGGACCTGCGTGACGTACCTGCCCGCTTCCCGGCTCAGCGCGAGCGGGCCCCGCGCGAGGCCCGAGGCCGGCACGCGCAGCTCGCTCACGCCTGCGGACGCGCGCGATAGTGGAGGGCGACCCAGCCGTCCTTGTCGAACGCGCGCTCGCCGCCCGAGCTCATCTGCTTCTCGCCCGCGAGCTCGAGCTGGACGCCGTGGGCCGCGAAGCCCGAGAAGCGCGCCTTCATTCGCTCCTCCTCGGTGGCCAGGATCCCCGAGAGCACGAGGTTGCCCGACGGCGCGAGCACCCGGAGCAGATCGTCCGCGAGGACGTCGAGCACGTTTGCTTCGATGTTCGCGAGCACCCAGGGGAACCGGTCACGCACGCGCGTGATCGTGCCGGCGAAGACGTCGACCCGCGCGGCCAGATCGTTGGCCTCCGCGTTCTCCTCGACGATGTGCACGACCTCGGGATCGATGTCGAAGAGCGTGGCGCGATCCGCGCCGAGCATCAGCGCGACGAACGAGAGGATGCCGCTGCCGCAGCCGGCGTCGAGCACACGCTTGCCCGCGAGCGCGTCTTTGTTCTCGTCGAGGATGTTCGCGACCAGCGACGTCGTGGCGTGAAGGCCGGTGCCGAACGCTCGCCCCGGCTCCAGCACCAGGACACGCGCGGAGGAGGCGGGCGCCTCGCGCCAGGGCGGCGTCACGAGGATGCTCGGCGTGAGCGAGAAGGGCTCGTAGTACTTCTTCCACTCGTCGCGCCAGGCGTCGCCGACGATCTCCTCGATGTGTCCTTCGAGCGCGCCGTCCGCCTCGCGGAGGCCCGCGATGGCGGCGTCGGCCGCCGCGCGGTCCTCGAAGCTGGCGATGAGGAGCACGCGCCCTCCGCTCGGGCCCTTGCTGAAGGTCGACTGATCTCGCTCCTCGACGCCGCTCGCGCCGAGCTCGAAGAGCAGGCCGGAGACGAGGTCGGCTTGATCTTCGGTGACCTCGACGTGCACGGTGGGAAAGCGCGGGGTTTCGCTGGTCATTCTCGGACGCTCACGCGGATCGTGGACTGTTGCGCTTCCCCGCTGCTCATGGTGCCGAAGACTGCGCCGAGCACGACGCCGGCGGTGACCGCGAGCCCGACCGGAACCCAGAAGCCGGGGTGCTCGTACCACATGAGCGAGGTCTCTTCGGGCACCGCGATGCGGAGGGGGGCCTCGGAGTCCCCGCGCGAGGCGACCGGCAGACCGCCCTTGTCGACCGCCTGGACGTAATACTCGAGGAGCGGCGGGACGACCGAAGCCGCCGGGATCTCGCCGCGGAACGCGCCCATGGCGAACGCGAGGGTCTTCTGGGAGAACTTCCCTTTGGCGCCGCTCCGGAAATAGAGCTCGACCTTCGTCACGCGCACCTCGGGGTCGTCGATGCTCCCCTCGAGCTTCACGACGGAGCCGGGCGCGACCTGGGCCGCCGGCGGCGCGTGTTTGATCGAGATGGGCTTGTCCGTCGTGGCGACCGGACCGCCGGTCTGCTCCACGCCAGGCTTGCCTTCGTCCACCCAGGCCTTCTTCGATTTCTCGAAGAACTCGCGGAAGCGGGGCGACTCGCTCTTTGGCAGCTCGAAGGCCTCGTCGAGGACGAAGATCGCGCGCGCGGCGCTGTCCGCCTCGTCGCTCTTCGCGAGCGTGATGTAGTTGAAGGCGAGCAGCTTGTAGATCTCGATGCGCTCCGCCGGCTTGCTGCCAGGGCGGACGAGCGCGCCGCTGAGGGTCTGGATCGACTCCTCGTAGCGCTGGTCGTCGAACATCTCCCGGGCCTTGAGGACGAGGCTCTGGACGTTCGTGCTCTTGCTCGCCCCGCCTCCGGTCTGGGCGATCCGTGTCTGCTTGCCGGAGCGCCGGGGCCGCGCCTCGGCATCGGTCACGGCCGTGACCGTCGCCAGCGAAAGCGACGCCACCGTCAGGGCTGCGAAGAGCCGGAAGCGCATGACCGGGAGGGTAGTACAGGGGCGTCGAGGATTGCTACAGCGCAAGCTCGGCCGGACCGATTGGCGGCGGCCCGATTGGCAGCGGCTACGGGATGGGGGTCCGCGGCCTCACGCCGATCTGGCAATACATGCGGTGGGCCGGCACGCTGACGAGGACGGAGCGGCGGTCGCTCGGGGGCGGAGGCGACTCGCCGTCGCGCAGCACCATCGCGGTCAGGCGGCCGCCGTAGACCACGCCGGTGTCGATGCCCGTCGCGAAGGGGGCGATCTCCGGGGCCGGCAGGGCGTTGTGCCCGAAGACGACGTGCGGCGGGCCCTCGTACCAGTGCGCCCAGCTCTTGCCGCGGATCTCGATGGGCTCCCCGCGGTGGCCGAGCGTTCGGACGTAGAGCAGCGTCCGGGGGTTCTGCTCTTCGATCGGCGTGCCGGGGACCAGCCCGGCGTGGACGATGCGCAGGCCGTGCTCCGGCAGATCGATCCAGAGGGGGAGGCTCTCCAGGAACCTCCAGTCGCGGGGGCGCAGCACCTCCGCCGTCTTCCTCGTGAGCTTGCCGATCACGAGCTCCTGATCGGTGCCGCGGCTCTCCTTCCAGCGGAGCAGGCGGTCCTCGTGATTTCCGCGGACGGCCCGAGCGCCGAGCGAGCGCATCAGCTTGAGCACGCCGCGCGGGTCGGGGCCCCGCACCACGAGGTCGCCTACACTGACGAGCCTGTCATCTTCATTGAAGCCGACGTAGCTCAGGAGATCTTCGAGCTCTCTCCGGCAGCCGTGGAGGTCTCCGACGATGACGGTCCGCGCCACGGGCGCGCACGATACATCGTTCGAAGCGTCAGCGGTGGCCTTGCCGTCGGGCGGCGGCCGCGAAGGCCGGGTGGCGCTCCTCGAGCGCCAGCTCTGCCTCCAGCAGCGCGAGGTCCTCTCCGGCCGAGTCGAGATCGTCGCGAATCGCCACACGCAGGCGCCGGGTCTCCAGCTCGCCGTGTGTCGCGGCGAGGGCCGCCTCGACCCGCGCCGAGATCGTCGCCTCTCCGGTGTGGCGCAGGACGCGCGCGGCCGCCACCCGGAGCTCGACCTCGGCCTCGGGGTCTTCGAGAACCGACCAGAGGGCCTCGTGATCGACGTCCAGGCCGCGGTAGCCGGCGCTCGACGCGAGCGCCCGCCCCACCGTGTCGAGCCGCGAGAGCCAGGCCACGAGGGGCTCCCCGCGCCGGCGGAGCGACTCGAGCCGCCCGCGTATGTCCTCCTTGGAAGGGCCGCGGCCCAGCGCGCGCTGGCTCGCCGCCTCGATCTGGGCGATGAGGATCTTGCGCTCGTCCTGCGAGAGCCCTCCGTCGGCGATCGGCTCCGTCGCCGGTGCGCCGATGGCTCCGTGTGGCGGCGGGACGGCGAACCAGAGCGTGCCCGCTTGCTCGGTCACCCCGCGGATCGCCGCGTACGGAAAGAACGCGAGGTTTCCACCGAACGTCCGGATCCGCAGGCCGTCCGGGGCCATCACCACGGTGGGGTGGGCCGCGCCGGGGATGGCGCCCACGACGAGGAGGAGGAGCGCCAGCGGCAGACCGATCCCGGCCAGGATGCCGAAGAAGACGGGCGAGGCGAGCGGCGCCGTGGCGAGCCCGAGCGCGCCGAGCAGCGCCAGGATCTTCCAGCCGTTCCGCCCGGCTCGTGCGTTTCCCGACGCCTTTCCGTACCAGCTCACCGTCCCGAAGCCGCCGTGCCCGATACCGAGGGCGCGCCGCACCTCGCCGACGTCTTCCTCGCTCTCCAGCTCGAGGGTGATCGGCGGCGTCGTGCCGACCGAGGTCGCGAGCGTGAGGAGGATGCCCTGCTTGGTCCGCGCGGTCGTCGCGCCGCGGAGCGACCGCGCCTTCACGACTGCCGGAGGTCCGCCCTCGAATCGAAGCTCGATTTCACCAGGCCGACACACGACCTCCGCGGCGCGGAAGGCGCGCCCCTGGCGGCGCGTCATGGCGATGCCGCCGGCGAGCATCCCGGCCGCCGCGACGACCACCCTGACCATGTCGCTCACCGGAGCGAAGGCTGCGAAGAGCAACATCGCGATCATCGTCGCGGCGACGGCGCGGCTCAGCGTGCGCGGACGCGGGGCGCAGACGCGAGCCCGCATCGGTCAGTCGTCGTCGATGGGCGGCGGGATGGATCCGCTCTCGGGTACCTTCGCGCGCTTCGGGATCACGACGATGCCGCCCTCGCTCACGTACCAGCGCTTCTTGTCGGCCTCGAGGTCGTAACCGATCTCGGTCCCGGACGGCAGCTCGACGTCTTTGTCGATGATCGCGCGCCGGATGCGGGCGTGACGGCCGATGACCACGTTCTCGAAGAGAACACACTCGTCGACCGAGCTGAACGAGTTGATGCGGCACCGACCGGACAGGACCGATCGGTTGATGCGACCGCCGGAGATGATGCAGCCGAGCGACACCAAGCTCTCCGTCGCGACGCCGACGCGCGCGTTCGCTTCGTCGCGGAAGACGAACTTGGCGGGCGGATCGTGGTTCGTGCCCGTGCGGATCGGCCAGCGCTGGTTGTAGAGGTTGAACGCCGGCTTCACGCTGACGAGGTCCATCTGCGCCTCGAAGTAGGCGTCCACCGTCCCGATGTCGCGCCAGTAGGCCGCGGTGGCGCCTTCGGGATCTTCGCCGGGGACGCGGTTCGTCTTGAAGTCGTAGACGAAGCACTTCTTCCCCTGGGAGACCATCATCGGCACGATGTTGCGACCGAAGTCGTGCGCGCTGGACTCGTCCGCGGCGTCCGCGTGCAGGCTGTCGAGCAGGGTGCGCGTCCGGAAGATGTAGTTGCCCATCGAGGCGAGGCAGAGGCCCGGGCGGCCGGGGATCTCGGGCGGGTCCTTCACCTTCTCGTGGAACGCGATGATGCGGCCGTCCGCGTCGACCTCGATGACGCCGAAGGAGCGAGCCTCCTCCTTGGTGACCGGGATCGCCGCGACCGTGAGATCCGCGTCCTGGTGGAGGTGCTCGAGCAACATCTGCCGCACGTCCATCTTGTAGACGTGGTCGCCGCCGAAGATGCAGACCTGCTCCGGGTTCTCGTCCTCGATGACGTGCATCGTCTGGTACACGGCGTCCGCCGAGCCCTTGAACCAGGAGAGGCCGGTCCGCTGCTGGGCGGGGATGGTCTCGATGTAGCTGTCGAGCATCGGCGAGAGCCGCCACGAACGCGCGATGTGCTCTTCCAGCGAAGCGCTTTTGTACTGCGTGAGGACCTTGATGCGGGTAAGCCCGCTATTGACCATGTTCGACAGAACGATGTCGATGATCCGATACCGTCCGCCGAAGGGGACCGCTGGCTTCGCCCGGTCCCCCGTGAGCGGGCCCAAGCGTCGGCCCTCGCCGCCGGCCAGGACCATCGTCAGGATGCGAGACACCTCGAACGGCGCGTGAAGGAGCGTTTCGGAGGGCATAGGCGGTCTGCGGCCGATCAGCCTACCTGCTTTCCAGGATCTTTACGAAAACCTCCGCCCTTGATAGCTCTTCCTGGCCGCGCCCCCCTCGGACGAAAGCGACAGCTCCCCATGATCCTCTCCGCCCTCCTTCGCTCGCGCGCCGGTTTCGGTGTGCTCTGTGGCGTCCTTGTACCGGTGCTCGGTTGCGGCCCGGAAGAGCCGAAGTACACGCCGAAGAGCGCGTCCACGGTGAAGGCGAACATCCCGCCGCCTCCGACGCTCCCGCAGCTCAAGAAGAAAGAGGGCGATGCCTACACGATCGCCGGCGTCGTCCACGACATGCGGAGCGTCGTTCATCGCCCCGAGGTGATGGGCAAGCAGCTCAGCTTGGTCGGCTACATCGTGAAGACCAACCTCGTCCCCTGCAAGGACGACAAGGCCGCCAAGAAGGAAGACTGCACGCCCGCCTGCGCCGTGCACAAGGGCGGCAAGGGCGACCCGGTCGACTGCGAAGCGCCGGTTCCGACGTTCTACATCGCCGACTCCAAGGACGAGAAGACGGCCATCATCCCCGTGATGGGCTGGTCCTCGAACTACGCTCGCATCTACGACGCCATCGAAGAGATGGAGAAGACGACGACGCTGGAGAAGGAGAAGGAGGTCAAGATCGAGGACCCCGTCTGGGGCATCGCGCTCCCGAACCCGCTCCCGGCGGTGGGCGCCAAGGTCAAGGTCACCGGCTCCTACAGCACCACGTTCGCCCGCTCGTCCGCCGGCATCCAGGCGAACCCGAAGTACGGCATCCTCACGGTCGAGAAGATCGAATACCTCGAGGAAGCGCCGGAGCTCGCGACGCTGCCGACGATGAAGCCGCGCAAGAAGAAGGACAAGTAGCGACGAGCCGGACTGGGGGCGCGTTCCTCGCTTCCAGCTGATCCCCGCCATTTCCTCCCCCCGGCTCCCTCCACTTCGTGGAGGGGGAGAGGCTTGGAAGGCGGAGATTCCTACATTTGGCTACCAAAATGAAGCACCGGGAGAGTTTTCTGCTCTCACGGTCAAACCTTCGGGCTGCTCGGAAGTCAGAAGGTCCATGGCAGAGCGGGACCAGGAGAAGCAGAGCTCGGTTTTGTTTTCGCTCCGTGAGCTGATGAGCCTCGAGGAGGAGCGGATCCAGACCGAAAAACAGCGGGAGGAAGAGGCCAGGGCGGCGGACCGGCGCGCCAAGATGGAGGCCGAGCTGCGCCTCCGCGCCGCGGAAGAGGCTCGCATCCGTGCGGAAGAGGAACGCCGCCAGCTCGAAGCGGCGCGCGAGCGGGAGGAAGCGGCGCGGCTCGCTGCCATCCAGCAGGCCGCGATCGAGCGTGCGCGCCTCGAGGCGGAAGAGAAGGCGCGGCTCGCGCAGCTCGAGCTCGCTCACAAGCACGAGCGCGACATCCAGGCGCTGCGGGGCGACAAGGACAAGGTGCGGTTGCGCCGCGCGCTCGTGGCCGTCGCCCTCGGTGCGTTCGTGCTCGCGGGCGGAGGGCTCGGCTTCTACTTCGGGCTCGTCGTGCCCGAGGCGGAGCGCGAGCGAGCTGCGGCCGAGGCGAAGGCGCGCGCGCTGCAGGCCGAGCGCGACGAAGCCGAACGCGCCGCCGCCGAGCGCAGGAAGCAGGTCGAGGACCTCACGGCTCAGCGCGACAAGGCGGTCACCGAGAAAGAGCGCGCCGAGCTCGACGCGAAGCTCGCGAAGCTGAAGGAGGAAGCTCAGCCGAAGCCGCCGACAGGCAGACCGGGGACGGGTACGAGCACGGGGACCGGCACGGGCACGAAGGGCGACCCGGCGCTCGACGCGTGCAAGAACTCCAACGACCCGATGTGCGGGATGTGATCACGGATCTGTCGGCAACGTCACGCGCGTGAACGACCGACAGGGGACGAGCACGGAGTGGCCGTCGCTCATCCAGATCGGGAACGAGGAGCCCGCTGGCGGAGGACCGGGCTGCGCGGTCCGCACGTTGCGCAGGCCGCAGGGAACGTTCAGCCACCGGCCGCTCGCGCCGGCGGCGTTGCCCTGGACGAAGACCTCGCGCGGGGTCTTCGTCTCGACCCAGAGCAGGCCGCGGTCTCGCGCGAGGCCTCCCGTCTCGGGAGGGTCGGGGATCGCGGCCGGGAGCGCGCTCGGCGCGCTCGTGAGCGGGGGCGAGCTCGCGAGCGGGGATGAGCTCGCGAGATCCGGCGTGGCGGGAGGTTTCGCCACCGATTCCGCGGCAGGCGCGGGGCCAGGCCGCGGCGCCTGGTCCGTCGCGACCGGCCGGTTCGTTGCTGCTCCAGCCACAGGCGAGGCGGGCATCGGAGCCGATCGAAAGAGCAGGGACGCTCCCACGACCAGCGTCGCCCCTGCTGCCGCGCCCGCCCAGAGCAACCATCCGCGGCCATCGCGCTCGACCGCGACGGGGACGGGGTGAGCGGGGGCGGGCTCGTCTTCCACGAACCAGGGCTCGCGCGTGAGCGGCTCGGCGGCCGAGGGAGCCGGCGCAGCGTCGAGCTTGGGCGTGATCTCTGGCGGAGTCGAGCTCGCTTCGGGCGGGGGGATCTCCGAGAGCGGCCTTCGCTCGTGATCGCGCAGATCCTCGGCGGCCACACGAAAGAGAGGGGAGGACAGCTCCTCCGCCGCGGCATCGCGGACGGCGCGCTCGAGGAAGCTGGGCGAGGGCTCGTCGACGATCGGCTCCGGCGCGCTGCGCGCCTCGGACATCGAGGGCCGGACGCTCTCGGGCCAACGCTCCTCTTCGGGCGACGGCGGCGCGGCGTCGACAACGAGCGCGTCCGACGTCGTCAACGCGAGCGCCCGCTGCGAGAGGGCTTCGAGCGTCGACTCGTCCGCGGGGGGCGGCGGCCGAAGCGCCGAGACGAAGATGGGCAGCGGCGGCGCGCCGCCCTCTTCGTGTGGAAGGGCCTCCGGCGGGATGCTCAGGTGGGATCGCGGCCTCTCGCCGCGCAGCGCGGCGTTGGCTTTGACTCGCGCGAGGAGCGCCTCGAGCCGCGCCAGGCGGTCCTCCCTGCTCACGAGCCCAGGATACCCCGTCTCGCCGAAACTCCAGCCTTCTTGCGCATCGCTGGCCCAGCCATCGAGGTCAGCCCGGTGGGCGGGGCGCCCAGGCCGGGCTACGGCTCGGCGATCGTCCCGCAGCGCAGTTGCGTGCCGTCTTTGTTCGGGGTGCAGCGGAAGAGCGTGCCCCACGCGGCGAACGGGCTCTGCTTGATCCGCGTGACGTAGTAGGTCTGGTCCTCGTCGCGGCGGATGCTTGTGTACGTCGCCTGGCAGCCGGTGCTCGCGACCAAGAGCCCGAGAACAGAGAGCTTGATGAGCGAGCGCGGGCTCATTCGTCCACCTCCACTTTCACGACCTCGCACTCCTTCGAGCCGTCGGCCGGGCACAGCCACACCACCGGATCGGCGTTGCGGCTGCCCGCCACGTAAACCCATCCTTCCCGCGGCGACGGCGTCGAGCTCCACGCCGTCGTCACGCAACCCGTCGAGCTCAGAGCGAGCAGGAACAGAACCGTTGCCTTCATGCGGGCGAGGTGTAGACCCACCCGCAGCCACTGCCCAGCCGGAGCGGCGCCCCGAGCACGTCCGCGACGGAGCCGATGGGGCCGCTCGCTCTGAAGCCGAGCGATGCCGGTCGTTGGCGTACGGTGTTTCGCGCGTCGCCAGCGCGAGTCAGCGTCGCCGCGCGCCTGACCGCAGGACGTTGAAGTAGCGCAGCGCGATGCCGGAGGCCTTCGCAGCCTCCGCGGCATTCCCCCCGTGCTGCGCCAGGATGCGCGCGATGTAGAGCTTCTCGAACGCAGCGACGACGCGCATTCGCGCGAGCGGCAGCGGGAGGTCCAGGGCGAGGATCTCCGAGACGAGCGCGGACTCGCTCGCGCTCGGCGGGTCCTCCTCCGCTGCGGGAGTCGCGACGACGCCCGCGAGGGCGATTTGCCTCGCGACGGCGTTGCGAAGCTCGCGGACGTTCCCTGGCCAGGCCTCCTCCTCCCACCGCGCCAGGAGCTCGTTGGGCGGGCCCTTGCCGCCGCCGAGCGCTCGCCAGAGCTCACGCGCAAGGAGCGCGACGTCACCGCGCCGACGCCTCAGCGGCGGCAGCTCGATCCGGCCGACCGCAAGGCGATGGAAGAGGTCGTCTCGAAAGCGGCCCTCTTGCACCTCACGATCAAGGTCCCGTCTGGTGGCCGCGACGATCCGGACGTTCACGATGAACGACTTCTCCCCGCCGACCCGGCGCACCTCCGCGCGCTCGATCGCCCGCAGGAGCTTCGCCTGGAGCGGCAGCGGCAAGTCGCCGATCTCGTCGATGAAAAGAGTCCCTCCGTGGGCCTGCTCGAACACGCCCCGGCGTGTCGCGACCGCCCCCGTGAAGGCACCACGTTCGTGGCCGAAGAGCTCGGACTCGACGAGCGACGCCGCAACCGTCGTGCAGTCGAACACCACGTAGGGTCCCTGCGCCCGTGCGCTCGCCTCGTGGATCGACTCGGCGAGCACCTCCTTCCCCGTACCGGTCTCGCCTTCGATCACGATCGGCACATCGGTGCGCGCGAGCCGCTCGGCGAGCGGATAGACGCGGCGCATCTCGAGGCTCGCGCCGAGCACCTTCCCGAAGCGGTCGGCAGCCGACGGCGCGGGCGGCGCGGGCTCGGCGCTCCGGTCGAAGCGCAGCGTGGTGTCGCCGACGCGCGCCACGCTACCGGGTCGGAGGTAGGCGTCGACCACGGCTACGCCGTCCACCACCGTCCCGTTCGCCGAGTCGAGGTCTCGGACGCGGAGCCGCGAGCCCGCGACCTCGAGCGCGGCGTGGCGCCGCGACACCTTCCGATCCTGGAGACGGATCGCGCAGGCCACGCTCTGCCCGATGAAGATGGCGTTGGGCGAGCTCGGATCGAGGAGCCAGGTCCGTCCTTGATCGGGGCCTTCGAGGGCCGCTACCGTGTAGGCCTGGGCGCTCTCTTCAGCAGGCTGGTACCGCTGTCCGACGACGGTCGAGAGGTCGTCTCGATCCCAAGGATTGCCTGATGTCACCGGTTGCGGAGTCTACCAGAAGGACCACGCCGCCATCGCGCTGGGCTCGGTTCGGGTCGGCCGTGGTGCTCGTCGCGCTGGCTGGCGCGGCGCCGCGGGCCGCCGATGCCGAGCCGGAGAGCACCAGGCCCGAGCGCGAGGCGGGCTTGGCGCTCGCGAGCCAGGCAGCCGCGGCCTACAAGTCGGGCCGATTCGAAGAAGCCATCGTCCTCTACCGGAGGGCCCACGCCGCGAACCCCGATCCGATCTCGCTCCACAACATCGGCCGCTGCTTCGAGGCGATCGGATCGGCGCAGCTCGGGCAGGTCGAGCCGGAGCAGGTCGAGCCCGTAGCGCTCCGTCTCGCGGCCGAGAACCTACGAGCTGCCGTCTCCCACTATCGACAGTTCCTCGAGGCCGAGCCCGATACGCCAACACGCGGCACCGTCGAGCCTCGGATCGCGGCCCTCGAAGCCCAGGTCAGGCTGCTGACGAGCCTCGCCGCGAGGCCGACCGAAGTCGAAGCGCAGCAGGAGCCTCCTGGCGCCGGTCGCGTGGCCGCGCCCTGGATCGTCGCCGGGATCGGTGGGGCGACCCTCACCGCTGGTATCGCCGCCGCCGTTCTCGCCGTGCAAGAGGAACGGGTCGCCAATGATGCGTCGACGTCGGGCCGTGAGACGGTCGAGGCCGCCGAGCGCTCGAAGGACCTGGCGCTCGTCTCGAACGTGCTGTTCGGCGTCGGCGGCGCGGTCGCTGTCGCGGGCGCGGTCTGGGGCATCATCGATCTGGCGGAGCGCCCTTCGGGCGCGACCGCGGCCCAGGTGGCGTTCGGGCCCGCGTCGGTCTCGCTCCTCCTGCGATTCTGACAAATCTGTCAGAGTATTTCAGGGCGCGCCGTGGGCGGGGGCGCGGGTGGGGCTGCGGTGCTAGGCGCGCGCGCCGGGCCCATCGGCGGCGGGCGCGCGGGCGCGCCGCTCCGTCCCGGGCTCAGCGTGACGACGTGGCGTTGGTCCGCATCGAGCACGATGGGCTGCTCGTACGTCTCGAAGCCGGCCTTCGCCACCCGGAGCGTACGCCGCTCGTCGGAGCGTGGGAGCCTCAGGTGGACGGGGGTCTCCCCGTATACGGTGCCGTCGACGGTCACGGTGCCGGGCGGCGAGGCGGTGACGTCGAGGGTGATCTCGCCAGGCGCCGGGGCCGACGCCGTCGTCGCTGGCACGGTCGCGGTCGTGCCTCGTTCGACAGACGCCGTGGGCGAAGCCGGGGCGGTCAACCCGGAATCTTGGCCGCGCGTCGCGTACCAGAGCGTCGCCATCGCGCCGAGCGAAAGGGCAACGCCGATCGGCAGCGCGGCGGCGCGCCACGGCGCGTGGCTCTTCGGGCGGGTCGCTGGCGAGACGAGCTCCGACACGGTCGCCGCCGCGGTCGCGGCTGTCTTGTCGGCGACGCGCGGCAGCTCGACGCCCGCGTCGATCTCGGCGGGCGGTGGGCTCGGGATGTCCGCGCCGAGCCGAGCCAGACGAATCATCTCGCGCTTCTCCTCGATTCGATCCGAATAGAGCTCCTTCATCAGGGCGGCGAGCGAGGCCTCTGGATCGTCGGCCAGGCCGCTCGTGCGCAGCGCGGCGAGGAGGTCTCGGCGCATCTCGGAGCACGAGGCGAATCGCTCCTCGCGCCGTCGCGACAGGGCGGTCATGCAGGCCGAGTCGAGCGGCGCGGGGATCGTCTCGACGAGCCGAGAGGGAGGCACGATCGGGTCCTCGCAGAGCGCGCGGAGCGTGGCCAGATCGCCATCGCGCGCGAACAATCGGCATCCGGTGAGCATCTCGTAGAACACGATGCCGAGGCTGAAGACATCGGAGCGGCGATCGAGGTTCTTGCCCGCGCATTGCTCGGGCGACATGTATGCGAACTTGCCCTTGATCTGACCGGGCTCTGTCTTCGTGTCGCGGTTCGCGAGCTTCGCGATGCCGAAGTCGAGGACCTTCACCGCGCCGTCGTAGGTCACGAACAGGTTCTGCGGTGACACGTCCCGGTGCACGAGATCGAGGGAAACGCCGTCCTCATCCACGAGATCGTGGGCGACCTGAAGCCCTTTGCACGCTTCGGCGACGAGGTGAGCCGCGAGCAAGGGGGGCAGGGTGCGGCCGTTTGCCCAGAGTCGACGGAGCAGCCCGCTGACGCTCTCGCCCTCGAGGTACTCCATCGTCAGGAAGAGATCGTCGCCGTCTTTCCCGAGCTCGTAGACCTGCACGACGTTCGGGTGGTTGATCCGGGCCACTGTCCGCGCCTCGTCCAGGAACATCGCGACGAACTCCGGATCTTTGGCGAGGTGCTTGAAGATCCGCTTGATGACGACGAGACGCTCGAAGCCGCTCGGCCCGACGAGGCGCCCGAGGAGGATCTCGGCCATGCCGCCGCACGCGAGGTCTCCGATGACCTCGTATCTTCCGATGGTCGGCCGGGCGCGCTCGGCGGGCACGATCCGCAGGATACAGGAGCGTGGACGCGGAGCGGGACGGCTCGGCGTGGTACCCTCTCCGGGCCTCGCATGCGGCACGCCGTCTCCTTCTTGATCGCGCCCGCGCTCTTGGCTTGCCTCGTCGATCCACAGAGCTCGGCCGCCGGCAAGCCCTGCCCTTGCCCCGACACGGGCTACGCGTGTGTCGAGGGAGTCTGCGTCGAGTCGGTAGACGGCGGCACCGGCGGCGCGGGGCAGACGGCCTGTCTGGTCCCCGCGGCGGACTTCCGACCTACCTGGTCCACCCCCGAGACCATTCGCTGGGACTGGACCAACCTCGGCGCGCAGGAGGATTTCTTTCAATACGAGGTCGTCCTCGGCGAGACCGAAGAGGACGTGCGCGCCGAGGCAGGCTCGGCCGAGATCGTCGGCCGCACCAGGAACCCCGAGCTCGGCTTCTACATTGCGCCCCGTGAGGGCGGCGCGGTGCCCGTGGTCTCCACCATCACCGATGAATTGGAGCCGAACCGAGCCTACTTCGCCAAGCTCGTGGTGACGGACGTGAAGGGCTGCCGCTTCTCGACCGACGTCGTGCAGACCACAACGAAGCTTGCCCCCATCGGACAGGTTGTCCTCTTCGACGAGCAGCTCGAGGCCGAGACGTGGGGCGCGCCCCTCGCGCTCGTTCCGGGCTGCGGGTTCGACGGTGGCGCATGTCTCCAGTGCCTCGCTGGAGCATGTCTCGACGCAGACGCCGATCCGGCGACGTGGGACGCGCTCCGGCTCGTGCAGTCGATCGATCTGGGCGCCGTCCCCCAGAGCGCGTTCGCGGGCGGGCAAGCCTTCCTCGAGATCCGCATCGCGCTCGCCGCCCCGACGCCGAACTTCTACACCGAGGTGATCTTCGGCGACCACGACCACGACGGACCTGGCACGATCCGCTGGTGGGGCACGCGCAGGCTCCCCGTCCGCGCGCAGACGAGCCCTGCCGTCTACCAGAAGATCCAGCTCCCGCTCAGCGGGCTGACCGAGGAAGGTGGGCCACCGCTGTCGTTCGCTGACGTCCAGGCCGGGTTCGATGAGCTGCAGATCGCGGGTGACTTCCTCGACGCGACCGAGGTCCGCCTCGACACGATCGCCGTCCGCTGGTGACGACGTGTTCGACCCATCATGTGGACGCGCAACGGCGCGGTACGGTGCTTGCGAGGTGCGCGCTCCATGAGCCGAAAGTTGCGCGCGCTACCTCATGAGGATCACGATGATCCCAGCCTGGCGGGGAGGATTGGATCAGGCGGGATCATCTTGATCCTGGCCTTCTCGGCTTCCGTCGGGGGCTGCACCGACGCGGCGGATGGCACCGGACCGGGGGGCGGGGGTAACGAGACCGCGGGCTCCGGCGCCGCGGCGCCCAGCTCGGGCGCGAGCATGAGCAAGACCACGACCTCGAGCGGCGGGACGACGAGCTCGGCGAGCGGCAGCACGGGCACGGGCGCGGGCACGGGAGGCGGCGCGCCGCTCCCCGTCGACGAGTGCGAGAGCCCCGAGCCCGAGTGGATCTTCTGCAGCGGGTTCGAGGAAGGCAACAAGGACATCTGGGACGACTACGACGGCAATCCCGACCAGAACAATCTCCTCCTGGAAGACAGCGGCCCCTTCGGCAACACCGGCAATCACGTCATGCGGCTGCGGGTCGATCCGGGGCGAGGGGGGAGCGATCTCGTGAAGGTGTTGCCTTCGGATCACGACCGGCTCTACGCGCGCTGGTACATCCGATACGAGCCGGGCTTCGACTTCGACGCGCCCAACCACGGAGGAGGCCTGTTCGCGGGCTCGCGCGATCTGCTGGGCCAGTCGGGCAATCAGCCCAGCGGCGACGACTGGTACACGGGTTGGGTCGACTACGATTCGTCGCTCCACGTCCCCTTCATCTATTCGTACTACCCGGGCATGTACATGGACTGCACCGACCCGCAGGGCTCCTGCTGGGGCGACCACTTCCCCTGTATGGTGGACGACGGTCAGACCTACTGCACGAACCCGGCGCATCAGGAGACGACGATGCCCCCCACGCTCCAGGCGGGCCAGTGGTACTGCGTCGAGCTCATGCTCGACGGCGGCGCGCCGACGCCGAGCGCGGCGGGCGCGAGCGGTGCGCTGAACCTCTCGGTCGACGGCGTCCCGTACGGCCCTTGGGAGGGGCTCTGGATGCGCTCGGTCGCGGAGCTCAAGATCAACATCCTCTGGCTCAGCCTGTTTCACCACGACGAGCACAGCGTCGAGGGCGTCTTCTACGACCATGTCGTCGTGAGCACGGCCCCCATCGGTTGCCTCGCGGATTGAAAGGACGATGATCATGCGGAAGCCTCTCTCTCTCGTGCTCGTGGCGCTCGCCGTGGTCTCTTGCAATGGCGCCGACTCCGACGGCGAAGGTGGATCCGGCGGCGACGAGCCCTCCTCGACCTCATCGACGGGTGGCCCCGGTGCGACGACCTCCGGCTCCAACTCGACGACGTCGGGACAGTCGAGCTCCAGCTCCGGGAGCGGCGGCGGTGAGATCATTACGATCACCGGAACCGGGTTCGGCGTGAAGGCGACTCCGGGGCCTGTCGTCTTCGACGACTTCGAGGGCGGGGCCGTCGGGGCGGCGACGGAGAATCAACCTGCGACGGTCGGGGCCTGGCAGGCCGGGGCGGGGAGCTCGGTGCCCGTCTACTCGGACGAGGTCGTTCGTGCCGGCGCCAGGTCGTGCAAGAACGCGTTCGACTCCGCCAACTACAACGTGTCGCTCGCGCAGAACCTCGACTTCACCGTCGCATACCTCGACTACTGGACCTACGTCGAGCCGCTCGACGCGTCACCCGAGGGCTTCTCTCGGAACTGGAAGCCGTTCCGCCTCTATGGGGATAGCGATACGCTGCAGGCCGGAACGACGACCCTCAACGGGAACTCCGCTGCCATCGCCTACTTCGAAAACTCGATGGGCAATGGGATCACCGAGTGGTTCGGCGGCTACCCCACGACTGGTTGGTTCCATATCCAGGCGTGGCTGCGGCTCAATGACGACGGACAGCAGAATGGTACGATTCGGGTGCGCGTCGACGACTCCGCGGCCGGCGCGACCGGCGTCGCGCTCCGCGCCGGGGCTGCCCCGATGAACCAGGTCCGCATCGGGCACTACTGGGCGACCGATGGTGTCGACGGCTGGCCCTACGAGAACCCGGGGGCGAACGTCTATCTCGACGACGTCTACTTCGACACCAGCTGGGCTCGCGTCGAGGTCGGCGACGCGGCGGAGTATGCGGCGACGCAGCACCGCGAGATCCAGATCGTGGAGTCGTGGACGGACACCGAGATAACCTTCAGCCTCTCCCGAGGTACGCTGCCGGCCGGTCCGGCGTGGGCCTTCGTCATCGGGGAGGACGACACCGTACGCGCGACCGTGCCGGTCACGATCCCTTGACGGTGTGCCGAAAGAAGGGAAGTCAAGCAACGCCGCCGAGCGGCGTGATCCTGGCGGTGCTCGCCGCCGTCGACCCCAGCGCGAGCAGCCCCGCGCCCTTCAGCGTACCGGCGTGCAGGCAGACTCAGCCGTCGAGGCTGAGGCCCGCGGGGAGCCGCTCGCCCAGGAACGCGGCCCGTTCCTTCGGCGCGAGCGGCACGACCTCGATCACCACACGAACGAGCTCGGCGTCGGCGCCCTCGCGCTCGAGGCGGCGCGCCACGTCCTTGCGGAGCGTGTCGGCGAGGTCGCGTGCACGATCTCCGGTGTAGCGCGCGAGATCGGCCGCTGCGCGCGGCGCGGTCGGCAGGTCGGCCCACTTCTCGCGGAGGAGGTGATCGGCCCACTCGCTGGCGACTCGGGGCGACACGGCGTGGTGCGCGCTCGCGTAGCTCGGGACGCGCGCGCCGAGGCGCCCGATCGCGGCCCACAGGCGAGGGTCGCGCTTCGTCCAGGTCCGCTCGAGGATCCAGGCGCCGAGCTCCGCCCTTCTGGAGGCGGGGACTCGCTCGAGCTGCGAGAGGAGATCGAAGAGCTCGGGCTCGGACGACTCCGGCTTGATGCCGCGTTTCTTGAGCTTGGCCTCGGGCGGCGCGACGAACGGATCGAGGTCGTCGCGGATCGTGAGCTGCGTCTGCTCGTCCAGACCAGCGGCGACGCGTCGCAGGCAAATGAAGAACTGCTGCCAGGTGCGCGCTTCTTTCGGGAAGGCGATGCGCTCGGCGAACAGCGGCGCGACCTGCGCGACCCGTGTTTCGTCGCCGGGCACGCCGAAGCCCGGCCGCAAGCAGAAGCCCGTGAGCTGGAGCCAGACGCGCTCGTGATCGAGGGTTCGGCGTCGCCCCTTGGCGTGTGTGAGCAGGCGATCGGCGAGCGCGCGCGCCACATCCGCCGTCCACTCGTCCCGCTCGCCGAGGATGCGCTCGAGCTCTCGGAGGAGGTTCTTCGCGTCCCGCGCCTCCGAGGAGGTGCCCTTCTTGTAGACGTCGCTGATCCGATCCAGCGCGTCGTCCACGGCGCGCGCAGGCCGTCGGCTCGGCGTCCGCGACGCGGGCGCGTCCTCCGCGGACGAGGAGCGAAGATCGAACGCGAGCCGGTAGCGCGCGGGTGAGACGCCGGACGCGCCGGCGTCTTGGATCTCCGCGCAGGCGATCTCCAGCGTTCCGACCGGCGTCAGCTCGGCCTCGAGCTCGACGGACACCTCCGCCGTCGAGCTCGCCGCGACCGTCGTCGTCATCGGCGGCATGCGCGAGAACCGCTCGGTGTCGATCACCACGATATCGCCGGGCTCGACGGCGCCGACCTCGTCCGAGGTGTAGAGGTCGAACCGCGCCGGTCTGCCGACGACGAGCTTGAACGTACGGCCGCGCGCGCGACACAGGTCACCCTCCGGCGCCCCCTTGGGGACGACACACACCGCGCGGACCACGTCCGCCTCGCCCCCGAGGCCCACGAAGAAGCTCTTGGGCGCGCCCCCTTCGATGCGCGTCCCGAGGCCGCGCAACGCGAGCCCGAAGGTCGCCGCACCCTGGGCGACCGCGAGGTCGGGGTCGATGCCCTCGAGGAGCAGCGGCGCTTCCCCGGTCACGCGCCCGAGGACGTCGCAGAGCCGCTCCGCGATCATCGCCGATCGGAAGACGCCCCCGTTCAGGAGGACGCCGGCGAGCTTCGTGCCAGGCGGCAGGTGCTTTGCGAGGAAGGTCACGACGTGCCGCGTGAGCGCGACGTCTCGTTCGTACGGCAGGCCCAGCGACACGAGGCCGGCGCGCGCGCGCGCCGACCGCTCGTGCGCCTCGACGAAGGGCAGAAACCCATCCACCACGACGGTCCTCGCCTCGGCTCGGGTCAACGTCGCGCGGAGCGTCGAGCCCACGAGCGCCGAGCCGGACCCGGCCACCGCGATGCGCGCTTCCTCCGGACCATAGGGGCCGAGGAGCTTCTCCTTCGCGTCGCGGCAGGCGACCACGAGCTGGGCGAAGCGCTTCGGATCGAGCCGCTCCGGCGGGGCGACGAGGCGAGGCTCGAGCGCGTGCGCGAGCGCGAGATCCATGTTGTCGCCGCCGAGCAGGAGGTGCGGCCCGACGGCCACGCGCTTGACGCGCGGGTCCGCTGCCGCGTTCGTGACCTGCAGGAGCGAGAGGTCCGTCGTGCCGCCGCCGACGTCGCACACGAGCACGTGGCAGAGCGCGTCGTTCTCCCGCTCCGCCAGCGCGCGCAGCGCGCCGTTCTGCATCGCCGCGTAGAACGCTGCCTGAGGCTCCTCGAGGAGGCGGACGCCGATCCCCGCCTCGTGCGCGGCGCGCAGGGTGAGCTCTCGAGCGAAGACGTCGAACGAGGCGGGCACCGTGAGCACCACGTCCTGATGCGCGAGCAGCGCCCGGGGGTGCTCGGCGTCCCAGGCGAGCCGAATGCGCCGGAGAATTCGGGTCGCCGCTTCGACGGGCGAGAGCTTGGGGCTCTGTTCGTCCGCGCCCCAGGGCAAGATGGGCGCCTCCTTGTCGACGCGCGGGTGACAGAGCCAGCTCTTCGAGCTCGCGACGAGGCGGCCTGGGACCTCCGCGCCCCGTCGCCGGGCCATCTCCCCGAGGACCCACGCGTCCGATTCGTCGAGCGCGGGCTCCGGGACGAGCTCCCCCTCGATCGCCGCGAAGGCGCAAGACGGTAGCAGAGCCCGGCGCTCGCGGGTGGTCGCGGTGACGCGTTGCTCGACCGGGAAGATGCTCGGTCGAGCGTCGCCCTCGCTCGCGAAGGCGACCACCGTGTTCGACGTGCCGAGATCGATCCCGACGACGAAGCGTGCGCTTCCCTCGCGAGGCGAGGTGGGTCGAGGAGGAGCGGGCGCTATCATGACGATACCGTCATGGCTGCGGGGCACCGTCGCCACGGACGCTGAGCTCGATCTTCCAGCGCTCGTCCTTCTTGAGGGGGGTGGTCGGCACGGCCTCGAGGAGCAGCGTTCCGACCTCGGTCACGCTGGCTTCGAGCTTCACGGGGACGACGTCGCCGAGCGCGCGACCCTCGGCTGGCAGCGAGGCTTCGATCGGCGGCAGCTCCTCGAGCTCGCCCTCTCTCCAGTGGTCGAGCGTGGTTCCGGCAGCGTCCTCGCGCCGCACGGTGGAGCCGAAGAACTTGAACGTCACCGGCTCGCCCACCACGAGCCCGAGCTCGGCGTCGGGCAGCTCGGCTCGCGAGCCCTCCTCCATGCCGAAGGGCGCGACGCAGAGCGCGGAGAGCGGCGGCTCCAGCCCCGGGACGGCGGGCATCGCGCTCTCGATCCCCACGTAGTAGCTCCGCACCGTCCCGCCGCGGATGCGCAGGCCCTTCCCGCGGCGGACCTGCCCGTACCAGGCCGCGCCGACCGCGACGGCGTGGTCGAGATCCGCTCCCTCGAGCACCCGCGGCGGCGGCTTGCCCTCCGCGGCCAGCCAGCTCGACAGAACGGTCATGATCCGCGCACGCAGTCGCTCGCTCTTCATGACGCCGCCGTTGAAGAGGACGGCCGTGGGGTGGAGCATCGAGCCCGAGCCGCCGAGCGCCCCCGCTTGTTTGCCGAGGAACGCGGCGAGGTGCCTGGTGACGCCCGGGTCCTGCGCGTAGGGGAGGCCGAGCTGGGTCAAGGCGCCGCGAGCGCGCTGCGCGGGTCGCGCCCCGGCCGGCACCTCGGGGAAGAAGCCGTCGATCAAGAAGCGGCTCACCTCTTCCTGGGTGACCTCCGTCCGGAGCGCGCCGCCGAGGAGCTGGGAGCCGCGGGACGGAAGCGCGATGGGCGCCTTGTCCAGCGAAGGATCGAAGAGGAGCCGTTCCTTCGCCGCGCGCGACGCGTACGTGAGCGCGACCATCTGCATGCGATCGATGGTCTTGCCCGCGTCCTCCAGCTTCTTCCGCGCGAGGTGCGCGAGGGCGAGATCCATGTTGTCGCCGCCGAGCAGGATGTGATCGCCGACCGCGACGCGCTCGAGTGTGAAGGTGCCGCTCTCCTCTCCGACCGCGATGGCGGAGAAGTCCGTCGTGCCGCCGCCGACGTCGACGACGAGGAGCACGTCTCCGACCGCGAGCTCATCGCGGAAGGCTTTGCCCTTCGCGCCGATCCACGCGTAGAGCGCGGCCTGCGGCTCCTCGAGCAGCGTGAGCTGCTCGAGCCCGGCAGCGAGCGCGGCCTCCACCGTCAGGTCGCGCGCGGAGGCGTCGAAGGAAGCCGGGACGGTGAGCACGATCTCCTGCTCGGCGAGGTCTTCTCCGCGCGCGTGCCGGAACGCCTCCGCCAGGTGATCCAGGTAGCGGTACGACGCCTCCACCGGGGAGATTGCCTCGACGTCCTCCGGCGCGTTCTGCGGCATGAGGGCCGAGCGCCTGTCGACGCCGGGGTGGCAGAGCCAGCTCTTGGCCGACGCGACAAGGCGCGAGGGCGCCTCTACTCCGCGCGATCGCGCGTACTCGCCCACGGAGAACGTCCGCTCGTCGTCCCACGGGAGCGGGCAGGGGCCCTCGCTCTCGTGCGCGAAGTACAGAAACGAAGGTAAAAGCGTGCGGCTCTCGAGCGTGGATTTGCCGACCAGCTGGGGGATGGCCACCACCTCGGGCGGGGCGGGCGTGCCCGGGTGGGCCTCGTCCGCCGTCGCGCGCGCGATCGCCGAGTGCGTCGTCCCGAGATCGATCCCGATTGTCTGTCGTTCTCCGCTCACAGCTCGACCTCGGCCGGGCAAACGATCGTCATGTCGTGACCCTTCGTGGGTGACGGCAGGCTCACCTGCGTCGCCTTCCAACCTTTGTGCCGCAACGTCCCGGAGAACGGCGCCGCGCCCCGGACGTCACCCGTCAGCTTGACCGCTGCGCCGGTTTCGTCCGCCTCGACCGTGACCTTCGCCCCCTCCGCGTCCGCGCGGACGGGTGCGAGCTGGAGGACCGTGTCGAGCGCCTTGCGGCAGCCCTCGTGGACGACGCGGGCCGCCGTCCCCACGTCGGCGTCGTCGAACGTGGCGATGTCCTGGCGAACGAAGTCGACGAGGCGTCCTTCGCGCTGGAGCACCGAGAGGAGCAGGAGGGCACCTTCTTGCCGGACGAGCGACTCCTCGCGCGGTGGAGCGGACGCCCGTTCGGATGGCGCAGGCTCGTCACGAGGTGGCGGTTTTTGACCAGCGTCTTCCTCTCCCGAGGGCAAGAGGCCGGCGTCGAGCGCGCCACTCTTCAGCTGGTCCACGCGGCGAGCAAAGACGCCGTCGAAGAGCACACGGAAGAAGACGATCCACGCGAGGATGAGGCGGGCGGCGAAAGGGAGAGGCTCCGTCATGACCCGAAGTGGTCATACTGCGATGAGGGGAGCGAAAGAAGCGCGAGCCGCTCTATCGACACGCGACTCGAAATGGTAAGGCGAAGCGTGCCCATGATCGGATGCCAGGCGGAGGCACCGCATCTCGAGTTCGTCGGCGCTCCCGTCGCCGTCTGCGAGGAAGTGGCGTCGGCCGTGGCGGAGGAGCTGGACGCCGCCGCGCACATGACCGGAACGCTCGACGAGCGCCTGCGCGCGGTCGCTCGCGCGGTGGCCCGCGAGCTGCGGCTCTGGGTGTTCCTCTCGTCCGTTTGCGATCGGTCAGACCGCGAAGGCAGGGAGGAGCTCACCGATCGCCTCGAGGAGCTGGGTGCGCAGGCGTTCGCCCTGCTCGACGCGCCGCCGCCCGAGGCACGGGTCGGGGCGTCGGCCGACAGCACGCCGGTCCCGGCCTTCATCAGCCGTGTGGTGGACGTGGAAGGTCTCGCTCACGGCTTCGAGGACGAGCGCACCGAGGTCAAGAAGGCCAAGTGGTCGAGGCTCTCGAACCGGGCCTTGGGCGAGCCGAAGAGCCAGCCCGCCTGAGTTGGGATAGCTTTCGCCTCCGGCTGTGCCGATCGCACCCACGACCCAGAAGATCGCGCTCGTCATGGTGGGGCTCCCCGCGCGGGGCAAGTCCTACATGGCGCGGAAGCTCGCTCGCTACCTGCGCTGGCGCGGTCACGAGACGCGTGTCTTCAACGTGGGCATGTACCGGCGCGAGCACGTCGGACACCACAAGAGCCACGACTTCTTCGACCCCAGCAACCCGGAAGGAGCGGCGGCTCGGCTCCGCATGGCGGAGCTCGCGCTCGACGACATGCTCGGGTTTCTGTCCGAGTCGGGGCAGATCGGCATCTACGACGCGACGAACTCGACCCGCAGCAGGCGGAGGCTCTTGCGCGAGCGGTGCGAGGCGAGCGGCGTGCACGTAGTGTTCGTCGAGACCATCTGCGACGACCCGGGGACGATCGATCGCAACGTCCGCGAGACGAAGCTGCACTCCCCCGACTACGTCGGCGTCCACCCGGACGACGCCGTGCGCGACTTCCTCCAGCGCATCGCGCACTACGAGCGCGCCTACGAGACGGTGGAGGACGACGAAGGTCGCTACGTGAAGGTGATCGACGAGGGGCGCAAGGTCATCGTCCACAAGATCGACGGCAACATCCTGTCGCGCGTCGTCTTCTTGCTGATGAACCTGCGCACGAAGCGGCGCACGGTCTGGCTCGTGCGTCACGGCGAGAGCGTCTTCAACGTGGAGGACCGCATCGGCGGGGACAGCGACCTGTCGCCGCGCGGCCAGTCGTTCGCGAGATCGCTCGCGGCCTTCATGCAGACCCGGCGCGGCGGGCACGACGCGATCAGCGTCTGGACGAGCACGCTGCGCCGTACGATCCAGACTGCGGCCATGCTCCCCGAGGCGAGCTCCCCGTTCCGCGCGCTCGACGAGATCGACGCCGGCGTCTGCGACGGCATGACCTACACCGAGGTGCGCCGCCGGTTCCCGGACGAGTTCGCGTCGCGCGCGCAGGACAAGTTGAACTATCGCTACCCGCGAGGGGAGTCCTATTCGGACGTCATCCAGCGGCTCGACCCCATCATCATCGAGCTCGAGCGACACGAGCGCCCGGTGCTCGTCATCGGCCACCAAGGCGTGCTCCGGGCCCTCTACGCTTACCTGATGGACACGCCTCCGCGGGACTGCCCGCACCTGCCGATGCCGCTTCACACGGTCATCGAGCTCGTGCCCAACGCGTACGGCTGCACCGAGCGCCGATACCCGCTCGCAGGCTGATCATGGAAGCTCGGATCGGCCCCGCTCCCGCCCGCCTCGACGCGCCGCCCGCGAAGTCGGAGCCGCCTCCTCCGCCGTTCCGACCGAAGCTCATCCATTTCGTCGCGATCGCGCTCGTGTTGGTCGCGCTCGCGTTGCCGCTCTACCTGCTCGCGACGAGCTTCGGCTTCCGCCGTGCGGGGCTCTCCGGGTTCGTGGCCATCTTCTTCGCATGCCTGTCGATCGTCGTCGGCGCGGCGCGGCTCGTGACCTCGCGCAAGCGCCCGCTCGCAGCCGGCCTCGCGATCCTCGCGAGCTGCCTCGGGGCGGCGGGGCTCGTCGTCGCAGGCGTGGGCGGCCATCTGGCACGCGCGACCGCGCGCGAGATCGAGGGGAGCGACCACGCGATCGAGCCTGCGCTGCGCGCGTACCAGATCGCGGAGGCCGAGGCGGGCGGTCGCGCATCCGCGCTCCTCGGTCTGACGAATCTGTTTGGCTTCGCGTTCGGGTTCGTCCTCTTGTTGCTCGTGGTCCGGGCGCGGCGTGAGGCGCTGCCGCTGGTCGCGTCGGCGGCGCCTGCGGGCGCACCGCGAACGGGCCCGGTCTTCGCCTGGCTCTTCGGCTGCGCGGTGGTCTTCGTGACCGGCCTCGTGGTGTCCATCTGGGCTGCGGTGCTCGAGGTGAGGGACGCCCCTCATCCGCGCGCGGCGCTCCTGAAGGAGGCTGCAGAGGCCGCGGGGAGCGGCAACCTCGACACGGCTTGTTCGAAGCTCGACAAGGCCCTCGACGGTGGTGACCTCCCGGAGGAGGTGCTCTCGGAGAGCCTGCCCGACGCGCCGCGGCTCGCGGACAGATGTGTGACGGCAGCGATCGAGGCGCTGCCGCGCGGAGACGGCTGCCAGTCGGCCGCGGAAGCGTTGGGGAAAAAGCCCTTCGTGGAGCTCGTCGACGCGAAGGGCCGCGTGAAGGCGGCCTGCAAGCGCTAACATTCCCGCCGATGCAGGCGGCGGTCCTCTCCTCGACGATCGAGTCGGTCCACGTCCATCGTGACGGCGCGATCGTGACCCGGGTGATCGAAGCTCCGGCGCTCTCGGAGGCGCGCACCTCGCGGGTGATCGGCTTGCCGATCTTGCTCGATGACGCCTCCGTTCGCTTGAGCGTCGAAGGGTCAGCAGTGGCGATCGATCTGCGCGTCGCGCTCGAGGCCACGTCCGTGACGGACGACGAGCCCGACGATCGCGAGCGAGCTCGTCTCGCCGCCGAGGTCGCGCGCCTCGAGAACCTCCTCTTGCACGTCGACCGCCTGCGCGCGATGGTCGAGCGGACCTCGGTCTATCGCCGCCCGCAGCCGCAGGACGCGACGCCGCCGATCGAGGTCGACGTCGCCGCTCGTCTCACGCTGCTCGACTTCCGGGTCTCCGAGATGGACCGCCTCGCGACCGAGCGAGCGGGCGTCGCCCGCGATCTCGATCGAGCGAAGGAGGACCTGGCCGTCTTCCTCGACCGCCTCGCGCGCCGCCGAGGTGATCGCGCCCCGCGCCCCGACGAGCTGCGGAAGTCGGCCGTCTTCACCTTGCGGCCGACCGGCGCGGAGCCTGCGCCGCTGCGGCTCGCGCTGAGCTACGCGGTGGCCGGCGCGCGCTGGGCCCCCACCTACGCGCTCCACGTCGACTCGAAGAACGGCCGGGCGCGCCTCGACGTGCGCGCGTCCATCAGCCAAACGACGGACGAAGACTGGCGAGACGTCGC
The DNA here is from genome assembly GCA_016794345.1 of Myxococcales bacterium. Classification (GTDB taxonomy): domain Bacteria; phylum Myxococcota_A; class Polyangia; order Polyangiales; family Polyangiaceae; genus Xiheicaenibacterium; species Xiheicaenibacterium phototrophicum. The sequence goes on from JAEUKE010000127.1 coordinate 118,974, forward strand.
GCTCGTCGTCTCCAGCGCGCCGCTCGTCCGCCCCTGCGATCTCCCGGAGCTCACGAGCCTCCGCATCGGCCGGGCGCAGCCTCGGCCGAAGCGCGGGTGGCGGCCGGCCCCGGGGGATGTCGGCGTTTTGTTCGAGGACTACCGGCGCGCCCTGCGCAGCGCGCCCCCGTCGGCCCCGCTCCCACCCGCTGCGCGTTCGGCGCCCGCGGAGACCGGGGCCCTCTCCGAGCCGGCGCACGACGGTCCCACGCCCGTCTCGCTGCAGAGCCCGGAGGCCTTCGCCGCGATGGCTCCGGCCATGGCGATGCCGGCAGCGGCATTCGGAGGTGCGCCGGGGAACGCGCCCCCCCCGCGCGCGGCGCCGATGTCCATGAGCGCGGCCATGCCCATGGGCGCGGCTCCGCCGCCCCCCATGCCCGCTCGAAGCAGCGCGCCCCTCGCCAAGGCGCGAGGGTTGCGGCAGCAGAGCGACGCCGACGCGCTGTTGCAGGAAGCTCCGCCGATCGTCGAGATCGAGCCCGACGATCGGCTGCTCTCGTTCGGGAGCCTGCGCCTGCCCGCCCCCGCTCGTTCGAGCGGGACCCTCACGATCGCCAAGAGGGACGAGGTATATCTCGAGGCATCGGCCACGCTCGACGTGCGGCTCGCCGCCAAGGTCTCGGTGGCCCTGTCTGCGGCCGAGTCCAAACAGCGCGCGGCGATCGGCCAGCGGCCGTGGCCCCAGCGACACCGTCCGCCTTCGACGACCGAAGGCTTCGACGCGGTCTACGAGGCGAGCGCTCGCGTCGACATCCCCGCGGACGGAGACTTCCACAGCGTCCCGCTCTTGTCGGCCGAGTCGCCGTGCACGCTGTCGTTCGTCGCGGTTCCGCGCGAGACCTCCGACGTCTTCCGGCGCGCCGAGATCACGAGCCCGCTCGAGGTCCCGCTGCTGCCGGGCCCGTGTGACGTCTACACGGACGGCTCCTACCTGCTCGCCACCGATGTCGAGGTCGTCGCGCCGCACGCGCGCGTCAGCCTGGGGCTCGGCGTGGATCAAGCGATCAAGATCGCGCGTAACGTCTGGCACGCCGAGCAGACGGCCGGCCTCATGGGCGGCTCTCTCGTCCTCAAGCACCACATCAAGATCGACGTCGTGAGCCACAAGGCGCACCCGGTCTCGATCGAGATCCGCGAGCGCGTGCCCGTCGCGGCGGAGAACGAAGAGGACGTGCGTGTGGAGATCGCGGACGTGAAGCCGCCCTGGGTGGTGTGGGAGCCGCCCGCCTCGGAGCCCGAGCTCAAGGGCGGCCACGCCTGGCGGGTGAGGCTCGAGCCCTCGCAGAAGGCCGAGCTGGAGGCGAGCTACACGATCCGCATCCCGGCGAAGCTCGAGCTCGTCGGTGGGAACAGGAGGGACTGATGCGAACGGTAGACCTCTCGTTGCCGGTCGCGTCGGTCGTCGTCCTCGAGGACCGCGCGCAGGTCACCCGGGCCGGGCGCGCAGCGGTCTCGGCCGGCCGAAGTCGGCTCGTCGTCCAGGGCGTCGCGCCGGTCGCCGTCGACAAGTCCGTCCGCGCGTCGTCGACCACCGAGGGCGCGAAGATCGTCGACGTGCGGATCGTGCGCACGCCCGTCTTCGTCTCGACCGACGAGCTCGACGCCGAGATCCGGCGTCTGCGCGAGGTGGTCGAGGAACACGAAGGTCGCATGCGGCGCCTCCACCGCGAGGCGTACGACACGGATCGCCTCCTCGTCTCTTTCCTCGACGAGGTCGCGGAGGACGCGGCGTGGGCCCGCGCGATGACGGCCGAGAAACGCGCCGCTTACGAGGAGCTCGTGCGACGTTCTCGACACCTCGCCGAGAAGGCCGCCCGGCATGCCGCGGATCTGGAGGAGGAGAAGCTGGCCCTGGCCAGGAAGATCGAGCGGCGCCGCGCGACGGAGCGCCCGGACGGTCTGGTCGGCGCGCGTCTCGAGATCGATCTGGAGGCCGACGTCGCGGGTGAGGCTGACATCGACGTCAGCTACGTCGTCCCCAACGCGTGCTGGCGGCCTCGCCATCGCGTCACCTTGAGCGAGGCGCCGCCCGGCGTATCGGTCGAGACGGAGGCGGTGGTCTGGCAGAACACCGGGGAGGATTGGGCGAAGGTCCAGCTCTCGCTCTCGACCGAGCGAGCCTCGTTGGGCGCCGCCGTCCCGAAGCTCGAGACCGACCGCCTCAGCACCAAGAAGAAGGGCGCGCTCGTGGTCCAGACACGGGAGCAGCAGGTCGAGGAGGCCGGCCTTGGGGGCGGAGGCGTGGCGATCCGGAAGACCGAGGAGATGCCAGGCATCGAAGACGGCGGCGAGGCCTTGCTCCTCCGCGCCGAGGTGGCCGCGGACGTCCCGAGCGACGGCCGACCCCACGCCGTCCCGATCGCCTCCTTCCAGTCGCCCGCCGAGGTGGAGCTCGTGGTGATGGCGGAGCTCGCCCAGGCCGCCATCACGAAGACCACCTTCTCGAGCTCGTCCAAGCGCCCTCTCCTCGCTGGGCCCGTCGATCTCGTGCGGCGAGGCGGGGCCGCCGGGCGGGCGCGGGTGGGGTTCATCGCGCCGGGGGAGAAGGTCGCCATCGGCTGGGGGCCCGAGCCGACAATCCGTGTCTTTCGCGAGGTCGAGCCCCTGAAAGACGAGACGAACCTGCTCGGGTCCTGGCACACGCAAACCCACGACGTCCGCGTTCGCGTCGTGAACCTGGGGTCTCGACCCACGGTCGTGACCGTGAAGGAGCGGGTCCCGGTCTCCGAGATCGACAAGGTGAAGATCGAGGTCGTCGCCAAGGAGACGACGGACGGCGCTCAGCCCGACGAGAGCGGGATCCTGTCGTGGAAGCTCGCGCTCGGTCCGTATGCTAACAAGACCGTCAGTCTTCGGGTGGTGACGCGACGACACGCCGACGTCGTCGGGTGAGCCTTCGCCCACCATCCTCGATCGCGCGCCCAGGACCGAGGATCACCCCTCGCGATACAGGGCGACGCAACCGAGGCTCCGCGCGAGCGTCCAGCTCTCGTCGGTCGTCGCGCGCGCGAGCGGTAGCTCCCCGTTTGGCCCTGCGCGGGTCACGTCCGCTCCAAACGAGACGAGCAGCCGCGCCAGATCGAGGTGGCCCTTCTCGATGGCCGTGAAGAGCACCGGGGCACCTTCCGGCCCCGATGTGTTCGGGTCCGCGCCGCGCTCCAGGCAGAGCCTCGCGGTCTCGAGGTGCCCGTTCACGACTGTGCCATGGAGAGCGCTGTGCACGACGCCGTATTCGTTCTGCTTGGGCGCGAGGAGGGTCGGGTCCTTGTCGAGGCACCGTGCGAGCACCGTGGAAGCGCCTGCGTGTCCGGCCGCGAGCACGAGGTCGACGAGCTCGTCACGGGTTGGCTCATCAGACGCCGCGAGCAGGCGCCCGAGCATCTCGTCGCGCGCATCAGGCGGCGTCTTCTCCCGCTGGCAGGAGAGGAGCCAGATCGGCGCCAGTCGGAATACGGGCCGAAGCGTCTCGAGACACGCGGCGAGGACGTCGGGCTTGCCGGTTCGAGCGGCGCAGAAGATCGTCGAGTCGGGCGCGGGCGGGTCGATGACCGCCGCTCCTCGAGCGAGGAGCGCGCGAACGAGACCGGCGCGGCCCTTCTCGACAGCGTGCGTCACGAAGCGTGCGCCACGCACGGTCGCGAGCGGGATCTTCCAGCGATCGATCAGCCGCAGCGCCAGGTCGTCGTCGACGAGGTCGAGGATCTTGCGCGCTTCCTGGTCGTACTGGGGCGGGGGAGCGACCTCCGCTACTGCAGCGACGGCGTCGTGCCGGCCCGCCTCGGCGAGCACCGCGGCCGCGATCTCGTGACCCCCGCGCGCAGCCACGAAGGAGACGATCTCTTCGTTCGTCTCGAGGCTCGCGACCTCCCAGATCGTCGCCGGCTCCGGCGAGATGATCCCGCGAGAGGCCAAGAGGTTTGCGAGGTCCGCGTCGAGTCCGGCCGGAAACTTCGTCGTCGGCTTCGCGCCCAGCGAGAGGAGGCGCTCGATGATGTCGAGGGGTGCGCGTGCGGCCAGCGCTTCGTCGAGCGACGAGCGCTCACCGTCGAGGGGCTTGCCCAGCTTCTTCGACACTTTATCGAGCGCGGCGCGCGCCGTGTCGAACCAGCGCGCGCGCAGGAACGCGGCGACCGCCTCGTCCCCGACCTTGGCGCCTCGCGCCAGCAACAGCTCGGCCACCTCGGGGTTCGCCGAGATGGCGAGCGGGTCGACCCCTGGCATCTTCTCCTTTGCCTGCGTGGGCTTCTTCACCGCGTCGAGCAGGAGCCGAAGGATCTCCACGTCTCCTCGCTCCGCGGCGAGGGAGATCGGCGATGCGTGTGGTGGGCCGGCTGGGTAGCTCCAATCCTCGGTCCATTGGTTCGGGTTCGCGCGATGCGCGAGCAGGATCCGGACGAGCGCAGCGTTCCCCTTTTCGACGGCGGCATGGAGGGGTGTCACGTCGCCGCTGTTCGCATCCGCGCCAGCGGCGAGCGCTGCCTCCAGGGCGGCGGCGTCTCCGCTCTCGATCGCGTCGAGCACGCCGTCCGCGTTCGGCCTCGGCTCGCCGCTCGAGCCGGGTGTGGCGCTGGTCTCGGGCGTGGCCGCCGCGTGACTGCCCGATGCCGCTCGGGAGATCCCGAGCCGCTCCACGAGCAAGTCGAGGATCTCCACGCGTGGATCGTCGACCCTGGGCCCATCGCTCGACAGCGCGCGGACGACGCACGGGGGCGCGCCCTTACCGAGCCACTCCGTCGGGGCGTCGGAGGGGCGGAGCACCGCGCCGTGGTCGAGCAGCAGCCGGACCATTCGTGGGCGCGGGCGCTCGATGGCTCGCTCGAGCGCAGTCCGATTCTGGAGCAAGGGGTGTGAAGGGCGCGCGTTCACCTCGGCTCCGACCGACAGGGCGTGCGCGGCCATCTCCAGCCGGCCCTCCTCCACACACGCGGTCAGCACGGTTCGATTCCGGCGGTCTCGCCCGCGGGTCGCGGCGGCATCCGTCACGGCCGCGCGAAACGCTGCGAGGTTGCCGTCTCGGATGAGCTCGAACGGATCCGTCGTCATGTTGAGGGCTCAGCGTACCTCCGCCGCGCACCGCATGGCCCGGTCTGTGACGAATCGGTGACGGCCGTTACCTTCTCGTCACCATTCGATTCCGAAGCGTTACCGAACGGAAACGAAGGCGTCATCGAAGAGTGGTAGCGGCCGCGCGCGCGCGATAGAGGGGCGCCATGAGAGTCGCGCATGTCGTCCTCGCTTCGTCGCTCTTGTTCGTCGCCGCTTCCGCTGACGCCGACGACGAGATCCCGCTCAAGCTACGGGGGGAGTTCGGCGAGGGCTTCGGCGTCGAGACCGTCGACGGCTCGTTCGGCATGGGTGTCAGGGCCCGCGCCCAGACCCGCACGACGGTGGTCGTGCCCGAGGCAGAAGACGAGGATCCCACGGCGGACTTCCAGATCCGCCGGCTGCGCGTCACGCTCGACGCACACGGGTGGGGCGATCTGCTGACGATGAAGATCCAGCTGGCGTTCGCGCCGCTCGATCAGGATCCTGTCGCGCCGGTTCCTCTTCGCGACGCGTACGTGACCTTCGCGCCGCTGCGCGACCTGAAGATCCGCGCGGGGCAGATGAAGGTGCCGTTCGGTCGTCAGCGCGTCGTCTCCTCGGGCAGCCTGCAGATGGCCGATCGATCGATCGTGACCGGCGAGCTGAACCTCGATCGCGACGTGGGCGTCCAGCTCTTGTCGGAGGACCTGTTCGGCGCGAACGGTGTCCTCGGCTACAACCTCGGCGTCTTCGGCGGCGACGGGCGCAACCGGGTCTCGGGTGGGTTCGGCTTCCTCTACGCGGGCCGTATCGCGATCCGTCCGGTCGGCGGCGAGCTCGGCGACGATCTCGACGAGGTCGACTTCAAGCAGAACAAGCCACGGCTCCAGATCGCGGCTTCAGGCGCGTTCAACCACCAGACCGATCGCGCGAGGAGCACGATCGGCGACGTCTTCCAAACCGGGCCCTGGGCCGACTACGCCCACGTCGGCGCCGACACGAGCTTCAAGTTCGCCGGCCTCTCGATGACGGGGGAGTTCTTCTTGCGTCGCGCGCTGGTCGACCAGAACACGGCGGACGTCGAGGGTGAGCTCCTGACCGACGTGGCCCGCTCGGGATACGGCGGCTTCTTCCAGGTCGGTCAGCTCATCGCGAAGAAGTACGAGATCTCCGCGCGCGCCGGCAGCTTGCACGTGCTCGGGGATCCGGAGGGCGGCCTCAAGCCCGAGAAGGAGCTCGGCGGCGCGCTCTCCTATTACGGGAAGAAACACGCCCTCAAGCTCCAGGCGGACGTTTTCTATCTCTGGGAGACCTGGGGCGAGGGCAAGGTTCAGACTCGTCTGCAGCTCCAGGTCGCGCCGTAGGCGTCGGATGTTCGCGACCCGGGTGACGTTTGGTCCGACACCGACGAGTCGACACGCGGTTACCTGCAGGACATGAGCGATCAGGCGGCCGCGCGCATGGCGCTCGGCATCGCGAGCGCCGTCATGGCCACGGCCGACGAGGAGCGCGTGGTCCAGGCTGCCCATTATCAGAAGCTCATCGCGGCGCTGCGCGAGGTGATCGCGAGCCTCCCCGAGTACGAGCGCAGGCTCCTCGAGCTCCGCTACTTCGAAGGGCGGGAGTTTGACCCAATCGCAAGCGAGCTGCGCGTCAGCAACGCCACCATTCGGCGTCACCATCTGGCCGCGCTCGCGCTCCTGGGCAAGCGAATGCGCTCCCGCGGGTTCGCCGGGGCCTGAGCGGCTCGCGGCATGACGTTGCGCCGCCGAGACGAGGGGGCGGCCGCGCGCTCGCGTGGCGTACCATCGGCGCTCCATGCGCAACGACGACCATGCTCCTCGCAGCCGCGCCGACCTCCTCGCGCTCGCGCGCGAAGGCTCCGTGCTCGCCCT